>CAWIKT010000057.1:0-145391 GCA_963836555.1 uncultured Actinomycetota bacterium | reverse complement strand
GTTCTTTCCGCTGGCCTTCACCGGCATCTGCCAACGCGAGCTCGATGAGATGCAGGACCGTCTCCCGGCTTCGAGGCCGAAGGCGGCGCGGTGCTCGCCGTCTCGGTCGGACCACCGCCGACCCACAAGGTGTGGGCCACCCAGAGCGGGTTCCTGTTTCCGGTGCTTTCTGATTTTTGGCCACATGGCGCCGTCAGCCAGGCCTATGGCGTGTTCAACGACGACGCCGGTGTCGCCAACCGCGGCACCTTCGCGATCGACCGCGCTGGGGTCATCCGGTTCGCCGAGATGAAGCAGCCCGGCGAGGCCCGTGACCAGCACCTGTGGCTAGACGCATTGGCGGCGTTGAACGCCTGACCGTTTTATTCGGCGGTTTGGGCGCCAAGTGGTCAGGACGGTATCTTTGCCCGGCACGGGCGCGTAGCTCAGTGGTAGAGCTCTGGTTTTACACACCAGCGGTCGGCGGTTCGATACCGTCCGCGCCCACCAATCCTTTTGCAGGTCAGCAGCGATGAGTTGGCGTCGGTCAGACAGTCTCTACGACATGACCGTTTTGATGGCCGGCAGATCTGGTTCGGTGAATCACCCCGTTGGCACGACGGACGGCTGTGGTTCTCCGATTGGGTCGCACCAAGTGATCGCGCTCGATCCGCTCGGCGGTCCTGAGGTCGTGGTCAGCGTCGACTCGTTCCCGATGTGCATCGACTTCCTGCCCGACGGACGGCTGCTGGTCGTCGATTCGGCGCACTGTGCGCTTGCTGCGCCGCGAGCCCGATGGGTCGATGGTCACGCACGCCGACCTGGCTACCGTCTCGGACAAGCCGTGGAACGACATCGTGGTCGACGCGCACGGCAACGCCTACGTCAACACGATTGGTTTCGAGTTCCCCGGCGGCCAACCCGCACCGGGAAGCGTCGCCCTGGTGACGCCTGACGGAGCCGCCCGCGCGGTCGCCGACGACCTCGCGTTTCCCAACGGCATGGCGATCACGGCCGACGGCGCCACGCTGATCGTCGCCGAGTCCTACGCGAATCGGCTCACGGCCTACGACATCGGTCACGACGGGCGCCTTCCGCCAGGCGGACGTGGGCGGACACCGCGGGGGATCACCCCGACGGCATCTGCCTCGACGCCGAAGGCGCCGTCTGGTACGCCGACGTCGGCAATCGGCGCTGCGTGCGGGTGCGCGAGGGCGGCGACGTCCTCGACACCGTCGAGCTCGACCGAGGCGCATTCGCCTGCGCGCTGAGCCGCGGCGATCACCCCGCACAGCTGTACGTTGTCGCCAGGAGTGGGGCGGCCCCGTGCCGGCGGCCGGCGCCGACCGGCCGGATCATCGTGTTCCCCGCTCCGGCACCGGGCGCCCGGCAGAGCCCTAGCGCGCCGTCGTTGCGCTTCCAGCTTTAGAGCTGCCAGTCGTTGGAGCCGTCGTGCCGGGAGTAGGTCCCGCCGCTGGAGTTGGCCACCACGATGGGATCGCCGGCGTTCAAGTTGTCGAAGAACCATTTCGCGTTGCTCGGGCTGATGTTGATGCAGCCATGGCTGACATCGCGCTTGCCCTGATCGTCCACCGACCACGGCGCGCTGTGCACGAAGTCGCCGCTGTCGTCGAACCGAACGGCAAGCTCGACGGTCGTCTTGTAGCCGTACGCCGAGTTGACCGGAACACCGTAGGTCGAGGAGTCCATGACGACCGAGGGCATCTTCTCTTGGACGTAGTACGTGCCGTTCGGCGTCTGATGGCCACCGGATGCCATCCCCATCGACATCGGAATCGTCTTTATCCACGGCCCCATTTCGCGTGACGGTCAGCTGGTGGGTGCTGTCGTCGGCCGTGGCCAGCAGCGTGTCTCCGGTCTGGAAGGTGGAGACAGTGCCGCCCGTGTCGACGGTCACCGTGGTGTGCGCGGGCCAGAAGCTCAACGGACGCCAACGCAGCTGCGTCGGCTTCATCCAGTAGAACTTGCCGTCGACCAGCAGGTTCGACGTGATGTGGACGGCGTTCTCGGCGGCGCCGGCGTTATCGACCAGTCCGGGAAGTTGATGATGATCGGCTGGGCCACACCCACCGTTGCTCCACTGGCGGGGAAGATCCTCGGCGGAGGTGGGCCCGGAGGCGGCGCGCCAGACATCGGGAGGCAGACCCAGGGCGGGAGCCGCGCCCAGCAGCATCGCAAAGCCCACTATCGAAGCCAGTCCGGTTGCCCTGGGGTCCGGCGGACATCCGTTGTCCTCCAGTCGCTTTCTGGCTTAAGTCGCCGCGGCCATGTCGCTGTGGCGGGCCAGATCGATGACGTACTGGTTCACGAAGGTCCCGGCCGGCGGATCGCCTTTGTCGCATGATCCGTCGGATTCACCGGGACGCTTGATCCACAGGTAGGCGTCGACGTGTCCGCCGCCGGTCGCCGTGGTGGGCGGAGTGCCCAGCGCCCGGCCGCCGGGGTTGCACCAGTCGAGCTTGGAGGCGGGCGCTGGTCCGGCGCCGTTGCGCGACGTGTCGATCACGTAGTGCGAGCCGTTGGTGAGCCCCGAAATCGCCTCGCCGTAACCGATTTCGTCCTCGGTGGTGAAGAAGTTCGCGATGTTCAGGCTGAAGCCCCGCGCGTGACCGACACCGGCCTTGTTGAGCCGGTCGGCCATGTCACCGGCGCTGTGCCAGCGCAGGTGTCCACCGTCGACGTACACGGCCGTGGCCGGATTGCGGGTCAGCGTGTCGACGGCGTAGCGGATCAGGTCGTAGCGTTCTTGGCGCTGGTCACCTGACAGGCAGTCGGCCATGGCGAGGGCGTCGGGTTCGACGATGACCGCCGCCCGTCGACGCGCCGATTTGGGATGCGATGGTGTCGATCCACCCGCGGTAGGCGTCGCCCGATCCCATGCCGCCCGCGGCGAAGCTGCCACAGTCTCGGTGCGGAATCCCGTAGATGGTCAAGACCGGCATGGCGCCGGCAGCCGCCGCGTCGCCGGTGTACTTCGCGACGGTCGACGCCGAGAGCCGGGGACGATCCAGTACGCCTGGGGCGTGTTGGCGACGGCGGTCAGCTCGGGGCTCGGCGGATCGGCGTGCTGGGCCGCGCGCATGGCCGCCGAGGTGGGATTGACGTAAAAGGGGGCGCCGGCCAGGGGTTGGCCGCGTCGGCCAGGCGCACCGCCGGCGCGCGATGGGTCGGTGCCGGATCGGCCACGACGCCGACCATGGCGGCCACGGTGAGAAGGGGAGAGATCCATCGCATGACTGCACCGGCAGCGGAGAACATCACCTCTGGGAAATTAGTGCCATGCGACAGCGAGCGCCAATCGCGGCCGTGGCTGACACGTGAACTCGAGATCTGTCGAACTCCGCGCACGAGTTCCGGGCGTGTTGGATAGTCCGCGTTATGAGCGAAGACGCGTTTCCCGATGTCCGGTGGGGCCGCAACCCCGGACAGCTCGTGCTGCGGCCGATCACCGCCTTCCTCGGCTCGAAGGCGGGTGCCTGGGGTGTTCGGAAGCTGACGCCGTTGGATCACCGACTCTTGCGGCGAAGCCGCGGACGCTTCACGATCTTCGGTCCGTTCGGAGTGCCGCTGCTGCTGCTCACGACGACGGGCAGCAAGACGGGACAGCGGCGCGAGATACCGCTGACCTACCTGCGTGAAGGCGACCGGTTGTATCTGGTCGGCAGCAACTTCGGGCAGACCCGTCATCCGGCTTGGTCGTCGAACTTGCTGGCGGATCCCGACGCGTGGGTGACGATGGGCGGACACGAGATACCGGTCGTCGCGAGGCGGCTGACTGGGCCCGAGAGTGAGCGGGTGTACCAAAATTTCGCCGACTTCGCCAGCAATTACGGCGCGTACCGAGACCGAACCGATCGCGACATTCGGGTTTTCGAGTTGACGAAGCGCTGACTGCCAGGGCAAGCCAGTGCTGTCGCGGGTCACGGGACGAGGACGACCTTGCCGATGTTCTCCCGCGCCGCCAGAATCCGATGCGCTTCAGGCGCGTTGGCGAACGGTATCGCCGCGTGCACGACCGGCGATGCCGTGCCGTCTGTCAGGGCCGTCGACAGCGGTCCGATCCACGGCTCCAGCGTCCCGCGGTCGTCCCACAGTCGCAGCATGTTGATGCCGACGACCGTCTTGGAGTCGCTGATCTGCGAGATCAGACTGACGCCGCGCAACATGGCCAGCGCCTGGGGCGCCGCTCGCAGCAGCGACCGCCTCTCGCCCTGCTGTAGCGCCGAAAGACCGTAGGCGACAAGCCTTCCGCCGGGACGCAGCAGGTTGAACGACCGCTTCAGTGACGTGCCGCCGAGCCCGTCGAGCACCATGTCGTAGGGGCCCAAGCCTTTCCACCAGCCGTCGCGGCGATAGTCGATGGCCTTGTCGACACCGAGCGCGGTCAACTGCGCATGCTTGCCCGGCGATGCGGTGCCGTGCACGATCGCGCCCGCCGCCTTGGCGAGTTGGATCGCCGCGATGCCCACGCCGCCGGCAGCGGCATGCACCAGCACCTGCTCGCCGGCGCGCAACGAGCCGTAACCTTGCAGCGCCGCCCACGCCGTCGCATAGTTGACCGGGACCGCGGCGCCCTGCTCGAAGCTCATCGAATCCGGCAGTGGCACAGTGTCATTGGCGCCGGCGTTGACGATCTCGGCGTAGCCGCCGAAGCGTGTCCCCGCCAGCACCCGCTGGCCCACCCGCGCTGGGTCGACGCCGTCGCCCACCGCTTCGATCGTTCCCGCCACTTCGTAGCCGACGACGCAGGGAGCTTGGGTGCATCGGGATACAGCCCGACGCGGGCGAGATGGTCGGCGAAGTTCACCCCGGCCGCGCGCACCGCAATGCGCACCTGACCGGCAGCCGGCGGCGGCGGATCCGGACGATCCTGCTCCTTGAGCACGGACGGAGGACCGTGTCGGGTGATGACGACGGCGCGCATAGCTAAGGGTGAGCTGTCACGAAATCGGCTGCCAGGTCGCCACTGTCATCACGGCGACGATCAGCCGGGCGATTTTCTGCGCGCTCATTCGCTCATGCTGGCACATCGGCGACTCGTGCGGCGCGCCATCAGCCGCACTACCCCGCAGCGCTTTCCGGCGCTGCGAAGAACTCCAGCGCGATGCCGTCCGGATCGCGGAAGCTCGAGACCCGAGCCGTAGGGGGCGTCGACGATCCCGCCGTGCTGAATGTGGAGCGCGTTGAGCCGCTCCATCCATGTCTCCAGCTCGGCGCGGTCCGCGCAGCCGAACCCGACGTGGTCGAGGCCGACTCGGAACTCGCTGAAGCGTTCGTCGGGCGCCGGATGCTCGTGCTGGTGGATGCCGACCAGGGTTCCGCCGCCAAGGACCCATACCTGGTGCCGGAATCCGGCGTCGGTGTGCTCGTCGATCACTGGGTCGGCGTCGAACAGCCGGCGGTACCAGGGACCGCTTACCGCCATGTCCCGCACGGTCAGGGCGACATGATTCAGTGTGAAAGAAGCCATGGTGGAGATTCCTTTCTGGCCGGTCTGCGCCGACGTGCGACGCCAGGCCCATCAAGTGTGACCTACGTCTATACTGGCCAGTAGGGTGGCCAGCGCCACATTTACTTCGGCACTCTAATTAGTCATGCTTGCTATATGACTTCGCAGCTGACTTCCAAGCGCCCCGACAACGACGTCCTGCCCAAGGACTTCGACGTCACCAACGGCCCCATCTTTCTGCAGCCGTGGTTCTGGTTGGCGATCGTCGGCGTCATCGGCATGGTCGCGCTCACCATCTTCGGCTAAGGCTCACACCACCCGCCAACCTCGGCGGGCACGGAAGCGCATGTCATACAGGTAGAGCCGATAGCCCACGATCCAGGCCTGATGTGGAATGAGACGGTCGGCCAACCGCAAGGCAGTAAGCAACCACTCGAATCGTCGCTGCTGGGATTCTGACCAGTCCAACCGCATCAAGGTGCGGAACTCCGGAGGCAGAAATCCCGTCGTCGCGAATAGATTGAACGGTCCAGCGAGCGCGCGCAGTGGCCACGGAAGAAATGCCATTGCCGCGACGCCGCGAAGATGCTCGCGCACCGGCGGGTCGATGCGCAGGTCTTCCAACGAACGCTTCCAATAGTCGTCGAACGCGACTCGATCCGGCGGCCACATCGATTCGCGCACTTGCAGCGTGGTCCCCAGCCGCTGCGCATCCCGGTACACCGCGTTGGCTGCCGCCTCATCCAGCGGGCCGTACAAATATTCATGCTGGTCGACGAAATAGCGGTACAGGCACGCCGCCACCCACAGCTGCAGCGCGGGATCGAACGCGCTGTATGACACCGGACTCGACGCCGTCGACCGCACTTGACGGTGCGCGGTGTCGACGGCGGCACGGATCAACGCACGGTCGGACTCGGTGCCGATGGTCGCGACGGCCAGATACGTTCCGGTGGTCCGCGCCCGTTTGAATGGATGTTTGTAGACGTTGCCGCTATCGACCGGACTCTCCAGCACGCCGTAGCCCACCCCAGGTAGCGACAGCTGCATGATCACGTTCGCGGCGGGCAGCAGCGCCGCGGCGGGATTCAGCAGGTCGGCGACCCGCGTGACGTGCCGCTTCATCAGGTTTCTCCCTCGCCGTGAGGCCCCATCAGCCGAGTAGACCACGTGTGAGACGCTGCCGGAGTGTTTGGCACCACGCGGCAGAGCCGGGCCGTTGGCGTGCTGTTGGGATACCTGGCCGACCTCTACTTCGGCGATCCGCAGACCGGACATCCGGTGGCGGGATTCGGTGCTGCGGCAGGTTCGCTCGAGCGATTCGCATATCGCGACGGCCGGGCCGCCGGCGCGGCGTACGCCGCCGTTCTGGTCGGCGTGGTGAGCGTGTTCGGTGCAGCGCTCGAACGCGGGGCGCGCCGATGCGGTCCGGGCGGATCGGTGGTGACGATCGCGGGGGCGACCTGGGTCGCGCTCGGCGGGACATCGCTGGCGCGTGTCGGGTCAGCGATGAGTGACCTGCTAGCCCGCGATGACCTGGACGGCGCCCGGGTGCTGTTGCCCTCGCTGTGTGGGCGTGACCCGGCCACACTTGACGCCGCGGGGCTGACCCGGGCGACGGTGGAATCGCTGGCCGAGAACACCTCGGACGCGCAGGTCGCGCCGCTGCTGTGGGCGGCGGTCGGCGGTGCGCCCGGCGTTCTGGGCTATCGGGCCGTCAACACCCTGGACGCGATGATCGGGAACCGGTCCGCACGCTATGCCCGATTTGGTTGGGCTGCAGCACGATTGGATGATGCAGCCAATTACATCGCGGCGCGGCTGACGGCGGTGCTGACGGTGGTATGCGCGCCGATCGTCGGAGGCTCGCCGATGCGCGCGGCGCGGGCGTGGCGCCGCGACGCAGGCCGTCATCCCAGCCCGAACGCCGGGGTCGTGGAAGCGGCGTTCGCCGGCGCGCTGGGCGTCCGACTCGGCGGCCCGACCCACTATCACTACGAGTTGCAGATCCGCCCGACCCTCGGCGACGGTTCGCCGCCGACGGTGTCCGATGTGGCCCGCGCCGTGCGGCTTTCGCGGGTGGTGCAGGCGGCCGCGGCGTTGACGGTCGTCGGTCTCAGCGTCGGCGTCCGTAGCGGTCGGTGAGTTTGTCCTCGACGGTCGTCGGCGCCGGCTTCTCCACGGTTTCGGCGCCCTGCTCCTTCTCGGCGCGCCGGGCCTGCATCTCGGCATACACGAAGTAGCCCAACAGGATCGGTGCGATGGCGCCGAACGTGATCCACTGAATGCCGTAGGACAAGAAGGGACCCGCGTCCAGATGGGGCAGCGCGATCACACTCAGTCCGCCGGGCTGGTTGTCGACCAGCTGCAGATACGAGCCGGCCAGCGGCGTGCCGATCAATGTCGCGATCTGACTGGTGCTGATCGAATAGACTTGCCGCACACCGTCGTGGGTGAACGATTGTTTGTCCAGCACCGGCCCCTCGGAATCGCGCAGGCGGGCCGTCAACGTCACGGTGTCGCGGGGTGGCGGGGGGATCGGCGGTACCTTCGAGCCGGGCAGCGGCCGCACGTATCCGCGGTCCACCAGCACGGTGGGTCCGCCGTCGACGACGAACGCCACCAGCACTTCCATCGCCTGGTCGCCCTCGGCGACCCGCAGCCGGGCCACCACCTGCTTGTCCGGTAGATAGTGGCCGATCGCCGTCACCCGTCGCCACTGCCCGTCGGGAGCCGACGAATCCTGCTGCGGCAACAGCGTTTTCAACGGCACAGGGTCAGAAGTCAGCGAACGCTGAATCTGATCGTTCTCCCGTGATGTCTTGGTGTTCTTCCCAAGCTGCCACGGCGCGAGCACGCTGAAACACAGGTAGGTGAACGCGATCACCACAATGGCCAGCGCAATCCAGCCGGGCCGCAGCAGGAAGGCCAGGCGCCGCATCAGCCGGACCCGTCCTTCGCGAGTTGCTCGTCGACCCAGGTGTGCAGTCCCGGCAGCGACGCCTCGATCGCGGCGAAGGTGATTTCGAAATCGTGGTTGTCGCCGTAATAGGGATCGTCGACGTCGAGGACGAAGGCCCCCGAGCGGGGGTCGAAGGAGCGCAGCATCCGGATCCGGCGGGCGTCGACGCCCATCTGCTGCAGCAGCGGCACGTGATTGCGGGCCAGCGCGATCACCAGGTCGGCGTTGATGTGGTCGAGGTCGACCTGCGCGGCGCTGTGGTCGGTGGGGTAGCCGTGGGCGCGCAGCACTCGGTTGGCCCGCTCGTCGGCGGACTTGCCGATGTGCCAGCCGGCCGTGCCGGCGCTGCTCACCCGCACGGCGTCGTCCAGGCCGCGCTCGGTGATCTGGTGGGCGAACATCTTCTCCGCCATCGGCGATCGGCAGATGTTGCCGGTGCACACGAACGTGATGTGCAGCTTCGAATCAGACACCCAACGCCTTTCGCAATTCGTCGATCGTTGCGACGTGCACGGCGCCGCTGGGTCCGTCGCCGAAATCGGACTGGCCGTAACCCCAGCCGACCACCACGGCATCGATCCCGTGCGCGGCCGCTCCTTCGACGTCGTGGCGGCGGTCGCCGACCATCAGCACCCGTTCGGGAAGCGGCTGCAGTTGCGCCAGCGCGTGCGCGAGCACATCGGCCTTCGCGGCCCGCGTGCCATCGACGCTGGCGCCGGCGATGACGTCGAAGTGCCCGTCGAGACCGAAGTGAGCCAGGATCCGCTGCGCGGTGGGTTCGGCCTTCGAGGTGGCCACCGCGAGACGCACTCCGGCGCGCCGCAGGTCGGCCAGCAGCGGTCCGACGCCCTCGAAAAGGCTGTTGATGGCCCAGCCGCGGGTGGTGTAGTCGGCGCGGTAGGCGGCGATCGCGGCCTCGGCGTGCTGGCCCAGACCCATCGCCTCGAAAGTGTGCTGCATCGGTGGGCCCACGATCTGGCTGGCCAGGTCGCCCTCGGGCACCGCGGCGCCGATCTCGCCCAGCGCATGGCGGAAGCTGGACACGATGCCTGCCGCCGAGTCGGTCAGCGTGCCGTCGAGGTCGAAGATCACCAGATCTGCCGGGACCGTGCCTGTCACGTCCCCATTGTCCGTGATGGCCTCGCCCGCTGGTGATCGCGTCCCGGTACCGGGCCATGTCGGAAGGTCGTTACTGTCTCAGATGTGGCGAATCCGGAGTCGAGCGCGTCAGTTCCGCTCGCTGCGGCGCGCTACCACGGCGATCAGGCCGCAGAACCCGGCATGCTCGATTTCGCCGTCAACGTCCGCCATTCCCAGCCGCCCAGCTGGCTGACGGATCGGCTCGCCGCCCGCCTGTCCGACCTCGGCCGATACCCGGGGGCCGACGACGAGGGTGCCGCCCGTCGCGCCGTCGCACAGCGTCATGGCCGCGCGCTCGACGAGGTCGTGTTGCTGGCCGGAGCTGCCGAGGGATTTGCATTGCTGGCCAACCTGCGCCCGACGCTCGCGGCGCTGATCGCGCCGTCGTTCACCGAGCCGGACGCCGCGTTGTGGTCGGCGGGCGTGGCTGTACAACACGTGGTGCTCGACCCGCCGTTCGGACTCGCCGGCGCGCAGGTGCCGGACGAAGCCGACCTCGTCGTTGTCGGCAACCCGACCAACCCGACCGGTGTTCTGCATTCGCGTGAGCAGATCCTGTCGCTGCGGCGTCCCGGCCGCATTGTCGTGGTGGACGAGGCTTTCGCCGATGCGGTGCCGGGGGAGGCCGAATCGCTGTCCGCCGAGCCGTTACCCGATGTGCTGGTGCTGCGCAGCCTGACCAAGACGTGGTCGCTGGCCGGGCTGCGGGTCGGCTACGCGCTGGGCGCAGCCGACGTGCTGGCGCGACTGACCGCGACCCGGCCGCACTGGCCGATCGGCACTTTGCAGTTGACCGCGATCGCGGCCTGCTGTGCGCCCGAGGCGGTCGCCGAGGCGGAGGCCGGGGCGCGGCGGCTGACGGCGATGCGCGCCCAGATGGTGGCGGGCTTGCGCGCGGCCGGCATCGAGACTGTGGACGGCGATGCGCCGTTCGTGTTGTTCACCGTCGCCGACGCGGCCCTGGTGCGAAAGCATTTGCGCGCCAAGGGTATCGCGGTGCGCCGTTGCGACACATTCGTCGGCCTGGACGGGCACTACCTACGTGCCGCGGTGCGGCCGGAGTGGCCGGCGCTGGTCGAGGCGATCGCCGACAGCGGGGCGGCGCGATGACGGTTCGGTTGGGCGCGGTCATCGAGGCGCTGGATGCGGCATACCCGCCCGCGCTGGCCCAGCCCTGGGATTCGGTCGGCCTAGTCTGCGGGGACCCCGGTGAGACGCTGAGTTCGGTGACCATCGCGGTGGATGCCACCGCGGCGGTGGTCGACGCGGTTCCCGACGGCGGACTGCTGGTGGCTCATCATCCGTTGCTGTTGCGCGGAGTCGACACCGTGGCCGCCAGCACCGCGAAAGGCTTGCTGATCCACCGCCTGATCCGTTCTGGCCGTTCACTATTCACCGCGCACACCAACGCCGACTCGGCGTCCCCGGGGGTTTCGGACGCACTGGCGCAGGCGCTCGGGTTGACCGTCGAGGAGGTGGTGGAGCCCGCTCCGGCGCACCAGGACTTGGACAAGTGGGTGATCTTCGTTCCGGTTGAGAATGCGAACGCTGTGCGAGAGGCCATCTTTGCCGCCGGCGCCGGCCAGATCGGTGACTACTCGCACTGCGGTTGGAGCGTCACCGGCACCGGCCAGTTCCTGCCCCATGACGGCGCCAACCCGGCGATCGGCAGCGTCGGTGCGGTGGAGCGGGTGGCCGAGGACCGCGTCGAAGCCGTCGCGCCGACCCGAGCGCGACGCCAGGTGCTGGCGGCCATGCGGGCGGCACACCCCTACGAGGAGCCGGCCTTCGACGTCATCGCGCTGGCGCCGCTGCCCAGCGATGTCGGGTTGGGGCGGATCGGATCGCTGGAGCGGCCAGAGTCGTTGAGCGCGTTCGTGTCCCGAGTCCGGGCCGAACTGCCCCAGACGTCGTGGGGAGTGCGCGCCGCAGGCGATCCGGACGCGACGGTGTCGCGCGTCGCGGTGTGCGGCGGCGCTGGTGACTCGCTGCTGGAGACCGTCGCCGCGGCCGACGTGCAGGCCTACGTCACCGCGGACCTGCGACACCACCCGGCCGACGAGCATCGCCGCGCCTCGGATGTAGCGCTGATCGACGTCGCCCACTGGGCCAGCGAATTTCCGTGGTGCGAGCAGGCCGCGGGTGTGCTTCGGTCGGCGTTCGGGTCCGCGCTTTCGGTTGACGTGTGCCGGACCCGCACCGATCCCTGGAACGTCGACAACGCCGCCGGGGGAGAGGACACATGAAAGCCGAAGTCGCACAGCAACGATCGCTGCTCGAAATCGCCGAGCTCGACGCGGAGATGGCCAAGATGGACCATCGCGCCGGCCACCTACCCGAGCGCGCCGACAGCGAGCGAATCAAGGCCGAGCAGGTTGCCGCCAACGACCGGCTCGGCGCCCTGCAGATTGCGTTGGAAGACTTGAACACTGAGGTCTCGCGTTTCGAGTCGGAGATCGACGGCGTACGCCAGCGCGAGGATCGGGATCGTTCGCTGCTGCAATCCATCGCAGACTCCAAGCAATTGTCGGAGTTGCAACATGAACTGGAGACGCTGCAGCGTCGTCAGTCCAGCCTGGAGGATTCGCTGCTGGAGGTGATGGAGCGTCGCGAGCAGCTGCAGACGCAGCAGGCCGCCGAAGAGGCGGTCATCGAGGGGCTGGACGCCGACCTGGCCGCTGCGCAGCAGGCCATCGACAGCACGCTGGCCGACCTCGATCACCATCGCCGGGTGCATTCCGCGCGCCGCGAGGAGCTCACCGCCGGCCTGGCGCCCGACCTGCTGGCGCTCTACGAACGGCAGCGGGCCGGCGGCGGTCCCGGGGCGGCACTGCTGCAGGGCGGCCGATGCGGGGCGTGCCGCATCGAAATCGACCGCGGCGAGCTGGCCCGAATCGCCGCGGCGGCCGACGACGAGGTCCTGCGGTGCCCCGAATGCAACGCAATCCTGTTGCGAATCAAGGGCATCAACCGGTGAAGGTCATCGTCGAGGCCGACGGCGGATCGCGCGGCAACCCCGGACCGGCGGGTTACGGGTCGGTGGTGTGGAGCGCCGACCGGTCGCTCGTGCTGGCCGAAGCCAAGCAGTCGATCGGGCGCGCCACCAACAACGTCGCCGAATATCGCGGCCTGATAGCGGGTTTGGAGGAGGCGGCGAACCTGCACGCGACCGAGGTCGCGGTGGCGATGGATTCGAAGCTGGTCGTCGAACAGATGTCCGGGCGGTGGAAGGTCAAGCATCCGGACTTGGCCGAGCTGAACGCCCAAGCCCGTTCGCTCGCATCGCGATTCGAGCGCATCACCTACACGTGGATCCCGCGGGCCGAGAACTCCCACGCCGACCGGTTGGCCAACGAGGCAATGGACGCGGCCGCCGCGCTACCGCAGGCCGATGCGGTGCCCGCACCCGCCGTCACCGAGACGCAGTCGCCAGGGTGGAGCGGCGCGCGCGGGACCGCCACCCAGTTGCTGCTGCTGCGGCACGGGCAGACCGAATTGTCGGTGCAGCGGCGCTATTCGGGCCGCGGCAATCCGCCACTGACCACATTGGGCCGGCAACAGGCCGAGGCGGCCGCGACTTTCCTGGGCGCGCGGGGCGGAATCGCCGCGGTGATCAGCTCACCGTTGCAGCGCTGCCACGACACCGCGACCGCCGCCGCCAAACGGCTGGGCCTCGACGTCGCGGTCGACGACGATTTGATCGAGACCGACTTCGGCGGGTGGGAGGGGCTGACCTTCTCCGAAGCGTCCGAACAGGACCCCGACTTGCATCGGCGCTGGCTGCGTGACACCAGCACCGAGCCGCCCGGCGGCGAAAGCTTCGATCACGTCAACGAGCGGGTCTCTCGCGCGCGGGACCGCATCGTTGCCGAGCACGGCGGGGATACGGTGCTGGTGGTGTCGCACGTGACCCCGATCAAGATGCTGCTGCGCGAAGCGCTCGACGCCGGCCCGGGAATTCTCTACCGGTTGCATCTGGACCTGGCATCGCTGAGCATCGCGGAGTTCTACCCGGACGGCGCGTCGTCGGTCCGGTTGGTCAACCAGACCGGGTATTTGGGTTAGAGATCGACGACGTCCGGGTAGTGGGCCAATTGTGGAATGGGTAGCGTCGCACGCCCTGGCTATCGGGTCGGCGTTGCTGGCGGCGTTTTTCGCGGCGGTCGGCATCGTCGTGCGGCAGCGCGCCATTCAGGCGGAGGCCCTGGCGTCGGCCGATTCGGGAGCGATCGTGACGTCGTGGGTCCGTCAACCGGCGTGGTGGTTGGGGACACTCGGTGCGATCGGCGGATACGTGTTCCAGGCGCTGGCCTTGGCGCACGGGTCCTTGCTCCTTGTGCAGCCGCTGCTGGTGTCGTCGCTGCTGTTCGTGCTGCCGCTGGGCGCGCGATTCTCCAATCAGCATGTGCGAGCGCGTGACTGGGGTTGGGCGGTGTTGCTGATAACCGCGCTCACGGTGTTCGTTCTGGTGGGGCAGCCGCGCGAGGGCCACTACCGGGCGCCGGTCCCCGCATGGAGCGTGGCGCTGGCGACTTCGGTGCCGGTGGTGGTCGTCTGTGTGCTGGCCGCCCGTCGGGCTGACGGCCGGCGTCGCGCGATGTTGTTGGCCGTCGCCGTCGCGGTGCTCCTCGGCATGGTCGCGGTCTTGACGAAAGTAAGTACCCACCGCCTCGTCACCCATGGCTGGCACGGTTTGCTGATCGTGCCGGCGCCGTATTTGTTGGTGGCACTCGCGGTCACCGTGACGGTCTTGCAGCAGTCGGCATTCCACGCCGGCGCGTTGCAGGCCTCGGTGCCCGTCATGCTCGTCGGTGAGCCGGTAGTGGCGGTGTTGCTGGGCGTGGTGATACTCGGCGAGCATCTCGTGGTGCGGGGCGTGGGCGCGGTGATCCTGGCGGTGGCCGTCGCCGCGATGACCGCCGCGACGATCGCGCTGGGTAGGGATTCGGCCGCTGCCGGTGCATCGGCCGAAACGTCCGTGGAACCGGAAATGTCGCGGTAACAACGTAATCCGTGGGTATGCTCACGCGTCAAAGTCCTCCTTGAGTCCAGAAAGCGGCATAGGACGATGCTGACGAGTACGACCTATGCGCGCGCTGGCGCCACCGTGATCCGGCTGTCCGGGATACTGAACTCGCGTACCTACCAGCAGGCGCGCGACGCGGTGACCAAGGTCGCCACCGACCGGGCCGTCGCGGTCATCATCGACATCAACGCCCTCGATGTTGGGGACCGCGAGAGCTGGGCCGTCTTCATCAATGCCCGATGGAGCGTGCAGCAGTGGCCGGGGGTACCGATGGTGTTGGTCACCGGTGACCCGCTGGTTCGTCAGCGTCTGGTCGACCTTTCGGTCGTCCGCAATGTCCCGGTATACGAGACGCTGGACGATGCGATCGACGCGATCGGTGGTGGAACGTGCCGCTACCGCTACCGCGCCCGCGAACAGTTCGGCGCGCACTACTCCAGCGTGAACTCCGCGCTGATCTTCGTGCACGAGCACCTGGTGGCGTGGTCGCTGCGCGACCGGGTCCCGGCGGTCAGCACGGTGATGACCGTGTTCGCCGAGAACGCCCTGACGTACGCCACCGACGGGTTCGACGTGCGTCTGGAAGGCAGCGACGACGAGGTCGTCCTTGCGGTGTCGGATTCCAGTCCGGCACTGGCGGTCCGGCGAGAGCGCGCGCCCGGCCGTTGTCCCGCGGGCCTGGACATCGTCTCGGCGCTATGCCGTCGCTGGGGCAACACTCCCACGTCCGCGGGCAAGACTGTGTGGGCGCGGATCGGTCCCGACGAGTCCTTCGCCACGCTCACCGGCCTGTTGAGCTCAGGCTCAGGCCGCGTCGTGGAAGATCAGCCCGAGCGCATACCGTTCGCCGGACCGCACCACTGACAGTCCGTGGCGGACGGCCGCGGCCGACCAACCGCGCACGGACCGCACCGGCCGGTCGCGGGTGGTGAACAGGTAGCCGTGGCCCTGCGGCAATTGGGTTGCGGTACCGCGTGACTGGGCCCGCGCCCGTTGTTCGACGAGCATGAACTCACCGCCGGTGAACTCGGTGTCCGGGTCGCTCAGGTTGATCACCACCTGAAGCGGAAAGACCAAGTCGCCGTACAGGTCTCGATGCAGCGCGTTCCAGTCGTCTGTTCCGTATCGGAGCATCAGCGCGGTCGACCGGGTCTGGCCCGCCGCGTGACACATCGCCAGCCACTCGTCGAGGGTGTCGGCCCAGGGCGCATCGCGGCCCAACTTGGCCCACCAATCCCGGGCGATCGGCAGCAGCCGCGGATACAGCGCCTGCTTGAGGTGCTCGATCGGCTCGGGGTAGGGGGAGTGGAAGTAGCGGTAGTGCCCGGACCCGTAGCGGCGCGGCGCCATGTCGATGGTCGAACGGAACAGGTCGTCATCATCGAAGAGCGTGCGAATCCGTCGGGCTTCCGATGTCGTCACGAGGCGGGGCAGCAACGCGCCACCAAAGTCGTTGAGGGTGGCCGAGATCGCGTCCCAGTCTCCGCTGTCGACGCGCGTGGACCATCGATTCGTCGGCATCAATCTCGGCCTCCTTCGCTCTCAACCTGTAGACGATAGGGATGTCCGCGATGTGAGGTGCGGGTATAGCCGCTGGCCTGCGGATTCCGCAACGAGTACGGTGTTAGCGCGGACGAGTTGGCTGGGCGGCCGCGGCTCGGGCTTCGGCGCGAGTCGAGGAAAGTCCGGACTTCACAGAGCAGGGTGATTGCTAACGGCAATCCGAGGCGACTCGCGGGAAAGTGCCACAGAAAACAAACCGCCACTTATCAAGGTGGTAAGGGTGAAACGGTGCGGTAAGAGCGCACCAGCGCTCCGGGTGACCGGAGTGGCTTGGCAAACCCCACCCGAAGCAAGGTCAAGAAGACCGCACCACGGTGCGGTCGCGCAGGCGTTCGAGGGTTGCTCGCCCGAGCCTGCGGGTAGACCGCTCGAGGCACCCGGTGACGGTGTGTCCAGATGGATGGTCGCCGCCGCGTTACCTGTTAACGCGGAACAGAATCCGGCTTACAGGCCAACTCGTCCGCCCCGTCGCTGTGACATCCGGGTGAGCAGATGCAGGACGAATCTATGTGAGACTCCCAAGGGTGAGCAGCATCGACGACACCCACCGCCGGTCCTTACTACGCCGGGGTTTTGCATTGGAATATGCGACGTTGAGCTGGAATGTGGTCGGTATCGCGGTCCTGGCCGCCGCAGCGATCGACGCAAAGTCGCCGGCGTTAGCCGGATTTGGTTTGGACTCGCTGATCGAAATCGGGGCCTCGACCGTGGTGATCTGGGAGCTCTCCGGAACCGGGGCCGGGCGCCAACGGTTCGCGTTGCGGCTCATCGGCGCTAGCTTTGCGGCACTGGCGGTTTACTTGTTGGCGCAGTCGACGGTGGTGTTAGTCACGGGTTTTCATCCTCGGCACTCATCGCTGGGCATCGTGTGGACGGCGACCACCGCGGCGGCGATGTTCGCGTTGGCTGCGGGTAAGGCGCGAACCGGTGCCGCTCTAGGCAACCCGGTTCTTGCCACGGAAGGCCGGGTCACCCTTATCGACGGGCTGCTTGCCGCCGCCGTGCTGTTTGGATTGCTGCTCAACAGCCTGGCTGGGTGGTGGTGGGCCGACCCCCTCGCCGGCTACCTGCTGGTGTTTTATGCGCTTCGGGAGGTAAAGGAAATCTTCAGCGGTTCCCGGTAAACCACTTTGCCAACTCGTCCGCCCCGTCAGCGCTACAGCCTGCGAACCGCCTTGTACAACTTGGTCAGCTTCGGCTCGAGTTGACGGCGGCTTTCGGCGGCCAGGGCGGCCTCCCGCTGGTAGAGCAGGCCGTAGGTGAAGGTGTCCTCACCCGCGGCGTGCGCGGCGTTGGCCTGCTCGATCAGATGTGCGCGGCTGACCACGCTGTCCTGGTGATCGCCGAGCAGCGACTGCAGGTTCTTCGCGCGCTTCGATACCTTCTTCGCACCGGTGGCATCCGCCGTGTAGCGAAGACGCTTGGCGCGCTTGCGGATTCGGTGTATCGCATCGTCACGCTCGGCTACGCTGTGAGTCCGCCGCGCCGCCTTGGCGGCTTTCTTGACCTTCTTTCCAGCGGCAGCGACGGTGGTCGGTGCGGCCTGGTGCTCGGCCGACGCGGATCCCGCGATCAGTGCGTCCAGCCCGTCGAGCAGCCGGAAGTACCGCGGTAAACGTAGGGCGGCCAACGCATGTCGAAGCCCGCTGCGATAGCGCTGTTCGGCGCCGTCGACCAATCGCTCCCGAATCGGTCCGCGGATCAATTCGGGCGGCACACCGTCTAATGCGCTGCCATAGCGCTCTGCCAACACCTCGGCGTCGCGAGCCACGCCCAGCACATTGCCCAGCTCGCGCAGCTCGTCGATGATCGGCGCATCGCCCGTGAGCCCGAACGAATCCGGCGAGGCCTGCAGCAGGCTGCGGATCTTGCGGGCCGTCACCCGCATCTGGTGAACCGAGTCGTCGACCTCGCCCCGCACCGCGCGATCCCACACCAGCAATTCGCCGATCAGTTCGGCCATCGCCCGGTGCAGCGGCCCGGCCGGCGGTTCGGTGGGCGAGGTGCCGAGCACCCGCGCCAGTTTGGAGCCGACTCCGGCCGGCGTCGCACCGGCATCGAACAGGCGCTCGGACACCTGATCCATCAACTCGCCGTCCGCTTCGTCGCCGACGAGTTCGAGTTCCCACTCCCGCCACTGCTGCGGCGAGGTGGCGCCGTCGGCGCCCTGTCCCGCGGTGACCTGGTCGTCGCAGAACTCGGCGACGACGGCATCGTGCTCACCGTGCAGCAGCTGCACCTCGCGGGTGGTGCTGATGCGGGCCACCGGGTTCAGCGGGCGGTCGCGGACGACGGCGAGTACCACGTCGCGCAGTTCGGCCGGCACCTCGTGGTGCTCGCCGGTATCCAGCGGCGCTCGCACCTCGGTGCGCGCGTCCGGGCCGGACGGCAGCTTCAGGTGCCACCCTTCGTCGGGGCCACCGATGCGGCGGCGCAACGTAATTCGGTTCGACGCCAGGTCGCGCTCGGGGGTGTCGTAGTAGACGGCGTCCAGGGTATGCGTCTCCGCGCACTCCACCCGGGTGACGCCCGGAATGCCATCGAACGACGGTGGCTGCGTGTAGGCGTCGACGTCGAACTTGCGCTCGATCTCGAGATAACGGGACGGACCGCTCGGGGACATGGCCGTTAGCGTGCCACCTCAGGGTCCGGGTGAAACCGGAGGCCTAGAAGCTGTGCTCGTCGTCGGGGAAGGTTCCCGACGCGACCTCGTCGGCGTACTGCGTTGCCGCGCGGTGTAATTCGCCACCCACGTCACCGAACCGCTTGACGAATTTGGCAGTCTTGCCGTTGGTGAGTCCGGCCATGTCCTGCCACACCAGCACCTGGGCGTCGCAGTTGCGGCCCGCGCCGATGCCGACGGTTGGAATCGTCAGCTTGCCGGTGATCTGGGTGGCCAACTCGGCGGGAACCATCTCCATCACGACGGCGAACGCTCCGGCTTCGGCGACGGCGATCGCGTCGTGGATGGTCTGCTCGGCGGCGTCGCCGCGGCCCTGCACCCGGAAACCGCCCAGGGTGTTGACGCTCTGCGGGGTGAACCCGATGTGGGCCATCACCGGGATACCCGCGGCGGTGAGGGCCGCGATTTGCGGGGCGACCCGCTCGCCACCCTCCAGCTTGACCGCGTGGGCGCCCGCCTCCTTCATGAAGCGGATCGCGGCGTCGAGTGCCGCGGCGGGCCCGGCCTCGTAGCTGCCGAACGGCAGATCGGCGACGACCAGAGCGTGCGGGGCGCCGCGCACCACCCCACGGACCAGCGGGATCAGTTCGTCGACGGAGACTGGGACGGTGGTGTCGTAGCCGTAGACGACGTTGGCCGCCGAGTCGCCGACCAGGAGCACCGGAATGCCGGCGTCGTCGAAGATGTGGGCGGTGGAGTAGTCGTAGGCCGTGAGCATCGCCCACTTGTGGCCTTCGGCCTTCATTTTCTGCAGGTGGTGAATGCGGGTCTTGGCCCGCGGGCTCGAAGAATGGGCACCATAAACAGTCTGTTCAGACATCGTTGTCCCTAGTTGTGGTCCGGTCGATCCTCGAGGCCCATCCGGGTCCCCGGGTTCGTCTGACCCAGCCATTCTGCCACTTCAAGCGGTCTGCGTGGAAGATCGGGCCAGTGGACTTGCTCACAGCCCAGCCCATCGGGCGATTCCGGTACCGCCCCTGCGCGGCAGACATAGCATCGGGCGCATGCAGCGACTCAGCGGACTTGACGCCAGCTTCCTCTACCTCGAAACGCCATCACAGCCGTTGCACGTCTGCTCGATTCTCGAACTCGACACGTCGACGACGCCAGGTGGCTACACCTTCGACCGGTTGCGCGACGAGTTGGCGCTGCGGATCAAGGCCATGCCGCAGTTCCGCGAGAAGCTGGCCGACAGCGCCTTCAACCTGGACCATCCGGTGTGGGTGGAGGACAACGACTTTGACGTCAGCCGGCATCTGCACCGGATCGGTCTGCCGCCACCAGGTGGGCGCGTCGAGCTCGCCGAGATCGCCGGCCACATCGCCTCGTTACCACTGGACCGCAGCCGGCCGCTCTGGGAGATGTGGGTGATCGAAGGCGTGGCGGGCACCGACGCGCAGCAGGGCGGCCGGATGGCCGTGATGACCAAAGTGCACCACGCCGCTGTGGACGGAGTGACCGGCGCCAACCTGATGTCTCAGCTGTGCAGCACCGAGGCCGACGCGCCGGCCCCGGATCCGGTCGCGGGCGTCGGCGGCGCCAACGAGCTCGAGATCGCGCTGACCGGTGCGCTGAAGTTCGCGGCCCGGCCGCTGCGGCTCGCCAATGCGCTCACCGGCACCGCGTCGTCGGTGGTCAAGACCGTGATGCGGGCGCGCAGCGGCCAGACGATGGCGCCACCGTTCGCCGCGCCGCGGACCGCGTTCAACGCCAGCATCAGCCCGCACCGCAACATCGCCTTCGCACAGCTGGACCTCGACGACATCAAGAAGGTCAAGGACTACTTCGACGTCAAGGTCAACGACGTGGTGATGGCCCTGGTCTCGGGCGTTCTACGGCAGTTCCTGCTCGACCGCGGCGAACTGCCGGAGTCGTCGCTGGTGGCGATGGTGCCGGTGTCGGTGCACGGCAAATCGGATCGGCCTGGGCGCAACCAGGTTTCGGGCATGTTCTCCAGCCTGCATACCCACATCGCCGACCCGGTCGAGCGAATCAAGGCCATCGCAGAGGCGAATTCGATTGCCAAGCAACATAGTTCGGCGATCAGAGCCACACTCTTGCAGGACTGGTCGCAGTTCGCGGCGCCCGCGGTCTTCGGTATGGCGATGCGCGTCTATTCGCGGACCAGCCTCACCAAGAGCATGCCGGTGCACAACCTGGTGGTATCGAACGTCCCCGGCCCCCAGGTGCCGCTGTATTTCCTGGGTAGCGAGGTCAAGGCGATGTACCCGCTGGGCCCCATCTTCGAGGGCTCCGGCCTCAATATCACTGTGATGTCGCTGACCGGCAAACTCGACGTCGGGATGATCGCCTGCCCCGAGCTGCTGCCCGACCTGTGGGAATTGGCCGACGACTTCGCGGTCGGAATGGAAGAACTGCTGCTCGCGACACGGTAGACGCCCCAGCGGGCCGGGGCCCGCGCCGGCGCATGGCACCATGACTGGCATGGGGACCCCTCGCCGCGGCTGGATCGCGCGCACGATGCTGATCTGGACCGCGATGGCGGTCGTCGCGGTGACAGTGGCCGGCTGCACGCAGGTCGTCAAGGGTCGCGCCGTGATGTACGGGCCCAGGGTGGGCCAGCCGGTGGAGTGGGGGCCGTGCCGGGTGTCCGGCGGCAACGGCGGACCGGTGAAGCTGCCCGGCGGTGTCCAGTGCGGCAAACTCGCGGTGCCCGTCGACTACCGGCACCGCGGCGGTGACGCGACAACGCTCGGGCTCGTTCGCTTCCCGGCGACCCGCGACAAGATCGGCTCGTTGGTGATCAACCCGGGCGGGCCGGGGGAGTCCGGCATCGAGGCAGCAGTGGGGCTCGTGCAGTCATTACCGACCGAGATCCGCGAACGCTTCGACTTGGTCGGCTTCGACCCGCGCGGCGTGGCCACCTCGCGGCCGGCGATCTGGTGCAACTCTGACGCCGACAACGACCGGCTGCGCACCGAGACGCAGGCGGACTACAGCCCGGCAGGCGTGGCGCACATCGAAAAGGAGACCAAGGAGTACGTCGACCGCTGCGTCGCCAAGGTGGGCAAGAAGTTCCTGGCCAACGTCGGAACCAACAATGTCGCGCGCGATCTCGACACCATTCGTGAGGCGTTGGGTGACAGCAAGCTGACCTTCCTCGGCTACTCCTACGGCACCCGGATCGGGGCGGCCTACGCCGAAGCCTTCCCGAAGAACATCCGCGCGATGATCCTCGACGGTGCCATCGACCCCAACGCAGATCCGGTCGAGTCAGACCTGCGGCAGGCCAAAGGTTTTCAAGACGCGTTCAACGACTTCGCGAAAGACTGCGCCAAGTCGCCGACCTGCCCGTTGGGCACCGACCCGGCCAAAGCCGTTGACGTGTACCACAATTTGACCTATCCGATGGTCGACAAGAACAACCCGACGCGGGGCATCCCCATGCGCACCAAAGACCCGCGCGGACTGAGCTACAGCGACGCGATCATCGGCACCATCATGGCGCTGTACTCACCGACGTTCTGGCACAACTTGACGTCTGCGCTGACCGAGATGTCGCACCACCGCGGCGACATCATGCTTCAGTTGGCCGACCTCTATATGCGCCGCGACAAGCACGGTCACTACAGCAACTCCACCGATGCCCGCGTCGCGGTCAACTGCGTGGACCAGCCGCCGGTGAAGGACCGAGCCAAGGTCATCGACGAAGACCGCCGTTCCCGCCAGGTCGCGCCCTTCATGAACTACGGCAAGTTCACCGGTGACGCCCCTCTCGGCACCTGCGCGTTCTGGCCGGTGCCGCCAACGAGCAAGCCGCACAACGTCTCTGTGCCCAACCTGACGCCGACACTGGTGGTGTCCACCACCCACGACCCCGCGACGCCCTATCAGGCCGGCGTGGACCTGTCGAACCAGTTGAAGGGCGGGTTGCTCACCTACGACGGCACCCAGCACACGGTCGTCTTCCAGGGCAATAGCTGCATCGATGACTACGCAACGGCCTACCTCGTCAGCGGTACCGTGCCGTCCAGGGGAGCTAAGTGCTGACGTCGGTCGGCGTCTGACGCATCACGGCTACCGCCCGATAACGAGACCAAGGTGTGACCAATACCGATCACGGCCTGTGGCCGACGCGTGCCACGATTGACCACCATGTGGCGCATGAGACAGATGAGCTCTGCGTTGCTCTCCCTCATGCTTACGACGTCGGTTGCGGTCGCCGCGCCGGCCGGTGCGACGCCGGGATACGACGCGGGGCCGACTCCCAGTCCGGCCGTACCGCAGCCGACCTCGGCGCCGCTGCTGAATTGGGGGAGTTGCAGCCAGGTCGTCAAAAGCACCAAAGATCTGCCCGGCGCGCAATGCGGAACCGTCAGCGTTCCCGTCGATTACGCGAATCCGGCTGGCGCACAGGTGCAACTCGCGGTGATCCGGATTCCGGCGACCGGGCCGCGGATCGGTGCGCTGCTGGTGAACCCGGGCGGCCCCGGCGCGTCGGCGGTCGACATGGTCGCCTCGATGGGACCGGATCTGGCGGGCTCCGAGGTCAGCCGCCGCTTCGATCTCGTCGGCTTCGACCCGCGCGGCGTCGGCCATTCCACGCCCGGTGTGCACTGCCAAACCGACGCCGAGTTCGACGCCTACCGGCGCGAACCGATGGTCGACTTCAGCCCTGCGGGCGTGGCGCACATCGAACAGATCTACCGGCAGATCGCTGCGCGCTGCGTCGCCCGCAACGGCTCCGCGTTCCTCGAGAACGTCGGGACCGCTTCTGCCGCAAGGGATATGGATGTGGTCCGCCAGGCGCTTGGCGACGACCAGATCAACTACCTGGGCTACAGCTACGGCACCGAGCTGGGCACTGCCTACCTCGACCGCTTCGGTGATCACGTCCGGGCCATGGTGCTCGACGGTGCGATCGACCCCAGCATCGGCCCGATCGACGAGCTGATCAATCAGCAGGCGGGGTTCCAGACCGCCTTCAACGACTACGCCGCGGACTGCGCCCGCTCGACTGACTGCCCGCTGGGCACCGACCCCAACCAGTGGGTCGCCCGCTACCACCAGCTGATCGATCCGCTGGTGACCAGGCCCGCGCCGACGCCGGAAGGTCGTCCGCTCGGCTACTCCGACGCCATCACCGGCACCATCAACGCGCTTTACACCCCGCAGTTCTGGAAATACCTCACCAGCGGACTGCTCGGGCTCAGACGCGGAGCCGATCCCGGCGACCTGTTGGTGCTGGCCGACGAGTACTACGGCCGCGACGCCAAGGGCCACTACAACAGTTCGCAGGATGCGTTCAACGCGATCCGCTGTGTCGACGCGCCCGAACCGACCGACCCGGCCACGTGGGCCGACACCGATCAGCGAATTCGTCAGGTCGCGCCGTTCTCGTCATACGGCCAATTCACCGGTCACGCGCCGCGCGACCTGTGCGCGCTGTGGCCGGTGCCCGCGACGTCGTCACCGCATCCGGCCGCGCCGGCCGCCCCGGGCAAGGTGATCGTCGTATCCACCACGCACGACCCGGCCACGCCGTACCAAGCCGGGGTAAATCTGGCCAACCAGCTCGGCGCCAACCTGATCAGTTTCGAGGGCACCCAACACACCGTGACGTTCAACGGAAACGAGTGTGTGGACGGCGCTGTGGTCCGCTACTTGGTCGACGGCGTCATGCCCGGAAACTTAAGGTGTTAAGCCGCGCCGGTAACACAAATTTAACGCTGCATGCATACTGTTCAAGGTATGGATCGACAAAAGGAATTCGTGCTGCGCACGCTGGAGGAACGGGACATCCGATTCGTCCGGCTGTGGTTTACCGACGTGCTCGGCTTCCTCAAGTCTGTCGCGATCGCGCCCGCCGAGCTTGAGGGTGCGTTCGAAGAAGGCATCGGCTTCGACGGGTCGTCCATCGAAGGCTTCGCGCGAGTCTCGGAATCCGACACCGTCGCTCACCCCGACCCGTCGACGTTTCAGGTGCTGCCCTGGACCACGCGCAGCGGTCATCACCACTCGGCCCGGATGTTTTGCGACATCAAGATGCCCGACGGTTCGCCGTCGTGGGCCGACCCGCGCCACGTGCTGCGGCGTCAGCTAGGCAAAGCCAACGACCTCGGGTTCTCCTGCTACGTGCACCCTGAGATCGAGTTCTTCCTACTGGAAGCCGGCCCGGAAGACGGTACCGAGCCGGTTCCCGCGGACAACGCCGGTTACTTCGATCAGGCCGTCCACTCAACCTCCAACTTCCGCCGCCACGCGATCGACGCCCTGGAATCGATGGGCATCTCGGTCGAGTTCAGCCATCACGAAGGCGCGCCCGGCCAGCAGGAGATCGACCTGCGCTTCGCCGATGCGCTGTCGATGGCCGACAACGTCATGACGTTCCGCTACCTCATCAAAGAGGTCGCGCTCAATGAGGGCGCGCGAGCGACGTTCATGCCCAAGCCATTCGGCCAATACCCCGGCTCGGCCATGCACACCCACATGAGCCTGTTCGAGGGTGAGGTCAATGCGTTCCACAGCGCGGACGACCCGCTGCAACTCTCCGACATCGCCAAGTCGTTCATCGCCGGAATCCTCGAGCACGCCAGCGAGATCAGCGCCGTCACCAACCAGTGGGTCAACTCCTACAAGCGGTTGGTGCTCGGCGGCGAGGCACCCACCGCGGCGTCATGGGGGGCGGCCAACCGCTCAGCGCTGGTTCGCATCCCGATGTACAGCCCGAACAAGACCTCGTCGCGACGCATCGAGGTACGCAGCCCCGACTCCGCCTGCAACCCTTACCTGACGTTCGCCGTGCTGCTGGCCGCCGGCCTGCGCGGGGTGGAGAAGGGCTACGTGCTCGGCCCCCAGGCCGAAGACAACGTCTGGGACCTCACGCCGACCGAACGCCGCGCGATGGGTTACCGCGAACTGCCGTCCAGCCTGGACGAGGCGCTGCGGGCCATGGAGGGCTCCGAACTCGTGGCAGAAGCACTGGGGGAGCACGTCTTCGACTTCTTCCTGCGCAACAAGCGCACCGAGTGGGCGAACTACCGCCGTCACGTCACGCCGTTCGAGCTGAAGACTTACATTTCGCTCTAGCCGAGCCGGTGATCAGGACGCATCCAGATCTGACGACGACTGCGCTACCGTCAATGACGTGAACCAACCAGTGACAGAACGGCCCAAGGTTCCCAGCCTCGGCCGCCTCGGGTTGGTCGACGACCGCGCCAATGCCAATTTGGCGCAACTGGGTTGGAACACCGAAGCGCACATCGAGCTGCTGTGGTCGCTGTCGCGCGCGCCCGACGCCGATGCCGCGCTGAGCGCGATGGTCCGGGTGGCCGAGGCGCTCGGCGACACATGGCCGGAGCTCAACGAGGCACTGGCCACTGACCGCGGCCTGCGGGGCCGGCTTTTCGCTGTCCTCGGGTCGTCGCTGGCGCTGGGCGATCACCTGGTGGCCCACCCGTACGCGTGGCATCTGTTGCAGGGCAACGTGAAGCTGCCGTCGACCGATCAACTGCGGGCCGCGTTCGCCGAGTGCGTCGCCGCACCTGCGACCGCAGCGGGGTCGGTGGTGTGGCGGCTGCGCGAGTTGTACCGCAGCCGGTTGCTGGTGCTGGCGGCGATGGATTTGGCCCCGGTCGTGGAAAACGAGCCGGTGCTGTCCTTTCGCGAAGTGGGCGCACATCTGGCCGACCTCGCCGACGCCGCGCTCGCGGCGGCGCTGTCGGTCGCCGAGGCAACCGTCTGCGGCGACGACACACCGCCGCGGCTGGCCATCATCGCGATGGGCAAATGCGGTGCGCGCGAACTGAATTACGTCAGCGACGTCGATGTGATTTTCGTTGCCGAGCCGGCCGATCCGGTGTCGGCGCGGATCGCGGGCGAAATGATGCGGTTGGCCTCGGATGCCTTCTTCCAGGTCGACGCCGGACTGCGGCCCGAGGGCCGGCACGGCGAGCTGGTCCGCACGCTGGATTCCCATGTCGCCTACTACCAGCAGTGGGCCAAGACGTGGGAGTTTCAGGCGCTGTTGAAAGCCCGGCCAGCTGCCGGTGACGCCGAACTGGGCAAGCAGTACATCGACACGTTGATGCCTATGGTCTGGAACGCTTGCGAGCGTGCGGATTTCGTGCCCGAAGTGCAGGCGATGCGGCGGCGAGTGGAGCAGTTGGTGCCCGCCGACGTCCGCACCCGTGAGCTGAAACTCGGCAGCGGCGGACTGCGTGACGTCGAGTTCGCGGTGCAGCTCCTGCAGCTCGTGCATGGCCGCAACGACGAGACGCTGCATGTGGCCTCGACGGTCGACGCGCTGGCTGCGCTCGGCGCCGGCGGCTATGTCGGCCGCGACGACACCGCGAACCTGACCGCGTCCTACGAGTTCCTCCGGCTGCTGGAGCACCGGCTGCAATTACAGCGGCTCAAGCGCACGCACATGCTGCCCGCGCCCGACGACGACGAGGCGATGCGGTGGCTGGCCCGGGCCGCCCACGTCCGGCCCGACGGCAGCCACGACAGGCTTGGGGTGCTGCGCGACGAATTGAAGCGCCACCACCTACGGGTCTCGCGGTTGCACACCAAGCTGTTCTATCAACCGCTGCTGGAATCCCTTGCGCCAGAAGGCCTGGAGTTCTCGCAGGGGATGACACCCGCGGCGGCGGAGCGACAGCTGGCCGCCCTGGGTTATGAGGCGCCGCACAGCGCGCTGACCCACCTGTCCGCGCTGATCAACCAGAGTGGCCGGCGCGGCCGAGTGCAGTCGGTGCTGTTGCCGCGGCTGTTGGATTGGCTCTCCGACACTCCCGATCCCGACGGCGGCCTGCTGGCCTACCGCAGGATCAGCGAGGTGATGGTGTCGCAGCGTTGGTATCTGTCCACCCTGCGCGACAAGCCGTCGGTGGCCAAGCGACTGATGCACGTGCTGGGCACGTCGGCCTATGTGCCGGAGCTGCTGATGCGCGCACCCGAGGTGGTCCAGAGCTACAGCGACGGACCCGAAGGTCCGAAGCTGCTCGACGTCGAACCCGAGGCGGTCGCCGGTGCGCTGGTCGCCTCGGCGGCCCGGCAGAGCGACCCGGTGCGCGCCATCGCGATCGCACGTTCGCTGCGTCGACGTGAGTTGGCGCGGGTGGCCTCGGCCGACCTGCTGGGCATGCTTGACGTCACCGACGTGTGCGCGGCGCTGACCGCAGTGTGGGTCGCGGTGTTGCAGGCCGCGCTGGAGGCGGTGATCCGCGCCAACCTCCCCGAGAGCGGCGACGCCCCTGCAGCGATCGCGGTGATCGGGATGGGTCGCCTCGGCGGCCGCGAACTGGGCTACGGGTCCGACGCGGACGTGTTGTTCGTCTGCGAGCCGTCCGACGGCGTTCAGGACTCGGACGCGGTGAAGTGGGCGATGACGGTGGCCGAGCAGATCCGCGCGCTGCTGGGCACCCCCAGCGCGGACCCGCCGCTGGAAGTCGACGCCAACCTGCGCCCTGAGGGGCGCAGCGGTCCGCTGGTCCGCACGCTCGCCTCCTACGCCGCCTATTACGAGCAGTGGGCGCAGGCGTGGGAGATCCAGGCGCTGCTGCGGGCCGACGCGGTCGCCGGTGACGCCGATCTGGGTCAGCGCTTCCTGCACCTAGTCGACAAGACGCGCTACCCCTCCGGCGGGGTGTCGGCCGAGGCGGTCCTGGAGATCCGGCGGATGAAGGCGCGCGTCGACTCCGAGCGGCTGCCGCGCGGTGCCGACCCCAAAACCCACACCAAGCTGGGACGCGGGGGACTGGCTGACATCGAATGGACGGTTCAGCTGCTGCAGCTGCGCTACGCCAGCGAGATCGAGGCTTTGCACAACACCTCGACGCTCGAGAGCCTGGACGCGGCCGCCGAGGCCGGGCTGATTGGAGGCGAGGACGCCGATCTGCTGCGCGAAGCCTGGCTGACCGCTACCCGGGCCCGCAACGCGCTGGTGCTGGTTCGCGGCAAGCCCACCGACCAGCTGCCTGGACCGGGACGGCTGCTCAATACCGTCGCCGTGGCGGCCGGTTGGGCGAGAAACGGTGACGGCGGCGAATTCCTCGACAACTATCTACGCGTGACCAGGCGCGCAAAAGCCGTCGTGCACAAGATCTTCGACGAATGAGCGGCCCCGGTCGCGGTGCGTGGCAGATCTCGGTGTTAGTAAGGACGTAACGGTCGGCTGCTGACAAAGCCCGCCACGAGCGCCGGGAGGCGGGCTTGGAAGCGAAAATCCCCTATGAGGTGATGAGCGCCGACGAACATGATCGACTCGCGGCGATCTACGGCCCTCTGACCCAGGACGTTCGCGACCTGATCGAGGCGACGCTGCGGACCGACGCCGATGCCGGCTCGATCGGCACCGCGCGGGCGGCGATCCGCACCGCGACCGACGCGCTGCGCAGCCGACAACGCGACGAGACGCAGGTGGTGCGCTACTCGGTCGGGGGACGCCCGGTGGTGTGGAACAACGCGGTGATCGGGCTGCGCAATGCGGTGGCCCCTCCGTTGACCATCCACCACGGCGACGACGGATCCAGTTGCTGGAGCGATTTCACCCTCGGTGGCGCCTATGAGGGCCCGCCGGGCTGGGTGCACGGCGGGGTGTGCGCGTTGGTGCTCGACCACGTGCTCGGCGAGGCCGCCAGCGCGGGGCTGACCAAGCCCCTGTTCACCGGAACTTTGACGCTGCGCTTCGTCCGCGGCACCCCGTTGGGCAGGTTGCGCGCCGACGCCGCTGTCGAGCGCACCGAAGGCGTGAAATCCTTTGTCTCCGGCCATCTTTCCGACGCCGACGGGGTCACCGTCGAAGCCGAGGGCATCTTCATCACCCCGTCGTGGGCGCGGACGGCCGAGTGAAGTTCTACGTGAGCAGCGCGTTCCTGGGCACCAAGGAGATCGTCGAGGTCGCCAAAGTGGCCGACGATCTCGGCTACGACGGCATGGCGATTCCCGATCACATCGTCAACCTGGAAACGCTAGACACCCCGTACCCCTACACCAAGGACGGCGAGCGCCGCTGGCAGCCGTTCACCGAGTGGCCCGACCCGTGGGTGCTGGTCGGCTCGCTCGCGCAGGTCACGAGCCGGTTGCGGTTCGTCACCACGGTCTACATTCCGGCGATGCGCAATCCGTATTCGGCGGCGAAAGCCATTGGCACCGCGGCATATCTGGCAGACGGGCGGGTCGAGCTCGGTATCGGCGTCGGGTGGTGCGAAGAGGAATTCGAGCTGATGGAGCAGCCGTTCGCCCAGCGGGGCAAGCGCACCGACGAGATGCTCGAACTGATGCGCACGCTGTGGTCGCCGGACTGGACGGAATTCGACGGCGCGTTCTATCAGACGCCCAAGCTCGAGATGCAGCCCACGCCGCCGCGGATACCCATCTACGTCGGCGGACTCAGCGAGGTCGCGTTGCGTCGCGCCGCTCGATACGACGGCTGGATTGGCGACCTGATCAACACCGACCAGGCGATCACCGCCACGAACCGGATACGGGAATTACGGGCCGAAAAGGGTTTGGGGATGGACGCTTTCACCATCCTGACGCCGCTGACCGATGCGTTCACCCCCGCCCACTACCAGCGGGCGGAGGCGGCCGGGATCACCGGGATTCTGACCATGCCGTGGATGTTCTACTCCGGCCCGGACGCCACGCTCGCGCAGAAGGTCGATGGCATGCAACGGTTCCGCAAGGACCTCGGCCTCGACGGCTGAACGTCGGCCTGCATGATGAAGGCCATGACGGAAATCAGGCCCTACCGCATCGACGTTCCCGCCGCCGTGCTCGACGATCTGCAGGAGCGCCTGGCGCGCACCCGGTGGCCCGAGGCCGAGACCGTCGACGACTGGAGCCAGGGCATCCCGCTGAACTACACCCGCGAGCTGGCCGACTACTGGGCCGACGGCTACGACTGGCGCAGCAGGGAGGCCGCGCTGAACCACTTTGACCAATACCTCACCGAAATCGACGGCCTGGACATCCATTTCATCCACCAGCGCTCTGCACACGACGATGCGCTGCCGCTGCTGGTCACCCACGGCTGGCCGGGCTCGGTAGTGGAGTTCCACAAGGTGATCGAGCCGCTGGTCAACCCGCCGTCGGGGCGCGCCGAGGACGCCTTCCACGTGATCTGCCCGTCGTTGCCCGGCTACGGATTCTCCGGCAAGCCCACCGGCACCGGCTGGGGTGTGGAGAAGATCGCGGAGGTGTGGGAGACATTGGTCGGCCGGCTCGGCTATGAGCGCTACGGCGCGCAGGGCGGGGACTGGGGCGCTGCGGTGACGACGCAGATCGGCCGCAACGGCGGGCGTTGCGCCGGCATCCACCTGAACATGCCGATCGCCAAACCGGTCGAAGGATCCGGCGATTTCAGCGACGACGACCAGCGGGCCCTGGCGGCGTACGTCGAACACCGCAAGTGGGGCACCGGTTATTCCAAGCAGCAGTCCACCCGGCCACAGACACTGGGCTACGGACTGGTCGACTCGCCAGTCGGACAGCTAGCGTGGGTCGTCGAGAAATTCTGGGCGTGGGCGGACTGCGACGGGCATCCCGAGAATGTGTTCAGCAAAGATGAATTGCTCGACAACGTCATGCTGTACTGGGTCACCGGCAGCGGCTCCTCGTCGGCTCGGCTGTACTGGGAGAGTTTCAACCGGTTCGTCAGCGACGGCCATGTGGACCTGCCCACCGGCGTCGCGTCATTCCCGAAGGAAATCCTGCGCACCCCGCGCAGCTGGTGCGAGGCGGCCTACAACATCACGCACTGGACGACGATGCCGCGCGGCGGGCACTTCGCTGCCTTCGAGCAGCCGGATTTGTACGTCGACGATGTCCGCGCGTTCTTCGCGACGCTGCGTTGAGGCTCAGCGCCGCAGTCTAATTCGGCGGCTCGATCCAGCGCGTCGACCTTCCAGGGCGTGGCGGCCGCCGCCGGTGAACACCAACAGCAGGAAGGCGAAGCAGAACATCACCGACTCTTCGCCGTGGTTGTTGATCGGCCAGAATCCCTGCGGGAAGTGGGCGGTGAAGTACGCGAACGCCATCTCGCCGCTCGCCAGGAACGCCGCGGGCCGGGTGAACAGCCCCACGGCTATCAGTGCACCGGTGATCAGCTCGATCCAGCCGGCGTAGAAATCCGGCCACTGTCCAACGGGCGCAACGTGACCCGCCGCCGGCCAGCCGATGACCGCGGACAGCCCATGGCTGAGGAACAACAGCCCGAAAACGATCCGGAACAACGACAGGGCGATCGGCGTATACGAATTCAGCCGAGCCTCGAGATTTTGCGCCATGGGCAGACAATACGTGTCAGAGCTGCATCCAGACCGACTTGGTCTTCATGTACATGTCGATGCCCTCTTTGCCGAACTCGTGCCCCCAACCGGACTGCTTGTGACCACCGAACGGTACGTCGTGGTCAAACACCAACTGGCAGTTGACCTGGACGCTGCCCGCCTGCATGCGCTTGACGAGCCGGTGGGCGCGGCTGAGGTTTTCGGTGTAGGCGGTGGCGGCCAGGCCGTAGGTGGTGTCGTTGGCCATCGCGATGGCCTCGTCCTCGTCGTCGAACGGCAGGATGCTGACCACCGGGCCGAAGATCTCCTGCCGGTAGAGCCGCATGCCCGGGTCGACGTTGGTCAGCACGGTCGGGTGGACGAAGTAACCCTTGCGGTCGAGGCGGTGGCCGCCGGTGACGACCTCGACGCCCTCAGTCTTGCCCTCGTCGATGAAGCCCATGACGCGGGTCAGCTGCTTCTGGCTGATCAGTGGTCCGCTGACGCAGCCCTCCTCGCTGGGTGCGCCCAGCTTGAAGGTGTTGGCCATCATCGAAATACCTTCTACCACACGGTCGTACACGCCGCGCTGGGCGAAGATCCGCGACCCGCAGACACAGCCTTGGCCGGAGTGCACGAAGATGCCCAGCGATGCCATCAGGATGGCCTTGTCCAGGTCGGCGTCGTCGAAAATCAGCACCGGCGACTTGCCGCCGAGCTCGAGGGTGACCTTTTTGAGGTTGTCCGCCGAGGCCCGCACGATCTCCTTGCCGACCTCGGTCGAACCGGTGAAGGCGACCTTTTCCACGTCGGGGTGCGCTGTGATCGCCGCCCCGGCGGTGTGGCCGTAGCCGGTGAGCAGGTTGACGACGCCTTCGGGAACGCCGGCCTCGTGAATCAGCCGGTCGAGCAGCACGGCCGAAAGAGGCGTCTCCTCAGCGGGTTTGACGAGCAGGCTACCGCCGGCCGCCAAGGCGGGGGCGAGCTTTGCGCTGGCGTTGAAGATCGGGCCGTTCCACGGGAAAATCAGGCCGACGACGCCGTAGGGCTCTTTGAGCGTGTAGGCGTGCATGTCGACGAAGGCATCGGTCGCGATGCCGTCCGTCTTCACGTCGTATGCAACGCCGTTGAGCTTGGAGCACCAGCCGGCGTAGTAGCGGAAGAACTCCGACACCGTCGACATCTGAAGGGTGGCCTGCATCAGCGGCATGCCGGTGTTCAGCGAGTCGAGTTGGGCGAATTCGTCGGCGTGCTCGTCGATCAGCTCCGCGATCTTCCACATCACCTTGGCCCGCTCGCGGCCGGGAAGCTGTGACCAGACGCCGGATTCGAAGGAGGCCTTGGCGCGTGCGGTGGCCTCGTTGACCGCCTCCTCGCCGCAGTCGGTGAATTCGGTGATGGTCTCCTCGGTCGCGGGATCGATGACCGCGATGACGTCACCCGAGCCGGGTCGCTTACGGATGTCGTCCAAAACTGTCTGCAGCGCCATCTGATCCCTTCCACGATTGCTGAGCACCTGCTTAGCATCGCTGACGATACCCGATCCGATCGGGGGCCGACCATCGGATCAGGCGTCGAGCGCATTGGTCGGCAGAGTCGCGGGGCGGTATCGAATGTCGGGTACCGCGAACTCGACGTGCGTCGCTTCGTGCCGGGCGATTACCACCAACTTTCGTCCCGATTTTGCCTATTCGTCATGTGTTGATCGCACACTGACGCAACCATCGATCAATGAAGGAAGTGCACCGGATGCTCCCACCTCGCTGGGCGGCCAAACTCATCATCCCGATCGTTGCCGGCGCCGCGCTGGCTTCCAGTGCTGCCGTTGCGAACGCCGATCCCCGCGATGACGACTACCTCAACCAACTCCGCGGCGCCGGCCTCACCTGGCCGCAGGGCCACGAGGACGCCCTGATCGGAACCGCGTACCTGATCTGCAACGACCTCGGATGGGGTTGGACGCCGCAACAGATCGCCAACAGCATCCACGCCAACCTGGACGCGGACGACATCCACGTGCACGACGTTGGAGCCATGGTGAACATCGCTCGATCGGTCTACTGCCCCAACCAGCGCTGCTGGGCCGCTCACTGCTGAGTACGTCGCGTGTGTCGGTCGAGGGCAACACAAAACGTGCTCGGCGTCGTCTTGATGGGCTTGCGCACCGAATTACGAAGCGGCCCAACCTGATTGTTGCGATTCGGGGCCTACCCTCGAGTATTGCGTATTACTCCGTTGTGCGCCCTGGTGCCCACGGAGTGCCGGCACCCCAAAGCACTGCCTTTACGACGGCCGCACTGACGGTGTCGGTGTCGATGGTCAGCGGACGTTCCGCTGACCGGCGTCCCCAGAGGGTGAGGTAGCGGTTGGCGGTGTCGGTGGTGACGACCGCGTCGCCAGTAGCGGGGCCATTCTCGACGATCTCAAAACGCGCGCCCGCAGGCGCCTGCTCGTAGACGATGTCGGCGGTGCTCGGGCTGCGAAGCACGATCCGCAATGCCGCGGTGACACCGGCGAGCTTCGCGCGCCATTCAGGGGCCTCGTACAGCACGGGCATGGCGTCAAGCACCTCGACCGCATGGCGGCTCAAGTCAGGCTGGGTCAACAATTGTTCGGATAGGTCATCGTCGCCAACGATGTCCCAGCGGTGCAGCGCCATCTCGCTGCGCATGTGGGTCGCGAATTGCGCGACGGTCAGGGTGGTCCCGGTGAACAGGAAGGTGGGATCGTCGGTAGCGGCGAGCGCCGACACGGCAGCTGCCATGCGGTCGCCTTCGGCGGCCACCGCCCGGACGAGCTCGACATCGTCCAGCGCGAGGAATGGTGCTTCGCGTTCATCGAATCCCAGGGTCGGTCGCTGCTGGTGATGATTCACTTTCAATTCGAGGAGATCCGCGACTTCCTTTGTGCCGCCTGCGAAGTGCGCCAGGATGTTGCGGACGGTCCAACCCGCGCAAGCCGTGCGCGTGTTCGGCGCAACCGCGGCGAGGGTGGCCATCAGTGCCCCCGCTTCCAGCGACGGCGTTTCTTGAGATGTCGTCATGTCCTGCTACCTCCGACTAATCCGTGGACCTGCGCACTCCGCGATGCCCGGTGGCCGGGCTGCGGCCACTAAGACGTAGACGCTGAGGTGGTCAGAAATGTGAGACGGCTTTTCGGCTGGTTCCGCACGATGACCGCACCGCTCCGACACGAACATGGCCCCGGTCTCAGCGACCGGGGCCATCTCTTTCGACTCTGCTTACGTGCGAGCCTCAACCGACTTATACGTCGTAATAGAGCGCAAACTCGTAGGGGTGCGGCCGGATCTGGACCGGCAGGATCTCGTTCTCCCGCTTGTAGGTAATCCACGTCTCGATCAGGTCGGACGTGAAAACCCCGCCCTCGGTGAGGTATTCGTGGTCCTCTTCCAAGCGGTCGATCACAGCCGACAGCTGGGTCGGAGCCTGCGGGATGTTCGCAGCCTCCTCCGGCGGCAGTTCGTAGAGGTCCTTGTCGACCGGAGTCTGCGGCTCGATCTTGTTCTTGATGCCGTCCAAGCCGGCCATCAACATGGCCGCGAACGCCAGGTACGGGTTACCCGACGAGTCGGGGCAACGGAACTCCAGGCGCTTGGCCTTGGGGTTGCTGCCGGTGATCGGGATGCGGACACACGCCGAGCGGTTGCGCTGGCTGTAGACCAGGTTGATCGGCGCCTCGAAACCGGGGACCAGACGCTTGTAGGAGTTCACCGTCGGGTTGGTGAACGCCAGCAGCGACGGGGCGTGGTGCAGCAGGCCGCCGATGTAATGGCGCGCGGTGTCGGACAGCCCGGCGTAACCGGTCTCGTCGTACATCAACGGGTTGCCGTCTTTCCACAGCGACTGGTGGGTGTGCATACCCGAGCCGTTGTCACCGAACAGCGGCTTGGGCATGAACGTGACGGTCTTGCCCTCCTGCCACGCGGTGTTCTTGACGATGTACTTGTACAGCTGCATGTCGTCGGCGGCGTGCAGCAGGGTGTTGAACTTGTAGTTGATCTCGGCCTGACCACCGGTACCCACCTCATGGTGGCCCTTCTCCAGCGAGAAACCGGCCTTGATCAGGTTCTGCAGCATTCTGGCGCGCAGGTCGACGTAATGGTCGACCGGGGCGACGGGGAAGTAGCCACCCTTCGGGCGCACCTTGTAACCGCGGTTCGGGCTGCCGTCGTTCTCGGTCGCCGAGCCGGTGTTCCACCACCCGGAGATCGCGTCGACCTCGTAGAAGGTGCCGTTGATGTTCGAGTCGAAGGCGACCGAGTCGAAGATGTAGAACTCGGCCTCGGCGCCGAAGTACGCCGTGTCGGCGATGCCGGTGCTCTTGAGGTAGTTCTCCGCCTTGCGGGCGATGTTGCGCGGGTCGCGCGAGTACGGCTCGAGCGTGAACGGGTCGTGCACGAAGAAGTTCAGGTTCAGCGTCTTGGCCTGGGTGAACAGGTCGATGTGCGCCGTGTCCGGGTCGGGGAGGAGCAGCATGTCGGACTCGTGAATGGACTGGAAACCGCGAATCGAGGAGCCGTCGAACGCCAGGCCTTCCTCGAACACGCTCTCATCGAAGAACGAGATCGGAATCGTGAAGTGCTGCATGATGCCTGGCAGGTCACAGAACCGGACGTCGACGAATTCGACGTTTTCATCCTTGGCCAGTTTGATGATGTCGTCGGCCGTGTTTTCGGACACCGAAGCGCTCTCCTTTGCTGCGAGCTTCGAACCACTGTGGTCGCTGATGAGCTTCCCTTTACGTGGCCGTAATTGAAAGCTCGACCAGACGGTAGGGACGCGGTGTTGCCTGGTAGTCAACCCTGCGTTTCGTAGACGTTACGTGACTGCTCAGCAGGCTAAAGAGGCTGCCCCGGGCTGACCTTATTGTGGGGGGATGACCCGCAGCAACCGTCCTCCACGATCCGACGATCCGGACCAGTCGCAAGGGTATCCGGGCCGGTCGCTCGGCTTGCCCGAAAACGGGCCCGGCTCGCTGGCCGGCCTGGGTCGGCGGATGGTGGCGCTGCTCATCGATTGGTTCATCGCGTACGGCTTGGCGCGGCTCACCGTCACCTTCGGTCTGATGACGAGCCGCCAATTTCTCTACGGGCAGGCGGGAGCCGCGGTCGTGCTCGCGACCTGGCTGGTGCTCGGCGTGGTCGCCGTGCGGTTATTCCAGTTCACCCCAGGGCAATTCGCGCTGGGCCTGCGGGTGGCGTCGATCGACGAGCGGCTGCACGTCGGCGTGGGCCGTGCCGCGGTGCGAGGAGCCCTGATCGCGTTCGTCATCCCGGCGTTGTTCGTCGACGTCGACGGGCGAGGGATTCAGGACCGGGTGACCGGCACCGCCGTCGTCCGGCGCTAGAGAGTTCTAGCGCCGGCGGACGGTGCGCTGGACGCCGCGCATCTTGGCGCCGCCGGGCATCGGGCCCTTGGGCATCGCGGCGGTGCCGGCCCGCGAGCCCAACGCGGCCAGCCGCGACTCCAGCGAATCCATCTGCTTGACGGTGATGTTGGACGGCAGCTTGGTCAGATGGCGCTCCAGCTTGGCAAGCGGGACCTCGCCGTCGCCATTGCCGACGATGATGTCGTAGATCGGCACGTCGCCGATCAATCGAGCGGTGCGCTTCTTCTCCTGGGCGAGAAGCGGTTTGACCCGTCCCGCCGCGCCCTCGCCGACCAGGATCACCCCGGGCCGCCCAAGCACCCGGTGCACGGCGTCGAGGTGCCCGGTGGCGGCCACCCCGGGCGTGACCCGCCACTTGCCGCGCAGGTTGTCCAGCGCCCAGGCGGCGGCGCCGGCCTGGCCTTCGGCCTTGCCGTACACCGACTTCTGCGCACGCCGGCCGAAGATGATGAACGCCACCAACGCGCCCAGCACGACACCCAGCACCGGCAGCGAGACCATTGATATGCCGCCGGCGAACACCCCGATTGCCACGGCGATCACGACGATCAGCAGAAACGCGCCGATCATGTACGGCAGCAGCCGCTTGTCCTCTTTGCGCTGGATATTGAACGCCTGCCAGAGCTGGCTACGACGTTCTTTACTGGCCGCCTTGCGAGCGGCTTTCGCCTCGGCTCGGGCGGCCTTGCTCGGCTTGGCGCCGCGGGATCTGGCCATAGTCGCCAAGAATACGCAAACAGCCGGTATCAGCCTGGCTGCGCGGTCGGCGTCTGGAGCCGACGCTGGTTGGCCTGCTGATAGAGCCGACCGGCCCGATACGACGAGCGCACCAGCGGACCGGCCAGCACCCCAGCGAACCCGAGTTGCTCGGCGTACCGCTCGTACTCGCCGAACTCGTCGGGATGGACCCAGCGGTCGACCGGGTGGTGGCGCGCCGTCGGGCGCAGGTACTGGGTGATGGTGACGATGTCGCAGCCGGCGCCGTGCAAATCGGTCAGTGCGATCCGCACCTCCTCGGGCGTCTCGCCCATGCCGAGGATCAGGTTGCTCTTGGTGACCAATCCGAAGTCGCGCGCCGCGGTGAGCACGTCGAGACTGCGTTGGTAGGAGAACGCGGGACGGATGCGCTTGAAGATGCGCGGCACCGTTTCGACATTGTGCGCCAACACCTCCGGCCGGACTTCGAAGACCTGACGCAGCTGATCCGCGTCACCGTTGAAGTCGGGGATCAGCAACTCGACACCGGTGGACGGGTTCAGCTGCTTGATGGCCCGCACCGTCTCGGCGTACAGCCAGGCGCCGCCGTCGGGCAGGTCGTCGCGGGCCACGCCGGTAACGGTGGAGTAGCGCAGGTTCATCGCCTGCACGCTCTCGGCCACCCGGCGCGGTTCGTCACGGTCCAACGGCGCAGGCTTACCGGTGTCGATCTGGCAGAAATCGCAGCGGCGGCTGCACACCTCGCCGCCGATCAGGAACGTGGCTTCGCGGTCTTCCCAGCACTCGTAGATGTTGGGGCAGCCGGCTTCCTCACACACCGTGTGCAGGCCCTCGCGACGGACGAGTTTCTTCAGTTCGGTGTACTCGGGCCCCATCCGCAGCCGGGTCTTGATCCACGGCGGCTTGCGTTCGATCGGGGTCTCCGCATTGCGCACTTCCAGGCGCAGCAGCTTCCGACCTTCGGGGGCGACGGTCACGTAGACGATGCTACGCGGGCGGCTGTGTGCTCAGCCTCCGACGACGATGCCCGCGCAGTGGCGGGCTGAGGAGTCGGGAACGCGTGGACAGCCACTGCCAGCCGGCCGTCGAGGGCATCGCAGACGGCCTCGGCGACCGCGGACCGGACGTCCTCCACCCCGATCCGGCGGTCCAGTTCGGCCGACAGTGACGTCACCCCGGCGTCGCTGATACCGCACGGGACGATCGCGGTGAACGCGTCGAGGTCGCAGTCGCAGTTCAGCGCAAAGCCGTGCAGTGTGGTGGCCCGCGATACCCGTACGCCGATCGCGGCGACTTTGCGTGCCGGTCGTCCGCGGCCGGCCGGCAGCCACACGCCGGAGCGTCCGTCGACCCGACCGACTTGCACGCCGATGTCGGTGCAGACCTGGATCAGGGCTTCTTCGATGCGGCGCACGTAGTTGACCACGTCGAGCGGCTCGGCCAGGCCGATGATCGGGTAGCCGACGAGCTGGCCCGGCCCGTGCCAGGTGATCTTGCCGCCGCGGTCGGTGTCGACAACCGGGGTGCCATCTGTCGGCCGCTCCTCGGCGGCGGTGCGCCGCCCGGCGGTGTAGACGGAGGGATGTTCAAGCAGCAGCAGCGAATCGGTGCCGCCGGCCGCGCGGGAATCGGCCAACTCCTGCTGCAGTTTCCAGGCGACCCGGTAGTCGAGGGTGCCCAGCTGCCGGATGTCGATGGCAGCACTGCTCGAGCGGATCGAACTCACACGCCGACGGTACAACTCGAACCTGGCGACAACCTGGCAGCGGCTGGTTCTACTCGGCGGAGCCCTTCGCCGTGGCGTAGCGCAGCGCCTCGCCGACGGTGTTGTGGTGGAACTCGAAGCCGGTCCGCTCCAGGACGCCGGGGATGGCGCGTTGTCCGCTCAACAGCGCCTCGTCGGCGAATTCGCCGAGTGCGGCGCGCACTGCGAACCCGGGCACCATCAGCGGGCTGGACCGGTTGACCGCGCGGCCCAACGCGGTGGTGAATTCGGCGTTGGTGACCGGTGCGGGTCCGGTGACGTTGACCGGCCCCGATAGCCGCTCGTCAGAGATCGCGAACTGCAGCGCTCGAACGGTGTCCTCCAGGCTGATCCACGACATGTATTGGCGCCCGCTGCCCAGCCGGGCGCCGAGGCCGAGCGAGAACAGCGGCCGCAACTGGCGCAGCGCACCGCCCGCTGCGGCCAACACGACGCCGGTGCGGGCCAGCACTACCCGGGTGCCGGCGTCGCGCGCGGACGCGGTGACCGCTTCCCAGTCCACACAGAGTTGCGCCAGGAAACCCGTTCCGGCCGAACCGGTTTCGTCGACCGTGTGATCCTTGGTGTTGCCGTAATAGCCGACCGCGCTGGCGTTGACGAGCACACCGACGCCGGCCTCGGCAACCGCGGTGGACAGCACTTCGGTCGGGGTGATGCGACTGTCGCGCAGGTTCTGCTTGAACGCTCCCGACCAGCGCCGCTGGCCGACGTTGATGCCGCACATGTTCACCACAGCGTCGACGCCGCTCAGCGCCGCGGCGTCGAGTTCACCGCTGTCGGGATCCCAGTGCAGCTCGCCGGCGTTGGCCGGCGCGCGGCGCACGATGCGCAGCACCCGGTAATCCGCCGAGCGCAGCGCGTTCACCAGCGCCGAACCGATTAGGCCGGACGAGCCTGCGATCGCGACGGTAGCGGCCACGAGTCGAGTATCCCCGGAGACCTCAAAGACCTAAATCGGCCTCGAACGCGCCTTCTTCCAGCCGATGCCTGACGGTGGTCAGGAAGCGGCCGGCGTCGGCGCCGTCGATCAACCGGTGGTCGTAGGTCAGCGGCAGGTAGCAGATCGAGCGCACGCCGATCGACTCGTTGCCGGTTTCGTCGACGACCACGCGGGGTCGCTTGACGATCGCGCCGGTTCCCAGCATCGCCGCTTGGGGAGGGACCAGGATCGGAGTGTCGAAAAGCGCGCCCTGGCTACCGATATTGGTGATGGTGAAGGTGCCGCCGGACAGCTCGTCGGGCCGCAGATCACCCGATCGGGCGCGGGCGGCGATATCGGCGATGGCGCGGGCCAGTCCGGCCAGCGACAGGTCGCCGGCGTTGTGGATGACAGGGGAGAGCAGGCCTTGCTCAGTGTCTACTGCGAAGCCGAGATGCTCCGCGTCGTAATAGGTGATCTCTTTGGTGTCTTCGTTGTAGCTGGCGTTGATGTTCGGGTGCACCTTGAGCGCGTCGATCGCGGCACGCGCGATGAACGGCAGGAAGGTCAGGTTCACGCCCTCACGTTCGGCGAACGCCGTCTTGGCTTTGTTGCGCAACGCGACGATGCGGGTCATGTCGACCTCGTGCGTCTGCGTCAGCTGTGCTGTGGCCTGTAGCGACTCGCGCGTCTTCTTCGCGGTGATCTGGCGGATCCGGCTGGCCTTCTGTGTGGTGCCACGCAGGTGGGCCAGCGCGGGGGCGGGCGTCGCAGCGCCGGGCTTGGACCCGGCCTGGGCCGGCGCCGCGGCGGCTGCCGCGGGAGCCGGGGCTGACGCGGCTTGCTTCGTCTGCTCGGCGGCGGCCAACACATCCTGCTTGCGGATGCGTCCACCGACCCCGGTTCCACTCAGCGCGTTGAGGTCAACGTTGTTCTCGGCGGCCAGTTTCCGGACCAGGGGAGTGACGTAAGGGCTGCCGTCGGTTGTCGGTGCGGGTTGGGCCGCCGGTTGCGGCGCCGGCGCGGGGGCGGCCGGAGGCGCGGGCGGCGCGGCGGGCGCGGGCGGTGCGGGGGGCGCCGGTGCAGCAGGAGGCGCGGGAGGCGCCGGTGCAGCGGGAGGCGCGGGCGCAGCCTGCGGTGCGGGTGTGGCGGGGGCCGGGGCAGAAGCGGCGGCGCCCGTGCCGATCCGGGCGAGTTCACCGCCGACCGAGACGGTGACGTCCTCCTCGGCGGTGATGCTGATCAACGTGCCCGCGACCGGTGACGGAATCTCGGTGTCGACCTTGTCGGTGGAGACCTCGACCAGTGGCTCGTCGACCTGGACGGAGTCGCCCACCTTCTTCAACCAGCGGGTCACGGTGCCTTCGGTGACGGATTCGCCGAGTTCGGGCATCAGCACCGGCTGCGAGTCTCCGCTTGCGCCTTGGTCATTGGTTGCCGGGGCAGCGGGTGCCGGCGGCTCGGCCGCGGGTTGCGGCGCGGGAGCGCCCTGGGGTTCGGGAGCTGCCTGGGGTTCGGGCGCGGCCTGCGCCGCGGGCTGCTCGGCGGGCTGCTGGCCGCCCTCCGACGCGTCGCCGATCACGGCGAGCTCGCCGCCGACCTCGACGGTGTCGTCCTCGTGAGCCACGATTTTGGTCAGCACGCCCGCTGCGGGCGAGGGAATCTCGGTGTCGACCTTGTCGGTGGACACTTCCAGCAACGGCTCATCGACCTCGACGGTGTCGCCTTCTTGCTTCAGCCACCGGGTGACAGTTCCCTCGGTCACGCTCTCACCGAGTGCCGGCATCTGCACTGAGAAGGCCATCTGAAATCGACTCCTCGATTGGTCGGTCGGTGGATGCAGGTCGACCTCCGGCTTACCACAGCGTGGTGTGGGAGAAGCTGCACCCTTGATTACCGAAACCATCCTGTCACTGCGGCAACGTCGGCATACAACCAGGGCGAACTGGTTACGCCCGAATTCCGTCGGCGCCACCGCCTGAATATGCCGTTGCCCACGCGTTGTGAGGCATGTCTCAATCGGACCTTTGCTCAGAGCAAACGAGGTAACCAGGCGAAGTGTGCTGTGCTGTCCAATTAATCGGACTTTTGATCCATGAAGGCGGATGCATGCCGCGCTTAGAACGCTAAATGATCGGCATTTAACGCGAATGGGATTCCGGAAAGCCGAGAACTTGGATATCTTGTTCGGCGTGTATCCCGATGACAGCGGCAAGGAACTTGCCACCGTGCTCTCTTACCTGGCAGGTCGCTCCCTGAGCAGGGAAGAGATTTGGACCGCGATGGAACTCCCACGTTCGACTTATTACGACCAGTTGGACAAGGGAACGCTGATTACCGCCGACAATCTGCGCGTCGCCGCGGCCAACCTCGGCATCAACCGCGCTGAGTTGCTGACGCGCTACCGGTTCATCGAACCGGAAGAGGTCACCGCGCTCGCCGAAGAGATCCGTGGCGGAATGCAGATTCATGCCGTCGCGGGCGGGAACGTCAAGACTCTTCAGCAGCCGACAAAGATCGCGGAGTGGCGGCCACGCTCCGACGCGCCTCCGCTGTAGATCTTTAACGTACGAGGTACTGCCATGGCACTGAGCGCACTCATCATCATCACCCTGGCGTGCATCGGCTGGAGCCTGTGGATCCGCCGGGTCACCTGGCACTGCCGCTGGGAAGTCGCCGCGACGTTGAACATCGCCTTGCAGGGACTTGCGGTCCTGCTGATGTCACCGATGGCGGCCAACACCCTCGGCGTCGGCCTGCACGACCTGACCGGCGTGTGGAATTTGCAGAATTATCTCGGCCACGATTGCTACATCGTCGCGGCCTCGGCGATCGTCTACAACGCGCTCGGCCGGATCACCGACGACCACATGCTGCAGGCATCGTTCAAGCAATACGTGGAACGTCCTGCGACGCTGTGCATTCCGATGCTGCTGGCGACGTTCACGTTGAGCCGCGGCAGCAAGGTGTACGCACGTGACTTTTTCGCACTGCCCACCGACTTCTGGTTGAGCGTCTACTGGATGCTGTTGTGCGGAACGTTGGTCTATCTGCTCGCGTTCGGTTTCCGCGCCATGCTGGTCTTGCGGCAGGACCCGCGCTCGACGAGTATCGCCACGCTCTATCTGCTTGCGTGCGCCAGTGGCATGGCGGCCTGCTCGGTACGCATCATCACGGCGCTGGTGCCGGCGATCCAAGGCCCGGTGGACGCGGCGCTGGTCTGGTTCTTCGCCTGCGGTTGCGGCGCCGGTTTCGCGGTGATCTCGGCATACTCCTGGCGGCAGAAGGTGCGCTGGTTCAGCCGCCCAGCCGTCCGCGGCTAGCTAGCCGTTCGCGGCGATATCCTCTAGCACCGCGAACATGGTGCGAGTCGGTACACCCGTCCCGCCTTTAGGCGTGTAACCCCACGGGCCACCGGTGTTGTACGCCGGCGCAGCGACATCGATGTGGGCCCAGTCGACCCCGTTGGCGACGAACTCACGCAGGAACACCCCGGCCACCAGCATCCCGGCGAACCGTTGTCCGCTGATGTTGGCCAGGTCGGCGACCGTCGACTTGAGGTCGTCCTTCAGTTCGTCCGGAAGCGGCATGGCCCAACCGTTTTCGCCGATCCGCTGCGAGATCGCGGCGACCCGGTCGCGAAACGTGTCGCTGCCCATCACTCCGGGCGTGCGTGCGCCGAGCGCCACCGTCTGCGCGCCGGTCAACGTCGACGTCTCGATCAGGTAGTCGGGGTTGTCCTCGCACGCCCGCACGATCGCGTCGGCCAGGATCAGCCGTCCCTCGGCGTCGGTGTTCAGCACCTCGACCGTCGTACCGCCATATTGAGTCAGCACATCGCCGGGGCGCTGCGCCGTCCCCGAGGGCATATTCTCGGCCATCGGTACGGTGGCGATCACGTCGATCGGAAGTTGCAGCTGCGCGGCCAGCGCCACGGTCGCGATCACCGCCGCCGCGCCGCCCATGTCCGAGGTCATGTGGTGCATCGACGCGGCGGGCTTGATCGAGATGCCGCCGGTGTCGAACGTGATGCCCTTGCCCACCAGCGCGACCTTCTTGGCCTGCTTCGGTTTCTTGGCCAACCGCGACCCGTGATGCGACATCCGGACCAGGCGCGGCAGCCGCGACGAGCCCTGCCCCACGCCGACGATGCCACCGTAGCCGTGCTTTTGCAGCGCCTTGTCGTCGAGGACTTCGACCTCCAACCCGACCGAGTCACCCAAAGCCCTTGCGCGCTCGGCGAATTCGGCAGGGAACAGGTGGCTGGGTGGGGTGTTTATCAGATCGCGGGCGGTGCCGACGGCGGCGGCCACCGCGGCAGCGTGAGCGGCTCGCGCCTTAGCGGCTTTCTCGGTGGACAGCACCGTAATCGTGCGCAGGCCGGAGTCTTTCGGCGCCGTCTTGTCGGTGCGGAACGCGGTGAACCGGTAGCTGCCTAGGGCCAAGCCCTCTACCGCAGCCTCGAGGGCGTCTTCGCCGGGCAAAGCACCCAAGGTGGTGATCGCGGCTTCGGCGCCGCCCAGCGCGCGTGCGGCCGTGCCGGCCGCGCGACGAATGAGGTCCGATGGCCACTCGTCGCGCTGCTTGCCCAACCCGATCGTCAGCACGCTGCCCACCGGCAGCGACGTCACTACCAGTCGGTGCGCCTGCTCGAACGCGCCGGTGGCGTTCAGGGCCCGTAGGCCGGCCTCGATTTCGGTGATCGCCGCCTTCGGCAGCACGGAGTCGGGATCGGCGACGACCGCGCCCGGCTCATCGACGTCCTCGGGACCCGACGACACCACCGGAACGATCAGCACCGCCGATGTGCCACCGCGACGGGGCAGCGAGGTGGCGACGGAGACAGCTGGGGCCAGATAACCGGGTTGTGTGCTCACGAATGTCAACCCTAACGATCGAGGGTTCGGGTTGCCCGCCGTTGATCGGCAAGTGAACTCGAGCTCGTGTCTAAGCCCTGTTCAGGCGGTTGGGGCGACTACTATTTCGCCGATGCCGACAGGACAGATTGCCGATCCTTGCGTGCTGTGGACCGGCTTTGACATATCGATTGTCGCGAGGAATTACGCACAGCTAGCCGGTGTGCTCGCCGGTTTCGCCTTCGTCGTCATCAACCTCGTGCTCGATCGCGGCTACCGGCGTCGTGCCGACGGCAAACCGCGCACGGCGGATGAGGTTGAGCACGAGACGCTGACCGGCGTCGCCCTGATGAGTGCGTTCCTCGGGCTGTTTTTGGCGGCCATCCAGTACAGCTTGCTCGCCGGCGAGAACGGGTGTTCGCTCACCGGCGGCCGTGCGTCGTCGGCGGAACTGCTCGGCGCCATTTCCTTTGTCGCATCGGTGTACATGCTGCTCTACGCCGTCGTGCAGTTCGTCTCGGGCACGGCGGGGACGCTGGCCAAACATTGCGTTTTCATTGTCGCGGTGCTGGTTCCGCCGATCGCGGTGTTCTTCATCGAAGCGACGGTCTCCGACTTGGCCCTCGCCTTGGCCGACCCGAAAACCCACGAGCCGTTCGAGCCGCTGTGGAATGACGCCACCAACTTCGGGGTGCCGATCGCCCTGGGGGTGCTGGTGGTCTGTGCCGCGGTGTGGTGGTTCGGACGCGGCCGTCGCGGCCTGCAATCGCCGTCGGACCCTCGGGTGCACATGTTCCGGACGGCGCTGCCCTACATCACGGTGGTCGTGGTGGTCGCCGTCGTCGCCCGCGCCCTCACGGCGCTGCCGGTGCGCAATCCCAGCGCTCATCTGGCTCCGAACGAGGCATGGCTGTGGGTGGCGGTCTTCGCGGCGTTGCTGGTGACCCAGAGTTCGGCGTTGTCGTTGCAGACCGGCGTCGAAGTCGCTTACTCAGAGTCCGGGCGACCTAGCTCATAGGCGACCACCGGAGCCTTGAAACCCTTGAGCTGCAACGGTTCCTGCTCGACAACGGGCCAATCCGGCAGCTGCGCGTAGACGTCGACCGAGGCCAGGATCTGCCCCGGCGCCGCCGCGGCCACCAGCCGAGCGGCCAAGTTCACGGCGTTGCCGAAGTAGTCGCCGTTCAAGGTGAGAATCGGGCCGTAGGCCAGTCCCGCGCGGACTTGCAGGCCGGCGTCCCGCGCGCGCGGATGACGCACCAGGTCGAGCGCCGCGGTGGCCAGCCGCTCCGGTTGCGGACTGACCCACATCACCGCGTCGCCGAGAAACTTCACCACTCGCCCGCCGTCGGCGTGCACCACATCGCTGACCGCGGCTCCGAATTCGGTCAGCAGCGTCGACAATTCGGCCGGTGTGAGCGTTTGTGTCAACGCCGTGAAACCGGAGAGATCGGCAAACCCGACGCCGCAGAGAATGCTGGAGGACGGGCCGCGCTCCACACCCTCGATGAAGGTGCGGGTGCTGACCAGATGGTGGCGATGGATCGCATCGAACATCGACCCCAGGCGCGGAACGAATCCCGCGACTTCCTGATAGGCCCGCGCGGTCGCCAGTTCGTCACCGGTATCACCCAGCCACAGTCGCGGAGCGTTGGCCCGGATCATCGACGACACGGCTTCGGCCAACCGCGCGAGGGCGGCGCCAAGCACGCGCAGGTAGCCGTCGGCGGCGTCCCGGCCCAGCTGAACACGCATCGCGCTCCAGGTGGCAAGGGCTTCGACATCGGCCTGGGTCAGCCCCGGGGTATCTGCGTCCTCGATCGTCAGGCCGAGCATGGCCCAGGCGTACTCGACATCGGTGACCGGCACGCCGATCGACGCCGCGGCGGTGCGCAGCGTGAAAGTCTGCGGCCCGGACTGCAACAGGGCGTCACCGGCCAGTCCGAACAGCCGGCCGCGGTGCTCGGCCGCCGCCATGTCGTCGACGGTGAAGCCCAGGCCGGTCAGGTATTCGAGCAAGCCCGCGCGGGCCCGCGCATCAGCGATTCCGGCGGCCTGAATGGCCTCGAAGTCCAGGGAATCGACCACCGGCCAAGTGTGCCAGTCATGCCCCGCATTAGGGTGAAATGTCAATCAGCAGTGCTGACGACGATGCAGATCGCAGCGATGGGAGGAGCAGCACCAGTGAGCGAAGCGTTGCACGGACCGCTGGACGACCGCCACCGCGAACAGGGTGCGAGTTTCGCCGAGTTCGGCGGATGGCTGATGCCCGTCTCGTACGCCGGCACCGTCGCCGAGCACGCCGCGACACGCAACGCGGTTGGTCTGTTCGACGTCAGCCACCTGGGCAAGGCGCTGGTCAAAGGACCTGGCGCCGCGGAGTTCATCAACTCGACGCTCACCAACGACCTGAGCCGCATCCAACCAGGCAAGGCGCAATACACGTTGTGCTGCAACGAATCTGGCGGCGTCATCGATGACCTGATCGCCTACTACGTCTCATCCGACGAGATCTTCCTGGTGCCCAACGCCGCCAACACCGCCGCTGTCGTGGCCGCGCTGAAAGATGCCGCGCCCGAAGGGGTTACGGTCACTGACGAGCACCGGTCCTACGCCGTGCTCGCGGTGCAGGGGCCGCGGTCGAGCGAGGTGCTCGCCGGACTCGGCTTGCCGACCGACATGGACTACATGGGTTACGCCGACGCTGTCCTGGACGGCGTGCCGGTGCGAGTGTGCCGCAGCGGTTACACCGGGGAGCACGGCTATGAGCTGCTGCCGCCGTGGGATTCCGCCGGGGTGGTGTTCGATGCGTTGCTGGCGGCCGTCACGCGTGCCGATGGTCAACTGGCCGGACTCGGGGCGCGCGACACGTTGCGCACCGAGATGGGCTATCCGCTGCACGGCCATGAGCTCTCGGCGGACATCTCGCCGCTGCAGGCCCGCTGCGGCTGGGCGATCGGATGGAAGAAGGACGCGTTCTTCGGCCGCGATGCGCTGCTGGCCGAGAAGGAAGCCGGGCCGCCGCGACTGCTGCGAGGTCTGCGCGCGGTGGGCCGCGGCGTGCTGCGACCCGACCTGAACGTTCTCAACGGCGACGCGAACGTCGGCATCACTACCTCAGGCACCTTTTCACCGACATTGAAGACCGGTATCGCGTTGGCTCTCATCGACGTCGACGCCGGTATCGAGGACGGTCAGCACGTCACAGTGGACGTCCGCGGCCGCGGTATCGAGTGCGAAGTGGTCAAGCCGCCGTTTGTCGACGCGAAAACTCGCTAGCTCCCGGTTATACAATCGCTTGATGGCCAGCGCCGACGACGACGATGCAGAGCGCAGCGATGAGCAGGAGCGGCGCGAATGACCAGCGAGGTCCTCGAATTCACGGTGTCCCGCGCCGCAACCCCGGCCAGTGACGACGCGCGCGGCGCGATCCTTGCCGACCCCGGCTTCGGTCGGTATCACACCGACCACATGGTGTCGATCGACTACTCGGAAGGCCAGGGCTGGCACGACGCGCGGGTCGGTGCGTACGGGCCGATCGCATTGGACCCGTCCGCGATCGTGCTGCACTACGCCCAGGAGATCTTCGAGGGACTCAAGGCCTACCGCTGGGCGGACGGATCAATCGTGTCCTTCCGCGCCGAGGCCAACGCCGCGCGGCTAAACAACTCGGCCCGCCGGATCGCGATTCCCGAACTCCCCGAGGAGCTCTTCCTGGAGTCGCTGCGACAGTTGATCGCGGTCGACAATGCCTGGGTGCCGCCGGCCGGCGGTGAAGAGTCGCTGTATCTGCGGCCGTTCGTCTTCGCCACTGAGCCGGGGCTGGGGGTGCGTCCGGCCAAGCAGTACCGCTTCATGGTGATCGGCTCACCGGCCGGTGCGTACTTCAAGCACGGCATCAAGCCGGTAACCGTCTGGGTCTCAACGGATTACGTGCGAGCCAGCCCCGGCGGTACCGGTGCTGCGAAGTTCGGTGGCAACTATGCCGCATCACTGGTCGCCCAGGCCGAGGCCGCGGAGAACGGCTGCGAGCAGGTGGTGTGGCTGGACGCCGTCGAGCGCCGTTACATCGAAGAGATGGGCGGGATGAACCTGTTCTTCGTCTTCGGCAGTGGCGGGTCGGCGCGACTGGTCACACCCGAGTTGTCCGGCTCACTGCTGCCTGGTATCACCCGAAACTCGTTGCTGCAGTTGGCAACCGATGCCGGGTTTGCTATCGAAGAGCGCAAGATAGACATGGAAGAGTGGCAGAAGAAGGCGGCCGACGGTGAGATCACCGAGGTGTTCGCGTGTGGCACAGCCGCTGTCATCACCCCGGTGTCGCAGGTTAAGTACGGCGACAGCGAATTCACCATCGGCGACGGTGAATCCGGTGAGGTGACGATGGCGCTGCGGGACACCCTCACCGGCATCCAGCGCGGCACCTTCGCCGACACGCACGGCTGGATGTCGCGGCTCGGCTGAGCGCCGTGCCTCATCGCCGTCGGCGACCGCCTCCCCGCGCCAGCGCTGGTGAATGGCTCGAGTCTAGAACCGCGTCATCCCGGCCAGCAGCACAGCGCTCACAGTTGTCGTCAATTCGATTGCGGCGCCGAGCATGTCGCCGTTGACGCCGCCGAATCGCCGCACGCAGTGGCGGACCAGGAGCGCGGAGGCGAGCAGCGCGGCCAGCACCGCGGCCGGCCCGTGCCAGGGGTGTCTATCCGCGGCGGCCGACGCGGCCAGCAGCACGGCGGCCCACGCAGCGACGACCGCCGCCGGCTGACTACCGACGACGCGAGAACCCAGCATGCTGCCCGGCGCGGCCGCCAGCCCGCGGCGGCAGGCCAGCACCGCCGACACCCGGCCCGCGGACACGGCGACCACGATGCCGGCCGGATGCAGTGCCGAAAACGCCAGTCCCTGAACGACGATCGCCAGCACGATGGTCGCCACACCGAAGGGACCCGTCGACCCGTCGCGCATCACCTGCAGCGCCCGTTCGGGCGGCCCGTAGCAGCCGAGCCCGTCGGCCGTATCGGCCGCGCCGTCGATGTGCAAGCCGCGGGTCGCCACCAGCAATACGGCCGCTCCGAGCAGACCGGCCAGTGGACTGCCCGCACCGAACGCCCACCAACCCGCCCACGTCACGGCGGCGGCGAGTGCACCGAGCGCGGCGCCGACGACCGGCAGCGCGGTCATCGCGCCGCGGCCGAACCGACGATCGTGGCGGACCGGCATCGGGACGACGGTCTCGAACGCGAAAGCCGCTGCCAGCGAACCGATCACGATGATGACGTGCGGTCGGTGACATTCGCGTCAACAAACGTTGCCATCGACGCGCACGTGGCCACGGCGGCCCGCAACACCGGGAGTGCCACGGTGGCGCCGCTGCCCTCGCCGAGCCGCATCCGCAGATCGACGATCGGATCCAGGCCGAGTCGGGCCAGCGCGAGCGCGTGCGCGGGTTCGGTCGAGCGGTGACCGGCCTGCCACCACAGCCGCGCCCCCGGTGCCAGCTGCTCGGCGATCAGGGCCGCCGCCGTCACAACCATGCCGTCGAGCAGCACCGGGGTCCGCCGCACCGCGGCCTGCGCGCAGAAGCCGGCGATGCCCGCCAAATCGGCTCCGCCGCAACACTGCAACGTGGCGACCGGGTTTGCCAGTACGTGCTCGGCCCGGAACAAGGCGTCGCGTACCGCCGCCGTCTTGCGGGCCCATCCGGCGTCGTCGATGCCGGTCCCATAGCCGACCGCGGCGACCGGCTCGACACCGGTCATTGCCGCAACCAGAACCGTTGCAGCAGTCGTGTTTCCGATTCCCATGTCGCCCGCGATCAGCAGATCGGCGCCGCCGTCGACTTCTTCATCGGCGATCTGGCGGCCGGCGTCGATCGCATCGCGGGCCTCCTGCTCGGTGAGCGCATCCTCGATCGCGATGTCGCCGCTGCCGCGTCGTACCTTGTGGGCCCCGATCTGGGGTGACAGCGGGTCGGTGTCCACGGCGAGGTCGACGACCCGCACGGTCGCCCCGGCGATGTCGGCGAGCGCATTGATGGCTGCACCGCCAGCCGCCATGTTGGCGACCATCTGCGCGGTGACTTCAGTAGGGTAGGCCGACACGCCCGATCGGGCAACGCCGTGGTCACCGGCGAACACCACAACCCGGGCACGCTCGAATTGCGTTGGCGGGCATTGCCCTTGACACGAGGACACCCAGACCGAGAGATCTTCGAGGCGGCCCAGCGCGCCGCGGGGTTTGGTGAGGGTGTCCTGGCGGGCGCGGGTGGCCGCGGCGGCGGCCGTGTCGGGCGGCGTCACGGGCGCGAACAACGTCATGTGCCGGGCTGCTTGATCGGCAGCGGCTGGCCGGCCACTACGAGCACCACGCGTTCACACAGCGTTGCCAACCGCTGATTGAGCGCGCCCAGTTCGTCGGCGAACCGGCGGGCCGACGCGGTGGCGGCATGGACCGCCAACCCTACTTCGGGGCTGACCAGCACCAGCGGGGAGCCGAAATCCGATACGGCGCTAGTGAGTTCGTCCAGATCGGCCGACACCGACCCGCCGTCCCAGGCCTGCCGTCGATCCAGCGTGGCCGTCAGCCAGCCGCCGATGTCGTCGACCAGGGCCGCGGTATCCGGTGACTGCCGCAATTGCGCCGCGATGTCCTGGGTTTCGACGGTGCGCCAATGCCGCGGGCGGCGATCGCGATGCTCGGCGACCCGTTGGGACCAGGCCGTGTCAGATTCGGCGAGCTGTCCGGTCGCCAGATAGTGCACGGGCTGGTCGCTTGCGAGGGACTCGGCGATGGCGCTCTCCGCCCACCGGGACTTTCCTGACCTGACTCCACCGAGCACCAAGGTTCGCACTGTGGATCAATCAGCCTTCCGGCGTGGTCTATTCGACACTGGCGCCGTGCTTGACCTGGGGCCGCGGCGCCCGCATCCGACGCATCTGGGAGGCCCGGCTTGCCGCGTAAAGCCCGAGCTTCCAACGGCTTTCGGTGTCCTCGGGGAACTTCTCGTCGACCCTGCGGGACACCTTGCGGCCCAGGAGCAGGCCGTCGAGCGCCATCACGAGCATCAGCACCAACATCGCGGGCGACACATAGAACTGAAGCTGGGGGATGGCGAACATGAAGAACATCAGCCCCAGGGCCGCCGGCATGAACAACCCCAGCACGTTGCGGCGGGCGTCGACGATGTCACGCACATACCGGCGCACTGGTCCCTGGTCGCGGGACAGCAGGTATCGCTCGTCGCCGTTCATCATGCGCTCGCGCCGCTCGGACATCTGAGAGCGCCGCGCGGAACTCTGCTCCTTGCGTTCGGCACGACTGAGCTTGGGCCCGGCCAACGACTTTCGTCGGGCCCGGGCCTCTGCGGACGTCATCGGCGCCGGGGCGACCGGGCCCTTGCGCCCGGCGTCGCGGCGCGGAGTGGGCCGTCCCTTGGGAGCCGTGGTCCGCGGGGAACGCGACTCCGGCGCCTCGACGACGTCGGCCACCGGCGCGGCATCGCCCCGGTCGTCGTCCTTGTTACGGCCCAGCAGTTTCACGCCCGCCAGGTTACTTCGCCAATGATGCGTCTGAAAAACGGCCGGGTCCGCGCCAAGCCCTACTGTTGCTGACATGACTGGGACGGCACCCGATGCGCCGGCCCTTCGGTTGCTCATCGCCCCCGACAGCTTCGGTGACTCACTGACCGCGGTCGAGGCGGCAGCGGCCATCGCCGCGGGCTGGAACCGGGTGCGTCCGGGCGATCACATCGTGGTCGCGCCACAGTCCGACGGCGGTCCAGGGTTTGTCGACGTGCTGGCCAGTCGGTTGGGAGAGCGCCGGGCGGAGACGGTCTGCGGCCCGCTCGCCGACGACGTGCGCGCCGAGTGGGTGCTGGATGCGGCGACGCGGACCGCGTATCTGGAGTGTGCGCAGGCGTGCGGGCTGGCTCTGCTGGGCGGTCCGCCGACGCCCGAGACCGCGCTGGCGGCGCACAGCAGGGGAGTCGGCCAACTCGTCGCGGCGGCGCTGGACGCGGGTGCGACCCAGATCGTGGTCGGGTTGGGCGGCTCGGCCTGCACCGACGGCGGCCGCGGGCTGCTCGACGAGCTCGGCGGTTTCGAGGTGGCCCGGCAGCGGCTGGCCGATGTGGAGCTGGTGGCCGCCTGCGACGTCGAATACCCGCTGGTGGGGCCGTGGGGGGCGGCTCGGGTGTTCGGACCGCAGAAGGGCGCCGACCGTGACACCGTGGCCGCGCTCGAAGACCGGCTGTCAGGCTGGGCCGCCGAACTGGATGCGGCCGCCGGACGCCCGGTCAGCGCGGAATCCGGCGCCGGCGCCGCCGGCGGGCTCGGGGCGGCGCTACTGGCGTTGGGTGGACGCGTCCAGTCGGGCGCATCGATCATCGCCGAGCACACCGGCCTCGCCGACGACCTGGCGGCCGCCGACCTGGTGATCACCGGTGAGGGCAAGTTCGACGAACAGTCGCTGCGCGGCAAGGTCGTCGGAACGCTGGCGAGGACGTCGCAGGTCCCGGTGGTGGTGCTGGCCGGTCAGGTCGCGTTGGACGAGGCGACCTTCCAAGCCGCCGGCATTCTGGGTGCCGCAGGTGTTTCCGATCACGCCGGATCGGTGCGGCTGGCCCTGGCCGATGCCGCCAACCAGCTGATGGGACTCGCCGCTGACGTCGCGGCACGACTCTCCGGATAGCGGCGCGACAAGGTACCTTTGAGGAGATGGGTCGAATCGCTGAAGTGAGCCCATGAGGACATAGAGCACTTACTCAGGAGAAGCAATGACTGTTCAGGACGAGTCAACCGCCACCACGACGCACGGCGCGATCTTGACCGATGCCGCGGCAGCCAAGGCTAAGTCACTGTTGGACCAGGAAGGTCGCGACGACCTGGCGCTGCGGATCGCCGTCCAGCCGGGTGGCTGCGCCGGCCTGCGCTACAACCTGTTCTTCGACGACCGCGCCCTCGACGGCGACCTCACCACCGACTTCAACGGCGTAAAGCTGACCGTCGACCGGATGAGCGCGCCCTATATCCAGGGCGCCTCGATCGACTTCGTCGACACCATCGAGAAGCAGGGTTTCACCATCGACAACCCGAACGCCACCGGGTCCTGCGCCTGCGGCGACTCGTTCAACTGACGCAGGGCCGGCGCTCAGTACACGCCGGCGCTGTGCAGCACGTAGGAGCACACCAGCGTCTGGTTGTGCTGGCTGATTAGCTGCGCGACACCTTGCACCTCGTCGCGGCTGCTAGTGCCGGTGGATTGCTGCACCCGCATGGTGAACAACACCTGGGCCTGGTAGTCCGACCAGTAGACGATCTTGTCGATCGACGTCACCCGCGCCTCGGAGAATTGTTTGCGGAACGCGTCGCTGCTGAGTTTGGCGAGCGTCTCGTCGGATCGGCGGTCTCGGACCGCGTCGTAGATGCCACACAGTGTGTTGCGGGCGATGGCCTCGGTGTCGCGGTGCTCGAGCGCGTCGAGGTAGCCCTGGATGGCCGATGTCGCGGTGGCCTCGGAGAAGGCGCCGCGCGCCGGCGCCGGAGCCCGGAGCGTGAGGTACAGGACCCCGGTGACCAACGCGGCGATGACGAGCAGTGCGACGCCGGTGCCGACGAGTTGGCGCCGCCGGCGGTGCGGCGGGGGGAAGGGCACCGGGGGTGCCACCGGGCCCGGATAGGGCGCCGGGTAGCCCGGTGGTGGCGGGATCGGATCGCTGAGTCGCATGTCGCCGAACGGCGGTCCTTCGGAGCCCAACCGGCGGTCCGACGAGTACGGACCGGGCATAAACGGATCTCCTCGGATAGCAAGGCCGCAGGGCCGTCAGGACGCGTCGGGCCGCCGCGAGGTTCTCCTAGGCAGGCTAGCGGGCGTCCGCCCGCGATGCAGAGCCGACCATGACCACGGGTAAGCTTCGATAGCCGAACTGAGTACTTAAAAGGGGTGGAGTTTCGTGACGATTGCGGTAACCGGTTCTATTGCCACCGACAATTTGATGCGGTTTCCGGGTCGTTTCTCCGAGCACCTGCTGGCCGAGCACCTGCAGAAGGTGTCGCTGAGCTTCCTGGTCGACGACCTAGTGATCCACCGGGGCGGCGTCGCCGGCAACATCGCCTTCGCCATCGGCGTGCTGGGTGGCGACGTGGCGCTGGTCGGGGCCGCCGGTGACGATTTCGTCGGCGACTACGGCAAGTGGCTGCAGTCGCACGGCGTCAACACCGACCACGTCCTGATTTCGAAGTCCGCGCACACCGCGCGTTTCGTCTGCACCACCGACCAGGACATGGCGCAGATCGCGTCGTTCTACCCCGGTGCGATGTCCGAGGCCCGCAACATCAAGCTGGCCGACCTCGTCGAGGCCCAGGGCAAGCCGGATCTGGTGATCATCGGGGCCAACGACCCCGACGCGATGGTGGTGCACACCGAAGAGTGCCGCGCGCTGGGCCTGCCCTTCGCCGCCGACCCGTCGCAGCAGCTGCCGCGGCTGTCCGGCGAAGAGATCGACAAGCTCGTCGACGGCGCGGAGTACCTGTTCACCAACGACTACGAGTGGGAACTGCTGCAGTCCAAGACCGGCTGGTCGGACGCCGACGTGCAGCAGAAGGTGGGCCTGCGGGTGACCACCCTGGGCGCCAAGGGCGTCGACATCGTGGACCGTGACGGCGTGTGCGTGCACGTCGGCGTCGTTCCGGAGACCAACGCGACCGACCCGACCGGTGTCGGCGACGCGTTCCGGGCCGGCTTCCTCACCGGCCGCAGCGGCGGCCTCAGCCTCGAGCGCTCAGCGCAGCTGGGCTCGCTGGTCGCGGTGCTGGTGCTGGAGTCGACCGGCACCCAGGAGTGGACGTGGGACGCGGCGACCGCCAAGACCCGGCTGGCCGGCGCCTACGGCGACGAGGCTGCCAACGAGATCGCCGCGATCCTGGCCTAGCGGCGATCGCCAGCGCGGCCGAGGGCCGCGTGCAGCGGGTCGCCGCCGACGATTAGAGCTCGACGGGATAGGTCGGCTCGGCGATCTGCGGCACCACCCGGTGCTCGACGAAGATCGCGTGCCAGAGCATCAAGATCAGCACCGTCCACAGCCTGCGGCTGTGATCGGCTGTGCCGCAACGGTGTTCGTCTAGCATTCGCCGGACCGCCGGGCGGTCGATCAGGTAGTCGGTCGCCGACGCGTCGATCGTCTCGTGTGCCCACTCCAGCAACGGGCCGGCGCGCAGCCAATGCCGGATGGGAACCGGGAAGCCCAGTTTCGGGCGATTGAGCACATGCGGCGGCACGATCGGCTCCAGCGCGCGGCGCAGCGCGTACTTGGTGGTGGTGCGGGTGAGCTTGGCATCCACCGGCAGCCGTGACGCGACGGCGAACACCTCGGGGTCCAGGAACGGGACTCGAAGCTCCAACGAGTTGGCCATGGTCATCTTGTCGGCCTTGACCAGGATGTCGCCGCGCAACCAGGTGAACAGGTCGATGTGCTGCATCCGGGCGACCGGATCCCAGTCGGCCGATTCCGCGTAGACCGGCGCCGTGACGTCGACGTGCGTCCACTCCGGCCGGAACACCGCCAGCACGTCGCGCAGCTGCGCGTCGGAGAAACTGCGGGCGTTGCCGTAGTAGCGCTCCTCGAGTGTCAGCGATCCGCGGTGCAGCAGGCTCTTGCCGCGCATGCCCTCCGGGAGCGGCTTGGACACCTTCCCCATCGAACGGCGCAGCGGCCGAGGGAGGTAGTCGAAAGGCTTGAGCGACAACGGTTCCCGGTAGATCGTGTAGCCGCCGAACAGTTCGTCGGCGCCTTCTCCGGAGAGCACCACCTTGACGTGCTTGCGGGCCTCGCGGGCGACGAAGAACAGTGGCACCAACGCCGGGTCGGCGACCGGTTCATCGAGGTACCAGACGATTTCGGGTAGCGCCTCGACGAACTCGTCGGGCGAGACGACCTTGGCGATGTGGCGCGCACCGATCGCCTCGGCGGACGCGACCGCCACGTCCACCTCGGAGAATCCCTCACGCTCGAAGCCCGTGGTGAACGTGATCAGCCGCGGGTTGTGCCGGATGGCCAACGCCGCAATCGCCGTCGAGTCGATGCCACCGGACAGAAACGACCCGACGGTGACGTCGGCGCGCATGTGCTTGGCCACCGAGTCCTCCAGGACCGCGGTGATCTCGTCGTAGCGGGCCTGCTCGGTGCCGCGGGCGATCGGAACCGCCTGGAAGCGCGGCACGAAGTAGCGGGTGGTCGCCGGCTGCCCGCCCGGGCGGATGCGCGCGTAGCAGCCCGATTCCAACCGGCGCACGCCGCGGTGCAGGGTCTCCGGTTCCGGCACGTACTGCAGGACGGTGTAGTGCTGCACGGCGCGTTCGTCGATCGCGGTGTCGAACCCGACCACGTCGGCCAGATCCAGCAGGCACTTCTTCTCACTGGCCACCGCGGTGCCGCCGGTCCCGGTTGCCATGAACAGCGGCTTGATACCGAAAGGATCGCGGGCGCAAAACAATTCGCCGGTCGCTGTGTCCCACAGCGCGAACGCGAACATGCCCCGCAGCCGCGCCAGCGCGTCGGCGCCCCAGTAGTGGTAGGCGGCGACGATGGCCTCGCCGTCGCCGTCGGTCGTGAAGACGGCGCCGTGTTGGGCGGCGAGCTCCGCGCGCAGCTCCAGGTAGTTGTAGATCTCGCCGTTGAACACCAACTCGTAGCGGTCAGGGGTCTCCGGCGGGCCCCAGCGCAGCGGCTGATGCGAATGCGCGATGTCAATGATCGACAACCGGTTGAAGCCGAAGACGACGGTCCCGGCGGGGTCGGCCCAGGTGCCCGGCTCGTCGGGCCCGCGGTGACGCATCAGGTGCGACGCCTGCGCGATGGCCGCAGCGGTGGCGTGCGCGGCACCGGGCGGTCGGCGCCGGCCGGGGCAGCCACGAAGGCCAGCAGTCCACACATCGCCGATCAGTATGCCGTAAGCGGCGGGCCTGCACTCGGCTCCGCTGCATGGGTGGTCTACGCTGCGTAGTATTCGACGTGCGAGTCAGCCGACAGTCCCCTTGACCGGGGGATGTGCGACGTCGATCCAGCTTGTGAATTTCAGGAGGCGCGACCGTGACATCTCGCGGGCCAGGCTGTTCGCAGGGCTTGTTGAAGAGCCGTTCGTCAGGTTTATCCAGGCTTCGCAAACCGGCGGTGATCGGCATGCTGGGTCTGCTGGCGGTAACCCTGAGCGGCTGCAGCTGGTCGGATGCGCTGGCCTTGGGCTGGCCGCGCGGCATCACCGAGGAAGGTGACTGGAACCGCCAGCTGTGGATCGGGTCGGTCATCGCCGCCCTGGTGGTCGGCGCGATCGTCTTCCTGCTGATCTTCTGGTCGTCAGCGTTTCACCGCAAGAAGGCAACTGACACCGAACTGCCGCGGCAGTTCGGCTACAACATGCCGCTGGAACTGGTGCTGACCGTGACGCCGTTCCTGATCATCTCGGTGCTGTTCTACTTCACCGTGGTGGTGCAGGAGAAGATGTTGCACCTCGAGGCCAACCCCGAGGTCGTCATCGACGTCACCTCGTTCCAGTGGAATTGGAAGTTCGGGTACCAGAAGGTCGACTTCAAGGACGGCACCCTCAAATACGACGGCGCGGACGCGGCCCGCAAGGCGGCCATGGTCTCCAAGCCCGAAGGCAAAGACGCACACGGCGAAGAGCGGGTCGGCCCGGTCCGCGGGCGCAACACCGAAGACCGCACCTACCTCAACTTCGACAAGGTCGAGACCATCGGGACCAGCACCGAGATCCCGGTGCTGGTGCTGCCCGCAGGCAAGCGCATCGAGTTCGAGCTGGCCTCGGCCGACGTGATCCACGGGTTCTGGGTGCCGGAGTTCCTGTTCAAGCGCGACGTCATGCCGGACCCGGCGGCCAACCACTCGGTCAACCGCTTCCAGGTCGCCAAGATCGACCGGACCGGCGCGTTCGTGGGTCGCTGCACGGAGATGTGCGGCACCTACCACTCGATGATGAACTTCGAGGTCCGGGTGGTTCAGCCCAACGACTTCAAGGCCTACCTGCAGCAGCGATCCGCCGGCAAGACGAACGCTCAGGCGTTGCAGGCCATCGCGCAGTCTCCGGTCGCGGTCACCACCCATCCGTTCGACACCCGTCGCGGCGAGATGGCGCCGCAGGCGAGTAAGTAGGGACAGGGTAAGGGGAAAGAAGGCCAATGCACATCGAAGCCAGGCTGTTCGAGTTCATCGCGGCGTTCTTCGTCTTTTGCACGGTGCTCTACGGCATTCTGACCAGCCTCTTCGCCACCGGCGGCATTGAGTGGGCCGGAACGACCGCGCTGGCGCTGACCAGCGGGCTGGCCCTGATCATCGCGACGTTTTTTCGGTTCGTCGCGCGCCGGCTAGACACCCGTCCCGAGGACTATGAGGGTGCCGAGATCAGCGACGGCGCAGGGGAACTGGGATTCTTCAGCCCGCACAGCTGGTGGCCGATCCTGATCGCGCTGTCCGGTTCGGTGGCCGCGGTCGGCATCGCCTTGTGGCTGCCGTGGCTGATCGGTGCAGGAGTTGTGTTCATCCTGAGTTCGGCGGCCGGGTTGGTCTTCGAATACTACGTGGGTCCCGAGAAGCACTGAGGCACTCCGGCAGCCGGCACTTAGGTCACAATCCGGGCGTCAGTTGATCAGTGACCGGGTCGCCCAGACTGTCGCGCGAGATCCCGTTGGGTAGGGTTTCCCGAGGCATAGTGAGGAACATCGGAGCGCGCGCCCGACACCGCGACCGCGGTACTGCGTACGCCGGTGAAGTAGTCGGACAGGACAGACGATCATGAGCGGGCCGAATCCACCTGGACCGGAGTCCGAGGAACCGGGACCCGGCGTCGAGGCCAGCCAGACCGGCGGCGAATTCGACGGTGGTGACACCGAATTCGGTGCGGGCCTGGGGGAGTCCGAAGCCGACGCAACCGGCCAGACCGACGTTTACTCGCGGGCCTACTCCGCTCCGGAGTCCGAGCACATCAGCAGCGGACCGTATGTGCCGGCAAACCTCGACCTCTACGACTATGACCACTACGACGACGCTGTCGTCGAAGACCAAGAGGAAAAGACCGCCCGCTGGCCGTGGATCGTCGGCGTCGCCGCGATCGTCGCGGCCATCGCGCTCGTCGTGTCGGTATCGCTTTTGTTCGCCCGGTCCGACACCAACAAACTGGCCACGCCCAGCACGCCGACGACGTCGACGCCGCCGATGCAGGACGAGATCATCGTCACCACCACGACCCATCCGCCGGCGCCGCCATCCTCCAGCGAGCCGCCACCGCCTCCTCCGCCGTCCAGTGAGCCGCCCCCGCCGCCGCCCGCCCCGGAGCCATCACCCGCGCCCGCCCCGGCCCCGGCCCCGGCCCCGGCGCCACCGGCACCAGCGCCCCCGCCCGCACCGGCGGGCCCCAAGCAGTACACCTACTCGGTGACCGGCACCAAGGCGCCATTCGACCAGATCACGATCACCTACACCGACGCCTCGGGGATGCGGCGGACACTGCCCAACGTCTACATCCCGTGGACGATCACCCTGACGCCGATCTCGGCGTCAGACGTCGGCTCGATCGAGGCGTCCAGCCTGCTGCGGCTGAGCAAGCTCAATTGCAAGGTCACTGCCAGCGACGGAACGGTATTGTCGGCCAACGAGAACAACCAACCGCAGGTTAATTGCTGATGATCGACAAATACTCTCAAGCCTTGGGCGCACGCGGCAAGGTTGCCGCGTGGGCGTCCGATCGCGTCCTGATCGGCGTGTGCGCGGTTGTCTGGCTGGCGCTGGTCGGTATGAGCGTTGCCGCCCTGGTCGCGTTGATGGACCTGGGGCGGGGCTTTCACTCCGCCGAAGGCAACCCGCATACCTCATCGGTGCTCTACGCGATCATCATCATCTCTGCGCTGATCATCCTGGCGGCCGTTCCGATGCTGCTGCGGGCCCGTCGCATCACCCGGGACGCGCCGCCCGCCTCATCCGCGGGTTCACCGGCGCGAACGGTGAGCGCGCGATCGATCAGGTCGGGTTCGATGACCGGCATCACGCACGGCTCGACCGAGCGAATCACCACGCAACGGCCCGCGCTGCCCGACGCCGAAGTCGATCGGTTCTGGCTGCGCGGCACGGTCGCGCTGATGGGCACCATGGGCGGGGCATTCCTCGCGGTGGCGGCCGCGACATATGCGATGGCGATCGGCCACGATGCGTTCTCGTGGACCGGTTACGCGATCGCCGGCGTCATCACGTTGGCGATGCCGCTGGTGCCGTGGCGCCAGGTGCGTCACCTTCGCGACATGCTTGCCGCCTGATCTGATTCTGTCTGCACCAACCCGATTCGGCGTCGTCGACGCCTGACCGTTTCTCGATGCCGCAGCGACGGCCGGTCCGCACAAACAGCTGAGCCCCGCCCCGTTTCCGGGGCGGGGCTCAGCTGTGCGCTTGGTTCTAGTGGTGGCCGTTCGTTGAGCCGTCGCCGTTTGAGGAGCCGTGACCGTTGGAGCCGTTGCCATTGCTGCCACCCTGGTGCTCCCGCAGCGCGGTAAGCGCCCGGGATGCGGCGGCGTGGTGGGCGTCGGCCAGAGCGGCGTCTTCGGAGACCGGATCGGCGAACAGGAAGCTGCCGGAGCCGGGGGAGCCACCGGAGCCCAACTTGTTCATCTTCACCGGCACCGGAGCGCCCTGGTATTCGAGCGGGACGGGGTGGCCGTGGTCGTCGACCGGGCCCAGCGGCTGGTGCAGCTCGATGTAGGCACCGTGCGGCAGGCGCTTGATGATGCCGGTCTCGACGCCGTGCTCGAGGACGGACCGGTCACTGCGCTGCAGCGCGATGCACCAGCGATAGGCGGCGAAGTAGACGATCGCCGGCACCGCCACCATGCCGATGCGGCCGATCCACGTCGTCGCGTTCAGCGAGATGTCGAACTTCAGCGCGATGATGTCATTGATCGACGACAGTGTCAGCACCATGTAGAACGCGATCGCCATGGCGCCGAGCGCCGTCCGCACCGGCACGTCGCGCGGACGCTGGAGCAGGTTGTGGTGAGCGTGGTCGCCGCTGAATCGCTTCTCCAGGAAGGGATAGACGATCAGCAGGGCGAAGACCACCAGCATGAGCGTCCCGACCGCCACCGTCGCGGGAATGGTGTGATGGAAAAAGTAAAACTCCCACGCCGGCCAGAGTCTGGCCAAGCCGTCCGGCCACATCATGTAGAAGTCCGGCTGCGAACCCGCCGAGACTTGAGATGGCTTGTAGGGTCCCAAATTCCAGATCGGGTTGATCTGCAGCAGACCGCCCATCAGGCCGAGGATGCCGGTGGTGAAGGCGAAGAACGCGCCCGATTTGACGGCGAAGACCGGCATCACGCGCACGCCGACGACGTTGTTTTCGGTGCGTCCGGGCCCGGGGAACTGGGTGTGCTTCTGGAACCACACGAACGCCAGATGCAGGCCGATCAGCGCCAGAATGATGCCCGGCAGCAGCAGGATGTGCAGCCCGTACATCCGCGGGACGATGTAGCCCGCCGTCGCGCAGTCGTTACCCGCTCCACCACACGGGAAGTCGCCGCCGAACAGCGCCCAGTGCAGCCACGTACCGACCACCGGCATGCCCAGGGTGATCGACGAAAGCGCGGCACGCAGACCGATACCAGACAGCAGGTCGTCGGGCAGCGAGTAACCGAAGTAGCCCTCGAACATGGCCAGGATGAGCAGCAGCGAGCCGATCACCCAGTTGGCCTCGCGGGGCCGGCGGAACGCGCCGGTGAAGAAGATACGTGCCAGGTGCGACCATGATCGATGCCGCGAACAGCAGCGCGGCCCAGTGGTGGACCTGGCGGACGAACAGTCCACCGCGCACCTCGAAGCTGATGTCGAGGGTTGACGCGAACGCCTTGGACATCTCGACACCGCGCAGTGGCTGGTACACGCCGTTGTAGGTGACGTCCTGCATCGACGGGTCGAAGAACAGCGTGAGGTACACGCCGGTGAGCAGCAGCACGATGAAGCTGTACATCGCGATCTCACCGAGCAGGAATGACCAGTGCGTCGGGAAGACCTTGTTGAGCTGGCGGCGGGTCGCAGCCGAGAGATGGTAACGCGAGTCGACGGCGTTACCCTGGTCGGCCATGATCTGGCCGATGCTGGGGGACTCAGTTTCGGACTCATGTTGTTGTGCGCTCCCAAAATGCCGGACCGACGGGTTCGATGAAGTCACCGTTAGCTACAAGGTAACCCTCGGCGTCAATCGTGATCGGCAGCTGAGCCAAGGCCCGCGCGGCCGGGCCGAAAATCGGCTTCGCGTAGTGCAGGGCGTCGAACTGCGACTGATGGCACGGGCACAGAATGCGGTAGTCCTGCTGCTCGTACAGCGATGCGGGGCAACCGAGGTGCGAGCACACCTTGGTATAGGCGAACAGCTCACCGAAGTTGAAGCTCTCCTGGCCTTTGCGCTTGACCACCTTCGGCAGATCGGTCGACTTGATGCGGATCAACATCACCGGGTTGCGGACGGCGGCCAAGATCAAGGTCAGCTTTTCGTGGGACTCCACCGTGGTGCCATCCCCGTCGGACTCGCGCCACGGGAAGACGGTCTCCATGCCGCCGGCGTCGAGGTCCTCGGGGCGCATCTTGATGAACGGGGCCCCCGAGGACTCGCCTGTCGCGCGGGCCAGGAAGATCGTTTCGCCGTGAAAGCGCGGCGTCCAACCCGACGTCCACAGCACGGCCTTCTTGCCGTCGGCGGTCTCGACCACCGGCTTCCACGGGTTCTTGATCAGGCCACCGGCAAACGCCACCAGGGTGCCCAATCCGAAGGCGCCCAGGCTCGCGCCGAGCGACAGACCGATCAGTTTGCGGCGACGCAGCGTCGTACCCTGGAACGCGTCGTCCAGGTTGGCGGCCACCGTCTTGCGGTCGATCTCGTCCGACCCGGATTCGCCGAAGTGACGATCTTGGATCGAAATCTCTTCTGGGATGAACTTTTTCTGGAAAAGCACGGCCCCGATCGCGATGCACAGCACCGACCCACCGAACGTCAGGCCGTACAGCGGCGTCGCCAGTGAGTACACCAGGTTGCCCGACGCGCCCTCCGGCTGGTACTCCCACGGCCAGAACAGGAAGACCAACAGCAGAGCAAGCCCCAGCAAACCGCCGAGCAGGAGCCAGACAGCCACCTGGCGCTCGGCGCGTTTCTCGGCTTTGGTGCCCTCGATGGGCCAGCGCGGCTCCTTGAAGACGGTGTCCACGCCGTCGAGGCGGCCACCGAGCCGGACGAGGTCCTCTTTCGACATCGCGTTCAGCTCGGCCTCGGTGGGCCGCGCGCCTGAGTGTTCGTCTGTCATCGGGCGCCGCTCCTTCTCATCGCTACGCTCGGCATCGTCGCGGCGCGCATCACGACCGTGCCCCAATCCACAGCGCGCCACCGATGAGAGCAACCATGCCAATGATCCACGCCGCCATGCCTTCCGGCGCCGGCCCGAAGCCGCCCAGGCCGTTGCCGCCCTGGCTGCGCGTCTCGGTGGCGTTCTTCACGTAGGCGATGATGTCTTTCTTGGCGTCGAACGAGAGCTGACGGTCCGAGAATTTAGGCATGTTCTGCGGTCCGGTCCGCATCGCGCTGAGAATCTGCTGCTCGTTGGCCGGTTCCAGCGGAGGTGCGTACTTGCCGGAGGACAGCGCGCCGCCCTTGCCGGTGAAGTTGTGGCAGGACGCGCAGTTGAGCCGGAACAGGTCACCGCCGCGGCCCAGGTCGTTGCCGCGCAGCGAGCCCATCGCGAGGCTGCCGTCGGCGTTGCGCTCCACCATCGGTCCACCGCCGTTGGCCTGGACGTAGGCGCCGATCGCGTCGATCTGCGACTCGTCGAAGATCGGCTCCTTGCGTTCCGCCTGGGCCTCGCCGCGCACCGCGGGCATCCGGCCGCTGGACACCTGAAAGTAGACGGCGGCCTCGCCGACACCGATCAGGCTGGGGCCGCGGTCGGCCACACCCTGCAGGTTGGCACCGTGGCAGGTCACGCACGAGGTGTCGAAGAGCTGCTTGCCGTTGCGCAGCAGCGCCGACGACGACTCGTCGGCCACGGCCACCTGCGGGCTGGGCGTCAGTACGGCGGCAAGGCCACCGGCCACCACGAGGGCCATCACCAGCAGCAGTCCAGCCGACAACCGGCGACGCAGACGACGGCGCGCCCGGTCACTCAGCGATCGGTTCAACCCCAGTTTCTTCAACCGAGCACTCCTGTTCATGAGTCTGCTGGTCATCGGATGAAATAGATCGTGGCGAACAGCGCGATCCAGACGATGTCGACGAAGTGCCAGTAGTAGGAAACGACGATCGACGCGGTGGCCTGCGCGGGCGTGAACTTGGTCATCGTGGTGCGAGCCAACAGGAAAATGAAAGCGATCAGCCCGCCGATGACGTGCAGTCCGTGGAATCCGGTGGCGAGGTAGAAGACGCTGCCGTAGGCGCTGCCCGGGATCGTGGTCCCGTGGCTCATCAGGTGGTGGTACTCGTAGCCCTGCCCCAGGACGAAGAACAACCCCATCGCGAACGTGAGCAGATACCAGCGGCGCAGCCCAAACACGTCACCGCGCTCGGCCGCGAACACCCCCATCTGACAGGTGAACGACGAAGCGATCAGCACCAGCGTGACCGGCACCGCCTGATACAGGTTGAGCTCGGTCGGATGCGGCGGCCAGTCGCCCGCTGCCTGCGCCCGCGCCGTGAAGTAAAAGGCGAACAGCCCAGCAAAGAACATCAACTCGCTGGAAAGCCACACTATGGTGCCAACACTGACCATGTTCGGGCGGTTGAGCGAATGTACTCGCGCCGTGATTGCTGTACCCGAGGTCCCTACCGCACTCGTCACATCCGCAAGTATGACGCTTTGTAGTTGTCGGCCTCTACCCGGGGCGGCAATTTAGCGCGCGAATTCACATCGGTCCGCCGCTCACGCCCGGCATCGCGGGGTCGGCGATTGCCATGGGACGATTTCCGGTGTGGCGGCGTCAAGATCTGGGCCCTCTGAGCGGTCGTTGGCGTGGCCGCAAGTCCTCGAGGTTTTGACTTCGGGCCAGGACCTGCCGCGCGGTCAGGCCGGCTGGGCGATGGAACAGATCATGACCGGGTCCGCGTCGCCGGCGCAGCTTGCGGCGTTCGCGGTCGCGATGAAGATGAAGGCGCCGACCTCGGCGGAGGTCGCCGAGCTAGCCGACGTGATGCTGAAGCACGGCCGTCGGCTGCCCACCGACCAAATCGGCACCGACACTGTCGACGTGGTGGGCACCGGCGGCGACGGCGTCAGCACGGTCAACTTGTCCACGATGGCGGCGATCGTGGTGGCCGCCAGCGGTGTGCCGGTGGTTAAGCACGGCAACCGGGCGGCGTCGTCACTGGCCGGCGGCGCCGACACGCTGGAAGCGCTCGGCGTGCGCATCGACCTGAGCCCAGACGATGTCGCGCGCAGCGTCGCCGAGGTTGGAATCGGCTTCTGCTTCGCGCCGCAGTTTCACCCGTCGTACCGGCATGCCTCGGTCGTGCGGCGGGAGATCGGCGTGCCTACCGTCTTCAATTTGCTTGGGCCGCTTACCAATCCGGGGCAGCCGCGGGCCGGGCTGATCGGCTGCGCGTTCGCCGAACTGGCCGAGGTGATGGCGGGAGTATTCGCCGCGCGGCAGTCCAGCGTGCTGGTGGTGCACGGCGACGACGGACTCGACGAGCTGACCACCACCACGACGAGCACCATCTGGCGGGTGCAGGCCGGGACCGTGGACAAGCTGAAATTCGATCCCGCCGGCTTCGGGTTCGCGCGCGCCGAACTCGAGGAGCTGATGGGCGGGGACCCCAGCGCCAACGCGGAGGAAGCTCGCTCGGTGCTGGCCGGCACCAAAGGCCCGGTGCGTGACGCGGTCGTGCTCAACGCCGCGGGCGCGATCGTGGCCCACGCCGGGCTATCCAGCCGCGCCGAATGGCTGCCGGCGTGGGAGGACGGGCTGGGCCGCGCCGCCGAGGCGATCGACAGCGGTGCGGCCGAACAACTGCTCGCGCGTTGGGTGCGGTTCGGTCAACAGCTCTGAGTCGCGGCTGGTGAGGGCCTGTTCGGCGGCCACTCGGGCGGATCGCGCCGCCGCGGCCCACTCGGCCCACGGGCCGGCCGACCGGAGCGGTGAGCACCAGCCCTGCTCGCCGCTGGTGCGCACGATGCGCACGCCGGGGGCCGCCAGCCACCGCGCGATCAGCGCCGTCTCCTCGACCAGCGCGCCGCCCAGCGGCGCGGGCTGCGGCAGGATCACCTGCGCCGCGGCGCCGATCGCGTCGACGACAGGCATCGGCGGAACACCGCGGCGGGCGGCGCCGGCCGCCGCGAGCTGGCCGTGCCGGATGACGGCAAGCTGCCAGCCGCCTTCCCCGTCCGGCGCCGCGGCCACCAGCTCCGGCAGCGCGGCCAGCGCGCGCAGGCGCTGCCCGCGCCACAGCACCTGCACGGCGGCGACCGTGTGGTCGCGCAGCCGCGCCGCGCTCTCGTAGCGCTGACGCCCGGCCAGGTCGGCGATCCGCTGAGCGGCCGCCGTCAGCGCCGCGTTGTCTAGGCCGTCAATCAGCGCCGCGGCGGCCAGTGCCGCCGGGCCGTACTGCGCCGGGGTGACATCGCGGGCCGCGGGGCATGGCGAAACCTCGAGTTGCGGGCAGGTCGGCCCGTGCCGGGCCGTGCGGGCCAACCGCTTGGTGCAGGTGCGGATTCCGCTGAAGCGGGCCAGCAGGTCGGCGGTATCGACGGCGTCGACGCGGGACCGAAACGGGCCGACGGCGCAGTCGTGGCGCGGCGCCCGGACCACCGAGAACCTGGGGAAGGCCTCGTCCGTAAGCACAAGCCACCACCAGCGCTGCGGAAATTTCGACCGGCGGTTGTAGGGCGGGGCGTGAGCGCTGAGCAACCGCAGTTCTCGGACCCCGGCTTCGAGCGCATGCGCGCATTCGACGTGCTCCACCTTGGTGGCCAGCGCGACCATCTCTTTCATCCGGGTGCGCTGATCTGAGCCGTTGAAGTACTGATTTACCCTGCGCCGCAAGTCAATTGCCGTACCGATGTAGAGCACTTCGTCAGCCGGCCCATAAAACAGGTACACCCCGGGCCGTCTTGGCAGGCCGGCGGCAAGAACCCTTTTGCGGCGCTGCGCCGGTGGCACGTTGGGCAGGTAAGACCGCAACGCGGCGAAGCTGTGGATGCCCTGGTTTCCGACGCGCTCGATCAGCGCGTGCAGCACCTCGACGGTGGCGCGGGCGTCGTCGAGCGCGCGGTGGGTCGGCTCGCTGGCGACTGCGAACAGCTTCGCCAGCGCCGCCAACCGGACGCTGGGCGCCTCCTCGCGGCTGAGCACCCGGCGGGCCAATTGGACGGTGCACAGCGTCTGCGGACGGGCCCACCGGATGCCGCACTGGTCGGCGGCGGCGCGCAGAAAGCCCATGTCGAATCGGGCGTTGTGGGCGACCAGCACCGCGCCGCGGGCGAACTCCAGGAACATCGGCAAGACCGCGGCAATTCTCGGGGCATCGCAGACCATCGCGGTGGTGATCCCGGTCAGCTGGACTATCTGCGGCGGGATGCTGCGCTGCGGGTCCACCAGGGTGGCGAATTCGCCCAGCACCACGCCGCCGCGCACCTTCACCGCGCCGATCTCGGTGATGGCGTCCGCGGGTTTTCCATCGCTACCCGTCATCCGGCCGCCGGTGGTCTCCAGGTCGACAATCACGAATGTGGTTTCGCGCAGCGACATTTCGGTCGCCCCGTCCAGATCGGGGAGGCTCAGCTGCTCGGCAGCGGGCGCGGCCATGGCGGCGACATTAACCAGTCACACCGACATGGGCCGGGCTCTGCCGCGGCGCGTCGCGACGGACAACGGCGGAGCCAGCGACTCGCGCGCCGCAAAACTTGTCGGTGCTCCTGGTTAACGTCTGGTCCAGACCGATCGACAACACGGAAAGGAGCAGCCAGATGGCGCTCAGCAGCGAGCCTGAACGGACGCCGGAACCAGTGGTCATCGACTGCGACGACTGCGCGGTTCGCGGTCCGGGATGTCGCGATTGCGTGGTCAGCGTGATACTCGGGGTACCGGAAACTTTGCTGGACGACGAGCGTGCGGCACTCGAGGTGCTTGCCGACGCCGGGATGGCGCCACGATTGCGGCTGGTGCCCATCCATCGCCGGCGGCCCGGCGTTGCCTAACGCCGTTAGCTTGAAATCTTGCTGTTTTCTTAACAATCCAGAGTTGGACAACCTCGAAGCCGTTTCGTAACCTGTCTGAGACCTAAAACAGATCGGCTGTCTCGCCGACGGGTTTTAAGGATAAAACGTTTTGCGAAAAAGGCTTATCGGTGATCGCGTTCGTTTGCGCGTCGCCAAGTGCTTGACAGTTGGAGCGCTAGCCGGATTCGTCGCTCTCTCCGGGGTGGCCCCCAGCAATGTGCTGGCCGATCCGGCCAACGACGCAATGGCAAAGCTCAACGAGCTATCCAGACAGGCCGAGCAGACCACCGAGGCGATGCACAGCGCTGAACTCGACCTCAACAACAAGCTGGCCGCGCAGCAGGCCGCCGACAAGAAGCACACCGACGACCTGGCCGCGGCGGACGCCGCGAAGTCGAAGTTGGCAACCTTTCAGGCCGGTGTCGATAAGTTTGCGGCCGCGATGTACATGGGTGGCCGCACCGACGGTATGAACGCGATCATGACCGCCGAGTCGCCGCAGCAGTTGATCGGCAAGCTGGCCGTGTCGCGGGTGATCGCGACTGCGATGTTGCAGCAGATGGCCAACTACCGCGCCACCCGCGAAGAGGCCGCCAACGCCGAGAAGGAATCGGCGAAGTCGGCGGCCGACGCCAAGACCGCGGCCGAACAGGCCGCCTCGGTGCGCGCGAACCTCCAGTCCAAGCAGAGTCGCCTGCAGCTGCAAATCGGCATCGTCAAGTCGCAGTACCTCGCTCTAAGCCCGCACGAGCGCACCGCGCTCGCCGCGCCCGGTCCGCCTCCGCCGGCCGCAACGGCCGCCGCCGCGGCCCCGGCTCCCGACGCGCTACCGCCGGGCATCGGGCAGCCCGGTGGGCCGGGTGCTGGCCCCGGCTCGCGGTCAAGGCGCGGTCGCCGTTCAGGCCGCTCTGACGCGGGTCGGCGACCGTACTCCTGGGGTGGCGCCGCTCCGGGTGGATTCGACTGCTCCGGCCTGGTGATGTGGGCATTCCAGCAGGCCGGCATCGCGCTCCCGCACTCGAGCCAGGCGCTGGCGCACGGCGGTCAGCCGGTTTCGATGGATCAGATGCAGCCCGGCGACGTCCTGACCTACTATTCCGACGCATCGCATGTGGGCATCTATATCGGTGACGGCCTGATGGTTCACTCCTCCACTTATGGCATGCCGGTGCGGGTCGTGCCGATGAACTCTGCGGCCCGATCTACAACGCCCGCCGCTACTGATCGCGGCGGGGTCCGCCGGCTGCTGGCCTGCGTGCTCGTCGCCGAGCTGATCGCTGCGGCCGTCGTCGTGGCGAGCCCGAGCCGGCACTCGCCGTCGCCCCCGCCACGCCGTCGGCGCGCCGCAACGTGTCGAGGTCGCCGAGCACGTCCTGTCGATGAGCAACCTCGGCGGGCCGGCGCAGCAACCGACTGCTGACGCGAATCGCCGCGGACATCGGCCCGGCGATTTACGCCGTGGACGCATTCTGGGGTCGACGACTGGCCCCGCGACATCGACGTGGTCGCCACCGGCAGCCAGTCTCAATTCGTGGCACGAGCCGGTGGCGGGGCGAGCTTGCAGTGGGCCGACATCGCCGCGATCGCCGTCGCCGATCGCGTCAATCCGCCGCGGCGAATCGCACTGGGCCAGCGGATCGTCTTCGCACCCGGCGCGGTAGGCATGAATGCGCGTGCACTGCGAATTGTGTTGACCCACGAGCTTTTTCACTATGCCGTCCGCCCTGATACGGCACTCGACGCGCCGCGCTGGCTGACCGAGGGCGTCGCGGACTACGTCGCCCGGCCGCCCTCGCCGCTGCCCGGCGTCGCGGCTCCGACAGCGTTGCCGTCCGACGCCGATCTCGACGACCCCGGACCGGCGCGGTCGCAGGCCTACGACCGCGCCTGGCTTTTCGCGCTGTTCGTCGCGAACACCCGCGGAGCGCCGGCGCTGCGTGCGCTCTACGTAGCCGCCTGCGGCGCCACGCACACCGATCTGCCCTCCGCTGTGCGCGACGTGCTCGGCACCGACGAGGCCGGGCTGCTCGTCGATTGGCAGCGATGGCTGGCACGTCAGCCCACGCGCTGATCGTCGTGACGTCAGGCTAGCCTTCCTACGTGTCCCGGGTCCTGCTGGTAACCAACGACTTTCCGCCCCGCCGCGGCGGGATCCAGTCGTATCTGGTCGACCTGGTGACCCGACTCGCCGCCGCGGGGGAGCACACGCTGACCGTGTACGCGCCGCAGTGGAAGGACGCCGACTCCTTCGACGCCGCGGCCGCCGGATACCGAGGTCGTGCGACATCCCGGGACGCTGATGTTGCCGGTCGCCGGCGTCGCGATGCGGATGCGCCGACTGATCGCCGAGCACGACATCGACACGGTCTGGTTCGGCGCCGCCGCGCCGTTGGCGCTGCTGGCCCCGCGAGCCCGTCGAGGCCGGCGCGCGTCGGGTGCTGGCGAGTACCCATGGCCACGAGGTGGGCTGGTCGATGCTGCCCGTGGCGCGCTCGGTGCTGCGCCGCATCGGCGATCGACAGCGACGTCGTCACCTTCGTCAGCCACTACACGCGCGACCGCTTCGCCTCGGCGTTCGGACCGCGAGCCCGCTTGGAGCGCCTGCCACCCGGCGTCGACACCGAGCGTTTCCAGCCCGATCCGGCCAGCCGCGCCGACCTGCGTTCGCGCTTTGGCCTCGGTGAGCGGCCGACGGTGCGTGTGCCTGTCGCGGTTGGTGCCGCGCAAGGGCCAGGACATGTTGATCCGCGCGCTGCCCGCGATCCGGCAGCGGGTGCGACGGCGCCGCGCTGGTGATCGTCGGCGGCGGCCCGTACCTGGACACGCTGCGCGGGCTGGCCGAGCGCTTCGGGGTCACCGATTACGTCGTCGTTCACCGGCGGCGTGCCGTTCGACGAGCTGCCCGCGCACCACGCGATGGCCGACGTGTTCGCCATGCCGTGCCGGACCCGCGGGGCCGGCCTCGACGTCGAAGGGCTCGGCATCGTCTACCTGGAGGCGTCGGCCACGCGGCGTACCCGTCGTCGCCGGCTCCTCCGGCGGCGCGCCGGAATCGGTCGTCGACGGCGAGACTGGCCATGGTGGTCGACGGTGTGAGTCGCCGCGATCGGCGCTGCCGTCAGCGACTTGCTCGCCGACCCGGAGCGTGCCGCTGCGATGGGCGCAGCCGGCCGCGATTGGGTGACCGCGCGGTGGCGCTCCGACGATCTGGCCGCGCGGCTGTCCGACCTGATCCGCGGCTAGTCGTTGTGCGTAGATCGCGTCGATGTCGCTGGCGAACTTCTCGGCGACGACTTTGCGCTTGACCTTCATCGTCGGGGTCAACTCGCCGGTGTCCTCGGTGAAGTCGACCGGCAGGATGCGGAACTTGCGGATCGACTCCGCATGTGACACAGACAGATTGGCCGTCCTTGACGGCCAGCGTCCACCTCGGCGAGCAGATCGGGATCCTCGGCCAGGTCGGCAACCGATGCGCCGGCCGGCTTGCCGTTGCGCTGCTTCCATCCCTGATTGCCTCGGGGTCGATGGTGATCAACGCACCGATGAACGGCTTGGCGTCGCCGACGACCATCGCTTGGCTGATCAGCGGGTGCGACCGCAACTGGTCTTCCAAAACCGCTGGGGCAACGTTTTTTCCGCCGGCGGTGACGATGATCTCCTTCTTGCGGCCGGTGATCGTCAGGAACCCGTCGTCGTCGACCGCGCCCAGGTCGCCGGTCTTGAACCAGCCGTCTTCGAAGGACTCGTCGGTGGCCTGGTCGTTGTGCCAGTAGCCGTGGAAGACCACGCCGCCGCGCAGCAGCAATTCGCCGTCGTCGGCGATGCGCAAGCTGTTGCCGGGCACCAGCTTTCCAACCGTCCCGATCTTCAGCGCGTCGACCTGGTTGACCGTGATCGCCGCGCTGGTCTCGGTCAACCCGTAGCCTTCGTAGACGGTCAGCCCGACGCCGCGGTAGAAGTGGCCCAGCCGTGCGCCCAGCGGCGCGCCGCCCGAGATCGACGCGTGGCAGTTGCCGCCCAGCGCGGCGCGCAGCTTGTGGTAGACGAGCTTGTCGAACAGCGCGTGCTTGGCCCGCAGCAGCAGACCGGGGCCACCGCGGTCGGAGGCTTCGCTCCATTCGACCGCGGTCTGCGCGGCCGCTTCGAATATCCGGCCCTTGCCGTCGCTGGCGGCGTTTTGCGCCGCGGTGTTGTAGACCTTCTCGAACACCCGGGGAACCGACACCACGATCGTGGGCTTGAACACCCCGAACATCGGCACCAAATTCTTGATGTCACTGGTGAATCCGACGACGACCTTGTTGTGGAACGCGCACAGTGTCAGCGCGCGGGCCAGCACGTGCGCCAGCGGGAGGAACACCAGCAGCCGCTCACCCTTCTGCAGCAGAGTCGGCAGCACCGCCTCGGTGCCGCGAGTCTCATAGACCAGGTTCCCGTGGGTCAGCTGGCAGCCCTTGGGTCGACCGGTGGTACCCGAGGTGTAGATGAGCGTCGCCGGGTCCCCGCTGCGCAGAGCCTCGACACGGGCGGCGAGCTCCGCCGGGTCGACCGACGCGCCGTCCTGATGGAGTTGATCGAGCGCCTTCGGGCCGGAACCGTCGATGTGCAGCACCCGCCGCAGTTCGGGCAGGTCACCGGTCAACTCGGAGACGATCTTCGCGTGGGCGTCGGTCTCGGCGAACGCGATCACCGCGGCCGAGTCGCTCAATACCCAGCGCACCTGCTCAGCCGAGGACGTCTCGTAGATCGGCACGGTGACCGCACCGGTGGCGAGGATGGCCTGGTCGAGGATCGCCCACTCGTACCGGGTGGCCGAGAAGATCGCCACCCGGTCGCCGGGGCGTACGCCTTGTGCGATCAAGCCCAGTGCAGCGGAACGGATTTGGGACGCGGCCTGCGCACACGTCACGTCGGTCCAGGTCCCGTCGACCAACCGCTGGTAGATCACCGCGTCGGGGTCGTTGCGCTCATGCTCGAAAACCGTGGACACGACGTTGTCGTGTTCGCCGACCGTGAACTCGGCGGGAACAGTCAATTCGCGCACTCTTGGTGACCTCGCTTCGATGATTTCGGCGAATAAGCGAAGACCAGCCTAGTCCGACACGGGGTCTGCCTGGCGGGCCCGTTGACGTGCGGGCGATTCCCGGCCCGCGCCGTCGTATGTGAAGCTAGTGGCCGTGCACAGCCTGCAGATCGCCGACGAAACGTACGTCGCCGCCGACCCGGCGCGCATCGGCGCCGCCGTCGGCGATCCGTCCAACTGGCGACGGTGGTGGCCCGACCTTCTCCTGGAGGTCACCGAAGATCGCGGGCCGCAAGGCGTTCGTTGGGGCGTGGCCGGACCGCTGACCGGCACCATGGAAATCTGGCTTGAACCGATGCTGGGTGGTGCACTCCTGCATTACTTTCTGCACGCCGAGCCGACCGGTGTCACGCCGGCGCAACTGGCCAAGCTGAACCTTGCGAAAATGACGCACCGGCGCCGGGTGGCCGGCAAGAAGATGGCCTTCGAAGTGAAGGCGACGCTGGAGAGTGCCCGTCAGGTGGGGGTTTCTCCGGTGCTTGACCAGGTCTGAGCCCAGCCGGGGAGTACCGTTTCTGCCGTGAGCGCGGTTGACGCGCGACGCCGCAGGGCATACCAACGGGCAGGGCAGCCCAACCCGTTAGCGCGGAGAAGGAAGCAAAAGGTGGCGGAAAAGACGGCCCAGACGATCTACATCGACGCGGCCCCCAGCACGGTGATGGACGTGATCGCCGACATCGGCTCGTATCCGACCTGGGTGTCGGAATACAAGGAGGCCGAGGTCCTCGAAACGGACTCCGCCGGCAACCCGAAGGTCGCGCGCCTGGTGCTCGACACCAGCGTCCTCAAGGACACCCTGGTGCTGTCTTACAAGTGGCCCAAGGACCGCAAGTCGGTGAGCTGGTCGCTGGTTTCCAGCTCCCTACTCAAATCCCTTGACGGCGTGTACCGGTTGGCGCCCAAGGGATCCGGTACCGACGTCACCTATGAGCTCACCGTCGATCTGGCGATCCCGATGATCGGGTTGCTGAAGCGCAAAGCCGAACGCAGGTTGACCGACACCGCGCTGAAGGACCTGAAGAAACGAGTCGAGGCTGAGTGAGTCTGGGTGAAGCTGGGTGATTCTGCAGCACCTGCTCCAGCCCGGATCAGCCTGTTCGTCGGCAAGGGTGGGGTAGGGAAGTCCACACTGGCGGCCGCGACGGCCGTCCATGAAGCGCGCGCCGGTCAGCGCGTGCTGCTGATCTCTACCGACCAGGCACACTCGCTGGGTGACGTGCTGGGCGTGACGGTTTCACCGAACGGCCACCGCGATGCGGTGCGGGTGCTGGCCGATCTTGAAACGGGCTCCCTCGACGCGCTGGCGATGGACACCCTGTCGCTGCTCGAGGCCCGGTGGCGTGCGGTGGTCGCGACGCTGAGTCGCCGGTTTCCCGAATCGGAGCTGACAGACATTGCGCCCGAAGAGCTTTCGGCTCTACCCGGGGTCCAGGAAGTGCTCGGACTGCATGAGGTCGGCGAGCTGGCCCGGAGCGGGCAGTGGGATCACCTGGTGGTCGATTGCGCCTCGACCGCAGACGCATTGCGAATGCTGACGCTGCCGGCGACGTTCGCGCTCTACGTCGAGCGCGCGTGGCCGCGCCACCGCCGGCTTTCCACCGGTGCCGACGACGCGCGGTCGACCGCCGTGGTGGAGTTGCTGGAACGCATCAGCACCAGCGTCGAAAAGCTCAGCGCATTGCTGACCGACGGAACGCGGGTGGGCGCGCACCTGGTACTCACCGCGGAGCGGGTCGTGGCCGCCGAGGCGATCCGGACCCTGGGCTCGTTGGCGCTGATGGGTGTGCGTGTCGAAGAACTAATCGTCAACCAGATTCTGATGCAAGATGATTCGTACGAGTACCGCAATCTGCCCGCGCACCCGGCGTTCGACTGGTACTCAGAGCGAATCAGCGAGCAGCGCACCGTGCTCGACGAACTCGATGCCGCGATCGGGGACGTGGCGCTCGTCCTGACACCTCATCTAGCCGGTGAGCCGATCGGCGCCAAGGCGTTGGCCGAATTGCTGGACAGCGCACGCCGCCGGGACGGGTCGGCGCCGCCCGGCCCGCTGCGTCCGGTCGTGGATCTCGAATCCGGTTCAGGCCTTCAGTCGGTTTACCGGATGCGGCTAGAGTTGCCGCAGATCGATTCCGGCGCGCTGAGCCTAGGACGTGTCGGTGACGACCTGGTCGTCGGCGCCGGCGGAATGCGGCGCAGAGTGCGACTGGCATCCGTTCTGCGGCGGTGCACGGTAATGGACGCGCATCTGCGCGGCAACGAATTGACGGTGCGTTTTCAACCCGATCCGGAGGTGTGGCCGAAGTGAGCACCGCCGATGACGATGCAGAGCGTCGCGATGCTGAGGAGCGGCGCAGATGAGCGCCGCCGATGACGATGCAGAGCGTCGCGATGCTGAGGAGCGGCGCAGATGAGCACCGCCGATGACGATGCAGAGCGTCGCGATGCTGAGGAGCGGCGCAGATGAGCACCGCCGATGACGATGCAGAGCGTCGCGATGCTGAGGAGCGGCGCAGATGAGCACCGCACATTCCGACCTCGGCCCTGAACTTCGCAAACTCGCGCAGAAAATTCTCGACCAGCTCGACCCTGCGATTCGGCTGTTGGCAGCGCGCACGGTCGGCGACGGTGCCGGCAGCGGAGCGTGCCAGCAGGTCTGGTGCCCGGTGTGTGCGCTGGCCGCGGTGGTTACCGGTGACGAGCATCCGTTGGTGACCGTGATCGCCGAACACAGCGTCACATTGCTGGCCGTGATCCGTGCGATCGTCGATCCTGTGGGCCAGCCGGCGCCGCCCCCACCGGACGGACCGTCGACCGGTCCGGCACCGGACGAGGCCATCGACGAACCGGCACCGGCCAGTCGGTACCAGCCGATCACCGTCACGGTCGAGGAATAGCCGCGCGCCTACCACATCGGTTGGCGCGGCGCCGGGTGTCAGCAACTCGTCAGTGTGATGTGGTCGCACACACACTCGGTCGGTACTCTTGGCCCTGACACTGTTGGCGCGGCTGAGCAGGAGGCCTGATGGCGTACTGGCTTTTGAAGTACATCTTCCTGGGCCCGTTGCTCGCCCTGCTCGGTCGGCCGAAAATCGAAGGACTGGAATACGTCCCGCAATCCGGCCCGGCAATTCTGGCCAGCAATCATCTGGCCGTGATGGACAGCTTCTACCTGCCGCTGGTGGTGCGGCGCCGGATCACCTTCCTGGCCAAGTCGGAGTACTTCACCGGCACCGGATTCAAGGGCTGGTGTAGCCGAAAGTTTTTCACCGCCGTCGGCCAGGTGCCGATTGACCGCAGTAGCGCGGACGCGGCGCAAGCCGCCCTAGACACCGCCAAGCGGGTGCTGGATGAGGGGAAGTTGCTCGGCATGTACCCCGAAGGCACCCGCTCACCCGACGGCCGTCTCTACAAGGGCAAAACCGGTCTGGCGCGGCTGGCGCTGGAAACCGGCGTCCCGGTGATCCCCGTCGCGATGATCGGCACCAACAAGGTCAACCCGCCTGGAACATCGATGCTCCGGTTCAGCAAGGTCACTGTTCGGTTCGGTAAGCCGATGGACTTCTCCCGTTTCGAAGGCCTGGCAGGCAACCGCTTCATCGAACGCGCGGTCATCGACGAGGTGATCTACGAATTGATGGGACTGTCGGACCAGGAATACGTGGACATCTACGCCGCCACGCTGAAAAACGGCGACGGCTCGGGGTCGCCGGGAAAAGCATCGCCGTCTCGGATTCCTGAGACGGCGGCCGGCTAGCAGATCAGGCAGATACCGGCGCGGGCGTGGTCGATGCCAGGGGCGCGGCCGCGGTAGCGGTCCGGACAGCAACGGTGGCCCCGGTCGCGATCAGGGTCGCCAGCGCCCACCACAGATACGACACCCCGACCAGTTGACGCCACCATGCGGCGGTGACCTCGTGATGCTTGGGCATCAAGTCGATCGGCGTCCACACCATCACGGCCACCCCGGCGACGCTGACGAAGCCCAACGCGAGGTTGCGCCGCCGCCATGCCAGCACCGACGTGACGACGACGGCCTCCAGCATCCACACCCAGTGGTGCGACCACGAGACCGGCGACACGGCCAGTCCGAACAGGGCGATGCAGACCACCGCCAGGACCGGCTCGCCCGCGCCCAGCGCCCGACGCGCCGCCCACACCGTTAGGCCCAGCACCAGGAAACAGGCCACCACCCACGGCAGAAATCGTTGATGGTCGTCGAGGCCGAGCCGGGCCAGGGTGCCGGCGATGTTCTGGTTGGTGTTCAGGCTGGCCGACCCGATCCGGTCAGTGTTGCGCACGGTGTGGGTCCAGTACTCCCACGAGTCCTGCCAGGCCAACGCGAACCCGGCCGCGACCGCGGCCACCACCGAGGCCAGCGAGATGAGCACCGCACGGCGGTCCCGGTTGAGCAGGAAGTACAGCAGGAACACCGCCGGAGTGAGCTTCAGTGCGATGCCCAGCCCCAGCAGCAGTCCGCGCGGCCACGGGGTGTGCCGCGGCACGCATTCGGCGATCACCAGCGTCATCAGCACGACGTTGATCTGCCCGAACGCGAAGTTCGCCTGGATCGGCTCCCAGTACAGCGTCGCCCAGGCCACGATCAGCGCGGTCAGCCACCACCGACGTAACCAGGCGGGCCCCGGCACCGCACGGCTGGTGGTCCAGACATCGAGGCGGGTCAGCACGATCATCGTGGAGACCAACAGCAGCACCAGCGTGATGAACGTGATGGTGACGCTGGCGGCCGGCATGCCCAGCCACGCGAACGGGGCGAAGATCACTGCGGCAAGCGGGGGATAGGTGAACGGCAGGTTCAGCCCGATCGGAGTGTGGAATTTGACGTCGGGGCTGTACAGCGGATGGCCGTCCAGCCAGGCCTGACCGCCCATCCGGTAGACGTCGATGTCGATCCGGTACACGGTGCTGCCGAGCACCCGCCAGGCGGCGTAGCCGAGCACCGCGAGCGCCGGCAGTTGAAGCAGCAACCAGCAGGCTTTACGCCAATTGCTCGGTTGCGTGCCGGCTTCCCGCCCGCTCGAGCTGCCCGAGTCGGGCGAGCGCCATCTAGTCATATCGGGAGACAGCCTATCGGGGCCGACGCCCCAACCGGTGTCGCGGACGCTTATCGAGAGCCCGTGCGCGTAGCTTTTAAAGGGTGCTGCACTGGTTCGAACACGACATCATCGGTCGCGGTCGACTGCCGCTGCTGTGCTGCCTGGTCGCGTTCATCCTGACGTTTTTCGTGACCCGCACCTTCGTGCGACTGATCCGCCATCGCAAGACCGTCGACAGGCCGCCGCGCTGGTGGGAGCCGCGCAACATTCACGTCGGTTCCAAACACATTCACCACGTGGTGATCGGCGTGGTGCTGGTGATGGTCTCCGGGGTGACCCTGGTGACGTTGGTGGTCAACGGCACCCAGTCCGAATTCACCGCGGCGGCAATCCTTTTCGGCATCGGTGCGGCATTGGTGCTCGATGAGTACGCGCTGATCCTGCACTTGTCGGACGTCTACTGGGAGGAAGACGGGCGAACCTCGGTCGACGCCGTCTTCGCCGCGGTGGCGGTGGGCGGGCTGCTGGTGCTCGGATTGCACCCGTTGATGTTCTTCATCAGCCTGTGGCAGGACACCACCCACTCGATGGTGCTGCGCGCCGGCGTGGTCTTCGCACTGATCCTGACGCTGCCGCTGGCGGTGCTGGTCGTGCTTAAGGGCAAAGTGTGGACCGGGCTACTTGGCATGTTCTTCGTGCCACTGCTGTTCATTGCGGCGATCCGGTTGTCGCGCCCGCAGGCGCCGTGGGCCCGCTATCTCTACACGCGCCGGCTGGACAAGATGAGCCGTGCGCTGCAGCGCGAGCGAACGTTGCGCCGGCCGGTGGTCCGGGCCAAGCTGTGGCTGCAGTACACCATCGCCGGTACGCCGCGGATGCCGTCGCACCGCATGGTCGACGCGCAGCTGGACCGTGAAGTGCATCCCGCGCCCCCGCCGGAGCAGGTGCCCAGCGTCCTGGCCAGCGGACTCGGTGTCGGGTAGCCGCGGGTGCGCTTTTTCTACGACACCGAGTTCATCGACGACGGGTACACGATCGAGCTGATCTCGATCGGCGTCGTCGCCGAAGACGGCCGCGAATACTACGCCGTCTCAACGGAATTCGATCCTGAGCGGGCCGGCAAGTGGGTGCGCGCGAACGTATTGCCCAAGCTGCCGTCGCCGGCCTCACAGGTATGGCGGTCGCGCTCGCAGATCCGCAACGACCTCGAGACGTTCTTCGACATCGACGGGGTCGAGCCGATCGAGCTCTGGGCCTGGGTCGGCGCGTACGACCACGTCGCACTGTGCCAGTTGTGGGGCCCGATGACGCACCTGCCGCCGCCGATCCCGCGATTCACCCGTGAGCTGCGCCAGCTCTGGGAGGACCGGGGCAGCCCCCGGCTCCCGCGACGGTCGGAGAACGTGCACGACGCCCTGGTCGACGCCCGCGACCAGCTGGCGAGATACCGGGTGATGATGTCCGACGGCGACGCCCGCTAGCCCGGCCCTTTCGCATCGGCGCTGATCGCGGCCGGATTGGCGGCGTCCGCGACCCGGTTACCATAGACAGGTGAACTGGACCGTTGACGTACCGATCGAGCAGCTCCCGTCGCTGCCTCCATTGCCGGAGGAGCTACGTGCTCGCCTGGACGCCGCGCTGGCCAAGCCGGCCGCGCAGCAGCCGAGCTGGACCCGCGAGCAGGTCGAGCCGTTGCGCAAGGTTCTGGAGAGTGTCCCGCCGGTGACGGTGCCGTCGGAAATCGTGCGGCTGCAGGACATGCTGGCCCAGGTCGCCCGCGGCGAGGCGTTCCTGCTGCAGGGCGGCGACTGCGCCGAGACCTTCGTCGACAACACCGAGCCCCACATCAAGGGCAACATCCGCACCCTGCTGCAGATGGCGGTCGTGTTGACCTACGGCGCCAGCATGCCGGTGCTCAAGGTGGCCCGCATTGCCGGCCAGTACGCCAAGCCGCGGTCCGCCGACACCGACGCGCTCGGCCTGCGCTCCTACCGCGGTGACATGGTCAACGGGTTCGCCCCCGACGCGGCGGTGCGTGAGCACGATCCGTCGCGGCTGGTGCGCGCCTACGCCAACGCCGGCGCCGCGATGAACCTGGTGCGCGCGCTGACCTCTTCGGGCCTGGCGTCGTTGCACCTGGTGCACGATTGGAACCGCGAATTCGTCCGGACCTCGCCCGCCGGGGCCCGCTACGAGGCGCTGGCGTCGGAGATCGACCGCGGCCTGAAGTTCATGAGCGCCTGCGGGGTGGCCGACAGCAACCTGCAAACCGCCGAAATCTACGCCAGCCATGAGGCTTTGGTGCTCGACTACGAGCGGTCCATGCTGCGGCTGTCCTCGGAGGAAGACGGCGAGCCACAGTTGTACGACCTGTCGGCGCACTACCTGTGGATCGGAGACCGCACCCGCCAACTCGACGGCGCGCACATCGCGTTCGCTGAGGTGATCGCCAACCCGATCGGCGTCAAGATCGGACCGTCGACGACCCCGGATCAGGTGGTCGAATACGTGGAGCGCCTCGACCCGCACAACAAGCCGGGACGGCTGACGCTGGTGAGCCGGATGGGTAACAACAAGGTCCGCGACCTGTTGCCGCCGATCATCGAAAAGGTCCAGGCGACAGGGCATCGGGTGATCTGGCAGTGCGACCCGATGCACGGCAACACCCACGAGTCGTCGACCGGGTACAAAACCCGGCACTTCGACCGCATCGTCGATGAGGTGCAGGGCTTCTTCGAGGTGCACCGCGCACTGGGCACCTATCCAGGCGGCATCCACGTCGAGATCACTGGTGAGAACGTCACCGAGTGCCTCGGTGGTGCGCAAGACATTTCCGACACCGACTTGAGTGGACGCTACGAAACCGCTTGCGACCCAAGGCTGAACACCCAGCAGTCGCTGGAGTTGGCCTTTTTGGTCGCGGAGATGCTGCGCGACTGAAAGGTAGCGCAGCAGGCTCCGCGTATGACGAGGCGGAGATGCTGCGCGACTGAAAGGTAGCGCAGCAGGCTCCGCGTATGACGAGGCGAAGATGCTGCGCGACTAGATCAATCCGCTGATGTTGCTGCCGACGGTCCACGCCGCGGCGGCGACCATCCCGGTGATCGACAATACGACCGCGATCCAGATCAGCATTACCCGCCGGGCCCGCTGACGCTCGAAGGCGAACTCGATCAGCTCGATGCCGGCGAATTTGCCTGCCAGGTCTTGGTATTGGCCGCCGACGTCAGATTTGGCCGCCCCGTCCTGCGGGTCGCGGGTCAGCTGGCGGGTCGGCCGATGCACCGGCGGCCTCGCGGCCGAAGGCTGACGCAGATCCGCGGTGCGGTTCTGGTCGGTGGTGGCCTGGCTGCGGCGCGCCGCGGCGGAGCGGTGTTGCGCCGAGTTGCGCGGTGAGGGCACCCGGAAGGCGGGTAGCTGCAAGGCATCGGCGATGGCATCGAGTTCGGCGCCCATCTCCTGCGCGTCGGCGTAGCGGGTGGCGGCATCGCGCGCGGTGGCACGCTCGACCAGTTCGTCGAATTGCGCAGGCACCCCGCCGATCACGCTGCTCGGCAGAGCCACGTCGGTGTCCAGCCGCTGATAGGCGACCGACAGCGAGGTGTCGCCGGAGAACGGCGTCTGACCGGTCAGCAGCTCGTAGGTGACGATCCCGACCGAGTAGACATCACTGCGCGGGCTGGCCGTTCCGTCCCTGACCTGTTCGGGGGACAGGTACGCCGCGGTGCCCAGAATGACACTGGTCGAGGTGATTCCGGCTTCCGCGACGGCGCGCACCAACCCGAAGTCGACCAACTTGACGTCGCCCTCGTCGGAGATCAGCACGTTCTCGGGTTTGACGTCGCGGTGCACCAGGCCGGCGCGATGCGCGGCGGCCAGCCCGCCCAACACCGGGCGCAGCACCGCGGCGACGGCGTGCGGCGGCATCGGCCCGCGTTCGGCGAGCAGTTCGCGCAGCGTGCCGCCCTCGACGAGTTCCATCACCAGGAACGGGTGCCGGGCGTCGAGGCCCTGGTCGTAGACCGCGACCAGGCCCGGATCCTTCAGGCGGGCAACGCTGCGGGCCTCCAGCTGGAAACGGGTCAGGAATTGCTGATCGCCGGCGTAGCGGGAGTCCATCACCTTCAGCGCCACCGGGCGGTCCAACCGGGTGTCGAGGCCGCGGTAGACCGTCGACATGCCGCCGGTCGCGATTTTGGCCGCCACGCGATAACGCCCGTCGAGCAATGCGCCCTCGAGGTCGTTGCTCGACGCTGCAGTCACGCGCCCATCGTAGGCGGCCGCCGGTCCCGCGCCCGATACCTTTACGCCGCGAGCCTGACCTCGCCGACGGCCCCGCCGTACACTACTTCGGGTGAGCAGGATTCCGGCCGGGGACGATGTTCTCGACCCCGACGAACCAACCTACGATCTCCGCAAAGTCGCCGATATGCTCGGCGTGTCGGTGGCCAAAGTCCAGCAGCATCTCAAAGACGGACACCTGGTCGCGGTGCGCCGTGCCGGTGACGTGGTGATCCCGCAGATCTTCTTCACCAGCAGCGGCGAAGTGCTCAAGACTCTGCCCGGCCTGCTGGTGGTGCTGCGCGACGGCGGTTACCAAGACACTGAGATCGTCCGCTGGCTGTTCACTCCGGATGCCTCTCTGACGGTGACGCGGGACGGCTCGCGTGACGCGCTGAGCAATGCGCGCCCTATCGACGCGTTACACGCTCATCAGGCGCGCGAAGTGCTGCGTCGCGCGCAGGCTATGGCGTACTGACTTTCGTCGGCTGTGGCCGGTCCAGGACCCGCCACACGAACACCGCGACCGCGGTCGCCAGCAGCACGTGCGGCCATGAGTACATGCCGTGCGCGCCATCGGGTTTGAACACGACCATGATCCACGTCGAGAATGCCCCGACCGACGCGACCGCACGGCGTGACTGGGCGAGGGGAGCCAGCACCGTCAACGGCCACGAGTAGTACCACGGCAACGCGGCCGGGGCGAACAACACCACTACCAACATGACCCAGGCAGTGCCGACCAGCGCTTCGCGGTCGTTGTGGCGGAATCGCCACCACACCAGCGGCAGCGCAATCGCGATGATCGCGACCCCGATCACGCGGGTAACCTGCAGTACTCCATAGAAACTCACCGAGAAGAACAATCCGCCGACGGCGTGCACCAGGTTCGCCGTCGCGGTCGGAACGGTCAGCCAGTTGATGATTTTCACCGAGCCGGCCAGCGCCGTCAGCCAGCCGAGGCCCACCCCGGCAATGCCGGACAAAACCGCGAACACCGCGACGACGATCACGACCGACATCACCGATGCCACCGAAAACGCCCGCAGCGGACGGTATTCGCGGCGGTCACGCAGGTGGCGCATCCACACCCAGACCATGAACGGGAGCGCGAGTCCCGCGGTGGCCTTGACCGCCATCCCCACGGCGATCACCGCGATGCCGGCCACGTGACGTTGCTCGAAGGTCAACGCGATGCCCGCGGCCATCAAGCCCACCATCAACATCTCGTTGTGGACGCCGCCCATCAGGTGGATGATCACCAGCGGGTTGAGCACGCAAACCCACAGCGCGATAGGCACATTCGCGCCGACGTGCCGAGCGATCCGCGGCGTCGCCCAGACCAGCAGCGCCAGCCCGGGCAGCATGCACAACCGCAGCAGCATCGTGCCCGGCGATCGACGTGGTTGCCGACCAGCATCGTGACCAACTTGGCGACCAGGATGAACGCCGGACCGTACGGCGCGGTGGTGATGGTCCAGATCGGACTGACGTTGTCCAGCAACGGGTTCGGATTGTCGATCGGGCCCGACCGCGTAGGGATCCAGCCCGTCGCGCAGCAGCGCGCCCTGCGCCAGATAGGAGTAGGTGTCGCGGCTGAACAGCGGCACCGACAGCAGCAGCGGCGCCAGCCAGAACGCGGCGCTGGCCACCATGGTGTACTCGCTTGCATTGCCGGCCAATGCGCGGCGGCCCAGCCACAGCCACGCGCTCAGCATCAGGCGCCACGCCGGCCCACAGCAGCACCGACGAGACAGCACCAGGCCGTGCCCGAAGCGCAGCCAGGACAGATGCAGCGACTCCAGCAGCGGATCGTGCTGTCGGGTGCTGCCCGACCCCAGTCCGCCCGGGGTGATGAGCGCCGCGCCCACGAAACCCAGCAGGGCCGGCCTGCCGTCGTCGGTGACCGCGAATTGCCGCAGCCGCGAAAGCGGTTGGGCCGCAGCGATGCTCGGGGCGGGGCCGGGGTGGACGTCGGAGTGGTCATCGTGTCAGGCGGACCGGTTCGACGCCAGATTCGGCCAGTTCGGCGAGTCCGACCTTGGCTGCCGCGTGATGGGTGCCGCGGCGACCAGGTCGAGCGCGCCGCGAGTCAGGGCGGCGATCTGCTCCTCGACCGAAGCAAGCGCGCCGACGCCTTCGATCACCGCGCGCAACTCCTTGACCTGGTCGTCACTCAGGTCGGTACCGACCGACGCGCGTAACAGCTTGGCGGCGGCCGGATCTGACCCGTCGGCCAACTCCAGCGCGGTGGCCAGCAGCACAGTTCGCTTGCCCGAACGCAGGTCGTCACCGGACGGCTTGCCGGTCACTGCCGGGTCACCGAACACGCCGAGCACATCGTCGCGCAATTGAAACGCCACACCCAGCTCGGTTGCCGACCTCGTGGAAAAGCGCGTGCACGTCGGGCCGGTCGGCCGCGGCGGCCGCCCCCAACTGCAGCGGCCGGGCCACCGTGTAGGAGGCGGTCTTATAGGTGTTGACGGCCATCGCCGAGGCGATCGACTCGTCCGCGCTGGCTTCGGCCACGATGTCGAGGTACTGCCCACCGAGCACCTCGGTGCGAATGTCGGCCCACACCCGGCGGACTCGGTTACCGGCACCCTGCGGCAGTTCGGCTCCGGCGACGATGTCGTCGGCCCACGCCAGCGCCAGGTCGCCGAGCAGGATCGCCGCCGACACCCCGAACTGGTCGGCCGGCCCGCGCCAGCCCCGGTCGCGGTGCAGCGCCGCGAATTGGATGTGGGAGGTCGGCCGCCCGCGCCGGGTGGCTGAGCTGTCGATCACGTCGTCGTGCACTAGCGCCGAGGCGTGCAGCAGCTCCAGCGCGGCGAACAGCAGCAGCGCCTGCTCGTCGGCGTCGTCGTCGCAGACCGCCCGCCAACCCCAGTAGGCGAACACCGGTCGCAGCCGTTTGCCCCCGCCGAGGACGAAATCCTCCAGGCTGGCGACGAGCGCGTCATAGTCGCGGCCGATGTGGGCGGCCTCGCTTCGACGGCTCCGCAGATACCTGCGCAACCGGTCGGTGACGGCGTCGGCCAGCTCGACGGTTGCCGCTGCTCCTGCGCTCAGCGCGACACCCCTTCCCGGTCCCTTGCGATGATGGCCCGACAAGTGTATTCGGCGCGGCGTTGTGCAGCGGGTTTTGCCCGCCGCTCGTGGGCCCGGCGGCGCGGTCGACCGTCGCCCGGTCGCGGTCTCGGCGGCGTCACTATGCTGTCGTGATGCCCGGCGCGGGTCTGGCCGGCGCCGCCGGCGGCCGACGTGAGTTCGCGGCAGCTGCCCGCTGCGGCGGGGGACTAGTCGTTGAATGAGGAGCAGCTCGTTGACTTTGAACACCATCGCGCTTGAGCTGGTGCCGCCGAACCTGGAAAGCGGCACCGAGAAGGCTCTCGAAGACGCCCGCAAGGTGGTGCAGCTGGCCGCGGCATCCGGGATCGACGGCCGGATCGGCCACGTGATGATGCCGGGGCTGATCGAAGAAGACGACGACCGTCCGATCGAGATGAAGCCCAAGTTGGACGTCCTCGACTTCTGGTCGACGATCAAACCTGAGTTGCCCGGGGTGCGCGGATTATGCAGTCAGGTCACGGCTTTCATGGATGAGCCGACCCTGCGTCGACGGCTCGGCGCGCTGGTCGGCGCCGGGATCGACGGCATCGTGTTCGTCGGTGTCCCGCGCACGATGGCCGACGGCGAGGGCTCGGGCGTCGCACCGACCGACGCGCTGTCGATTTATCAAGGACTGGTGGACAATCGGGGCGTCATCCTGATCCCCACCCGCGAAGGCGAAACGGGTCGGCTGAATTTCAAGTGCGATCAGGGCGCGACGTTCGCGCAGACGCAGTTGCTGTATTCCGATGCGATCGTGGGCTTTTTGACCGAATTCGCCAAGAAGACCGACCACCGCCCCGAGATCCTGCTCGGGTTCGGGTTCGTGCCCAAGCTCGAGGAGAAGATCGGCTTCATCAACTGGCTGATCCAAGACCCGGGCAACCCGGCCGTCGCCGAGGAGCAGGCGTTCGTCACCAAGCTGGCGAACACCGAACCGGCGCAACGCCGCTCGCTGGTTCTCGATCTGTACAAGCGGGTGATTGACGGCGTCGTCGACCTCGGCTATCCGCTGAGCATCCACCTGGAAGCCACCTACGGCAATTCCGCGCCGGCGTTCGAGACGTTCGCCGAGATGCTGGACTACTGGTCGCCGGCGTAGATCAGCTGGATGGGGGGTCGCTCGGCTCGGCGATCTTCGGCGACCGGTCGCGGGTGTACCAGGCCAGACCGGCCACGGCGCCGGCCACCGCGAGCGAGGCCAACGCCAGCCACAGCGCCGCACCCTGGAATGAGCGGGTGCTCGGGTCGGTGTAGCGCGCCTGAGCCGTCAGCAGGCTGACCACGCCGGGCTTCAGCTTCCACTGCACGGTCTGGTCGTCGACGCGATCGCCGTTGGTGGAGGTCACCGACCCCGGGAACGCCACCGACAACTCCACGTCGGCGTCGGGATCGTTGAGCGAGGTCAGGTCCGCGCGTCCCTCCAGGATCACCAGGTCGCCGGCCCGACGCAGCGACAGGTTCACGCCCTGCGCGTCGGAGTTCATCCGCGCCAGCTCCGGCAGTTCGGCGAACGTCAGATCGGAGAACGTGGCCTGGGATCCGACGTAGCCGTCGCGGTCGTACTTGGACACCGCAATCTTCTGGCCGAACGCCAGGTTCGGGTCGAGCTGGGGGCCGTTGTCCTTCTCGTTGCGCGGCTTGGACGCCGCGATGATGTCGCCGGACACCAGGTCCTCGGGGGAGATGGTGATCGATGCCTTGATCCGCACGCAGCCGGCGAGCACGGGTATGACCAGCAGCAGCAACGCCAATGCAGAGAGGCGGTGGCCTGCCCGCCGCGCTGTGGGACCCCGAAGACGAAAGCTGTATACCGCTGGCGCGCACCAGGTCATCGTGCCAGACGGTGACGGCGCCGGTGCCACTACAGCGGCAGCTCGCGGCCGAGAATCGCGAATGCCCGTGGGTCGCCGGTGAAGTGGTAACCGCGGATGACGTCGCTGAAGCCCAGCCGCCGGTAGAGACGCCAGGCCCGGTTGGCTTCGCCGTTGGTCTCCGGCGTCGACAGCAAGACGCTAGCTTCGCTGCGCTCGGACAGGAGTCGACGGGCCAGCGCCTCGCCGAGTCCACGGCCCTGGGCCCGCGGGGCGATATGCAGCTCGGTCAACTCGAAATAGCTGGCCATCAGCTTGGTGATCTCGGGGTCGGGATAGCCGCTGCGTTGCAGGCCCGCGACCACCTGCTGCTGCCACCACTGGTCGGGAGCGCCGCAGTAGCCGTAGGCCACGCCCAGCAGGGGTGCGGTGCTCAGTTCGTCCGACGACGGCTCCGGCCCGGCCGGGGCGTCGACCTCGACCGCGGCCACCGCCTGCCAGCCGCGCCGGCGGGTGTGTTCGAGCCACATCGCGGCGCGCTGATTCTCGGTGCCGGGGGGATAGCGCATGGCGTCGACGTACACGCCCAAGGCTTCCGAAAGCCGTCGCTGCATGTCATGCGGCGGCAGATTGATGAGGAACGTCGCCAACGTGCGGTCTCCTCCTCAGTCGTCCAGTGCGGTACTGCCAAACTCATTATTGGTCGCGGCGGCACTGCGCGGCCCGCCGACCGCCACGTTTACAATCAGCAACCGAAGCGGTGGTAACGCGCAGATTGACCTCGTATCATTCTTATTAGTCGTCCCCACAGCGGGCACCGGCGTGCTATCGGTAATAACGTGACATGTTTTCGGCAAGGAGGGACGAATGCCACTCTCCGATCATGAGCAGCGAATGCTCGACCAGATCGAGAGCGCTCTCTATGCCGAGGATCCCAAATTCGCCTCGAGCGTTCGCGGCGGCGGACTGCGCGCGCCGACAGCTCGACGGCGTCTGCAGGGCGCGGCGCTGTTCGTGCTCGGACTCGCGATGCTGGTCTCGGGAGTGGCGTTCAAGGCCACCATGATCGGAACGTTTCCGGTCCTGTCCGTGCTCGGTTTCGTGGTGATGTTCGGCGGCGTGGTGTTTGCCATCAGCGGTCCACGACTTGCCGGCCGGGGGGAGCGCACCGGCCCTGCCGCAGCGGCGCGTCAACGTCGCAATCGGGGTGCCGGCGGGTCGTTCACCAGTCGCATGGAAGACCGGTTCCGCCGCCGCTTCGAGCAATAGTCGGCGCGGTACGCAGAGGGCAGCCAGGCGGCTGCCCTTTTTTATGCCCCACTCACATGTCACTCGCGATCTGAGTCGCGAGCGTCACCCCACTACGCCCCACTAAAAGCTATACGCCCAGCTCAGGGCGTCTTTACGTGTTCGTCCAGGCATCGCCGCGACACAGCTCGGCCCCTGACGGTGGCCGAAAACCTGCAGAAACGACACCGATCGGCGACATACGTGTCGTTAAATGGAGCGAAGTGGGGCAATGTGGGGTATCGTGGCGGAAGTCGGAAGGCATGGAGGTAGCCAGATGTTTCTCGGCACCTACACGCCAAAACTCGACGACAAAGGGCGACTCACGTTGCCCGCCAAATTCCGTGACGCGCTGGCAGGGGGGTTGATGGTCACCAAGAGTCAGGACCACAGCCTCGCCGTCTACCCGCGGGCGCGATTCGAGGAACTCGCGCGCAAGGCCAGCCAGACATCGCGCAGCAATCCCGAGGCTCGAGCGTTCCTGCGGAACCTGGCCGCCGGCACCGACGAACAGCACCCCGACGCCCAAGGCCGAATCACCTTGTCGGCCGACCACCGCCGCTACGCGAGCCTGTCCAAGGATTGCGTGGTGATCGGATCGATCGACTACCTGGAGATCTGGGACGCCGAGGCCTGGCAGGAGTACCAAGAGACCCACGAAGAGAACTTCTCCGCGGCCAGCGATGAAGCACTCGGCGACATTATCTGAGGCGCGTGCCCGTGCAACGTGGCCTCTGCCCGAACCGACCCTGACGTACTTCCCCAACGCCAGGTTCGTGCCATCGGACAGGGACCTCGATGCAAGGGCCGCCGCACGGGACCGCCGGCTCCGCCCACCATTCTCACGTCGGGAAGGTGCTCTCATGCCTGACGCCACTGGTGGGTTCGGCCATGTGCCCGTACTGCTCGACCGTTGCTTCGAATTGCTGCGTCCTGCACTGACCCGCCACGACGGCGACGGATCGGGTGCGGTACTGCTCGACGGGACGCTCGGCGCTGGCGGACACGCCGAGCGGTTTCTCACCGAACTGCCCGGCCTGCGTCTGATCGGCATCGACCGCGACCCGACCGCGCTGGACATCGTCCGCAAGCGACTTTCCCGCTTCGAAGACCGGCTCACCCTGGTGCAGACCAGATACGACGGCATCGAGTACGCATTGGCCGAATCCGGTTACGGCGCAACCGAATCCGTCGATGGTATGCTCTTCGATCTCGGGGTTTCGTCGATGCAACTCGACCAGGCTGAGCGCGGCTTCTCCTACGCCCAGGACGCGCCGCTGGACATGCGGATGGACCCGACCTCGCCGCTGACCGCCGCGGAGATCCTGAACACCTACGACGAGGCCGCATTGAGCGACATCTTGCGCCGCTACGGCGAGGAGAAGCTGGCTCGTCGCATCGCCACGCACATCGTTCGGCGGCGCGCCCGGTCACCGTTCACCTCGACCGCCGAGCTAGTTGAGGTTATCTACCAAGCTGTTCCGGCACCGGCGCGGCGGACTGGCGGACACCCGGCCAAGCGGACGTTCCAGGCGTTGCGCATCGCGGTCAACAGCGAATTGGATGCGCTGCGCGACGCGATGCCCGCCGCGCTCGACGCCGTGACCGTCGGCGGTCGCATCGTCGTGATGGCCTACCAGTCGCTCGAAGACCGCATCGTCAAGCGGGTGTTCGCCGAGGCGACGACCTCGAGCACGCCGTCGGACCTGCCGATCGAACTACCCGGGCACGCACCGCGATTCACGCTGCTGACCCGGGGTGCCGAACGCGCCGATGATGCGGAAGTCCAGCAGAACCCGCGCAGTGCCGCAGTGCGATTGCGCGCGATCCAACGAGTGCAATCGAAATCAGATGTAGCGAGGAGGGGAGGCGCATGAAGGCGAAGCGCCCAGCGCAACCGGCCCGCGCCGAGAAACGGCGTCGCGGCCCGGTCAAGGCGTCGCGGGTAGCCGATCCGGCGCCGGCTCGCCGGGGCCGTCCCCGCTCCGCAAAGCCCACCGCGCCGGCCCGCGAACCGCACACGTCGCGGTCCGCACCGCAGACCTCACCGGTCGCCCGGCCGGTCGAGAAGCCGGCCCGCGCGAAGAGCGCCACTCAGGCCAAGGCCCGCGCCAAGGCTCGGAAGGCGAAGGCGCCCAAGGTTGTTCGGCCGCCATTGCGGGAGCGCCTGGTCGACCGGTTGGCGTCGATCGACCTGCGGCCGCGCACCCTGGCGGCCAAGGTCCCGTTCGTCGTGCTCGTGATCGGTTCACTCGGCGCCGGGCTCGGCCTCACGCTGTGGCTGTCCACCGATGCCGCCGAGCGGTCCTACCAGCTGGGCAGTGCCCGTCAGCGCACCGAATTGCTGCAGCAGGAAAAGGAAGCGCTCGAGCGCGACGTGCAGGAAGCGCAGTCAGCGCCGGCGTTGGCCGAGGCGGCGCGGGGTCTGGGCATGATCCCGACCCGCGACACCGCGCATCTGGTTCAGGATCCCGCCGGCAATTGGGTAGTGGTCGGTACCCCGAAGCCGGCCCAGGGCGTGCCGCCGCCACCGCTGAACAGCAAGCTGCCCGACGAGAAACCGGCGACACCGCAGACTCCGCCGGCCAGTTCGGTTGAGGTGCCCGCGCTGGTGCTGCCCGGTAACGGCGCGCCCGCCGTCGCGCCGGCGCCGGGCGCGGGTGCGTTGGTCCGCACGCCCGACGGCGCGACCACCGTTGGTCCCCAGCACCTGCCGTCGCCGGACGGCCCGCTCCCCATGCCTGGTGCCGGCCCGGCCCCGGTGCCCGGAATGCCCGCCGCGCCGGGCCTGCCGATTGTGCCGGGAGTGCCGCTGGCGCCCGGAACGCAACCGCTACCCACCGCGGCCGCTGCGCCGATCGTTCCGGTTGCGCCGGCACCGGCCGTCGCGCCCGGACCCCCGCTGGCCCCGCCGCCGGTGGTCGCGCCGGCAGCACCCGTGCCGCCAGCCGGCGTGGCACCGTCACCCATCGCGACATCGCCGGCAGACTTACCGGGTATGCCGCATCACCCCGCGCCCGCTGGTCCGCTGGTCGGCGAGCAGTTCGGTCCGCTGACGGTCACCCCGCCCGGCCCGCCGCGATGAAGCGGCCGGCCCAGTCCCGCCAAGCACGCCGCGCCAAGGCCGACGCGCCCGACCGCTCGGCACGCGCGCGTCGCACCCGCCAGGCGGTGGAGGTCGGAAGCCGCGGCGCATCATTCGTCTTCCGGCACCGGGTCGGCAACGGCGTCATCTTCCTCGCGCTGCTGATCGCCGGCGCCCAGCTGTTCTACCTCCAGGTGCCTAAGGCGGCCGGCCTGCGCGCCGAGGCCGCCGGGCAACTCAAGGTCACCGACGTCGAAAAGGCGGTTCGCGGCAGCATCGTCGACCGCAACAACAATCAACTGGCTTTCACGATCGAGGCCCGAGCGCTGACTTTTCAGCCGAAACGTATTCTCAAGCAGCTGACCGAAGCCAAGCAGAAGAACGCCAAAGCGCCTGACCCGCAACGACGTTTAAACGACATCGCCAAGGACGTGGCGGCCAGGCTGAACAACAAGCCCGACAAAGCCACCATCCTCAAGAAGCTGCGCAGCGACGAATCATTCGTCTATCTGGCCCGCGCCGTCGACCCCGCCGTCGCCACCACCATCACCCGGAAGTTCCCCGAGATTGGTGCCGAGCGTCAGGACCTGCGCCAGTATCCGGGCGGATCGCTGGCCGCCAACGTCGTCGGTGGAATCGACTGGGACGGACACGGTTTGCTCGGCCTGGAAGACTCCATGGACGCCGAGCTGGCCGGCACCGACGGCTCGGTCACCTACGACCGCGGATCCGACGGCGTGGTGATCCCGGGCAGCTACCGCAACCAGCACCGGGCGGTCAACGGCGCGACGATCCAGCTCACCATCGACGACGACATCCAGTTCTACGTCCAGCAGCAGGTGCAGCAGGCCAAGAACCTGTCGGGTGCCCGCAACGTCTCGGCGGTCGTCATGGATGCCAAGACCGGCGAAGTGCTGGCGATGTCCAACGACAACACCTTCGACCCCTCACAGGACATCGGCCGCCAGGGCGACAAGCAGCTCGGGGAATCCGTCGGTGTCCTCACCGTTCGAACCCGGCTCGGTCAACAAGATCATCACCGCGTCGTCGGTGATCGAATACGGCGTGTCCAATCCCGACGAGGTGTTGCAGGTCCCAGGCTCGATCAACATGGGCGGGGTCACCATCCACGACGCATGGGAGCACGGCGTCGCGCCGTACACCACCACCGGCGTGTTCGGTAAGTCGTCGAACGTCGGCACCCTGATGCTGGCGCAACGGGTTGGGCCGCAACGGTATTACGACATGGTCGAGAAGTTCGGCCTGGGTCAGCGCACCGGGGTCGGCCTCCCCGGCGAAAGCGCGGGCCTGGTGCCGCCCATCGGGCAGTGGTCCGGTAGCTCGTTCTCCAACCTGCCGATCGGGCAAGGTCTTTCGATGACCTTGGTGCAAATGGCCGGGATGTACCAGGCGATCGCCAACGACGGCGTGCGGATGCCGCCGCGGATCGTCAAGTCCACGGTCGGCGCCGACGGTGCACGCACCGAAGAGCCGCGCCCGGAAGGCGTCCGGGTGGTGTCGCCGGAGACCGCACGCACGGTGCGCAACATGCTGCGCGCTGTCGTGCAGCGTGACCCGAGGGGTGTTCAGCAGGGCACTGGTCCGGCGGCGGCCGTCGAGGGTTATCAGATCGCCGGCAAGACCGGCACCGCGCAGCAGATCAACCCGGCGTGCGGCTGCTACTACGACAACGTCTACTGGATCACCTTCGCGGGCATGGCCACCGTCGACGACCCGCGCTACGTCATCGGCATCATGATGGACAACCCGACACGCAACGCCGACGGAACGCCAGGCCACTCGGCGGCCCCGCTCTTCCACAACATCGCCGGCTGGCTGTTGCAGCGCGGCAACGTGCCGTTGTCGGCCGACCCGGGCCCGCCGTTGTTGTTGCAGGCCAACTGATCTCAGCTGGTGCTGTACGCCCAGTAGTCATACGAGCCGGGCACCGGGCAGAGGTTCTGGTACGCGGCCAGCACAAAATTGCCCGCCTCGGCGACGTTCACGCCTGGATGGTCGCGCACCAATCCGGCGGCCACCGCGGTACCCGCCGCGTGGCCGTTCCACAGCTGCCAGCACACGTCGTAACCGTCGGCCAGCATCGCCGGATCGGCTCCGGTGACACCCCCGGCCCGTGCCGCGGCCAAGAAGCCCGGGACGGGGGCCGGTGGTGTCGGGACGGTGCCGACGGTCGACACGGGGTCGGCGCCGGCCGGTGCAGCGAGGCCGATGGAGAGGACGGCTCCAGCGGCACTTAAGAGAACTTTTGCGATCATCAGTGACTCCTGTCCGTGGACGAGACGCCGCGGCGCAAGATCTTCGTGCGTCGGCACTAGGGATGGCCGAGCGACGTCGGTTGTGTTGATGGAGTGCGGAACACGCTCGCCTGCAGCACATTTGACGCAAACCGAATGGTCGACGTGCCAGTTCGTGTTCCGCTGCGAACCGGCAGTGTCAGTGCGTCATTGTTGTTGCAGGCCAGCTGAATTCAGCTGGTGCTGTAGGCCCAGTAGTCGTCTGTGCCGGGCACCGGGCACAGGTTGTGGTAGGCGGCCAGCACGAAATTAGCCGCTTCGCTGACGGTGACCCCTGGGTGGTCGCTTGCCAGGTTCGCGGCCACGTCAGTGCCCTGGGCATGCGCACTCCACAGTTGCCAGCACACGTTGTTGCCGTCTTCTAGCATCGCCGGATCGGTCCCGTTCACCCCGGCCGCGCGGGCGGCTGCCAAGAAGGCCGGCGGCGACGGTTTCGGTGGCGGAGCCGGGGCGGCGACGCCCACGAGGTCCGGGTTTGGTGGCGGTGCCGGGTCGGCGCCGGCCGGTGCGGCCAGACCGATGGCAATGGCAGCTCCCGCAGCACTGATCAGGGCTTTTGCGATCACGAGTAGCTCCGTTCACTTTTAGTTCATCGCGAGTATATCGCGAATTCAGATTATGGATGCCTAAACTTAAGGTCGCCTGTGTGCACGTTTCGGTCTTGCTGTCCGCACGGGTGCGCGGTACATCTATGTCGTTTCACCTGCACGTTTGTGATGCGGTTGGAACATGAGGGATCGGGTGCGTGGTGGGCAGGCCGGGATGTCGGAGCCCTCGCGCACGGGTGAATGTGCGCGCTTGCGGCACCTTGCCATTCGCGTGCCGTTCACCTTGCGTTCACCTTGAGCGGAGGCGGCGCCGGTCCGTGATGATGTGCGCTAACGGGCCGCAGAGAGGTGAGGTGTCAAACCCGGCCCTAGCGGCTACTTCCCTTCCCGTGACAGCACAGCCGGGCGCGATCGTCGTTGTACCTGCCCACAACGAGTTCGGCCCGTTGTGGCGATGCCTGAGCGCCGTGCGGACGGCGGCGGTGGCAGTCGCAATTCCGACACAGGTAATCGTCGTCTTGGATGCCTGCGATGATGAGAGCTCAACTCTGGCAGGGCAGTTTGGCGCAGGCGTGCACTTCGTCGAGATCGACGAACGCAACGTCGGTGCCGCGCGCGCAGCCGGCTTTCGCTATGCCAGGACCGAGCTGGGCGCCGTCGGCAAGCGGATTTGGTACGCAACCACCGACGCCGACACCGAAGTCGGTGGGGATTGGTTGATACGCCAACTCGGCTGGGGCGCGGACCTCGTTCTGGGTCAGGTGCGGGTGGGTGAATGGCGTCACCATTCGGAGGAGGTGGCCGCCGAGTACGAAGCTCGATACCGTGCCGAGACGCCGTTTCACCAGCACATCCACGGCGCGAACATGGGTTTTCGGTCCGAGGCGTATTGGCGTGTGGGCGGGTTCGCTTCGCTGCGTAGTGGCGAAGACGTCGACTTGGTCGACCGGTTCCGCGCGGCCGGAATGCGCGTCTGCTCGGACGACCAACTGTTCGTCACCACCTCGGACCGATGGAATGGCCGCGCACCAGGAGGGTTCGCCGACCACCTCGCGGAGGTCTCCCGCGAGGTTGCGGCCAATGAGGACAGGACCGACGAGGTGTCATGACCACACCTCGGGTGTTGGAGTGGCTGCGGACTGGTCGACTGCAGTTGCCGCTTCCCGGTTCGGGCCAGACCGCGCAGCGTTGGCAACGACTCGCTCAATTGACTGAAATTGATGTTGCCGCAGGCCGATTGGCAGAAGCGCACGCGGACGCGGTCGCAATTCTGATCGAGCTCGGCGGCCCGTTGCCCGACAGCGGGGAGTTGTGGGGCGTGTGGGCCGCCGAAGCCCCCGACGCGATCGTCATGGCCCACGGCGCCGGTGACACAGTCACGCTCGAAGGCACCAAGGCGTGGTGCTCGGGCGCGGGGCTGTGCACGGATGCGCTGGTCACCGCTCGCTTGTCCGACGGCAGGCGGGGCCTGTTCGCGCTCGATCTGAGCGCCCCGGGTGTGCGACCACTGGAACAGACCTGGCGTAACGCCGGCATGGCCGACTGTGACACCAGGTCGGTTCGATTCGACGGTGCAACAGCGGTTTTCGTTGGCGGACCGAACGACTACTTGGATCGGCCGGGCTTCTGGTTCGGTGCTATCGGGGTAGCGGCGTGCTGGCTGGGCGGCGCGAGATCAGTCGCGGCTCCGCTCTACGAGCGCGCAACCCGGCCGTCCGCCGACGCCCATCTGCTGGCTCACCTCGGCGCGGTCGACAGCGCGCTCACCGCCGCCGGCGCCGCCCTTACAACGGCCGCCAGTCACGTCGACGCGGACCCCAACGATCGCTCCGGGTTGGCAGAACTGACGGCCAGACGCGTGCGTGCAGTCGTCGAGACGGCGGTCGAGGAGGCGCTTGTGCGCACCGATCGGGCGTTGGGACCGGGACCGCTCTGCCTCGACGAGCACCATGCACGTGCCGTCGCGGATCTGAGCGTCTACGTCAGGCAGAGCCACGCCGAGCGGGACCTCGCAACCCTGGGCGCTATTGCCGCCAGGCACCACAATGTCTCCTGAAGCACGTTCGGGCACGGCTCGGTTCGGCACGACACCGGTCGCCGAGGGCGGCACCCCGGTCGAGGCCTGGCTTTCATGGGACGACGGCCTCGCGGCGCTGGACCTGAGCCGGTGCCCTGGATTGACGGTCATCTCCCCGCATCCCGACGACGAAACGCTCGGTCTGGGAGCGACCATGGCAGCGCTGTCCGCCGACGGCGTCGACGTCCAGGTGGTGTCGGTGTCTGATGGCGAAGCCGCCTACCCGGGGTCGACTCCCGACGCTCGCAGGCAACTCAAAGCCCTGCGCCGCAACGAGGTTCGTCGTTCGGCGCAGCTTCTTGGTATCGCCGAGCCGATCAGCCTGGAGCTTCCGGACGGTGAGTTGTCCCGGCGGGAGCACGACCTCACGGACCGGATAGCGGCGCTGCTCAGCGACTTTCCGGCGGGCAGGTGGTGTGCGGCGACGTGGCGCGGTGACGGCCACCCAGACCATGAGGCGGTCGGCCGCGCGGCGGCCGCCGCGGCCGCACTGACCGGTGCCGTGCTGATCGAGTACCCGGTCTGGATGTGGCATTGGGCGCGGCCTGGTGATTCGGCGGTGCCGTGGAGCAGGGCCCGACGGGTCAACCTGACCGATCGAATGCTGAACACGAAAAGGTCTGCTGTGGAATGTTTTTCGAGTCAAACCCGGCCGACCCGGGATGGGTTCACGGTGCTCCCGCCGGCGGTCATTCGGCGTGCTCTGACGGTTGGGGAGGTGGTGTTCTGCTGAGCCGGCTGTCTGACGACTACTTCAATCGCTTGTATTCACGCTCAGCCGATCCATGGGACCTCGGCACCCGCTGGTATGAGCAGCGTAAGTATGCGATCACCCTCGCCCTGCTGCCAAGACGGCACTATCACCACGCATTCGAGCCGGGTTGCTCGGTCGGGGTATTGACCGAGTTGCTTACCGAGCGGTGCACGCGGGTCACCGCCACCGACGTTGCGGCGGCCGCCCTGGACAGTGCCCGACAACGGCTGGCCGATGCCGGTCGCGACGAGCGGGTGACGTTGAGTCGGCAGTCGATCGACGAACCCTGGCCGTCCGGTCCGTTCGACCTCCTGGTGCTCTCCGAACTCGGCTACTACCTGACACCGGACGTGCTGCACGACCTTCTGGAACGGGAATGTCCGCGCCTGGCGTCAGGAGCCACCGTGGTCGCCGCGCACTGGCGGCATCGGGTCGACGACTATCTGATGGCTGGTGACCAGGTCAACGCGATCGTGGCCGGTATCACCGGGATGCACCTGATCGGCAGCTACCGCGACACCGACGTGGCCATCGACGTGTTCGACACCGCTGACGGCAGATCGGTCGCGGCTCGCAGCGGCGTCCCGATTCCCGGAACCGAGTAGTAGTGGTTCACAGCGGGATGGGTCGGTGTTCCCGGATCAGCCCTTCGCCGCGGTCGTAGTCGTCGTCGGCGTTGTAGGTCAGGACACCGACCGTCGCGCCGCCGGTCTCGTACCAGACCGTGAAGCCGTCGCCGTGGTCGACGAAATGTGCGCGATCGAAGCCGTCACCCCACGCGTGATACTTCAGGGTCGCCTCTCCGATCGTTGTCCAGAATCCCGGCACCGAGTCCCATTGGCCCTCGTGCCCGGCAGCGGCCGCCCCGGCCAACTCGCCCTGATTCAGGGCGTCCTGCCAATGTTCGACGGCCACCCGCCGGCGGGCGGAATTGTTGTAGGCCAGCGCGACATCCCCGGCGGCGTAGACGTTGTCCGCCGACGTCCGCAGGTGGGCGTCGACAACAATCCGCTTGTCGCTGGTTTCGATACCGGCCTGAGCCGCCAAATCCGACTGCGGCGTGACTCCGGTGGCGGCCAGAACCAGGTCGCAGTCGATGGTCGTCCCATCATCGAGGTGGACCGCGCCGTCGGCGAGGCCGCTGACGTGCACCGAGCCGGTGTACCGAGCGCCCGCCTCGATGAGCAGACGCTTGATCCGCTCGCCGGCCCGCTCGCCCAGGCGCTTGACTTGAGGTACCGGATCGGGAGCGATCAGCGTCGTGGCCAGGCCGCGCATCGCCAGGGACGCCGCCGCCTCGCAGCCGATGAACCCGGCTCCGATCACCACGGCCGAACCGGCTTTGGTCGCGGCGGCGCGCAGTGCCTTCGCGTCGGCCATGGACCGCAGTTGCCGCGCTTTTTCGCCCCCCGACACCGGGAACGGGGACGGCTTCGCCCCGGAGGCAAGCACCAGTGACTGGTAGGAATAGCGGACGCCGTCTGCCGTGACCTCGCGCGCAGCCGTGTCGATCGCATCGACACCGCCAGTCCGAACCAGCTCGATGTCGTTATCGTCGAACCACTGCGCGGGATGCAGTTCGCCGTCGGTCGCCTCGGCCTCGCCGCGCAGAAATTCCTTGCTCAGCGGTGGCCGTTCGTAGGGCAGGGCCGCGTCATCGGTCAGGATGCGTACCGGGTCGTCCCGATTGCGCTGGCGAAACGCCTCGGCTGCGCTCAGGCCCGCGGGGCCACTTCCGACGATGATGAGTCCGGTTGTGTTCACGTCTGGTCGGCTACCCGGGTCGCAATCGCTTTACGCCGACTTGAGCTTCCTGCGCGGATCGACATCCGCCCGCTCGATAAGGTGTCAGGGCTGATCTGCAGACGGAGGTGATGACGGTGTCCGCTGCGCTGCGTCCCTCGTCGTGCGCGGGCGTGCCGCTGTCGATGCTGGCCGCTCAGGTTGGCGCCGTTCCCGCCCACGGCGGCACGGAATCGGATCTTCAGATCACCGGGGTCACGCTGCGCGCCCAGGACGTGCAGCCAGGTGATCTGTTCGCGGCGTTACCGGGCGCGACGACCCACGGTGCCCACTTCTATGGGGAGGCTCTCGAGAGCGGAGCCGCGGCGGTGCTCACCGATGCCGAGGGGTTGGCGCAGCTGAACCGCGACGCCGGTACGGTGCCCGTGCTCGTGCACCCCCAGCCTCGTGGCGTGCTCGGCGAGATTGCCGCCACCGTGTACGGGCATCCGTCCGCGCACCTCACCGTCGTCGGAATCACCGGCACGTCGGGCAAGACGACGACGACGTATCTGATCGAAGCGGGCCTGCGGTCGGCCGGCCGATCCGTCGGACTGATCGGCACAGTCGGCCTGCGGATCAACGGCGAGGATATCCCCAGCGCGCTCACCACGCCGGAAGCACCCGCGCTGCAAGCACTTCTGGCGGCGATGGTGGAGCGGGGCGTCGACACCGTGGTGATGGAGGTGTCCAGCCACGCGCTGACGCTCGGGCGTGTCGATGGCATCGAATTCGCGGTCGGCGGCTTCACCAACCTGTCTCGCGACCATCTCGACTTTCACCGGACGATGGAGGACTACTTCGACGCCAAGGCTCGGTTGTTCGATCCCGCGTCGCCGCTGCGCGCCCGCCGCGCGGTGGTGTGCGTCGACGACGATGCCGGCCGTGCCATGGCCCACCGGGCCGACATGGCCGTCACGGTCAGCACCAAGGGCCGGCCCGCCGACTGGCGCGCCGAGGCCGTCGCCGCGCAGGCCGGGGGGCAGGAATTCACCGCGGTCGACCCCGCCGGTGTCCACCACCGGGTAGGCGTCGCCTTGCCCGGCGCCTACAACATCGCCAATTGCCTTGTCGCACTGGCGGTGTTGGACGTCGTCGGCGTCTCCCCGGAGCAGGCCTCGGCCGGCCTGCGGCACACCCAGGTTCCCGGACGTCTCGAACAGGTCAACTGTGGCCAGGACTTCCTCGCGCTGGTCGACTACGCACACAAGCCGGGCGCGCTGCACGAGGTACTGCGGACGCTTCGACGTCCGGACGGCCGACTGGGGGTGGTGTTCGGCGCCGGTGGTGATCGCGACCCGGGTAAACGGGCGGAGATGGGTCGCGTCGCCGCCGAACTCGCGGACCTGGTGGTCGTGACCGATGACAACCCACGCGGCGAGGATCCGGCCGCGATCCGTCGCGAGATCGTCTCCGGCGCAGCCGAAGCCGGCGCAGATGTCGACGTGGTCGAGATCGGGGACCGACGTTCGGCGATCAGGCACGCCGTGGCATGGGCGGCGGCCGGGGATGTGGTGCTGATCGCGGGCAAGGGACACGAGACCGGTCAGACCCGCAACGGGCAGACGCAGCCCTTCGACGACCGGGTCGAACTCGCGGCCGCGCTGGAGGCCCGCGGATGACCGCCGGCGACGATGCAGAGCGCAGCGATGAGGAGGAGCGGTGCAGATGACCGCCGGCGACGATGCAGAGCGCAGCGATGAGGAGGAGCGGCGCAGATGACCGCCGGTGACGATGCAGAGCGCAGCGATGAGGAGGAGCGGCGCAGATGATCGACCTCACGGTGGCGCAGATCGCCGCGATCGTCGGCGGTGAACTGGCCGACATCTCCACCGATGATGCGAGGACGTTACACGTCACCGGGACAGTCGAATTCGATTCCCGCAAGGTCACTTCCGGCGGTCTGTTCCTGGCGTTGCCGGGCGCCCGGGTCGACGGACACGACCACGCCGCGTCGGCGGTCGCGGCCGGCGCCGTCGCGGTGCTGGCCGCTCGGCCAGTCGGCGTCCCCGCGATCGTCGTTGCGCCGGTGGAGCACGTTGACACCGGTGCCGGTGTCCTCGAACACGACAGCGACGGATCGGGCGCGGCGGTGCTGGCGGCGTTGGCCAGACTGGCCGCCGCGGTGGCCGCCGAGTTGGTGGCCAGCGGATTGACGATCGTCGGCATCACCGGGTCATCGGGCAAGACGTCGACCAAAGACCTTCTGGCCGCGGTTCTTTCGCCGCTTGGCGAAGTGATCGCGCCGCCCGGATCCTTCAACAACGAACTCGGTCACCCGTGGACCGTGCTGCGCGCCAGCCCGAGCACCGACTTTCTGGTCCTCGAGCTGTCGGCGCGTCACCCCGGCAACATCGCCGCGCTCGCCGCGATCGCGCCGCCCGCCATCGGGGTGGTGCTCAACGTCGGCACCGCCCACCTCGGCGAATTCGGTTCCCGGGAAGTCATCGCGCAGACCAAAAGCGAACTGCCACAAGCTGTTCCGCCCTCCGGTGTGGTGGTGCTCAACGCCGACGACCCGGCTGTGGCTGCGATGGCAGCGGTGACCGCGGCCCGCGTCGTGCGGATCAGCCGCAACCACGAGACGGACGTCTGGGCCGGACCCGTCACCCTCGACGAGCTGGCCAGACCGCAGTTCACCCTGCATGCGGGGGACGCAAGCGTCGATATCAAGTTGGCCGTGCACGGCGACCATCACGTCAGCAACGCGTTGTGCGCCGCGGCGGTCGCGCTGGAATGCGGTGCCACCGCCGCGCAGGTCGCCGAGGCGCTGGCTGGGGCCGGCCCGATTTCGGGTCACCGGATGCGGGTGAGCACCCGAACCGACGGCGTGACCGTGATCGACGACGCCTACAACGCCAACCCGGATTCGATGCGCGCCGGGCTGCAGGCGCTGGTCTGGATTTCGGCCTCGGGCGGGGGCGAGACCGCCGGACAGCACCGTCGGAGCTGGGCGGTACTCGGCGAGATGGCCGAGCTGGGTGACGATGCGATATCCGAGCATGACCGCATCGGACGGCTGGCAGTGCGATTAGATGTGTCTCGACTCATTGTCGTCGGAACGGGGAGGTCTATGAGCGCCATGCACCAGGGCGCGGTCATGGAGGGGGCGCGGGGCTTCGAAGAGGGTCGAGAGGCCACGATCGTGGCTGACGCCGACGCCGCCTTGGCCGTCTTGCGGGCTGAGCTACAGCCCGGCGACGTGGTGCTGGTCAAGGCGTCCAACGCGGCCGGGCTTGGGGCGCTGGCCGATTCGCTGACGGCGGAGAGCCAAGGCGACAGTCGATGATCGATATCCTGCTCGCCGTCGCGATCTCCGTGGCGGTCTCAATCCTGCTGACCCCGATGCTGATCCGGTTGTTCACCCGGCAGGGTTTCGGGCACGAGGTGCGCGAGGACGGACCGCCGAGCCACAAGACAAAGCGGGGGACGCCCTCGATGGGCGGGGTCGCCATCCTGGCCGGCATCTGGGCCGGCTACCTCGGCACCCACCTGGCCGGGCTGGCGTTCAACGGCAACGGGCCGTCGGCGTCGGGTCTGCTGGTGCTCTTCTTGGCCACCACGCTGGGCGCGGTCGGATTCGTCGACGACCTGATCAAGGTGCGGCGATCCCGCAACCTGGGGCTGAACAAGACCGCCAAGACGGTCGGTCAGATTGCCGCCGCGATCCTGGTCGGCATCCTGGTGCTGCGATTCCGCAACGACGCCGGCCTGACACCGGGCACCTCCGAGCTGTCTTACGTACGCGAAATCGCGACCGTCGCGCTTGGGCCGGCGCTGTTCGTGTTGTTCTGCGTCGTCATCGTGAGCGCCTGGTCGAACGCGGTCAACTTCACCGACGGATTGGACGGCCTGGCCGCCGGATCGATGGCGATGGTGACCGCCGCGTACGTACTGATCACCTTCTGGCAGTACCGCAACGCGTGCGCCACCGCTCCGGGCCTGGGCTGCTACAACGTGCGCGATCCGCTGGACCTGGCGATCATCGCCGCGTCGACCGCAGGCGCCTGTATCGGCTTCCTGTGGTGGAATGCCGCTCCGGCCAAAATCTTCATGGGTGACACCGGCTCGTTGGCCCTGGGCGGCATCATCGCCGGCATCTCGGTGACCAGCCGCACCGAGATCCTTGCGGTCGTGCTCGGCTCGCTGTTCGTCGCCGAGATCGTCTCGGTGGTGGTGCAGATCCTGGCGTTCCGGACGACCGGCCGCCGGGTGTTTCGGATGGCACCTTTCCATCACCACTTCGAGTTGGCGGGTTGGGCGGAGACCACCGTGATCATCCGGTTCTGGCTGCTCACCGCGATCAGTTGCGGCCTGGGCGTGGCGCTGTTCTACAGCGAATGGCTCGCGGCCACCGGCGGCGGGTGAGATGAGCCAGCCGGCCCTCGAGGAGTTGTCGGCCGGAGCGCCGGTGCTTGTCGCGGGGGGCGGCGTGACCGGCCGCGCGGTGCTGGCGGCGCTCGATGCCGTGGGCGCGGCGGCGACCTTGTGCGACGACTCCGCGGCCACCCGTCAGCAATTCGCCGAGGCCGGTCACCCGACCGAAGACTCGGCGACCGCCGCGGCGCACATCGCCGACTACGCGCTGGTCGTGGTCAGCCCGGGTTTCGCGCCGACCGCCCCGGTGCCGGCTGCCGCCGCGGCCGCCGGCATCCCGGTCTGGGGCGACGTCGAGCTCGCGTGGCGTCTCGACCAGGCCGGCCACTACGGCCCGCCGCGGCGCTGGTTGACGGTCACCGGCACCAACGGCAAGACCACCACCACGTCGATGCTGCACGCGATGCTCGTCGCCGGCGGCGTGCACAGCCGACTGTGCGGCAACATCGGCGACCCGGTGCTCAGTGCCTTGTTCGGCGAACCGCACGGCCCTGCCGATGTGCTGGCCGTTGAGCTCTCCAGCTTCCAACTGCACTGGGCGCCGTCGCTGCGGCCCGAGGCCGGCGTGGTGCTCAACATCGCCGAAGACCACCTGGACTGGCACGGCACCCTCGCCGACTACGCCGCCGCGAAGGCCGGTGTGCTGCGCGGTCGAGTGGCTATCGCCGGGCTGGACGATCCACCGGCGGCCGCGCTGCTCGCGGATGCCCCCGCGCCGGTCCGTGTCGGCTTCCGGCTGGGCGACCCGGCCGCCGGTGAGCTCGGCGTACGAGACGGAATGCTGGTCGATCGCGCGTTCACCGACCGCTCCGAGGGTCTGGAGCTGGCCCCGGTGTCGTCCATCCCGGTGCCGGGCCCGGTGGGCGTGCTCGACGCGCTGGCCGCCGCCGCGCTGGCCCGCAGCATCGGGGTGCCCGCCGAGGCGATCGCGGCGGCGCTGTCGTCGTTCCGGGTTGGCCGCCACCGGGCCGAGCTCGTCGCCGCCATCGACCAGGTCAGCTACGTCGACGACTCCAAAGCGACCAACCCGCACGCCGCTGAGGCGTCGCTGCTGGCCTACCCGGGCGTGGTCTGGATCGCCGGTGGTTTGCTGAAGGGCGCGTCAGTCGACGCGACCGTCGAAAAAGTCGCGTCACGGCTGGTCGGGGTCGTGTTGATCGGGCGTGACCGGGCGACGGTTGCCGAGGCGTTATCGCGACACGCGCCGGATGTGCCCGTCGTACAGGTGGTGGCACGCGAGGATGTTGATATGCATGCGACTGCTGAGTCTCCTGTTACATACGTGACATATGTGGTTCCGTCGTCGGACGAGACGGTCGGCACTCGCGTGATGAACGCCGCCGTGGCCGCCGCTCGAGACCTTGCGCGGCCCGGAGACACCGTCCTGCTGGCCCCGGCTGGCGCCTCGTTTGACCAGTTCACCGGTTATGCGGACCGCGGTGACGCGTTCGCGGCCGCGGTCCGAGCCGTACGACGGTAGCCGCGGGTGAAGAACGCGCTGACCCGGTTGCTGCGCCGGGGGACCAAGGACGGCCAGCGGGCGGAGCAGGCGGTCGACGACACGGCGGAGGCCGACAAGGCCAAGCCCGCCAAGGCCGCGACGATTGTGGCCGGTGAGCCGCGCACCCGATTCGGGGCCTGGCTCGGCCGTCCGATGACGTCGTTCCACCTGATCATCGCGATAGCCGCCCTGCTGACCACGCTGGGCCTGATCATGGTGCTGTCGGCGTCCGGGGTCCGGTCTTATGACGACGACGGGTCGGCCTGGACGATCTTCGGTCGCCAGGTGCTCTGGACGATCATCGGACTGTTCGCGTGCTATCTGGCACTGCGATTGCCCGTGCGCTTCATGCGCCGGATGGCGTTCACCGGCTTTGCCGCCACCATCGTGATGCTGGTACTGGTGCTGATCCCGGGAATTGGCAAGGAAGCCAACGGTTCTCGCGGCTGGTTCGTGGTCGCGGGCTTCTCGATGCAGCCCTCGGAGCTGACCAAGATCGCGTTCGCGATCTGGGGCGCGCACCTGCTGGCGGCACGACGCATGGAGCGGGCCTCGCTGCGGGAGATGCTGATCCCGTTGGTGCCGGCGGCGGTCATCGCGCTGGCTTTGATCGTCGCGCAGCCCGACCTGGGCCAGACGGTGTCGATGAGCATCATCCTGCTCGGTCTGTTGTGGTACGCCGGTCTGCCGCTGCGGGTGTTCGTCAGCTCGCTGCTGGCGGCGGTCGTCGCGGGCGGGATCCTCGCGGTGTCGGCGGGTTATCGCTCCGACCGGGTGCGGTCGTGGCTGGACCCGGGCCAGGATCCGCAGGATTCGGGCTATCAGGCTCGGCAGGCCAAGTACGCGCTGGCCAACGGCGGTATCTTCGGCGACGGGCTGGGCCAGGGCACCGCGAAATGGAACTACCTGCCCAACGCCCACAACGACTTCATCTTCGCGATCATCGGCGAGGAGCTCGGCCTGGTCGGCGCGCTCGGCCTGCTGGCGCTGTTCGGGCTGTTCGCCTACACCGGGATGCGGATCGCCCGGCGCTCCGCCGACCCGTTCCTGCGACTGCTGACCGCGACCACAACGCTGTGGGTGATCGGTCAGTCGTTCATCAACGTCGGCTACGTGATCGGGCTGCTGCCTGTTACCGGCATCCAGTTGCCTTTGATATCGGCCGGTGGAACATCGACGGCAACAACGCTTTTGATGATCGGCATGATGGCCAACGCGGCCCGTCACGAACCGGAGGCGGTGGCCGCCCTGCGCGCCGGCCGCGACGACCGGATGACCCGCATCCTGCGACTGCCGCTGCCCGCGCCGTACTCCCCGACCCGGGTCGAGGCCCTGCGCGACCGGTTGCGCGGCAAGCAGAAGCAAGCCCCGTCGCAGCGCAAGCCGCCGCCGGCCCGCGCCGCCCGCCCGCCCAGACCGCGTGCGGCGGACAAGCGCGCCGCGGGGGCAGGGCATCATGTAGGCGGACAGCGGTACACCGGGCGGCGTCAAGAACGCGGCCGTCGAGCATTGGAAGGTCAGCGCCACGGGTGAACGACTCGGTCAGAGAGCCAACCGGGCCTTCGTCGTTGTCGGTTGTGCTCGCGGGCGGCGGCACAGCCGGCCACGTCGAGCCCGCAATGGCCGTCGCTGACGCCCTGGTCAGTCTCGATCCAGACGTACGCATCACCGCGCTAGGCACCGCGCGGGGCTTGGAGACCACGTTGGTGCCCCAACGTGGGTACCACCTCGAGCTGATCACCCCGGTGCCGTTGCCCCGCAAGCCCACCGCCGACCTCGCCCGCTTGCCGGCACGGGTGCTGCGCGCGGTGCGGGAGACCCGGGCCGTGCTGAACAAGGTGGACGCCGACGTGGTGATCGGGTTCGGCGGTTACGTCTCGCTCCCGGCCTACCTGGCCGCTCGCGGTAGGGCGCGACCCGGCCGTCGGGTGCCAGTGGTGATCCACGAAGCCAACGCCAGCGCCGGACTGGCCAACCGGGTCGGCGCCCGCGGCGCGCACCGCATCCTCTCCGCGGTGCCCGACCCCGGCCTGCGCCGCGCCGAGGTGGTCGGCGTCCCGGTTCGCGAGGCGATCACCTCGCTGGATCGCGCTGCGCTGCGATCGACGGCACGCGCCCACTTCGGCTTCGCCGAGGACGCCCGGGTGCTGTTGGTGTTCGGCGGCTCGCAGGGCGCCGCGTCCATCAACCGCGCGGTCGCCGCCGCGGCCGGTGACCTGGCGGCCGCGGGGGTTGCGGTGCTGCATGCGCACGGCGCCAAGAACACCATCGATTTGCCTGACCCGCGGCCCGGCGATCCGCCCTACGTCGCGGTGCCGTACCTGAGCCGGATGGATCTGGCCTATGCCGCCGCCGATCTGGCGATCTGCCGGTCCGGCGCGATGACGGTCGCCGAGGTGACAGCGGTGGGCCTGCCCGCGATCTACGTGCCGCTACCGATCGGCAACGGCGAGCAGCGGCTCAATGCGTTGCCGGTGGTCAGCGCCGGCGGCGGCATGGTGGTCGCCGATGCCGACCTGACGCCGGGCTTCGTCGCCGGGCAGGTGGCCGGATTGCTCAACGACGAGCCGCGGCTGGCGGCGATGACGGCGGCCGCGACGCTGGTCGGTCATCCCGAAGCGGCGCGGATGGTGGCCCGCGTCGCGCTGGACGTCGCGCGCGAAGCGCGGGACAGGAAGCGCGCCAAGAAGTGGCACCGCGCGCTGGACGTCGCGCGCGAAGCCCGCGACGCAAAGCGCGCGAAGAAGCGGCGCCGTCCCGCGGATGTCGCACGATCGGGGAGAGCGTGGCCATGACCGCGCCGATGACGATGATGCCGGCGTCAGCCGGGATGGAGGAGTGGCGCCCATGACCCAGCCGCTGCCTCCCGAGTTGCAGCGTGTGCACATGGTCGGCATCGGGGGAGCGGGCATGTCGGGGATCGCCCGCATCCTGCTGGACCGGGGCGGACAGGTCTCGGGGTCGGACGCCAAAGAGTCGCGTGGCGTGCGCGCGTTACGGGCCCGCGGCGCGCAGATCCGGATCGGCCACGACGCGTCGTCGCTGGACCTGTTGCCGGGCGGGCCGACCGCGGTGATCACCACGCGCGCGGCCATCCCGAAGACCAACCCCGAGCTCGTCGAGGCTCGCCGCCGCGGCATTCCGGTGGTGTTGCGCCCGGCCGTGCTGGCCAAGCTGATGGCCGGGCGGACGACGCTGATGGTGACCGGGACCCACGGCAAGACGACCACCACGTCGATGTTGATTGTGGCCCTGCAGCATTGCGGCCGCGACCCGTCCTTCGCCGTCGGCGGGGAGCTGGGCGAGGCCGGCACCAACGCCCATCACGGAAGCGGCGACTGCTTCGTCGCCGAGGCCGACGAGAGCGACGGCTCGCTGCTGGAATACACCCCGAATGTCGCGGTGGTCACCAACATCGAGGCCGACCATCTCGACTTCTTCGGCAGCCCAGAGGCCTACATCGCGGTGTTCGACTCGTTCGCCGAGCGCATCGCCCCGGGCGGCGCGCTGGTCGTCTGCGTCGATGACCCGGGAGCCGCGGCACTCGCGGAACGCGTTGCGGCGCTCGGGATCCGCGTGCTGCGCTACGGCTCGACCGGCGACGGGCTGGCCGGCACCTTGTTGTCGTGGGAGCAGCAGGGCACCGAGGCGGTCGCGCACGTCGCGCTCGACGGCGAACCCCGTCCGCGGGTGATGCGACTGTCGGTGCCCGGCCGGCACATGGCGCTCAACGCGCTCGGCGCGCTGCTGGCCGCCATCGAGATCGGCGCCACGGCCGAATGCGTGCTGGACGGTCTGGCCGGTTTCGAGGGCGTGCGCCGCCGTTTCGATCTGATCGGTACGGCCTTTGCGGTAAGGGTTTTCGACGACTACGCACACCATCCGACCGAAGTCCGCGCCACGTTGGAGGCGGTGCGGACGCTCCTGGAGCAGGCCGGCACCGGCCGTTCGCTGGTGGTGTTCCAACCGCATTTGTATTCGCGGACAAAGGCTTTCGCCGCTGAATTCGGAGCGGCGCTCGACGGTGCCGACCAGGTGTTCGTGCTCGACGTCTACGGCGCGCGCGAGCAACCGATCGCCGGGGTGAGCGGGGCCAGCGTCGCCGAGCACGTCGGCGTCCCGACGCAGTACCTGCCCGACCTGTCCGCGGTCGCCGAGGCGGTAGCCGCCGCCGCGCGACCCGGCGACGTCGTCGTGACCATGGGCGCGGGCGACGTGACGATGCTCGCCCCAGAAATCGTCACCGCGTTGCGGGTCCGAGCCAACCGGAGCGCGCCGGGGGCGTCGCGATGACCGAGCCCCACGGCGAAACGACGGACGAGCCTGCCGATGACGTCAGCTCTGCCGAGCCGGTCGTCGAGCCGGCCGAGAGCAATGACGACGCCGCTGAACCGGACAAGGTCGACGAACCCGAGCTGGTCGAGGGGCCGCGCCGCCGCGAGCGCCGTGAACGCGCCGAGCGCCGGGAGGCCCAGGCACGCGCGACGGCGATCGAGCAGGCCCGCCGCGAGGCCAAACGCGCCGCCCGCGGAAGAGGCACGGCCACACCGAAACCGGTTTCGCGCGGCACGGTCCGCGGCCTGAAGCTGTTCCTGGTGTCGCTGCTGACGGTCGTCGCGATCGTCGGGGTGGGACTGATCCTCTACTTCACGCCGCTCATGGCGGCCCGCGCCATCATCGTCACCGGCATCGGCGCGCTGACCCGCGACGAGGTGCTCGACGCGGCCCACGTCAAGCTCGGCACCCCGCTGCTGCAGATCAATACCGACAACGTCGCCGACCGGGTGGCCGCGATCCGCCGGGTGGCCAGCGCTCGGGTGCAGCGCGACTACCCCTCGGCGCTGATGATCACCATCGTCGAGCGAGTTCCGGTGGTGGTCAAGGACTTACCCGACGGCCCGCATCTGTTCGACCGGGACGGCGTGGACTTCGCGACCGCGCCGCCGCCACCGGCGCTGCCGTATATCGATGTCGACAACCCCGGCCCGGCTGACCCTTCGACGAAGGCGGCGCTCGCGGTGCTGACGGCGTTGCGGCCCGAAGTCGTGGCGCAGGTGAGCCGGATCGCGGCGCCGTCGGTCGCCTCGATCACGTTGACCCTGAACGACGGGCGCAAGGTGATCTGGGGGACCAACGACCGGACCGAAGAGAAGGCGCAGAAGCTGGCGGCGCTGCTGACCCGACCGGGGCGGATCTACGACGTGTCCAGCCCGGATCTGCCGACGGTCAAATAAGCGTCCGCCGGCCGCCAGGTTTCGCCGTCAATTCGAGAGGTGACACACGTCGCCGCCCTTGCCGCGGTCAGCCTCGCCCTCGTCGTCGTGAGCGCGCCGCAGGCGGTCGCCGACCCCGGACCTGCACGATCGTGATGGACGGCAAGCTGTTGTCGTTCAAGACCGACCTCGGCCCACCTGCAGCTTCGCCTATTTCGGGTAGGGCGACGCGCCGGTAAACCCTTGGGCCGCAGCGGTCGACGCTCAACCGCGGGTAGGCGCGACACAATTTTTCCGCTGAAATTCGCCCGGCGTGTTTCGGCGCGCCTGCATCGATCCCGCGGGCAGCGGCCATACCGTTCTGTTTGCGCGAATCAACTTGACATAACTCTAACCCTTTACTAGAGGTTGAGGTTTGCCACCCGGTTCGTTTTTGGCAGTCCCACCAGGAGGAAGACAGCATGATGACCCCGCCGCACAACTACTTGGCCGTCATCAAAGTCGTGGGGATCGGCGGCGGCGGTGTGAACGCCGTCAACCGCATGATTGAGCAAGGGCTCAAGGGCGTGGAGTTCATCGCCATCAACACCGACGCTCAGGCGCTGTTGATGAGCGATGCCGACGTCAAACTCGACGTCGGCCGCGACTCCACCCGCGGGCTCGGCGCCGGCGCCGACCCCGAGGTCGGCAAGAAGGCCGCCGAAGACGCCAAGGACGAGATCGAGGAACTGCTACGCGGGGCCGACATGGTCTTCGTCACCGCCGGTGAGGGCGGCGGGACGGGTACCGGCGGCGCGCCGGTGGTCGCCAGCATCGCGCGCAAACTGGGCGCGCTGACCGTCGGTGTCGTCACCCGTCCGTTCTCGTTCGAGGGCAAGCGCCGCAGCAATCAGGCCGAGAACGGCATCTCGGCGCTGCGGGAAAGCTGCGACACCTTGATCGTCATCCCCAACGACCGCCTGCTGCAGATGGGCGATGCCGCGGTGTCGCTAATGGACGCATTCCGCAGCGCCGACGAGGTGCTGCTCAACGGTGTGCAGGGCATCACCGACCTGATCACCACGCCGGGCTTGATCAACGTCGACTTCGCCGACGTCAAGGGCGTGATGAGTGGCGCGGGCACCGCGTTGATGGGGATCGGGTCGGCGCGCGGCGACGGCCGCGCCCTGAAAGCCGCGGAGATCGCGATCAACTCGCCGCTGCTCGAAGCGTCGATGGAAGGCGCCCAGGGCGTACTGCTCTCGGTCGCCGGCGGCAGCGACCTCGGCCTGTTCGAGATCAACGAGGCGGCCTCACTGGTGCAGGACGCCGCCCATCAGGACGCCAACATCATCTTCGGCACTGTCATCGACGACTCGCTCGGCGACGAGGTCCGGGTAACGGTCATCGCCGCGGGCTTCGATGCCGCCGGTCCCGGCCGCAAGCCGGTCGTCGGCAACGGCGGGGCCGGAGCGTCCTCGGGCATCGTTGCCTCCGGCAAGCACGGCACGGTCAGCTCCAGCCTGTTCGAGCCGGCCGACGCGGTCAGCGTGTCGGTGCCGACCAATGGCGCCACCTTCGACATCGGCGGCGAGGACGACGACGTCGACGTGCCGCCGTTCATGCGTCGCTAGCTCACGACACGATGGCGGCATTGCTTCCGCCGGATACTGGACGCGTGAACGTTCGCATCCGGCGGGTCAGCACGACCCGGGCAGGCGGTGTCTCTCGGCCGCCGTATGACAGCTTCAACCTCGGCGACCACGTCGGCGACGACCCGGCCGCCGTCGCCGCCAACCGCCGGCGGTTGGGCACCGCCATCGGCCTGGGCGCCGATCGGGTGGTGTGGATGAACCAGGTGCACGGCGACCACATCGAGGTCGTCGACGGGCCACGCCAGACCCCGTTGGACGACACCGACGGATTAGTCACCCGCACACCACTATTGGCCTTGGCGGTGGTGACCGCCGACTGCGTTCCGGTGCTACTGGCCGACGCGCGTGCCGGTGTTGTCGCCGCCGTGCACGCCGGCCGGGTCGGAGCACGCGACGGGGTGGTGGCCCGGGCGGTCGAGGCCATGGTCGGCCTGGGCGCGCACGAGTCGGACGTCTCCGTGTTGCTGGGCCCGGCGGTCAGCGGCCGCAACTACGAGGTGCCCGCGGCGATGGCCGACGAGGTGGAGGCGGCGCTGCCGGGAAGTCGCACCACCACCTCGGCGGGCACGCCTGGCCTCGATTTGCGTGCCGGAATCGCTTGCCAGCTACAGACTTTGGGCGTCAGTGCCATCGATGTCGACCCGCGGTGCACGGTTGACGACACCGACCTGTTCAGCCATCGCCGCGGCGCCCCGACCGGACGGCTGGCCTCGGTGGTGTGGATGGAATGAGGGTGGCGCTAAATGGGGCAACCCGGCCCGAGCGGGAAATGGAATTGGCCGATTCTTTGTCGGCCTTACGTTCGCGGCTTGCTGCTGCCGCCGAAGCGGCCGGCCGCAAACTCGATGACATTCAACTCCTGCCTATTACCAAATTCTTTCCGGCAACCGACGTTGCGATTTTGTCGCGATTGGGATGCACGGACTTTGGTGAATCCCGCAATCAGGAAGCGGCGGCGAAGGTCACCGATGTCGAGCGGTTGCTGGAGGGGCGCAGCGAGGGCGATCGCGCCACCGCCCACCGGCACTGGCACATGGTCGGCACGATCCAGCGAAACAAAGCCCGGTCGCTGGCCACCTGGGCGCACACCGCCCACTCGGTCAGCAGCAGCCGGGTGGTGACCGCGCTGGATCGGGCCGTCGACACAGCGCTGGGCGAGGGACGCCGGACGGACGCGCTGCGGGTCTACGTCCAGATCAGCCTCGACGGCGATGTATCCCGTGGCGGCGTCGACGTCTCCGATACCGGCGCGGTCGACGAGATCTGCGCGCAGGTCGACACCGCGGAATCTCTCGAACTGGTTGGGCTGATGGGCATTCCGCCGCTGGACTGGGAGCCGGATCGGGCGTTCGAGCGTCTGCAATCGGAGCACCAACGGGTGCGCCAGGCACACCCGGACGCGGCCGGGTTGTCCGCCGGAATGTCGAACGACCTCGAAACGGCGGTCAAACATGGTTCGACGTGTGTGCGTGTCGGTACCGCATTGTTGGGCCAACGACCGATACCGTCACCGTCAATAGTCACTCCTGTCACATCTTCATCACAGACACCCCATCCCCAGAGTCCCAAGTCCCCAGAGCTGTAGAAGGGTCCCCGCGATGAGCACACTTCACAAGGTCAAGGCCTACTTCGGAATGGCTCCCATGGAGGATTACGACGACGAGTACTACGACGACCACGGTCCGGCCCGCCCCGGCGGCTACCCGCGGCAGCGGTTCGCCGACGACGGCTATGGCCGCTACGAGGGTCGCGAATACGACGACCCGCGCGGCGAGCCCGCCGAATACGTCGCCGGCAGCTACCGCGGCGGCTACCCCGACGAACCGCGATTCCGCGGGCCTGATTACGAGCGCACCGAGATGCCCCGGGCCCGCTTCGGGTCCCTGCGCGGTTCGACCCGCGGCGCCCTCGCGATGGACCCGCGCCGGATGGCGATGCTGTTCGACGAAAGCAGTCCGCTGTCGAAGATCACCACGCTGCGCCCCAAGGACTACAGCGAGGCCCGCACCATCGGTGAGCGGTTCCGCGACGGCACCCCGGTGATCATGGACCTGGTCTCGATGGACAACGCCGACGCAAAGCGGCTGGTCGACTTCGCCGCCGGCCTGGCGTTCGCGCTACGTGGCTCATTCGACAAAGTCGCGACCAAGGTGTTCTTGCTCTCACCAGCGGACGTTGATGTCTCCCCTGAAGAGCGGCGACGAATCGCCGAGACCGGGTTTTACGCCTACCAGTAGCCGCAGCGCGGGTGAGGGTTCGAGCCGGTAGGCTGACTTCGCCCTGCTGGAACGCAGCGGGGGCGGTCGCCAAGGTCACATCTTCATCACTAAGGTCGGGCTCTCGTTGACGCTGTTCGTGCACATCCTCGGTTTTGCGCTGTTCATCTTTTGGCTATTGCTGATCGCGCGCGTCGTCGTCGAGTTCATTCGGTCGTTCAGCCGGGACTGGCATCCGCGCGGGCTTACGGTCGTCGTCCTCGAGATCATTCTGTCGGTCACCGATCCGCCGGTGAACCTCCTGCGACGGCTGATCCCACAGCTCACCGTTGGCGCGGTGCGCTTCGACCTGTCGATCATGGTGCTACTGCTGGTGGCGTTCATCGGTATGACGATGGCGCTGGACTACCGCGCCTGACGCGACGCTGATTCCGCCCGAGGCAGTTTGCTGGTGCGCGGATATAGGTCTCGTAAGAGGCCGACTTGTTACCTCTTAATCTGTGAAATTCGGTCTTATTTATTGGCCGATTCGGCAACCGGCGGGTCTGGTGTGACAGGATGGGCCGCAGTTGCAGCATGGCTACGACACCGTTCTACCCGTTCTACACTTTCCTGGTTGGTAGGACCGTCCATACTCAAGGGGGCTAAGAATGCCGCTGACACCCGCAGACGTCCACAATGTGGCGTTCAGCAAGCCGCCGATCGGCAAGCGTGGCTACAACGAGGACGAGGTCGACGCGTTCCTCGACCTGGTTGAGAACGAGCTGACTCGACTCATCGAGGAGAACTCCGACCTGCGCCAGCGCGTCGCCGAGTTGGACGAGGAACTGACCAGCGCCCGGGCCGGCGGTGGCGCCAGTGCTCAAGCCACCCAAACGATTCCGGTGTACGAGCCCGAGCCCGAGCCGGTCAAGGCGCCGCAGCCCGCTCCGGTGGCGGCCCCGGTCGCCTCCCCGTCGGTGAGCGAGGAGCAGGCCATCAAGGCCGCCCGCGTGCTCAGCCTTGCTCAGGACACCGCCGACCGCTTGACCAGCACCGCCCAGGCAGAGTCGGACAAGCTGCTGTCCGACGCCCGCGCCAACGCCGATCAGATCCTCGGCGACGCTCGTCGCGAGGCCGAGACCACGGTGTCCGAGGCTCGTCAGCGTGCCGACGCGCTGTTGGCCGACGCGCAGACCCGGTCGGAAACCCAGCTGCGCCAGGCTCAGGAGAAGGCCGACGCACTGCAGGCCGACGCCGAGCGCAAGCACTCCGAGATCATGGGCACGATCAACCAGCAACGCACGGTGCTGGAAGGCCGCCTCGAGCAGCTGCGCACGTTCGAGCGGGAATACCGCACCCGGCTCAAGACTTACCTGGAGTCTCAGCTGGAGGAGTTGGGTCAGCGCGGGTCCGCGGCTCCGGTAGATTCCAGCGCCGGCAACGACTCGGCGGGATTCAACCAGTTCAATCGCGGTAATAACTAAGCCGGTCGGCAATACTGACACCAACTGTCGCTATCCTGCACAGTTGGCAGTATCGCCGGAGTCGGCTGGAGGTTGACCGATGCTGATTATCTCGTTAGTGCTTGCGGTGATCGGCCTTGCCGCGCTCGTATTCGCGGTCATCACCAGCAACGAGCTCGTCGCGTGGGTCTGCATCGGCGCCAGTGTGCTCGGCGTGCTGCTGCTGATCGTCGACGCACTGCAGGAACGGCGCCGTCGCGAGACGGGATCGACGGCCCACAAGTCGTCGACACCGGAGCTGCGCGACGACGAAGCCGTGGCCGACTACCCGCAGGACGCGGGCGAGGAGTCCGAGGAGACCTCGGCGCACCCGGATTCCGAGCATGCCGACGATAGTGTCAGCGACGATCACACCACGCACTAAGGACGGGGCGCGGTCGCCAGCAGTTCGCGGACCTCGTCGTCGCTGACTTGGGTGAAGTCGGCGAACACCTGCCCGACGGCGTCGAAGTCGTCGGGCATCGTCGCACACACCACGTCATCGGCTTCCTCGGCCAGCAGCTGGCACACTGACCGCGGTCCAACCGGCACGGCGACGACGATCGCGGCCGGCTCCGCCGCCCCCAGGGCGCGCACCGCGGCCAGAATGCTTGCGCCGGTTGCGATTCCGTCGTCCACCACGATCACGGTCTTGCCGCGCGGGTCCGCCGGCGGGCGTCCGCCGCGGTACGCCCGCTCGCGGCGATGGAGCTCGGCGGTCTCCTGATCGATGGCGCGCCGGACCTGCTCGTCGCTGATCTGGAGGTTGGCGACCACGCCCTCATTCATCACCACACCGCCGCCGCTGGCCAACGCGCCCATCGCTAGCTCGGGCCACTGCGGCACGCCGAGCTTGCGGACGACGAAGACGTCGAGTTCCGCGCCCAGCGCCGCGGCGACTTCCCAGCCGACCGGCACGCCGCCGCGGGCCAACCCGAGCACCAACAGGCCGGTTGTTCCACGGTAGGACGCCAATTCCCGGGCGAGCACGCGACCGGCCTCGCGGCGGTCGCGGAAAGTGCGCATGTCTCGAGTGTGGACCTGGAAGCGGCACCTCACACCGAAAGTCCAACTACCGACGCGACTACTCGAGAGATAGCGCGCTGGTAGCACTTTCGCGACGCTGCCGGTGATGTGATCGCGGCTTCGCCGCTCCCACACTCCTTCGCCTCGGGAATGGAATGCGAGCATTCCATTCCGCTCACACAGTGTGTCCGAGGGGGGACTTGAACCCCCACGCCCATTAGTAGGGCACTAGCACCTCAAGCTAGCGCGTCTGCCATTCCGCCACTCGGACCAACGCCAATGAATTGGCAGCTAAGGCTATCGGATCTGCTCACCCGCGCCCAAACCAGCCCGGCGGGCAGCGTGCCGCGCGGCGGCGCCGGCGTCAGTGGTAGGAAAGGTGACTGTGACGGTGCCCGCCGAGACTCCGATCGACGACGTCGTAGACGTGGTCAGCAGATTGATCCGGTTCGACACCACCAATACCGGCGATCTCGAGACCACCAAGGGCGAGGCCGAGTGTGCCCACTGGGTGGCCACGCAGCTCGAGGAGGCCGGCTACCAGGTCGAGTACGTGGAGTCCGGCGCACCGGGCCGGGGCAACGTATTCGCCCGCCTGAAGGGCGCGGCCAGCTCACGCGGCGCGCTGCTGATCCACGGGCATCTCGACGTGGTGCCGGCCGAGCCCGCCGAGTGGAGCGTGCACCCGTTCTCCGGTGCCGTCGAGGACGGCTACGTCTGGGGCCGCGGCGCGGTCGACATGAAAGACATGGTCGGCATGATGCTGGTGCTGGCCCGGCATTTCCGCCGCTCCGGCATCGTTCCGCCGCGCGACCTGGTCTTCGCGTTCGTGGCCGACGAGGAGAACGGCGGCAAGTGGGGGTCGCAGTGGCTGGTGGACAACCGGCCCGACCTGTTCGAGGGCATTACCGAGGCGGTCGGCGAGGTCGGCGGCTTCTCGCTGACCGTTCCCCGTCGCGACGGTGGCGAGCGGCGGCTGTACCTGATCGAAACCGCCGAGAAGAGCATGCACTGGATGCGGCTGACCGCGCACGGTCGACCGGGTCACGGCTCGATGGTCCACGACCTCAACGCGGTCACCACGCTCGCCGAGGCGGTCGCCCGGCTGGGCCGCCACCGCTTCCCGGTGGTGCCGACCGACAGCGTGGTGCAATTCCTGACCGCCGTCGGCGAAGAGACCGGATTCACCTTCGACACCGATTCGCCCGACCTGGACGGTGCCGTCGAAAAATTGGGTCCGATCGCCCGAATTCTCAAAGCCACGCTGCGCGATACCGCCAACCCGACCATGCTCAAGGCTGGATACAAGACCAACGTGGTGCCGGCCACCGCCGAGGCGATCGTGGACTGCCGGATCCTTCCCGGCCGCCTGGCCGCGTTCGAGGCCGAAGTCGACGAACTGATCGGGCCCGACGTCACGCGCGAGTGGGTCACCAGCCTGCCGTCCTATGAGACGACGTTCGACGGCGACCTGGTCGACGCGATGAACGCGGCGCTGCTGGCCGTGGACCCCGACGCCCGGACGGTGCCCTACATGCTTTCCGGTGGAACAGACGCAAAAGCCTTCGAGCGCTTGGGTATTCGCTGCTTCGGGTTCGCGCCGCTGCGGCTGCCGCCGGACCTCGATTTCGCGGCGTTGTTCCATGGCATCGACGAACGGGTACCCGTGGACGCATTGACGTTCGGCACCGAGGTGCTCGCACACTTTCTGTTGCACTGTTAACCGATCACACCAGAGGGGACTTCACTGATGACCACAGCACCCGACCCGTACGCCGCGCTACCGACATTGCCGTCCTTTCACCTGGAGTCGGCGTCCTTCGCCGACGGACAGGCGCTGGCGAACCCGCAAGTCAGCGGGATCATGGGCGCTGGTGGCGAGGACGTCAGCCCGCAGCTGTCTTGGTCGGGATTCCCAGACGGCACAAAGAGTTTCGCGGTGACCGTCTACGACCCTGATGCGCCGACGGCGTCCGGCTTCTGGCACTGGGCGGTGGCCAATCTGCCTGCCTCGGTCCATGAACTGCAGGCCGGCGCGGGCGACGGCAGCAACCTGCCGGGCGACGCGTTGACCCTCGTCAACGACGCGGGGCAACGTCGCTACATCGGCGCCGCACCCCCGGCCGGGCACGGGCCGCACCGCTATTACGTCGCCGTGCACGCCGTCGATGTCGACACGCTCGACCTGCCGGAGGATGCCAGCCCGGCCTTCCTGGGCTTCAACCTGTTTCAGCACGCGATCGCCCGAGCGGTGATCCACGCGACCTACGAACAGAAGTAGGTCCCTAGCGGGTCGCCGACCCCACCGCCTCACTCAGCGAGCCGAATCCGCGCTCGCGCAGCCGAATAGCCAAGCCGTCGTGAATGTGTTTGGCCCACAGGCCGCCGCCGTAGACGAAGCCGGTGTAGCCCTGCAGCAGTGACGCTCCCGCGACGATCCGGTCCCAGGCGTCGTCGACGGTCTCGATGCCGCCGACGCTGATCAGCGTCAGCCGGTCACCGGCCCGGCCGTACAGACGCTCGAGCACGTCGCCGGCTCGCTGGGCCACCGGCGGCCCGGAGATACCGCCGCTGCCGAGTCGCTCGACGCGAGGTGTGCGCAGGCCGTCTCGTGACACCGTGGTGTTGGTGGCGACGATGCCGGCCAGCCCCAGTTCGACTGCCAAATCGGCGATGTCGTCGATATCGCTGTCGGCCAGGTCGGGAGCGATCTTCACCAGAACCGGGGTCGACGTCTCGGCCAGCACGGCCGCCAGGATCGCGCGCAGCGATTCGATGGTTTGCAGGTCTCGCAGCCCGGGTGTGTTCGGTGAGCTGACGTTGACCACCACGTACGCGGCGTGCGGGCCGACCAGCCGGGCACTGTCCCGGTAATCGTCGGCGGCATCCTCGGCCGCGGTGATTTTGGTCTTGCCGATGTTGACGCCGATCGGCACGTCGGACCGGTGGGTGGCCAGTCGTTCGGCCAGTGCAGCTGCGCCGTGGTTGTTGAAGCCCATCCGGTTGAGCAGGGCGCGGTCGTCGGGCAGCCGGAACAGCCGCGGCGTCGGGTTGCCCGGTTGCGCGTGGGCGGTGACCGTGCCGACTTCGGCGTAGCCGAAACCCAATGCGCCCCAGGCATTCAGGCCGGTGCCGTCCTTGTCGAAGCCGGCGGCCAGACCCAGCGGGCCGGGGAAGTGAACACCAAACACGGTGCTGGCCAGCACCGGATCCATGGGCGCCAGGCGACGGCGGAGTTGGCGCCGAACCGGGGTCGCGGCGGTGGCACCGCGCAACCCGGCGAACACGATGCGGTGAATGCGTTCCGCGGGCACCAGGAACAGCATGCGGCGCAGCGCCGCGTATGCCGACGGATCCGAAGCCACCGTCACAGATCCGGCTGATCAGGCCGGTTCTCGATACGAGACTTCTTGCGGCGCAACAAGACTCGCCTGCTCCCGTCGTTGTAGAGCCGCACCCGGGTCAGTTCCCAGCCGCGATACTCCGCTTCGATGGATAGGCGGGTGGAGGCACTGAGCCGGGTGACGTCGGGCGGCAGACGCAAAGGCGCCCACTCGTATTCGTCGGACAGATCGGTGTTCCATTCCACCGGCATCCTGCCGTGCCGAGCCGCGGTCAACGTGTGCCCGTCGCCGCGTGCTCGATGATCTGGACACCCTCGCCGGCGCCCGAGACCACGTACAACGTGCCTGCGGCATCGTCAAAGGCCAGCGCATTGGGTTGCCGCAAGGATGGGTACCGTACCTTTTCCAGTGGTATTCCGGTTGACAGATCGTAACCAATAACAGTATTCGCCGCCGTCTGCGACACCCACGCCAACCCACGCGACCCGGCGACGCCGTACGGGGCGTCCGCGATCGGATACGCCTGACGCAGAATCAGCGGGTCAACCCCGAACACCAGCAGTTGACCGCCGCGGGTGTCGGTCACCAGCAGCCGGCCCGCCGGATCGGCGACCATCACGGTCGCACCCTGGCCGGCCCGCAGTGACTGGCCGATTCTGCCCTCGGCGTCCACCGTCACAATCGAGGTCTGTCCGCGGTCGAGCACGGCCACGGTATTGCCCTGCGCGACAAGCGAATCGACGTGCGCGTGCACCGCGGTGCGGGTGGCTTCCGTCGCGCCGGGCCGCAGGGCGTACACCGTCCCGTCAGCGGTGCCCAGCACCACTGTGCCGTCCGCCCGGCGGGCGATCGCGGTGAAGTCGGCGTGGTCGGCATCACGAACCCGGACCAGAGTGGCGTGCCCGACGGTCAGGTCGACTGCGACGTAGCCGCCGCGGGTGGACAGGTAGGCCGTGCCGGCGTTGTCGCCGGCCAGTGCGGTCGCCGCGCCGGGAAGCGGAATCACCCGCGGAGAAGTTTGCTGAGGACCCACCACCTGCAGGTGCGACGGCGCGCCTGCGCTGGGCCCGGAATCAAGGATCACCAGCTGCCCGGTCCGGCCGTCGAACATTGCAGTCTGCGCACGCGCGTCCAGCGGGCGGACCGCCCCTGCGGGGGCCCTCGTCACCGGCGGAGACTGCACCGCTTGCGCCGGCGGGACCGTGGCGGGGATGTCGTCGAACGACTTCGTCGAGCACCCGGTCGGAACGACAAGAGAAAACAGCAGGCCAATGACGGCTAGCCGGCGCGCGGGCGCACCGTGTTTGCAGTTTGCTGGCACAGGGTAACTCTCTGGTATTCGGGGGCTCGCCGGTGGTAGCAAGGGTGGTCCAATTGGAGTTCGATCCTAGGGAAGTGTGTCCGACGGGGCTCAAGTCTGTCCGAGTTACCTGCCACAGCCGGCGAGGTATGGTCGGCCTATGAGCGTTGCCGGACACGGCCAATTCTCAGACGGAGAGTTTGCTATCGAGGACATGTGGCTGGGGGTCTTCTCCACCAAGATCCTGGCCAGCGGCTTTGGCCAGGTGGGGGACGGCCGAAGTTTCGCGTTCTGCATCGAGGGCCAGCAGTTGCTGGTTGAGGTGTACCGGCCACGGCTCACAGGCCCGGTACCGCAACCCGAGGACGTCGTCGCCACGGTGCGGCGAAACGTGGTCGACATCGACATCAGCGACGAGCGCAGCCTTGGCGCCGCGGTACGGGATGCCGTCGCCGTCGCCGAAGCATCCACCTAGGGACCGCCGGACTGTTTGGCGCAGCGACTCCGGTCACCCGGTACGGTCGTCGACGTGCGTGCGGTAGAGGCGATGTCGTGGCTGCAGGTTGTCGTATTGGCTGTCGTTCAGGGCCTCACCGAATTCCTGCCGGTGTCATCCTCGGGCCACCTGGCGATCGTGTCTCGCGTCTTCTTCACCGACGACGCCGGCGCGTCGTTCACCGCCGTAACCCAGTTAGGCACCGAGGCAGCGGTTTTGGTGTACTTCGCCCGCGACATCGCCCGAATCCTGGTGGCCTGGTTCGCGGGCCTCCGCGACGCCGCGCACCGCAACGCCGACTACTGGCTGGGCTGGTACGTCATCATCGGGACCATTCCGATCTGCGTGCTCGGCCTGCTCTTCAAGGACGCCATCCGCTCCGGGGTGCGCAACATGTGGGTGATCGCGACGGCGTTGGTGCTGTTCTCCGCGGTAATCGCGTTGGCCGAGCGCCTCGGCCGGCAAACCCGCGACGTCGAGCAGCTGACCTGGCGCGACGCCGTCGTCGTCGGGATCGCCCAGACGTTGGCGTTGGTGCCCGGGGTTTCGCGGTCGGGGTCGACCATCAGCGCCGGGCTGTTCCTCGGCCAAAAGCGCGAGTTGTCCGCCCGATTCGGGTTTCTGCTGGCAATTCCGGCGGTGTTCGCGTCCGGCTTGTTCTCGATACCGGATGCGTTTCATCCGGTGCTGGAAGGCATGAGCGCGACGGGCCCACAGCTGTTGGTGGCGATGGCGATAGCGTTCGTCGTCGGCCTGGCCGCGGTGGCGTGGTTCTTACGATTCTTGGTGCGCCACAGCATGTATTGGTTCGTCGGCTACCGTGTGGTCGTCGGGGTAGCCGTGATGATTCTGCTCGCGACAGGGACGGTGAACGCCGTATGACCGATGACGACTGGACCGTGCGCCGCATGAGCGGCGCCAGTGCTGAGGACTGGCGCAGATGACGGTCATCCTGTTGCGGCACGGCCGGTCCACCTCGAATACCGCGCACACCCTGGCCGGGCGTTCTGAAGGCGTGGAGCTCGACGACAAGGGCCGACAGCAGGCCGCCGACCTCGTCGAACGGCTGGGCGAGCTGCCGATCCGCGCTGTGGTGAGCTCGCCGCTGCTGCGGTGCCGGCAGACGGTCGAGCCATTGGCCACCGCGCTCGCCGTCGAGGTGAGCGTCGACGACCGGCTTGCCGAAGTCGACTACGGCGAATGGACGGGCCGCAAACTCGGCGACCTGTTCTCCGAGCCGTTGTGGGCGGTGGTGCAAGCCCATCCCAGCGCGGCCGTATTCCCCGGCGGCGAGGGGCTAGCGGAGGTCCAGACCCGTGCCGTCGCCGCGGTCCGCGAGCACGACGCGGCGTTGGCCGAGCAGCACGGCGGCGACGCGCTGTGGCTGGCTTGTACTCACGGCGATGTCATCAAAGCCGTTGTCGCCGATGCCCTGGGTGTACATCTGGACGGATTTCAGCGGATATCGGCCGACCCGGCATCGGTCAGCGTCATCCGTTACACCCGGCTTCGCCCGTTCGTGCTGCACTCCAACCACACCGGCGCGAGCCTGACGTCGGCGCTGACACCCCCACCGGCTCCCGAAGGTGAGGCACCGGCCGACGATGCCGTCGTCGGCGGCTCGACGGACTGAGCCGTCACACAGCCGGAAACCCGCCTGGATTTACGACCCCGCCGCAACAGCCGGTATTTTAGAAGTGCCATGTCTCGTGCGATCCATGTCTTCCGCTCACCCGACCGATTCGTCGCCGGGACTGTCGGGCAACCCGGAAATCGCACCTTCTATCTGCAGGCCGTTCACGACGCCCGGGTGGTGTCGGTGGTGCTGGAAAAGCAGCAAGTCGCGGTGCTCGCGGAGCGGATCGACGCGTTGCTGGTCGAAGTCAACCGCCGCTTCGGCACGCCGGTGCCCCCCGAGACCGACAAGGTCGAAGACCTCAGCCCGCTGGTGACGCCCGTCGACGCGGAATTCCGGGTCGGGACAATGGGACTGGGCTGGGATTCCGAGGCGCAGACCGTGGTGGTCGAGCTGCTGGCGGTCAGCGACACCGAATTTGACGCATCGGTGGTGCTCGACGACACCGACGAGGGCCCCGACGCGGTACGGGTGTTCCTGACCCCGCAGTCGGCGCGCGAATTCGCCACGCGGTCCAACGCCGTCATCTCCGCCGGCCGCCCACCATGCCCGCTGTGCGACGAGCCACTGGATGCGCAGGGACACATCTGCGCGCGAACAAACGGCTACCGGCGCAGCGCGCTGCTCGGCCCGGACGATGACGCAGAGGCCTGACGATCGCGAGGTCCTGCGCACCGGCGAGTTGACGGTTCTGGGACGCATTCGCTCCGCAAGCAACGCCACGTTTCTATGTGAGGCGACGCTGGACGAGCGCACCGTGCACTGCGTGTACAAACCGGTCTCCGGAGAGCAGCCGTTGTGGGACTTTCCCGACGGCACCCTGGCCGGTCGCGAACTCGGGTCCTATCTGGTCTCAGCGCATCTGGGCTGGAACATCGTGCCGTACACCATCATTCGGCACGGCCCCGCCGGCCCGGGCATGCTGCAGCTGTGGATCGACCAGCCCGGTGACGTCGCCGACTCAAAGCCCGGTCCCGAGCTGGATCTGGTCGACCTGGTTCCCGCCGACCGGTGCCCGCCCGGCTACCTTCCGGTGCTGCGTGCCTACGACTACGCCGGCGACCCCGTCGAGCTGGTGCACGCCGACGATGTTCGGCTCTGGCGCATGGCGGTGTTCGACGTGCTGGTCAACAACGCCGACCGCAAGGGCGGCCACGTGCTGCGCGGTGTCAACGGCGACGTCTACGGCGTCGACCACGGCGTGTGCCTTCATGTCGAAGACAAGCTGCGCACCGTGCTATGGGGATGGGCCGGCAAGACCATCGACGACAACATGCTGGAAAAGGTGGCCTGTCTGGTCGACGGGCTGAGCGGTTCGCTGGGCGACGCGCTGGCCGAGCACATCACCAGCGCCGAGATCGCGGCGCTGCTGTTGCGGGCGCGGGTGCTGCTCGCCCGCCCGGTGATGCCGGGACCCGATCGGCACCGCCCCATTCCCTGGCCCGCGTTTTAGCCCGGTCGCCGATGTCCCGTTCCCTTGCGCTGTCGCTCGACGCCCCGGTCGGCGTCGACGAGATCCTGACGGCGTTCGCCGATGAGGACTACTGGCAGGCGAGGCTGGCCGCTTTCGACGGCGGCACAGCGACTTTGGACTCGCTGACCCTCGGCTCCGACCGCAGCGTGACGGCGGCGCTGACGGTCAGCCTGTTCGCGAACAGGTTGCCCAGGGTCGTCACCGCGTTGGTTCCCGGCGAGTTCGAGATGGTCCGCACCGAAACATGGCATCCGGTCGATGACGGCACCGCGCGCGGCGCGATCACGGTGAAGGTGCCGGGAGCGCCGGTGTCCGCGGTCGGCGCGGTGTCGTTGGTGCCGGTCGGCAGCGGTTCACGGCTGGATTTCAGCGCAGGCGTGCGGGTGAATATCCCACTGGTCGGCGGCCAGGTGGAACGCTTCATTGTCAGCCGCCTCGGTGACGAGATCGGCGCAGTTCAACGCTTCACCAACAACTGGATCGTGACGAACCGCTGAGCCCGTCAGCGATACTGGACCGGTGACCCCCGAGCCCATGAGCGATGCAGCGCTGGCCGCTGACCTTGCCGAAGAGGCGGGACAGCTGCTGCTGACGGTGCGCGACCGGGTCGGATTCGACCACCCGTGGCTGCTCGGGGACGAGGGCGACAGCCGGGCCAACGCGCTGCTGCTCAAGCGGTTGCACGCCGAGCGTCCCGCCGACGCGGTGCTCAGCGAAGAGGCCTACGACGACTTGAATCGCCTGCAATCCGACCGGGTCTGGATCGTCGACCCGCTGGACGGCACCCGCGAATTCTCCTGGGAGGGCCGCGACGACTGGGCCGTGCACGTGGCGCTCTGGCAGCGCCACGGCGGGCCCAACGGCGCCATCACCGACGCCGCCGTGGCCCTGCCCGCGATGGGAGAGTTGTATCGCAGCGACACCGTAACCGCTCCCACCACAACGCTTTCCGGACCGATCCGGATCACGGCCAGCTCAAATCGCCCCCCGGCAGTGCTGTACTACCTGGCCCGTCAGCTCGACGTCGAATTCGTCCCGATCGGCTCGGCCGGAGCGAAAGCGATGTCGGTGATCCGCGGCGACGCTGATGCCTACATCCACGCCGGCGGGCAGTGGGAGTGGGACTCGGCGGCACCGGCGGGTGTGATCCTGGCCGCGGGCATGCACGCCTCCCGGCTGGACGGCTCCGAGATGATCTACAACCGGCCCGACCCGTATCTGCCCGACTTCCTGATGTGTCGCAGCGAGCTCGCGGATCTGTTGCTGGGCGCGATCCGGGTGGCGAGCTAGCGATCGCGGAATTCGAGCCGGGCCACCGCGGTTGTCGCTCGCATGGTGTTTGCCACGCAACCTGGGATTTCACCGGGCCGCTGCACAGCCGGCGTCGTTGGCGGGCCTAAAGTCGTCGATATGCAGTCGTGGGCCCCGGCACCCGTACCAGCACTGTCGGGACGCGGCCCAGAGCTACGGCTGTACGACAGCGCCGACCGCCAGGTCCGGCCGGTGTCGGCCGGCCCGACCGCCTCCATGTACGTCTGCGGGATCACGCCCTACGACGCCACCCACCTCGGCCACGCCGCCACCTACCTGGCCTTCGACCTGATTCACCGGATCTGGCGGGACCTCGGCCACGATGTGCACTACGTACAGAACGTCACCGACGTCGACGACCCGCTGTTCGAGCGCGCCGACCGTGACGGCATCGATTGGCGTGACCTCGCGGACCGCGAGGTGCAGCTGTACCGCGAGGACATGACCGCGCTGCGGGTGCTGCCGCCGCGCGAATATGTCGCGGCCACCGACGCGGTGGCCGAGGTCGTGGAACTCGTCGAGAAGATGCTGGCGTCCGGGGCCGCCTACGTCGTCGAGGACGCCGAATTCCCCGACGTCTACTACCGCGCCGACGCCACGCGGCAATTCGGCTATGAGTCCGGCTACGACCGCGAGACGATGCTCACCCTGTTCGCCGAACGGGGCGGCGACCCTGGCCGGCCGGGCAAGACCGACCAGCTCGACGCGCTGCTGTGGCGCGCCGCGCGTCCCGGTGAGCCGAGCTGGCATTCGCCGTTCGGCGACGGCCGCCCGGGCTGGCATGTCGAGTGCGCCGCGATCGCGCTCAGCCGCATCGGCAGCGGCCTGGACATCCAGGGCGGCGGCAGCGATCTGATCTTCCCGCATCACGAGTTCACCGCCGCGCACGCCGAATCCGTGAGCGGTGAACGACGCTTCGCCGGGCACTACGTCCATGCCGGGATGATCGGCTGGGACGGTCACAAGATGTCCAAGAGCCGCGGCAACCTGGTGCTGGTCTCGGGGCTGCGCGCCGACGGCGTTGACCCCGCCGCGATCCGGCTCGGCCTGCTGGCCGGGCACTACCGGTCCGACCGCTACTGGACACCGCAGCTGCTGGGTGACGCCAACGCCCGGCTGCACCGCTGGCGGTCCGCGACCGCCCTGCCGGCCGGCCCGGACGCCGGTGACCTGATCGCCCGAGTCCGCCAGTATCTGGCCGACGATCTTGATACACCCAAAGCGCTTGCCGCACTTGATGGTTGGACGACCGACGCGTTGGAGTACGGCGGTCACGACGCTGAAGCGCCGCGAGCGGTGGCCGCGTTGGTGGATGCGCTACTAGGTGTGGAATTGTCCCCGGCGCACAACTAACCGGTAGGTTGCCGCCATGACGTCAGTGAACTCGCAAGTCGTATTCATCACCGGTGGCGGCCACGGGATCGGGGCCGAGGTGGCCCGCCGCCTGCACGCCAAGGGTGCCAAGCTGGTGCTGACCGATTTGGACTCGGCCGCGCTGTCCGCCATCTCCAGCGAGCTCGGTGGCGACGAGCATGTCATGACCGTGGTGGCGAACGTCTGCGACCTTCCGGCCATGGAGTCCGCGGCGGAGGCCGCCGTCAAGAAGTTCGGCGGTATCGACGTCGTGGTCGCCAACGCCGGCATCGCCAGCTACGGCTCGGTGCTCCAAGTCGACCCCAAGGCCTTCCAGCGGGTCATCGACGTCAACCTGGTCGGCGTGTTCAACACCGTGCGCGCGACACTGCCGACCCTCATCGGGCGCAAGGGCTACGTCCTGATCGTCTCGTCGCTGGCCGCGTTCGCCGCCGCGCCCGGCATGAGCCCCTACGACGCGTCGAAGGCCGGCGTCGAGCACCTCGCCCACGCGCTGCGCCTAGAGGTCGCCGGCCACGGCGTCACGGTCGGCTCGGCTCACATGTCCTGGATCGACACCGCGCTGGTCCGCGACAGCAAGGCCGACCTCCCGTCGTTCACCGAACTGCTGGCCAAGCTGCCCTGGCCGCTGAACAAGACCACGTCGGTCGACGCCTGCGCCGACGCCTTCGTCAAGGGCATCGAGAAGCGCAAGCGCCGCGTCTACTGCCCCGGCTGGGTGGGCTGGTTCCGCTGGCTCAAGCCGCTGCTGTCGACCCCGATCGGCGAGAACGCGGTCGCCAAGACCGCGAAGGATCTCCTGCCCCGAATGGACGCCGAGGTCGCTGCGCTGGGCCGCTCGACCAGCTCCTTCAACGCCAAGTTCGACAAGCCCTGAGGCGTCAGCGCCCGAAGCCCGGCCGGCGCCGACGCAGGTAGCGCTCGAATTCGGCGGCCAGCGCGTCGCCGTCGATCTTCCCCAGCGCCTCGGTCATGTCGACTTCGGCGTCGCCGCGCTGCTCCAACGACTGGACGTACTCCGCGATCTCGTCGTCGTCCGTCGTCATCTCGGTGACCGCCAGCTCCCACTCCTCGGCCTGGGCCGGCAGGTCGGCCAACGGCACCTCGATGTCGAGCACTTCCTCGACCCGGCGTAGCAACGCGACGGTCGCCTTCGGACTGGGCGGCTGCGACACGTAGTGCGGGACCGCCGCCCAGAACGTGACGGCCGGTATCCCGGCCATCACGCAGGCGTCCTGGAAGACGCCGGCGATGCCGGTCGGGCCCTCGTAGCGGGTTTCCTGCAGCCCGAACCGGCGCGCCGACTCGGGGGAGTAGGCCGCGCCGGACACCGGCACCGGCCGGGTGTGCGGCGTGTCGGCCAGCAGCGCGCCCAGGATCACCACGGTGTCGACGTTCAGCTTGTCGGCCACGGCCAGCAGCTCGGCGCAGAAGGTGCGCCACCGCATGTTCGGCTCGACGCCGTGCATCAGCACGATGTCGCGATCGGCGCCGGGCGGGCGGCAGTGCGAGATCCGCATCGACGGCCACACCAGTTCCCGCGTGACACCGTCGACCTGGCGGATCACCGGGCGATTCACCTGGTAGTCGTAGTAGGCCTCGTCGTCGATCTCGACGATCGGGTCGGCCTCCCAAATCGCGTCCAGGTGCTCGAGCGCGTCGCTGGCCGCGTCTCCGGCGTCATTCCATCCCTCGAACGCAGCCACGACGATCGTGTTGTGCAGGTCGGGAAACGAGGCGCTGACATCCGGCGAGGTCACGCATTTAGCGTACGGCGTGATCAAGCTCGCGGCGCGCAGAGCGACAGTGAATTTGAATAGCTGAGCTATTCTTGCGTGGACGACACGGCCGGACGATTACGCCTACGACAGCGACATTTTCGGGGCGAAATACGTTCGACCGCAATCTCGTTGAAATCGGTAATTGCGACATGGCCGACACCATCCGCGAGCCGGCGTCACGATCGCCGCGCGGGCCGGGTTGAGCTGGGCGTCCAGACGTCGGGTGACGACGTAGACTTTTCTGGTCGAGAGGCGTTGCAACGGTTCCGGTTCCCTGCCGGTATCCGCCACGCTCGGCAGAGTCAAGGACGCCTTCCGTTACGGAAGGAATGCATGCGTGAACGCGTCTGAGGCGAATGTCTTCGAGCCGAACATCCGCCCCGACTGCACCGAGGAACTGACGCGCTGCGCTGCGCCAGCGGATCATGGTGATCGACGGCGCGATGGGCACGGCGATCCAGCGGGACCGGCCGGACGAGGCCGGCTACCGCGGCGACCGGTTCACGGAGTGGCCGACCGCACTTCAGGGCAACAACGACCTGCTCACCCTGACGCAGCCGCAGATCATCGAGGGGATCCACCGCGAGTACCTCGAGGCCGGCGCCGACATCCTCGAGACCAACACGTTCAACGCGAACGCGATCTCGCTCTCCGACTACGACATGGCGGACCTGGCCTACGAGCTGAACTACGCCGGCGCCGCCCTGGCCCGCAAGGCCGCCGACGAGTTCAGCACCCCGGAGAAGCCCCGCTACGTCGCCGGCGCAATCGGCCCGACGACGCGGACCGCGTCGATCTCGCCGGACGTCAACGACCCCGGAGCCCGCAACGTCTCCTACGACCAGCTGGTCGCCGCCTACCTCGAAGCCGCCAACGGCCTGGTCGACGGTGGTGCCGACCTCATCATCATCGAGACGATCTTCGACTCGCTGAACGCCAAGGCGGCGGTGTTCGCCGTCGAGACGCTGTTCGAGGAGCGCGGACGTCGCTGGCCGGTGATCATCTCGGGCACCATCACCGATGCCTCCGGGCGGACGCTGTCCGGTCAGGTCACCGAGGCGTTCTGGAACGCGATCAGGCACGCGAGGCCGATCGCGGTCGGCCTGAACTGCGCCCTGGGCGCGCCGGAAATGAGGCCCTACATCGCCGAGGTGGCGCGGATCGCGGACACCTTCGTCTCCTGCTACCCGAACGCCGGCCTGCCCAACGCTTTCGGCGAGTACGACGAGTCCCCGGAGCGTCAGGCCGGCTACATCGCCGAGTTCGCCGAGGCCGGCCTGGTCAACCTGGTCGGTGGCTGCTGCGGCACGGCGCCGCCGCACATCGCCGAGATCGCCAAGGTCGTCGACGGCGTGAGCCGCCGCGGGAGGTGCCGCACATTGCGGTGGCCACCCGGCTCTCGGGGCTGGAGCCGCTCAACATCACCGAAGACTCCCTGTTCGTGAACATCGGTGAGCGCACCAACATCACCGGCTCCGCCCGGTTCCGCAACCTGATCAAGGCCGAGGACTACGACACCGCGCTGTCGGTCGCCCTGCAGCAGGTCGAGGTCGGTGCGCAGGTCATCGACATCAACATGGACGAGGGCATGATCGACGGCGTCGCCGCGATGGACCGGTTCACCAAGCTGATCGCGGCCGAGCCGGACATCAGCCGCGTCCCGGTGATGATCGACTCCTCGAAGTGGGAGGTCATCGAGGCGGGCCTGAAGAACGTGCAGGGCAAGCCGATCGTCAACTCGATCTCCATGAAGGAGGGCGAGGAGAAGTTCGTCCGCGAGGCACGGCTGTGCCGCAAGTACGGCGCCGCTGTCGTCGTGATGGCCTTCGACGAGCAGGGCCAGGCCGACAACCTGGAGCGCCGCAAGGAGATCTGCGGGCGCGCCTACCGGATCCTGACCGAAGAGGTCGGCTTCCCGGCCGAGGACATCATCTTCGACCCGAACTGTTTCGCGCTGGCGACCGGTATCGAGGAGCACGCGACCTACGGGATCGACTTCATCGAGGCCTGCGCCTGGATCAAGGAGAACCTTCCCGGGGTGCACATCTCCGGCGGTATCTCGAACGTGTCGTTCTCGTTCCGGGGCAACAACCCCGTCCGCGAGGCGATCCACGCGGTGTTCCTGTTCCACGCCATCAAGGCCGGCCTGGACATGGGCATCGTCAACGCCGGCGCGCTGGTGCCCTACGACTCGATCGACCCCGAGCTGCGGGACCGCATCGAGGACGTCGTCCTGAACCGTCGCGAGGACGCGGCCGAGCGGCTGCTGGAGATCGCTGAGCGGTTCAACAGCTCGGAGAAGGCTGACGACCCGGTGGCCGCCGAGTGGCGCAGCCTCCCGGTCCGCGAGCGGATCACGCACGCCCTGGTCAAGGGCATCGACGCCAACGTCGACGCCGACACCGAGGAACTGCGGGCCGAGATCGAGGCCGCCGGCGGTCGCCCGATCGAGGTGATCGAGGGCCCGCTGATGGACGGCATGAACGTCGTCGGTGACCTCTTCGGCGCGGGCAAGATGTTCCTGCCCCAGGTCGTGAAGTCGGCCCGGGTGATGAAGAAGGCGGTGGCGTACCTGCTGCCCTACATCGAGGCGGAGAAGGAAGCGTCCGGTGCCGCCGCCGAGAAGGACACCAACGGCACGATCATCATGGCGACCGTCAAGGGCGACGTCCACGACATCGGCAAGAACATCGTCGGGGTCGTCCTGCAGTGCAACAACTTCGAAGTGATCGACCTCGGTGTGATGGTGCCCGCCCAGAAGATCCTCGACGCGGCCAAGGAGCACGACGCCGACATCATCGGGCTGTCCGGCCTGATCACCCCGTCCCTGGACGAGATGGTCAACTTCGCCGTCGAGATGGAGCGCGAGGGGCTGGAGATCCCGCTGCTGATCGGTGGCGCGACCACCTCGCGCGCCCACACGGCCGTGAAGGTGTCGCCGCGTCGCAGCGGTCCGGTGGTCTGGGTCAAGGACGCGTCCCGCTCGGTGCCGGTCGCCGCAGCGCTGCTCGACGACAAGCAGCGGCCGGCCCTGCTGGAGGCCACCGAGACCGACTACGCAGCCCTGCGCGAACGGCACGCCCAGAAGAACGAGCGCCCGATGCTGACGCTGGAGAAGGCCCGCGCGAACCGGACGCCGATCGAGTGGGACGGCTACACGCCGCCGGTGCCCGCCCAGGGTCTGGGAGTACGGGAATTCCTCGACTACGACATCGCCGAGCTGCGCGAATACATCGACTGGCAGCCGTTCTTCAACGCCTGGGAGATGAAGGGCAGATTCCCCGACATCCTCAACAACCCGGTCTCGGGCGAGACCGCCCGCAAGCTGTACGACGACGCCCAGGAGATGCTCGACACCCTGATCAAGGAGAAGTGGCTGACCGCCAACGGGGTGATCGGCTTCTTCCCGGCGAACGCGGTCGGCGACGACATCGAGGTCTACACCGACGACACCCGTACCGAGGTGCTGACCACGTTGTACAACCTGCGCCAGCAGGGTGAGCACCGGGACGGCATCCCGAACCGGTCATTGGGCGACTACATCGCCCCCAAAGAAACGGGCCTCCGGGACTACGTCGGCGCCTTCGCCGTCACCACGGGGCTCGGCAGCTCAGACAAGATCGTCGAGTTCAAGGCAGCCAACGACGACTACAACGGGATCCTGCTGGAGTCGCTGGCCGACCGGCTGGCCGAGGCGTTCGCCGAACGGATGCACCAACGGGTCCGCAAGGAGTTCTGGGGATTCCAGCCCGACGAGCAGCTGGACAACGAGTCGCTCATCGGTGAGAAGTACCGGGGAATCCGCCCCGCCCCCGGTTATCCGGCCTGCCCGGAGCACACCGAGAAGGCGACGCTCTGGAAGTTGATGGACGTCAAGGAGCGGACCGGCATCGAGCTGACCGAGTCGATGGCGATGTGGCCCGGCGCCGCCGTCAGCGGCTGGTACTTCTCGCACCCGCAGTCGCAGTACTTCGTGGTCGGCCGGATGGCCCAGGATCAGGTCGCCGACTACGCCAAGCGCAAGGGCTGGACCCTGGCCGAAGCCGAGCGCTGGCTCGGCCCCAACCTCGGCTACAACCCAGAGGACTGAGCTGCCGGCCCCTTCGGCCGTAGTGGTGTACTGGTGGCCGCGCTCGCCGGTCGCCGGGACCGCTTGCGGATGGAGGAACACTCATGAGTGGTGACGGCGCCTCCGGGAGCGGGTCGACGGCCCCGCACGAAGAGCTGCCCCTCGACCCGCATGCCGCGCGGGCCGCATTCCGGTCCGCGGTTCGCTTCGCGTCGGTGGCCGCGATCGGTGGATTGCTGTTCGGCTTCGACATTTCGGTGACCAACCGCTCGGTCAAGGCGCTGCAGGCCACCTTTCACATCGGCAACGGCCTGCTGGGGTTCGCGACGGCCTCGGGTGTGCTGGGTGCGGCGATCGGCGCGGTGTGGGCCGGCCGGATCGGCGACCGGCTGGGCCGGCTGTCGATGATGAAGCTCTCGGCGCTTCGTTTTCCGTGTGCGGGCTCGGCGCCGGGTTGGCGGCCAATATCTGGATGTTCATCGTGTTCCACCTGATCGGCGGTATCGGCATCGGCTTTTCGTCGGTTGCGGCTCCGGCCTACATCGCCGAGGTCTCGCCACCCGCGGTTTCGGGGCCGGCTCGGCTCACTGCAGCAGCTTGCGATCGTGTGCGGCCTGTTCGGGGCGCTGGCATTGACCTGGGTGCCGTTCCACCTCGCCGGGGGCGCGGGCGAGCCGCTCTGGTTGGGCCTGGCAGCCTGGCGCTGGACCTTCCTCAGCGAGCTCCTTCTGGCGCTGCTCTACTTCGCGTTACTGTGCACCGTTCCGGAGTCGCCGCGCTATCTCGTTGCCCGGCAACGTATTTCGCAAGCTCGTCAGGTGCTGGAACAACTGCTGAGCCCGCGCGACGCGGAGTCGACGATCGATCGTATCGCCGGCTCCCTGGAACAGGAAAAGCGACAGTCGTGGCGTGATTTGCGCAAACCGGAGGGCGGGCTCTACGGCATCGTCTGGGTTGGCCTGGGGCTGGCCGTCTTCCAGCAGTTCGTCGGCATCAACGTGATCTTCAACTACTCCGATTTGTTGTGGGAGACAGTTGGATTCGGCGAGAAGTCGTCGTTCACCATCGGTCTGGTGACCACCGGGGTCAATGTGCTGATCACCCTGGTGGCGATCGCGCTGATCGACCGGCTCGGCCGCAGACCGCTGCTGCTGGGTGGTTCGGCGGGCATGTCGTTGATGCTGATCACCATGACGGTCGTGTTCGCCGGCGCTTCCGTCCGCAACGGTCAGCCACAACTCGACGGGGCTTCCGGGATCGTCGCATTGGTCGCCGCCGACTTGTTCGTGGTCGCATTCGCGGTGTCCTGGGGGCCGGTGCTGTGGGTCCTGCTGGGCGAGATGTTCCCCAACCGGATCCGGTCGGCTGCGCTGGGCCTGGCTTCGGGCGTGCAGTGGCTGGCCAACTGGACCATTGCGGTGACGTTCCCCGCGCTGCGGCACGCCCTGGCCGGGGCCTACTGCTTCTACGCGCTGTGTGCGGTGCTGTCGCTTTGTTTTCGTCTGGCGTTGGGTCCGGGAGACCAACGGGGTGTCGCTGGAGGACATGCCCGACGAGGTGTCCCGGGTCGGCGATTCGTCCGTCGCCACCTGAAACCGCCGTGACTTTGCTCAGCCGGCCGTGAAACAATCGCTGGCCGTGAAGACCTTCGAGGATTTGTTTGCCGAACTCGGCGAACGTGCCCGCACCCGTCCGCCCGGCAGTGGCACCGTCGCCGCGCTGGACAGCGGCGTGCATACGCTGGGCAAGAAGATTCTCGAAGAGGCCGGCGAAGTGTGGCTGGCCGCCGAGCACGAATCCGACGACGCACTGGCCGAAGAAATCAGCCAGTTGCTGTACTGGGCTCAGGTTTTGATGATCGCCCGCGGGCTCACCCTCGACGACGTGTACCGGAAGCTCTGATGACGCCGCCCGACCGCAACGGGTCCGACCAATCTGCGCGTCGCGGTCCCCAACAAGGGAGCGCTGAGCGAGTCGGCCGTCGAGATTCTGTCCGAGGCCGGCTACCGGCGACGCACCGACCCCAAAGACCTGACCGTCATCGACCCGCACAACCACGTCGAGTTCTTCTTCCTGCGGCCCAAGGACATCGCCATCTACGTCGGCTCCGGTGAGCTCGACTTCGGCATCACCGGACGGGATTTGGCGCGGGAGTCCCGCGCGCCGGTGCACGAGACGACTCGCACTCGGCTTCGGATCCTCCACTTTTCGCTATGCCGCGCCGGCCGGGCGTGACTGGACGATCGAGGATCTGGCCGGCCGACGAATCGCCACCGCCTATCCCAACATCGTCCGACAAGATCTGGCGGCCCGCGGTATTGAGGCGACCGTCATCCGGCTGGACGGCGCGGTGGAGATCTCGATACAGCTCGGAGTGGCCGACGCGATCGCCGACGTGGTCGGCTCGGGTCGCACCTTGAACTTGCACAACCTGGTGGCCTTCGGTGCGTCGCTGTGCGACTCGGAGGCGGTCCTGATCGAACAGATCGATCCGAACGCTGCCGACCGGCCGGACGCCGCTGCCCGCGATCAACTGGTCGCCCGGGTGCAGGGCGTGGTGTTCGGTCAGCAGTACCTGATGCTGGACTACGACTGCCCGCGTTCGGTTCTCGACGATGCCACTGCTATCACCCCGGGCCTGGAATCACCGACCATCGCACCGCTGGCCGACCCGGACTGGGTTGCGGTGCGAGCACTGGTACCACGCCGTGGCGTCAACGCGATCATGGATGACCTCGCCGCGATTGGCGCGAAAGCGATATTGGCGTCAGACGTCCGGTTCTTCCGGTTCTGATCTTGTATGGGCCGCTATAGGCGGCTGCGCTGTGTTAGCGTCCGGCAAAAGGCACGCTGGTTGTCGAGCCCTGAGGAGGGGTCGCTGTGACGCATTTCGCCGCATCGCATGAAGTCTTGTCGCACACCGAATTGCTGCTGTCAGCGTTGGGGCTGGCACTGTTGATCGGCATCGTCGCCGGGTTGCGTTCCTTTACCGCACCCGCAGTGGTCGCGTGGGCCGCCTACGCCCAGTGGATCAATCTCAGTGGTCATTGGCTGGCGTGGGTGGGCAGCTTGGTCGCCGTGATCATCTTCACCGTCCTCGCGCTGGGCGAGCTGGGGCTCGACAAGTCGCCCAAGACGCCCAGTCGCACCGCCCCGCCGTCGTTTATCGCCCGCATCGGCTCGGGTGCGTTTTGCGGGCGCCGTCATCGGCACCGGTTTCGGGCATCTGTGGACCGCGCTGGGTGCAGGCGCCATCGGTGCGGTTCTCGGCACGCTGGGTGGCCACCACGTTCGCGCGCGCCTGGCCGGCTCGTTCGGTCGCGACCTGCCGGCCGCGTTGCTCGAAGACGCTGTCGCGGTGTTGGGCGGGTTGGCGATCGCCGCTCTAGCGCTTCATCTGTGACACAGCGTTTCGACGCGATCGTGGTGGGCGCCGGTCAGGCCGGGCCCCCGCTGGTGGGCCGGCTGACCGCGGCCGGCCACACCGTGGCGATCGTGGAGCGCAAACTGATCGGCGGCACCTGCGTCAACACCGGCTGCATCCCGACCAAGACGCTGGTGGCCAGCGCGCAGGCCGCGCACCTGGCCCGCCGCGGTGCCGACTACGGGGTCAACACCGGCCCGGTCAGCGTCGACATGTCAAAAGTCAAGGCGCGCAAGGACGGCATCGTTCTCGATGACCGCAAGGGTGTCGAAGACTGGCTGGACGGCATGGACGGCTGCGCCGTCTTTCGCGGGCACGCCCAGTTCGAGGACCCGCACACGCTGAAGGTCGGCGACGACACGTTGCAGGCCGACCGCATTTTCCTCAACGTCGGTGGCCGCGCAATCGTGCCGGACATTCCCGGGCTGGCCGGCCTCGACTTCCTGACCAACGTGTCGATACTCGAACTCGACACGGTGCCTGAGCATCTCGTCGTCGTCGGCGGCAGCTACATCGCACTGGAATTCGCCCAGATGTACCGCCGGTTCGGCGCGCAGGTGACCGTGGTCGAAAAAGGCCCCAGACTGACCGCCCGCGAGGACGAGGATGTCTCTGACACCATCCGGACGATCCTGGAGAACGAGGGTGTTCAGATCATTCTCGACGCCAGTGATATCCGGATAGCCAAGCGGGACAACGGATTCGAACTGATACCGCGATCCGGTGCGGCACCGGTTGTGGGTAGCCATCTGTTGCTGGCCGTCGGTCGGCGCCCCAACACCGACGACCTCGGACTCGAGCGGGCCGGCGTCGACACCGATGACCGCGGATACGTCGTCGTCGACGACCAGCTGAGAACCAGCGTCGATCACATCTGGGCCATGGGCGACTGCAACGGCAAGGGCGCGTTCACCCACACCTCGTACAACGATTTCGAGATCGTCGCCGCCAACCTGCTCGACGATGATCCGCGGCGGGTGAGTGACCGGATCCCCACCTACGCGCTGTACATCGACCCACCGCTGGGCCGCGCCGGGATGACCGTCGATCAGGTGCGCGCGTCCGGCCGCCCGGCGCTGGTCGGGCAGCGGCCGATGACCCGCGTCGGCCGGGCGGTGGAAAAGGGTGAGACGCAAGGCTTTATGAAGGTCGTGGTCGACGCCGAGACGCATCAGATCCTCGGCGCAGCCATCCTGGGCGTGGGTGGTGACGAAGCCATCCACGGCATCCTCGACGTGATGTCGGCCAAGGCCCCGTACACCACGCTGGCCCGCACGGTGCATATCCATCCGACCGTGAGTGAGCTGATACCGACGATGCTGCAGGAGATGTCGCCCCTGCGGTAGCGGCTCAGGCCGCCGGCTCGGCTTGGTGCTGCAGCACGGTGTCGGCGTTGCCTTCGTCGGGTACATCCGGCCAGCCCGGGTACGGTGGCGGGGTGCCGCCGAAGGCGGGGCAGTGCGAATGGTGTGCGCACCAATCGCACAGCCGTGACGGTCGCGGCCGGAAATCGCCTGTGGCGCCGGCGGATTGAATCGCCTGCCACATCGCCATCAGCGTCTTCTCGAAACGCAGCAGCTCGGCGTGGTCGGGGGAGTAGTCCAACAATTGACCGTCGGACAGATAGATCAGCCGCAGCCGCGTCGGCAGCACGCCCCGCGAACGCAGTAGCGCGACCGCGTAGAACTTCATCTGGAACATGGCTTTGAACTCGGCCAGCGCGCGCGCCTCCGGTGGGGCCTTGCCGGTCTTGTAGTCGACCACCCGCAACTCCCCGGTGGGTGCGACGTCGATGCGGTCGATGATCCCGCGCAACAAGGTGCCGTCGGCGAGTTCGACCTCGATGCGCTGCTCGCAACTTTGCGGGTCGAACCGAGTCGGATCCTCCAGGCGGTAATAGCCGGACAGCAGCTTGCGGGCCTCGCCGAGCAGATGGGCCTGCTGCTCGCCGTCCAACTGCTCGGCCAACTCGGGTTCGGCGGCGAGCACCTGCTCCCACGCCGGACCGACCAGCGCGTCGACGGTCTGCGGGCCGCGTTCTGCCGCCGGCAGACCGTAGAGCTGTTCCAGCGCGGCGTGCACCACCGAACCACGCACCTGCGCGGTCGACGGCGGTTCGGGGAGCCGGTCGATGGCCCGGAACCGATAGAGCAGCGGGCACTGCTTGAAGTCGGCCGCCCGCGACGGCGACAGGGCAGGACGCCGTCTGGCCGGTTCGCCCGGACTGCCCGGTGTGCCACTCATATCCGCAGCCTAGAAGGCAGGTCGGACAACCCCGCGCACTTCCTGCGGCGCGTCTGCTGGCAGGCTTACCCGCTGTGTCTGTCACCGGCCCGTTCGTCATCGGCGATCGCGTGCAGCTCACCGACGCCAAAGGCCGGCACTACACGATGGTGCTCAGCCCGGGCGGCGAGTTCCACACCCACCGCGGCGCGATCGCGCACGACGTGGTGATCGGGCAGCCGGAAGGCAGCGTGGTCAAGTCGGCCAATGGAGACCAGTTCCTGGTGCTGCGTCCGCTGCTGGTGGATTACGTCCTCTCGATGCCGCGCGGCGCGCAAGTGGTCTACCCGAAGGATGCCGCGCAAATCGTGCACGAGGGTGACATCTTTCCCGGCGCGCGGGTATTGGAAGCGGGCGCCGGATCCGGCGCGCTGACCTGCTCGCTGCTCCGCGCGGTCGGACCCGGGGGACAGGTGTTCTCCTACGACGTGCGGGCCGATCACGCCGAGCATGCGCGGCGCAACGTGGAGACGTTCTTCGGTCACCTCCCCGAGAACTGGCAACTGATCGTCAGCGACATCGTCGACGCCGATCTGCCGGACGGCTCGATCGACCGGGTGGTGCTCGACATGCTCGCCCCGTGGGATGTGGTCGACCGCGTCTCGCGGGCGCTCGTCGCCGGCGGCGTGCTGATGATCTACGTGGCGACCGTGACGCAGCTGTCCAAGGTAGTGGAGGCGCTGCGCGCGCAGCAGTGCTGGACCGAACCTCGCGCGTGGGAGACCATGCAGCGCGGCTGGAACGTCGTCGGGTTGGCGGTGCGACCGCAGCACAACATGCGCGGCCACACGGCATTTTTGGTGTTTGCCCGCAAGCTGGCCCCGGGTGCTGTCCCGCCAACCCCGCTTAACCGAAAGCAGCGTCCGACCCAGCCGTCGTAGTTTGATTGCCTGCTAGTCGTCGCTGCGGCGCAGATCCCTTCGCGCCGAGAGCAATTCGAATTCGGGATGCGCGGCCACCAGGCGCTCGGCGGCATCGAGAACCTCAACGGCATGTGCCCGATCGGCCGCGGCCATCGCCACGCCGATCCCGGCCCGGCGATGAAGATCCTGCGACGCTGTCTCGGCGGCCGAGACATTGAATTTCCTTTGCAGTTCCGCGATTACCGGCCGAACCAGCGACCGCTTCTGCTTCAGTGAGCGCACGTCACCCAGCAGTAGGTCGAACTCGAGCCAGCCGATCCACACCCGGCGTCAGCGACCCGGTGTCGTCGGTGGTCGGGCGGTGTCGGTCCGAAACGCCAGCAAGACGTCGGCGGTACGTGCCGAGAGCTGCCAATTACCTAGGTAGGGCTTGAACTCCATCGGGAACGCGAACCTGGGGCCACGCGGTACGGATGCGCTGACATCGACGTTGGCCACCACGTCCGCCGGATCGCGGTCCGACCACTTGACGTCGCGCACATCGAATTTCACCGGCGTGTAGCCGCCGTTGATCAACGCGTTGGCGAACTGGTCGAACACAGCGGCGCTTTCCGGGGTGGCGCCCTCGACCAGGTTCAGCTTCTGCGGACCCGGCACCGCGACGTCGGCCAACCGGTACAACACACCTGCCAACGCATCAGGTGCCGGCAGCGGAGCGACCTGCGGTGTCGCCGCCACGCTCACCGACGCCGAGGGCGACGGCGGGACGGTCGCCGGCGCCGCGCCGTCTTCGTGTTTGGAACACCCGGGAAGTCCGAGCACCACGGCAACCGCAACGGTGCTCAAGGCTGCGGTCAGGCGTCGACCCATTGAGAGGCCGTCAGCGCGAACGCACGGCCGAGATCAGGGTCATTGCGGAATCGTGGGACAGCTTCCAGCCGCCCTGATCGACGAACCGGAGATACTCCGGTGTCGGAGCCAGACGAGGGCCCGACGCGGTGATCGTGGCCGTTGCGGCTCCGGGGCCGGCCGGCGCGATATTGGTGATGTTGAACGACAGCGGCAGGCTGCCTTTGGATGCGGCCTTCTGCAGTTCGTGGTCGGCAAGGCCGACCGGATACGGGATGCCGCCCTCGACGAGGTTGCCCTTGTTGGCGAAGGACACGCTCGGGTCCTGCAAGGTGTTGAGGACCGTGACCAACTGGTCGGCGGTGGGCAGGTCCACTCCGACCGGAGCGGGCGGGTCCAGCGGCAGCGGCGTGCCGAAGACGACCGGCTGAACGTCAGGCGACACAGCGGTAACCGATGCAATACAGGTCACACCCGCCGCGGCCGCGCCGATGGCAGCCAGCGCCGCCATGCCTGTGGCTAGGGATTTCACGGTCACAGAGGTCCTCTCGGTAAAGCCGACTAAACATGATGTTAACTCTGATGCCAGTGTGCCCCATTTCGAGTTCCCGCATGAAACCGAAATCGCCGGTAGCGTTGGGTATCCACCGCACCACCGTCCTCGGGGCGGGAAAGGAGCGCACCATGGGTGAGTTCGATCGTGAACCGTTCGGTAGCCCCCGCGAACCGGACCTATCCGCAGAGGACGCTGCCGAGCTGGAGGAGCTTCGGCGCGAGGCCGCGACCCTGCGTGAGCAGCTGGACACCGTGGCCGGATCGCCGGGCTCCGGGCGTAGTCCACGCGACGTCCACCAGTTGGAGGCGCGAATCGACTCGTTGGCGTCACGTAACTCCAAGCTGATGGAGACCCTCAAGGAAGCCCGCCAGCAGTTGCTGGCACTGCGCGAAGAGGTCGACCGGCTCGGACAGCCGCCCAGCGGCTACGGGGTGCTGTTGGCCACGCATGAGGACGACACCCTCGACGTGTTCACCTCCGGGCGCAAGATGCGCCTGACATGCTCGCCCAACATCGACGTGGCTTCGTTGCGCAAGGGACAGACGGTTCGCCTCAATGAGGCTTTAACTGTCGTCGAGGCCGGCACGTATGAATCGGTCGGCGAGATTTCGACTCTGCGCGAGGTCCTGGCCGACGGTCACCGTGCTCTGGTGGTCGGCCACGCCGACGAGGAGCGCATCGTCTGGCTGGCCGAGCCGCTGGTCGCGCCGGATCTGCCTGAGGGCGTCTACGACTCGAGCGACGACGACCTGCGTCCGCGCAAGCTGCGCCCCGGCGACTCGCTGTTGGTCGACACCAAGGCCGGTTATGCCTTCGAGCGCATCCCCAAGGCCGAGGTCGAGGACCTCGTTCTCGAAGAGGTTCCCAACGTCACCTACAACGACATCGGCGGGCTGGGCCGTCAGATCGAGCAGATCCGCGACGCCGTCGAACTGCCGTTCCTGCACAAAGACCTCTACCGCGAATACGCGTTGCGCCCGCCCAAGGGTGTGCTGCTCTACGGCCCGCCTGGATGCGGAAAGACGTTGATCGCCAAGGCGGTTGCCAATTCGCTGGCCAAGAAGATGGCCGAGGTCCGCGGCGAGGATGCGCGTGAGGCCAAGTCCTACTTCCTCAACATCAAGGGCCCCGAGCTGCTGAACAAGTTCGTCGGCGAGACGGAACGTCACATCCGGCTGATCTTCCAGCGGGCCCGCGAGAAGGCGTCCGAGGGCACGCCGGTGATCGTGTTCTTCGACGAGATGGACTCGATCTTCCGCACCCGCGGGACCGGGGTTTCCTCCGACGTGGAGACCACTGTCGTTCCGCAGCTGCTCAGCGAGATCGATGGTGTCGAAGGCCTGGAGAACGTGATCGTGATCGGCGCCTCCAACCGCGAGGACATGATCGACCCCGCGATCCTGCGGCCCGGTCGCCTCGACGTGAAGATCAAGATCGAGCGGCCCGACGCCGAGTCGGCGCAGGACATCTTCTCGAAGTACCTCGTCGAGACGCTTCCCGTGCACGCCGATGACATCGCCGAGTTCGGCGGTGACCGTGGCGCCTGCATCGGGGCGATGATCGAGAAGGTCGTCGAGCGGATGTACGCCGAAATCGATGACAACCGGTTCCTGGAAGTCACCTATGCCAACGGCGACAAAGAAGTCATGTACTTCAAGGACTTCAACTCGGGCGCGATGATTCAGAACGTGGTCGACCGGGCGAAGAAGAACGCCATCAAGTCGGTGCTGGAAAGCGGTCAGCCCGGCTTGCGGATCCAGCACCTGCTCGACTCGATCGTCGACGAGTTCGCCGAGAACGAGGACCTGCCCAACACCACCAACCCCGATGACTGGGCGCGGATTTCCGGCAAAAAGGGCGAGCGGATCGTCTACATTCGCACGTTGGTCACCGGCAAGAGTTCGAGTGCCTCACGGGCGATCGACACCGAGTCCAACCTCGGCCAGTACCTGTAGCCGCGGGCCGGCCCGCAGAGCTCAGCCGGCCAGCAGCGAATAGCTGTTGGCCAGGTCGTCCTGA
>CAWIKT010000056.1:0-12180 GCA_963836555.1 uncultured Actinomycetota bacterium | reverse complement strand
CGCCGAACAAGGAGCACCGATTTATGCCCGCTGCTGCCGTCGACGACGACGATTTCCAGCAGATCCTCGCGCAGACGCGCCAATTCGTCCGTTCCGCTGTCGTGCCTCGCGAGCAGGAAATCCTGGCGACCGATCGGGTACCTGAAGACCTTCGCAACCAGGCCAAGGACATGGGTCTGTTCGGTTACGCCATCCCCCAGGAGTGGGGCGGCCTGGGGCTCGACATCACCCAGGACGTCGAGCTGGCAATGGAACTCGGCTACACCTCGCTGGCCCTCCGGTCGATGTTCGGCACCAACAACGGCATCGCCGGCCAGGTCCTGGTCGGGTTCGGCACCAACGAGCAGAAGGCCACCTGGCTCGAGGCATTGTCCACCGGGAAGGTCGCCTCATTCGCGCTGACCGAGCCGGGGGCGGGATCGAACCCGGCTGGATTGCGCACCAAGGCCGTTCGCGACAATGACGACTGGGTGATCTCCGGTGAGAAGCAGTACATCACCAACGCTCCCGTCGCAGATCTGTTCGTGGTCTTCGCGCGGACCCGTCCGGCCGACGACGCCGGACCCGGCATTGCGGTATTCCTGGTGCCGGCCGACGCGGCCGGAGTCGAGGTAGGTCCGAAGGACGCCAAGATGGGCCAGGAAGGTGCCTGGACCGCCGACGTCCGTTTCAGCGACGTGCGGGTGCCGGCCGGTGCCCTGGTCGGCGGCAGCGAAGACATCGGCTATCGAGCGGCGATGACGTCACTGGCCCGCGGCCGAATTCACATTGCGGCGCTGGCCGTGGGCGCCGCGCAGCGGGCGCTGGATGAGTCCGTTGCCTACGCCGCGACGGCCACCCAGGGCGGTAACCCGATCGGCAGTTTCCAGCTCGTGCAAGCGATGCTGGCCGACCAGCAGACCGGCGTGATGGCCGGCCGGGCGCTGGTTCGGGATGCGGCCCGGCAGTGGCTCAACGACGAGGACCGACGGATCGCCCCGTCGGCGGCCAAGGTGTTCTGCACCGAAATGGCCGGCAAGGTTGCCGATCTCGCCGTGCAGATCCACGGCGGCAGCGGATACATGCGCGACGTGCCGGTGGAGCGCATCTACCGCGACGTGCGCCTGCTGCGCCTGTACGAGGGGACCAGCGAGATCCAACGGCTGATCATCGGCTCGAATCTGGTCAAGGCCGCTCAGCGCAAGCACTGATATCGTTCCCGTTACAGTGGCCTTTACGATAGGGAGCGCACATGACCGGCCGACTCACCGACAAGGTGGCATTCATCACCGGCGCGGCGCGGGGTCAGGGTCGCGCACACGCCGTGCGGATGGCGCGCGAAGGCGCCGACATCATCGCCGTCGACATTGCCGGCAAGCTTCCCTCGTGTGTGCCGTACGACTCGGCCACTCCAGAAGACCTCGCCGAAACCGTGCGGCTCGTCGAGGCCACTGGTCGCCGAATCATCGCCTCGGCCACCGATGTTCGTGATTTCGACGGGTTGTGCGACACCGTCCGCGATGCGGTGGCCGGCCTCGGGCGCCTCGATGTCATCGTCGCCAACGCGGGCGTCTCGGCGCCGCAGGTGTGGAATGAGATCACGCCCGAATCGTTTCGCGATGTGATGGACGTCAACGTGACCGGCGTATGGAACACCGTGATGGCCGGCGCCCAACAGATGATCGACGGCGGCCGGGGCGGGTCGATCATCCTGATCAGCTCGGCGGCGGGCCTCAAGATGCAGCCGTTCATGGTGCACTACACCGCCAGTAAGCACGCCGTCACCGGGATGGCCCGGGCGTTCGCGGCCGAACTGGGTCGGCATTCGATCCGGGTCAACAGCGTGCACCCGGGGCCGGTCAACACCGCGATGGGAAGCGGTGACATGGTCGCCGCGGTGGCGAGCGCCAACGAGACCATTCCAACGATGGCGAATGTGCTCACACCGTTCCTGCCCAACTGGGTTTGCGAACCTGAAGACATCGCCGACGCGGTCTGCTGGCTGGCCAGCGACGAGTCGCGCAATGTCACCGCGGCGGCGGTACCGATCGATCAGGGCTCGACGCAGTACTGAGTTGCGTCAGATCGTCGTCTGTTGCGACGCGTATTCTCCGACCAGCTCCAACGTGCCCAGCTCGCGGATCGCCCGGCAGCCGCGGGTCAACATGGTGAGCACCATGTCGTCACCGCGGTCGGTCGCGGTGGAGAACGCGAATCCCAACGCCGATATCAGCAGGGCTTGCGGCACGCCGAGTCGATAATCGCGCCAACAGGTTTCACGGTCATACCCAGTGACGCCGTATCCCGTGAGTGCCCGGTGGTACCCGTCGACAAGTTCCTTCTCGATCGAAGCGCGCAACTCGGGTTTGAGGCTGGTTGCCGTGAAGTACGCGAGGTCGCGGGCGGGCAGGCCGACCCCGAGCGTCTGCCAGTCCACCACCGTCACGCCGGCTCCGGCGGGGAAGAAGAGCAAGTTGTCGAGGCGGTAATCGCCGTGCAGCAGCGCGAAACGGTCCCGCTCGGCGAGCAGCCACGGGGTCACCAAACCCATTGCCGCGGTGAAGGTCTCGCGGTCAGCAGCGCTCATGCGGTCACCGAGTTTGTCCAGCGTGATGTCGGCGCTCATCCGCGCGACCTCGCCCAGGCCGCCCGCTGACGCTTCGTCTGGCCTGGCGAAGGCGATACCGGGGAAATCCAGCCACATCGGGTCGCACCAGCTCGGCCCGTGCAGGCCGGCCAGCGCCGTCACGGCGAGTCGGGCTTCCCGCTCGCCACATCCCGCGATCTGGTCGCCTTGTGCCGCTGGCGCCTGGTCGGCCAGAAGCAGCGCGTAGTCCAGTGCGTCGTCGCTGATATCGCAGTAGAAGCACTGCGGTGTCGGCACTTTCACGTGACCGACCACCCCGGTGTAGAAGGCACATTCGCTTCGGTAGCCGATGCTCACCCGGTCGCGCACGGTGTCGTCTTGCGCCGGCAGTTTGATCACGAACGTGTCCGGCAGACTGCTCGGGCCGGCGTACGTCACCGAGACCCGATAGGTCGCTCCGGTCTGGCCCGTGCCGATGGCGACCACGTCCACTGCCGACAACTCCACGGGCGTGCCGTCGCCCAATACGGCTGACAGCCACTCGACGCTGACCTCGTCGGGATATCGGGGAATGGGCACTGGGATCTTCGCCCCTTTCGCTGGCTGGACCGGCTGGTCAACTGTAAGGCATTCGGCAAACGCTGCCCTCGTATCCGTCACGCCGTTCGCAAATAGCCGAATACCCCCCGTCGCGCGGCAGGGCCGTCCTAAGATCGCTCCACTTATCTCGCTGCAGGGGTGACCACCATGAAGATGAATGCCGCGGTTCTGTGGGAGTTCAACGCGGAATGGAGCGTCGAGGAGATAGACCTCGACGGCCCGCAGGACGGCGAGGTTCTGGTGTCGTTCGAGGCCGCCGGGCTCTGCCATTCCGATCATCACGTCCGCAGCGGCGACCTTCCCGTCCCGCTACCCATCGTCGGTGGCCACGAGGGCGCCGGCATCGTGCAAGAGGTAGGCCCCGGCGTGCGGGATGTGAAGGTCGGCGACCATGTGGTGGCGTCTTTTCTTCCGGCATGCGGGCGATGCCGTTGGTGTGCAAGCGGCCATCAGAATCTGTGCGACCAGGGCGCGATGCTCCTGAGCGGCGCCCAGCTCGATGGGACGTTTCGGCGCCGGTCCGGCGACCGCGATGTCGGCGCCGCGTGCTTTCTGGGCACCTTCGCCCAGTACGGCACGGTTCCGGACACCTCGATTGTCAAGATCGACGACGACCTTCCGCTGTCGCGTGCATGTCTGCTTGGCTGCGGGATCACCACTGGGTGGGGATCAGCGGTCCACACCGCCAAGGTGAGTCCAGGCGACACCGTCGTGGTGATCGGTTGCGGCGGCATCGGTAGCGGCGCCATCCAGGGCGCGCGATTGGCCGGCGCGGAAAAGATCGTGGCGGTCGATATCGCGGAAAGCAAACGGGACAAGGTCTTTCAGTTCGGAGCAACCCATTTCGCCACTTCTATGGCCGAAGCCACCGCTCTGGTCGGCGACTTGACGCGTGGTGTCATGGCCGACTCGGCCGTACTGACGGTTGGGCTTGCTGAGGGCCACATGATCGGAGAGGCGCTGGACATCGTCCGCAAGGGCGGGGCCGTGGTGCTCACGGCGTTGGCATCGATCAACGACGTCACGCCGACTCTCCCGATGGCGATGTTCACGCTGTTCCAAAAGCGGCTGCTGGGAAGCCTTTACGGCGAGGCGAATCCGCGCGCCGATATTCATCGACTGCTGAGCCTCTACCGCGAGGGCAAGCTCCTGCTCGATGAGGCGGTCACCACCGAGTACAAACTCCACGAAATCAACGAGGGCTACGACGATATGCTGGCGGGCCGCAACATCCGCGGCGTCATCATCCACGACCATTGAGTTTCGTGACCGCGCCTATCGACGCGAACACAGCTACTCCTGCACCGTCGGGGTCCAGACCTGAGTGGATTCCGAGCGGCCGCGCAGCACCGTCTCACCCTTTGACATCCAGTGCCGACGCTCCACGGGGTCGGCGCGATCTATCGCGGCCGCCGAGCAGACGATCCGTTGGTCGAGCGTCTTAGCGACGTTGGCCAACCGTGCCGCCTCATTCACAGCGTCGCCGACAACGGTGTACTCGTAACGGTTTTCGGCACCGATATTGCCGGCGAACACCGGCCCGGCCGAAACCCCGATCCCGAAGTCGACCTGCGGCAGTTGCTGCAGTTGGCTGCGGAGGATTCGCGCGGTGGCCAGCGCGGCCGACGCGGAGTCGTCGTGGGCCAGCGGTGCTCCGAAAACGGCCAACACGGCATCACCCTGGAATTTGTTGATCAGGCCGCGGTGTTCGTCGACGGCCCTGACCACGATGCGAAAGAAGTCGTTGAGTACCCGGGCCACCTCCTGAGGAGGCCTGCTCGCCGCCAACGTCGTCGAGCCGACCAGGTCGATGAACAGGATCGCCGCCTCGCGGACGTCACCCGACAACGAGGTGCCCTCTTCGAGCGCGCGACGAGCCACATCGGCTCCGACATGGCGGCCGAACAGATCGCGCAGCCGGTCGCGTTCGCCGATCCCAACAACCATGCGATTGAATCCGTCTTGCAGTCGGCCGATCTCAGACTTCTCGTAGACGCCGACGAACGTACCGATGTCGCCCCGTTCGACGCGCGCCATGGCGTCGACGACCTCGCGCACCGGATCCGAGATCGACCGGGAGGTCATGATCATCACCGGCAGCCCGATCAGGATCGCGACAAGAGTCACCACCAGAATGGGCATTTCGACCGACCCGGTCTTCTGAATGATCCAGCCGTTCGAGCGAGTCAGCACCAAACCGGCGATCGCCAGACACGGCAGACCACTTCCGAACAGCCACACGCCGATGAGCCGGGCGAGCACACTGGGCGCGACTACCAGGCCCTCGGTACCCTGCGTGGCCGCCGACATGATCGGGCGAAGGGATCGCTGGGTGAGCAGCAGGCTGAGACTCGCTGCCGCGCTGCCGCCGAAGACCACCGCCAGCAGAGTCGGCACCCACAAAGCCGAAAGGCCCCCGAGGTTCAGGACGAGGTAGGTCAGGCCGCTGACCGCCCACACCACTGCCAGGATGATCGACTGCCGCACAACCAGGCGCATGGCCGACAATCGCTGATTGGCGTTCGGTCGCTGCCCGCCGGCGAACCAGCGCAGCACCGGCACGAGATTCGCGACGCCGCCGCCCGCGACTGCGGCGGTCCCCAGCAGGACGATGACCGCCGCGGTAACGAGGCTGGTTGGAGCGAAGTACGCCCTGGTCTCGTTGGTGAACTGACCATGCAGCGGGATCACGATCGCCGCGGCATCCCCGCACCCGATCAGGTGACCGCACGCGAGACCGGCCGCATAGCGGATCGCCATGTTGCGACCGGTCGCGCGCTGCGCAGCTCCGGCGTCGGTCACGGGACAAAGGTAGCCCGTGCACCGAAAGAATCACCGCAGGTACGTCAGCCCACGGGGTAGCCGACGGACTTGACCTCGGTGTACTGGTCGAAGCCGGCGATGCCGTTCTGGCGGCCGACTCCGCTGTCCTTGTACCCGCCGAATGGGGTGTCGGCGCCGTAGGGTGCGCCGCCGTTGACGCCGATGAAGCCGGCCCTGATGCGCCGGGCCACCGCGAGCGAGTGCTCCAAGGAGCCCGACATCACGTTGCCGGCCAAGCCGTAGGGGCTGTCGTTGGCGATCCGGATCGCGTCTTCCTCGTCGTCGAACGGGATGACCGACGAGCACCGGGCCGAAGATCTCCTCCTGGGCGATCGTCATCTAGTTGTCGACGTCGGCGAAAAGTGTTGGCCGAACGAAGAATCCCTTGTCGAATCCGGTCTCGGCGCCAGGACCGCCGACCAACGGGGTGGCGCCTTCCTCCACGCCCTTCTCGATGTAGTCCGTCACGCGGTCGAACTGTCGCTTGGAAATGACCGGGCCACAAAGTGTTCCGGGGTCTTGCGGGTCGCCGCAGGTGACGTTCTCGTAGATGCTCTTGAGGATCGCCACCCCCTCCTCGTAGCGGGACCGCGGCAACAGCATCCGGGTCGGGTTGGCGCAGCCCTGCCCGGCGTGCATGCACGGCAGCGATGCCGATCGCGCACGCCGAGCCCGAAGTCGGCGTCCTCCAAGCACGATGGTGGCCGACTTGCCACCCAGTTCGAGGAACAGCCGCTTCATGGTGGCCGCCCCCTTCTCCATGATCCGCTTGCCGACCACCGTCGACCCGGTGAACGAGATCAGGTCGACCTTGGGCGACAGCGTGAGCTCCTCGCCGACGAAGTGATCCGACGCGGTGACCACGTTGACCACACCGGCCGGGATGTCGGTCTTCTCGGCGATCAGCCGGCCCAGACGGGTCGCGTTCAACGGGCGTGTCGGGCGCCGGCTTGAGCACGACGGTGTTGCCGGTGGCCAGCGCCTGGCCGAGCTTGTTGATGGTGACCTCGAACGGGAAGTTCCACGGCACGATCGCGCCGACCACGCCGACCGGCTCCTGCCAGACCTTGATCGGCGGTGTTCGCGCCGGTAAGGCTGATCACCCGGTCGCCGAGATCGGTCTCCCAGGCGAACTCGTCGATCAGCCTGGCCGGGTACTTCAGCCCGTCGGCCAGCGGGCGTCCAGCTGCGGACCGAACGTGATGGCGCGGGGCGAGCCGACCTCGAGGATCAGTTCCTCGCGCAGCTCCTCCTGCTCGGACTCGATCGCGTCGTGCAGTTGCAGCAGGCAGCGCTTGCGGAGCTCCTGATTGGTCGACCAGTCGGTCTCGTCGAAGGCCCGACGGGCGGCGTCGATGGCCCGGTGCATGTCCTCTTTCGACGCGTCGGCGACCTCCCCGAGCGGCTCCTCGGTGGCCGGGTTGATGTTGGTGAAGGTTCCGGCCTGGCCGTCCACCAACTTGCCGTCGATCATCATCTTCGGCTCGAAGCGGACCTTTACAGTGTCAGTCATGTTTGTTGCTCTTTCGTTGAAGGGACGCGAGCAGGGCGCCGTGACGCACATTACTATGGGAAGCCTTACCGCAACGCAGTCGGTTGGCAAGGGATTCAGTTGACCAAATATCTGTTCCACCGTAGAGTTCGCCGTTACCCGACGTCAATCGCCTGAAGCCAGTAGGGAACGTGGATTTCTCATACCCACCAGAGGTGGAACAGGTGCGCAAGGAATTGCGCGCGTGGCTGGCCGCGACACTGACCGACGACGTCATCGCCGCAAACCGGGTCGGGGTAGGGACGACGGCGCGTTCGAGACCCTCCGCGCATGGAATGCGACGATGGCCGACGCCGGCTGGGCCGCGGTCTCCTGGCCGCCGGAGTACGGCGGCCGCGGGGCGGGCGTGCTCGAGCAGTTGGTCTGCGCCGAGGAGACCACCCGCGCCCGGGTGCCGGTCCACCTGAACGTGATCGGCATGAACAACATCGCACCCGCGATCATGCAGCACGGAACCGAAGCGCAGAAGCTCACGCTGCTCCCCCGGATGATGCGCGCCGACGACATCTGGTGCCAGGGCATGTCCGAGCCCGAGGCCGGCTCCGACCTTGCCTCCCTGCGCACTCGCGCGGTCGCGTCGACGGCGACGACTTCGTCGTCAATGGTCAAAAATCTGGACCTCCCTGGGCATCGGGCCCAGTGGTGCCAGTTGTACGTGCGCACCGACCCGGACGCACCGAAGCACAGGGGCATCTCCTGCCTGATCCTGGACATGACGCTGCCGGGCATCGAGGTTCGGCCGCTGGTCACGCTGAACGGCGAAGCCGACTTCGCCGAAGTGTTCTTCAACGACGTGCGGGTGCCCGCGGACGCCCTGCTCGGTCCCGAGAACGGCGGCTGGCGCGATCGCCACCACCACGCTGAGTCACGAGCGGGCCGGGGCCGCACGCCTTTACACCGAGATGCAGACGCGGCTGAACGATCTGGTCACCGATCTGGCCGAGGTCAAAGCTCGGCAGCCGGCCCGTGCTCGAGGACCCCACGACGCTGCGACGGCTCGGCGAAATCGCCGTGCGCATCAAGTACCTCGAGGTGCTCTGCAAGCGGTCGATCTCGGCGGTCCTGCACGGCGGCGACGCGTTCGGGTCGGCAAGTCTGGCCAAGACGATCTGGGGCGAAGTAGGCCAGGACATCGCCGCGCTGGCCTTCGACCTGATCGGAATGGATCCCGCCGGACGCCGCTGGACCGACTACCGCTTGACGTCGAGGTCGCTGACGATCGCCGGCGGAACGACCCAGATCAACAAAAACATCACCGCCCAGCGCATCTTGGGGTTGCCGCGCTCATGAACCTCGAACTGTCCGACGAGCAGATCGCACTGCGCGACACCGTGCGGCGTTTCTCACCGAAAGAGCTTCCATCGCAGGGCATGTCCGCCCGATGCTCGACGACGACACTGGCACCACCGACACAGTGTGGCGCGGGCTTGCCGATCTCGGCGCCACCGGGTTGTTGGTGCCGCCGGAATACGACGGCGCGGGCATGACGATGGTCGAAGCCGGCATCGTCGCCGAAGAACTGGGTGCCGGGTTGCATCCAGGACCGTGGCTGTCCAGCGCCGTCGCCGCGACCCGGGCGCTGACGCGCTTCGAGGTACCTGCCGAACTGGCGGCCCCGCTGTTCACCGGGATCGCCGACGGCTCCACGATCGCCACGGTTGGCCCGCTGCACGGGCCCCGCCCGAGCGTGGTCGACAACGCACTGCTCGGCGTGATCGACAGCGCGTGGGATGTCGCCGCCGCCGACGTGATGCTCGTCGTGGCCGACGACCGGGATAGCCCAGGCCTTTTCGCGGTGAGACGGCAACGACCAAGATCGACAGTTCGCAGCAAGCCGGAATCGACCAGACGCGCAAGCGTTTTCGTGTCACACTCGACCACGCCTCGGCGCAACGGCTGAGCGTGGTGGGGCCCGAGAACCTCGAGGCGTTGGTTGACGACGTGACGATCGCCTGGGCCGCTGACGCGCTCGGCGCGGCGCGCGCGCTGTTGGCTCTCGTCGTCGAATACGCCAAGGTGCGACGGCAATTCGGGCAGCCGATCGGCGCATTCCAGGCGGTCCAACACCTGTGCGTCGACATGTACGAAACGATCGAGCTGGCCCGCAGCGGCGTGATCCACGCATTGTGGGCCGCCGACACGAGCGACCGGGCCGAGCGACATGCGGCGGCGATGCGCACGAAGGCGTTCGCCGGCCGGCTGGCCGCCGTCGGCGACACGGCCATCCAGGTGTTCGGCGGCATCGGCTACACCTGGGAGCACGATGCCCACCTGTATCTCAAACGACTGTTGAGCTGGAGCGCGTTTCTCGACAGGTCCGACCACTATCTCGTGCAGCTCGGCGCTCAATTCGCCGAGTCGGTTCTGCACTGATCGCTGTCGGACGCCGAAGCTCGAATACCGTTCAACCTGCGTATTCGCCTGGTAGCGTTGAACCAAATATTCGGTCAGTCGCCCTGCGGGATTCGGTGGGAGCTGTGGAGGTGTCGTGGCGCTTCAGCAACCATCCGCGGCTTCGCCAACACCGCGCCCCGCACGCCTAGACTGCCCGATGCCGATTCGCCGGCCCGGTCCGACAGCGTCGGGCGTTCGCGTATGACGCCACGGGGACGAGGCAACGCCAAACACACTGCCGGGAAGGCAGAGCTCGGAGGCGCTTACAGCGACGGCACTCGCCGTACCGAAATCCTGCAGACCGCTGCGTCATTGATCGCCTCGTCGGGGCTGCGGACGTCGCTGCAGGAGATCGCCGACGCGGCCGGCATCCTGCCCGGAAGCCTCTACCACCACTTCAAATCGAAGGAAGCGATCCTCGTCGAACTCCTCCGGCGGTACTACGCCGACTTGGACCGGATCGGTGAAATCGCCCACGAGCAGCTCGACCAAGCCGACTCGCGCTCCGTCGCGGACAAGATCGTCGAACTGGGATCCGCGATCGCGAGCTGCGCCGTGCAGCACCGGGCCGCGCTGCAGATGTCCTTCTACGAAGCACCGAGCGCCAATCCCGAACTCGTCGAACTCCTGCAACATCCGCCGACCGCCGTCCAGCAAGCGATGCTGCAGACATTGCGCGCGGGCAGGTGGAGCGGCTTCATCCGATCCGACATCGACCTCCCGACACTGGCCGATCGCATCTGCCAGACCATGATGCACGTCGGGCTCGACATCATCCGCCACACCGGCGCCGCCGATCAGACCGCGGTGGTGATGTGCCGAATCATGTTGCACGGCTTGGCCACCCGAGACTACAGCGATCAGGAGCTGAACGACTCGAGCGCCTTCTCCGCCGCCGAGGCCGCCATCAAGACGTGGACCGAAGCGGGCGAGTCGGACGGCAGCGACAGAGCCGCGCACGTGCGTTCGGTGGCGCGCGCGGAGTTCGGCAGAAGGGGCTATGAGGTCACCACTATCCGCGACGTCGCCGCCGCGGCGGGCTTGGGCACCGGCACTGTGTACCGGTTGATCGGATCCAAGGACGAACTGCTCGCCTCGATCATGGAGTCGTTCGGCAAGAAGGCGGGCGGCGGCTTCGCCAGCGTGCTGCGCACGGATGCCACTCCGGTGGCAAAGCTGGATGCGCTCAGCTGGGTCAACATCAACGCGATGGATCAGTTTCCCGACGAGTGGAAAATCCAACTCGCATGGATGCGCCAGTCGCCGCCGAACACACCAAATCCCGGACTGGCTTTCACGATGCGGCTACGACAACTCCGAGCGCTGTTGTCCGACGGCATCGAGTCTGGCGATATCCGCATCAAAGACTCGCCTTCGCTGTCGATGCTGGCGCGCTATGTGATGGACGTCTTGTGGGTGCCGGAGAACATCGTGCGGGCCCAGGGTAAGCACGCAGCCCTGGTCAACGCGCGCGACACGTTGGTCCGCGGCGCCGCGGAACGTGACACTTCCACCCAAATCTGACAACCAAAATTTCAGATACTCACCGGTAGACGCCCCCGCCCCCGCATACTTGCGGGGTGCGTCGTGTCGGAGTCTGCGCCGTTGACTTCGCTGTCGCATCGAAAGCTCACCGCCGGTCAGGACCCCAAACTTCGTCGACCCAGCACGCCCGCGGTCGGCGCCCCACGAAAGGATTGAGATGAGTGGTATCGACCAGTTCCGCTACGACGGCAAGAAGGCACTCGTAGTCGGAGGCGCCACGGGCATGGGAGCCGCGGCCGCCAAGATCGTAGGTGATCTCGGAGCCGAGGTGATCAACCTGGACTACGCCCCGGTGGAGGCCGGCCTCGGCCGCGGCATTCAGGTCGACCTGCGCGACCCTGCATCGATCGACAGCGCATTGGAGCAGGTCGGCAAGGTCGACGCGGTGTTCTCCGCCGGAGGCATCGCGGACGGCCGGACCGATGAAGATCAACTTCATCGGTCACCGGCACGTGATCGACAAGCTGATCGACAACGGTCAACTGGGCCGCGGTGGGACCATCTGCTTCATCTCGTCGGTGGCCGGCATCGGTCGGGAGACCGATCTGCCACGGCTGCAGGAGTTTCTGGCGGCGCCGGACTTCGAGTCGGCCGACGCCTGGGTCAAGGCTCACGAGGCCGACAACTTCGGTCACTACGGCACCAGCAAGCAAGCGATCAACGATACGTCGTGACGTACGACATCCCCGTTCCTGGCCAA
>CAWIKT010000055.1:0-46446 GCA_963836555.1 uncultured Actinomycetota bacterium | reverse complement strand
GCAAGGACATGCTGGCCGGCGTCAAGAGCACGTTCAAGGGCGAGGTGATGGGCGAGGAATATACGGTGTGGCCGAGCCAGCTCGACTTCTCCGCCGAACTGACCAAGGCCAAGACTCGGGCGCGGAATCGATCTTCGTGTTCTATCCGGGTGCTGCCGGCGTCCAGTTCCTCAATCAATATGCGCAGGCCGCCGCCAACTCGGCGGCCGCCACGACGCTGACGCCGTTCACGTCGCCCAAGTCGACCACCAATCCCGCAGGTGCGGCCAGTCAGAACGCGGCGGTGGCGCACACCGCGGTCGCGGCCGCCGGCAGCCATGCGCAGACGGCGTCGTCGTCGATGTCGCAGGTGTCTCAGACGCTGCAGGGCATGGCGACGCCCGGCTCGTCGCCGACCGGGGTAGACCAGGTGGCGCTGGGCACCGGAACGTCCGCCGCGACGTCGGCGGTGTCCACTCCGGCCAGCATGCTCACCGGCCTGACCGGCGCGACGGGCCAGAGTGCTGTCAAGACGGCCGGCAAAACCGCGGACGCAGGCGGCGCGCTGGGTGGATTGGCCGCGGCAACCGGCGGCAGCGACCTGGGGCTGATCGAGGACACGATCGGATTCGGCGAGGACGGGGTCGGCCTGGTCGCCCTGGACGGTGGTGGCGTCGGGTTGGATGTGATCGGCGTTGGTTTGGACTTCCTGGGTGCCGACGAGTTGACCGAGTCAGGCGGCCTGGGAGCCCTGGGCGCGCTGCCGCTGGGCGGGCTGAGCGCGGGGCTGGGCGACGCCGGCAGCCTGGGCGGCGTGGGGGCGGCTGCGAGCGTCGGACAGGCGGCCTCGCTCAGCGGCCTTTCGGTGCCCCAGAGCTGGGTGGATCCCGGCACCGCCGCCGGGCACCCAAGCTTGTCCGGTACGCCCGCCGCGATGGCGCTGCCGAACAGCGGTGTGGGTGCGACGCCTGCCGCTTCGACGACGGGAGTGGCCGCGCCCAAGGTGACATTCCCGAGCCTGATGGAACGCGAAACCGACGGGATGCAGCGAATCGGGTTGCGCAGCAACATCGTTCCGCGACCTCTTGTCGGGTGACCCGGAAGACTACTGTGGCCCGCACACCGAGGTGTGCGGGCCACAGTAGGTTGTGCGTGGGTCAGGCCCAGCTGGACCCGACGGCGGAGTCGGTGGCGACATGTTGTTGCCTGCCGTTTGCACCTTCTGGCCGTGGGAGTTGGCCTGCTCGTAGATGACCTGGAAGTTGCGGCCCAACTGGGTGATGAACTCCTGGCAAGCCACCGAACCCGAGCCACCCCAGAAGTCACCGGCGGCCAGCACATCGCGCACGATGGCCTGGTGCTCGGCCTCCAACGAGGCGGCCTGGGCACGGATCAACGCGCCGTGGGCATCGACGTCACCGAACTGGTAACTGATCGACATGTTGTTTCTCCTACAAAGTTTCGGTGCTGGGTTAGCTGGACAGGATCTGCTGGGAGCCCTGCTCTTGGGCCTCGTAGTTGTTGGCGTCGCGGATCAAGCCGTCGCGCACCCCGTGCAGCATGTTCACGATGTTGCGGAACGCGGTGTTCATCTGACCCATGGTGTCGTAGGAGGTGGCCTGGGCGGTCCCGCTCCAGCCGGCCCCGGCGATGTTCTGGCTCGAGGCCCACATCTTGCGGGCCTCGTCCTCGACGGTCTGCGCGTGAACGTCGAAACGTCCCGCCATCGCCCGCATCTCGTGCGGGTCAGTCATAAAGCGCGTAGGCATTTCTTTCTCCTTGTTGCGTTAGTGGTGGTAGTGGTTCCGGTGAAGGCGGCATCGCCTTCGGTGAATGTCGTTAGACGAGGACCTCTTGTCGGCATGATCTTCGGCTTGACCCCGTAACGCGGACCGCCGATTCCCATGCCCGCCTTGGCGCCGGCGGAGGCCATTCCGGGCATGATGCCGGGGGCTCCCGCCCCGCTACCGAGTGGCCATCTCGTCGGTGGCCGACGGTCCAGCCCGGTACCGGCCAGTGTGGCCTCGGTGGTGACAACGGGAGCGGCCTCCGACCATCCGGCCGGCACCGACATCCCGCCGACCTCGGCTGCGGTGCCCATCCCGGCCAGCGTTGCGCCGCCCGCGCCGGACGTCGTACCCGGCCAGGGTGGTGCCGAAGCCGAGACCGGCGCCCAGCGGTTCCGCGTCGCCGATCGTGACACCGAACGGAGCGCCGGCCACGAAGTGGTTCAAGGTTCCCAGCGCCGAGGCCATCATCATGATGCACCACGACAACGTCACGTCCGCGGAGTTGAAACCGTTGGAGAACAACGGGATTCCGGCCGTCCCCTGGATGGCGCCCCACAGACTCGTGAGCTCATCGCCCACGCTGGCCGACGGAGTGGCCGCCGCGCTCGACGCGCTCTGCAGGCTGCTGAGCAGACCGTTGGTGCCCGAGTTGGCTGCATTGCTGTTGACCGCGTTGGCGACCGCTGCGGACTGTGCTCCAGCGCCACCGGGGTTGGTCGACTGCGTCGGCTCGGTCAACGGTGTCACCTGCGCCGTGGTGGCGGCGCTGGCGGCATACGTGCCCATCGCCGTGGCGTCCTGCGCCCAGAATTCGCCGTACATCGCCTCGTTGGCGGCGATCGCCGGGGTGTTCTGGCCGAGGATGTTGGTCGCCACCAACATCGCAAGCTGCGCGCGGTTGGCGAACACGACGGGCGGCGGAATGGAAGCGGCGAATGCCGCCTCGTACGCCGCTGCCGAGGCAGTGGCCTTCGCGGCCGCTTCCTGCAGCTGCGCGGACGTCGTCTGCAGCCATTCGATGTTTTGCTGGGCCGAGGCCGCCATCGCGGTCGACGACGGTCCCTGCCACTCCGACCCGGTGAGCGAGGAGATCACCGACTCGTAGGCGGCCGCGTTGGTGCTCAGCTCGGAGCTCAAGCTGCTCAGCGACGCGGCGGCGGCCATCATCGGTCCCGCGCCCGCTCCGGTGTAGATGAGTGTGGAGTTGACCTCGGGGGTCGCGCTGCGAAATCAAAAACCATGTTCAGATTTCCTGTCTATGTGAGGGTTATGAGTTCGAATGCTGGTGTAACCGGCCGACATTGGCGGGTGTGGATCTCAGGTAAGCGTCGGCTTCGGCACCAAGGGCATGACCTTCGGCTTGACGCCGTAGCGCGGGGCGCCGAAGCTCGAGCCGCCCCGGCCGCCGTTGGCAACCGCCGGCATGCCGGCGATGCCGTTCGTCATGCCGCCCGTCGCGGGCGCCCCGGTGCCGAACGTCTGCGACGCCAGCGTGACGGGAGCGCCGGCCGCTGCCGGCAGGCCGGCGCCGCCGGCCCAGCTCGGCGGCACCGAAAGCGCGCCGATGGACGACCCGCCGCCGGCCGAGGCCAGGATCGGAGCGGCACCCATCGCGCCGGCGCCGCCCATACCCGCCGCGGGGGCGACGTTGCCGGCCAGGGCGCTGCCCAGGCCGCCGATGTCGGCAGACGCCGTCGCGGGCCCGGACATCGCGGTGAGCAGGCCACCACCACCGAGGCCGATGAGGTCCGAACCGGCCGACGCCCAGTTACCGATGTTGATGTTGACCAGGTTGCCGATGTTGCTGCTGAGCTGGCCGAAGAGGTTGGTCGGGTCAGTCATGAAGGTGTTGAAGTTGTTGAGCGCGTCGGTGATGCTGGTGATCGCGTCAGCGGGCTGCGCGGCGGCCGACGACGCGTTGCCCGCGCCGCTCGACAGCGCATTCGCCGCCGCGCCGGCCTGGTTGGCCGACTCAGTTTCTTGGTACGACCCCGAGGACTGGCCCAGCAGCTGGGTGAACTGCTGCTGAATGGCCTGGGCCTGGGCGCTCACCGTCTGGTAGAGCTGCCCGTACGTCGAGAACACCCCTGCCTGCAGGATCGACACCTCGTCGGAGGCGGCGGGAACGACGTCGGTGGTCGAGGCCGCAGCGCCGGCGCTTTCGGCGGCGAAGGAGTTGAAGATCCCCTCCAGCTGCTGCGCGGCGGCTGCGATCGCGGCAGGCTGCGTGTTCACGAAGGCCATGTGCGTCTCCTGGTGTACAAAGCCGACCCTGGCGACGGGTCGGCCACGGCGGTCAAAGCGTGGGTGTTGGTCGTGCTGCGCTGGCGTCCACGGATCAACCTTCGCGGAGCCGCGGGGCCCTTGCCCAGCGGGTTAATGGCTTCTTAACAAGCACGGCGGAACTTTTAACACGTTCCTTGCGCCGTCCTGCGACAACGCCGATTCGATGGAATACGGCGTTAACACGCTAGATTCGTCGCTAGCCCCCATAGCCCAATTGGCAGAGGCAGCGGACTTAAAATCCGCACAGTGTCGGTTCGAGTCCGACTGGGGGCACCGGCCGGTGGCCGAAGCCGACGAGTGTGTCGCTGGTCACAGTGGACATGCGTTGTGGGACTGCGGTGTTCGGGTGTCAACCATCCCGCGCCCGCGTCGGCCCGGCAAGCGTCTTGACGACTTTTTGACGCGGTCGCACGTGGTGCCTAGTCTCCTCGTAGCCGGCCGCTACGTCGCGGGCATGGCTCGGTGGCCGAATATGTATGTCCCGGTGTGGTTTAGGCGGACCCACGGAGCCGCGAAGATCGTGAAGCCGCGATCGCGCGCCGATTTGCAGAAGTGGTAGTCCTCGGACAGCAGGCTGTTCCCGGAGTCAGAATCGATGCTGACGGCGTAGAACTCCTTCAGTTCGATCCCCGGTGTCGAGCTGTCGACGTAGGACGGTGTATGGCTTGCGAGGGCATCGAACACCCCACGCTTGATCAGCATGAATCCGGTTCCCGCGTTGGCGATTTCGACGAGTCCTTCGGCGGTCATCCGATCCTGGGAGTTATCGATGAGGTTCACGACCAGCGAAGGCTCGTGCTCGCGCAGGTGTTCGGGAGGCACGCCAGCGCTCGCGGCGCGTGCCACCGCATGCCAGTTGATCTCCTTTTTCGGATAGATCCCGCACACGATGTCCTTATCGGCCCGCACCATCTTGACGATGTCGACCGGGTCGAAGCCGATGTCCGCGTCGATCCACATCAAATGGGTCGCCGGTGAATTGAGGAACTGGGAGGTGAGGTAGTTCCTGGCGCGCGTCACGAGGCTGTCGTTGACCACACAGCTGAAGTTCAGCCCGATGCCGTTCTTGAAGAAGGTGGCCGGCGTGTGGGCCAGCGACATCGTGTAGGCGGCCGAAGCCATGCCGCCGTACATCGGCGTGGCGATGAACACGCGCGGGCCGGCGACGACTGGCCCCATGTCGAGGCTCTGCTCGTCAGCTGCCACGTGAGTTCTCCCGTAACTCGGGGTTGAGCGCCATCGCGACGAAGTCTACTCGCCACAGCGTTTGGAACAGCTGACGGACGTACGGCTCCAATTCAGCTGTGGCCGTGCCTGATCCGCCATGCTGGGCGAGTACCGAGCCGATGATCTCGCGGATCGATCGTCGGCCGTCGACCTGCTGAACGAAGGGCAGCTGAGCCGGATTGAGGCCGATACGTGAACCCGGCCAGTAGATCTCGCTACCCGCAAGGCCGCAGCGGTAGCGAAACACCGGGATGTAGTCGAGAGCCGCGGGGTCCGAAAGTCAATCCGGTACCGCGCTTCCGGCCGCTCCGGGCGGCACGCCATGAAAAAATGGCAGCCGTTCATGGTCTGTAGCCGCTCCATCACCGACCAGATCTTGTTGTCGGGCAACGCATTGACGGCAGGGTAGTAGGTGGCAGGCTGGCCGGCCAGATCTTGTGGGTAGTACGGAGTCTTGTGGTACCACCCCTGAAACACCAGGCCCGCCGATCCGACGAAATCGATGCACTCGTCGACCGTGTAGCTGCGCGCCCGACCGTGCAGGAACGTATCCACCAGGGCCGCATCGTCTTGTAAATCGCCGGCCCGCCTGAGATAGCTGTTGACGGGGTGGTCCTCCGGCAATGCGGCGATGGTGTCCTTGACGATCTGCAGCGATACATCATCCTGGCCGAGGTCCATGTCGCGAAATACAGACTCCAGCAACTCGACTCCGATTCGCCCGTGCTTCCCGTAAAGCATCAACGCCATGACCCCGTCCGGCCGCAGGCAGCCGGCAAGGGCTTTCAGGCCGACCAGCGGATCGTCCATGTGGTGCAAGACGCCGGTCGACACGACGAGGTCGAACTGGCGTCCGAGTGTCGCCAATTCTTCGATCGGAAGCAGGTGCAGCCGCAGGTTGTGCAGCCCGTGCTTGTCTTTCAGGTGTTGTTGATGATTTAGCGAGGCCTGGCTGATGTCGACCCCGACCACCCTGGCTCCCGGATTGCCGAACGCGAAAACGGCGGCTTGATTGGTGCCGCAACCCGCGATCAGAATGTCGAGATCAGCCCGGTAATCCTGGTCTGGCCAAAAAATTCGGTGCGCGTGAGCCGGGTCGAACCAATCCCAGTTGCCAACGCTCCACGCGTCGAGATCCGCGATAGGAGGCGGGTATCGCCACCGCTCGTACTGGCGGCTGACCACGTCATCGCGCGCGTCGGCCATCCGGGGATTATCGACCACCGCCGCCAGACCGGCAAAATGAGGCGGCCCGCGTGTCGCGTCCATGTGATATTGAACTCTTCTGCAGGGAATTCTAAGAATCCTCGAATGTCGAGAATTCTGTATCGAGTCAAATGCGGTTTCGAAAACACCTATCACGCTGGTGAAATCGATCGCGAAATTGTCGCGGTGAAAATGCTTGCGGCACTGGATAGATGTTGGGTAAGGATGCGCTGAGTTACCGGAGTGACGTGGCTGACAGTCGGTGAATACGCGCTCTATTTCGGTATTTCCAGCCATTAGACTCGGTCGAGATCAGCGCTCATCGCGCTTGAAACTAGGTATCGGAATAGCGGTCCGCGGAAGCTTCGGACTGCCCGGAGCGTTCAGCGCTCAGATGCCGAATGTCCGTCCACCACGGACCAACATGTAGAGGCTGGTGCCAGTGTGAGCGATTTAGTTCTGGATGTGAACGAGGCAAGGGGTTTCACCGTCACTGGTGAGATTGCGGTCGGGCGTGGCGCCGTTACAGGCATCGCGGTCAGTCCTCACGGCGGTTTGTTGACGGTGACCCACCAGGGTGACAACAGCGTGTCGCTGGTCAACACCGCGTCCGGCACGGCCCGGCTGACGGTGACCGACGTCAACGAACCGTTTGCGGTGGCAACATCCGGTCGGCGCGCGTACATCAGTAGCGTGTCGGACGCCTACGACGAGATCCTGGCTTTTGATACTGAATCCGAGCGCATCGTCGCGTCCTATCCGGTGGCGTTCAGCGTCACCGATGTGGCGGTCAGCCCGAATGGGCGGTACGTCTACGCCGGGCGGACCGGAGCGGACGGCGCCGACGTCGCGATGATGGACACCGCGACCGGATACACGAAATCGGTCCGCGTCTCCGCCGAGACGGTTGGGCGCGTGCGGGCGAGCCGGGACGGCCGCCGGTTGTACGTCGCGGCCAACGGCGCGTCGACGGCTGAACTCGTCATGATCGACACCCAGCACGCCCGGATCATCGGCACCGTCGAAATCGGTTCGCCGATTCGCGATATTGCGCTGAGCCCGGACGGCGCCATCGCCTACGTAGGCAGTTGTGGCCCCGATTTCGGCACGGTGCTCGACGTTGTCGACACCCGGAACTCGGCGATCAACGCCACGTACAAGATCGGTGACGCCGCCGGCACGCTCACGCAGTTGACGCTGAGCCGTAACGGAGAGCGGGCCTACCTGGTCGGTGATCAGCATGTGACGGTGCTGTCCACCGCCACCAAAGATGTGCTCGGCAGCATCACCGTCGGCGATGCGCCGTCGTGCGTCGTTGAAAGCCCGGACGGCGAGCGGCTCTACATCGCCGACTACGCCGGCACGGTCACGGTGCTGGACATCGCTGCTGCGTCAGCGTCCTACGGCGCGCTGACGACGGGCGACGAACCGAGCGCGCCGGGCGGGTGGGGATCCTCGGACCTGCTGATGCTGGAGCCGACTCTGGCCTAACGCGCCCGCCGGGGCGCAGCGCGCAGCGCGACGAGGAGGCGGCCATTCGAGCTAGCGGCCACATCGCCGGCGTGGCGATGGGCGCAGCGTGCAATGATCGCCACGAGGGCGGGCGTTTGGCGGGCCGGCCCGGGTAGCAAAGCGCAACCTTAGGCGGTCCAGCGATGTTCAGCACGATGCACAGCTTCCCCTTGACGATCACCGCCATTCTGCGGCACGCCACCCGCGTTCACGGTGCTCGCAAGGTCTACACGGCGACCGGCGACGGTTACCGCGAGTCCAGCTATGCCGAGCTCGGCGGACGCGCAGCGCAGTTGGCGAATGCGTTGCGGCGCATTGGAATCAGCGGCGACCAGCGGGTGGCCACCTTCATGTGGAACAACGCCGAGCACCTCGCCGCGTACACGGCGGTGCCGGCGATGGGCGCGGTGCTGCACACGCTCAACATCCGGTTGTTCCCCGAGCAGATCGTTTACGTCGCAGGAGAAGCCGAAGACCAGGTGGTACTGGTCGATGTGTCGCTGGTCAAACTGCTGGCGCCGATCCTCGGCGAGTTGAGGACCGTGCACACGGTGATCGCGGTCGGCGACGGCGACATCTCCGCCCTCGAGGAGTCCGGTAAGACGGTGCTGCGCTACGACGATGTCCTCGACGGCGAACCGACGGAGTTCGACTGGCCGGATGTCGACGAAAATTCTGCGGCCGCAATGTGTTACACGAGCGGAACGACCGGAAACCCGAAGGGCGTCGTCTACAGCCACCGCTCCAGCTACCTGCATACGATGGCGATCTGCACCAGCAACGGAATCGGCATCGGTTCCAGCGACTCCGTGTTGCCGATCGTCCCGATGTTCCATGCCAACGCCTGGGGTCTGCCGTACGGTGCTCTGATGGCGGGTGCGGACCTGGTGCTGCCCGACAGCCACCTGGACGCCAAGTCGCTGGTCGACATGATCGAGACGCTGCGGCCCACCGTCGCCGGCGCCGTGCCGACCATCTGGAACGACGTCATGCACTACCTCGAAAAGAATCCCGGCCACGACGTGTCCTCGCTGCGGATGGTGCCCTGCGGCGGCTCGGCGGTGCCGGTGTCGCTGATGCGCACCTTCGAGGAACGGCATGGCGTCCAGATCCGCCAGTTGTGGGGCATGACGGAAACGTCCCCGACCGCCAGCATGGCGTGGCCGCCGCCGGGCACCCCGAACGACCAGCACTGGACCTTCCGCGCCACCCAGGGTCAGCCGCTGTGCGGCGTCGAGGCCCGGATCGTCGACGACGAGGGGCAGGTGCTGCCCAATGACAACGAGGCCGTCGGTGAGGTGGAAGTCCGGGGCCCGTGGATCACCAGCTCGTACTACATGGGCCACGACGAGTCCAAGTTCGACAACGGCTGGCTGCGCACCGGCGACGTCGGCCGTCTCGACGAACACAGCTTCATCACGCTGACCGACCGCGCGAAGGACGTCATCAAATCTGGCGGCGAATGGATTTCGTCGGTGGACCTGGAAAACGCACTGGTCGGGCACCCCGATGTGGTTGAAGCTGCGGTGGTCGCGGTTCCCGACGAGCGCTGGCAGGAACGACCGCTCGCCGTCATCGTCCCGCGCGAAGGATCCGGCGTCAGCGCCGAGGATCTACGAAAGTTCTTGGCCGACAAAGTGGTTCGTTGGTGGCTACCGGAACGCTGGACTTTCGTCGACGAGATTCCGCGCACGAGTGTCGGCAAGTACGACAAGAAGACCATCCGGTCCCGGTATGCCGACGAGGTCTACGAGGTCAGCGAAGCGCGAGACTGAAGGGAACGCCAGCCATGAGTCTGCGGGTCGTCCAATGGGCACCGGGTATCCAGACGTTCTTCGACCTGCCGCTGATCACCGGTCGGGCCGCGCCCGGGCTGTCGCGGTAGCCTGCCCGCATGGCACGAACTCTGGCCGTTCAGCAGTCGCGGGTCATCCCGATCGGCGTCAACGAGGCCTTCACCGGAACCCTGCCGATACCGCTCACCGCGATCTTCAGCCAGTGGTACGGGCCCATCCCGCCGATCGCCGAAGTGCGTGGGCAGCAGGGTGCTTGGGGTACCGTCGGCCAGACGCGCGAGGTGGTGTTCAAGGGCGTCGGCGGCATGCACGAGGAGTTGACCAGTGTCGAGCCGCCACACGCGTTCGGCTACCGGATCACCGGGATCGCCGGCCCGCTGGGTCTCCTCGTCGGCAGCGCCGAGGGCGAGTGGACGTTCACGCCGAGCGGCACCGGCTCGTCGGCGACAACGGTCACCTGGCACTGGAACATCCACGCCGCCTCGGCGCTCACCGCTCCGCTGTTGCCGGCAATCGGCCTGTTGTGGCGGGGCTACGCGCGCCAGTCCCTGGAGACGCTGTCCACCGAGCTGACCCGCTGATGTGCCGACTTTTCGGACTGCACGCCGGGTCAAACGTTGTCACCGCCACGTTTTGGTTGCTTGACGCACCGGACAACCTTGCCGAGCAAAGTCGGCGAAACCCGGACGGAAGTGGGCTCGGTGTCTTCGACGCCCAGGGTGTGCCGCAGGTGCACAAGCAGCCGATCGCCGCGTGGCAGGACGCCGAGTTCGCCACCGAAGCCCACGACCTGACCGGCACCACCTTCATCGCCCACGTCCGGTATGCGACCACCGGCTCACACCAGGCCGTCAACACCCACCCGTTCCTGCAGGATGGTCGCATCTTCGCGCACAACGGTGTCCTGGAAGGCCTCGACGTTCTCGACCAGCGCCTACGTGAATTGGGCACTGCCGATTTGGTTTTGGGACAGACCGACTCCGAGCGGGTGTTCGCGTTGATCACCGCATCGATCCGGACGCACCGCGGTGACGTTGCCGCGGGTCTGGTCGACGCGACGAGCTGGCTGGCCGACAACGTGCCGATCTACGCGGTCAACATTCTGCTCAGCACGGCCACCGACGTGTGGGCGCTGCGCTATCCGGAGTCGCACGAGCTATACGTCTCGGATCGTCGCAAACCGCCCATGCAATCCCGCTTCCACTTGCGCACCAACCGTATTCGGGCGGACTCGCCGACGCTGCACCAGCAACCCTCGGTCGTGTTCGCCACCGAGCCGATGGACGACCCCGCCCACTGGCGGCTCCTCGAGCCGGGGGAGCTGGTGCACGTCGATGCCGGCCTGCGGATCAGCCGAGACCTGGTGCTGCCCGATCCGCCGCGGCACCTGCTGCGCGAGGAGGAACTGAGCCCCGAGGCCCAGGCGTCGCTGCACCCGATCGTGCGATGACCACCCGCGCGCTGGTGCTCGGCGGTGGCGGTGTTGCCGGAATCGCCTGGGAGACCGGTGTTCTCGCCGGCATCGCCGACGAGTCGCCCGCGACCGCGGACGCGCTGTTGAAGTCTGATGTGCTCCTTGGTACTTCGGCCGGTTCGGCCGTTGCCGCGCAGCTCGCTAGCGGCTCGAGCCTGTCGGAGCTGTTCGACCGGCAGGTGAGCCAAACATCGGCCGAGATCGACCCGGGCGTCGAGATCGACGACGTCGCCGAGCTTTTCCTGGCCGCAATGTCGGATCCGGACGCGACGCTGACCCAGCGGCGACGGCGCATCGGCGCGGTGGCACTGGCCACCGACACCGTCACCGAGTCGGTCCGGCGCGCGGTGATCGCGCAGCGGCTGCCGTCCCATGTCTGGCCTGACCGGGTGCTGCACATCACCGCCATCGACGCCCACACCGGCGAACTGGTGGTCTTCGACCGTGATTCCGGCGTCGACCTCATCGACGCGGTGGCCGCCAGTTGCGCGGTACCGGGGGCCTGGCCGCCGGTGACGCTCGCCGGCCGGCGTTACATCGACGGCGGTATCGGCAGCACGATCAACCTGCACCTCATCGAAACCGGCTCCGCGGCAGTCGTTTTAGTGCCTTCCGGAATCGACGCGCCGTCGGCGTTCGGCGCCGGGGCGGCAACCGAGATCGACGGCTTCGGCGGCCCGGTCGTCACGGTGTTCGCCGATGACGAGTCGCTGGCCGCCTTCGGGCCCAACCCGCTGGATCCACGCTGTCGCCCGGCGAGTGCTCAGGCCGGCCGCGCGCAGGGGCGCCGGGTCGCGGCGGAGGTAGCGGAGTTCCTGGACGGCGTCAGGTGATCGGGCGCGACAGGTCGGCGGTGTCGAGCGCCGAGGCCGCCAGCGCGCGACCGACCTCGATCACTTCCGCGGCCCGGTGGAATTCCAGGCTGCGGCAGGCCGAGCGGGGAACTTCGATCAGCAGGTCGGGCGGATAGGCGGCCAGCGTGTGGCGGGCCAGGGCCGCCTGAGCGATGTCGATCGTTCGGTTCATCACTTCGAAACTGCCCAGCTTGGGCACCTCGGATTCGTCGGTGGAGTAATCGGAGGCCGGCTCGTCCGCCGCGTTGCCCTCGTCGGGACTCAACGCGCCGAAGCGGCTCAGCACCGATCGCGCGGTCGACGAGTCGAACAGGGCCGAGGTGCTGCTCAGGACCCGGTTCAGCCACTCGCCCGATGACCGCGGCTCGGGCTCGGGCTCATTGCCGCTCTCGCTGCCCGACAGGCTGACTGCGATGGTCAGGTCGGCGTTGACGGCCGCGATCGGCGCCATCGGCAGCGGATCGAGGATTCCGCCGTCGGCCAACAGCCGCCCGTCGAGGGCATGCGGCGAAATGACCCCCGGGATGGCGATCGAGGCCCGGATGGCCTCGTCGAGCGGTCCGCGTTGCAGCCACACCGCCTTACCGGCCATCAGGTCGGTGGCCACCGCGGTGTAGGGAATCGGCAGTTCCTCGATGGTGACGGACCCGAGGATGTCACGCACCGCGTCCAGAATCTTCTCGGCGCGCAGGACACCCGCCGAGGTCAGGGTCGGGTCCAGCAGTCGCAGGATGGCGCGCTGGGTCAATGATCGTGCCCAGTCGGCGAATTCGTCGAGGCGGTCCGCCGCCTGCAACCCTCCGACCAGCGCGCCCATCGACGAACCAGCGATTCCGACGATCTGATAGCCGCGGTCGTGCAGTTCGTGGATCACCCCGATGTGGGCGTACCCGCGGGCGCCGCCGCTGCCGAGCGCCAGCGCCACCGTCGGCCGGGGCGCGTCGAGCAGCCCGGGCCCCGGATCCGGCGTGATGTCTGGGTCGGTCATGCGTTCATCTTCGCGCGCGCGGCGCGGGTTTTAACAATCGTGATCCGAAGTACGGCGTCGCCTCAACCGCATTCGTTGTCGGCGGCCGCTCTGGCAGCGACGATCACCCCGGCCTGTCGCGGCAGCGGAAGGGCAGCCCAGGCGATGTTCCAGGTGCCCGGGCCGGCCACGCCGGGCGCCTGCACGGCCGCCAGGTACCGCTCCGGCAGTGTCTGCTTGTCACCCGGGTGGCCCTGCATCCACACCGTCGCCGCATGACAGGCCTGGAAATACTCTTCTTCGGTGGAGTGCGCCGGCACCTCGATCTTGGTCGTGACGCCGGCCGGCGAGGTCGAGATGACGCCGGGGGGTGCGGGCGCGGCCAGCTTGGCGGTGCCTGACGGTGTGACCGACGCGGGCGGGGCTTTCGGGCCGCCGGCCGAGCAGCCTGCGAGAGTCAGTGCGGCAGCCGTGCCCCACACCAGGGGATGGGATCGGCGGGACCGCACCCGATCAATCTATGCAATGCTGGCGCTCGTGATGGAGCGAATTCGGTATCGGGAGTGTTGTCGGCGCTAGTTGCTGCCGCCCCTTCCACCACGCCCGCACGTCTTGGAGTTCCCCCGCATGGTTATGGCAAGCCTCCCCGCTGCACCTGTCCTGCCCCCGCCGGCCCACGTGCGGGCCGTTCCCGGTCCGACCCGGCTGCGGCTGGCCGACCTGCTGCACATCACCGACCGAACCGCTGACGACGTACTCAGCGGCAGCTACGACCACATCGTCCCGCCGGGCGGAGTGCCGACCGACGACCGTTGGTTCGTCCGACTGCACGGCGACGACGAAGTCGACGTTTGGCTGATCAGCTGGGTGCCGGGACATCGCACCGAGCTGCACGACCACGGCGGCTCGCTCGGTGCGGTGACGTTGCTGTCGGGATCGTTGGACGAATTCCGTTGGGACGGCGATCAATTGCGTTGCCGCCGGCTCGCAGCGGGGGACCAGGCCGCCTTTCCGCTGGGCTGGGTGCACGACGTGGTGTGGGCGCCGACCGGTTCGCCCGCCGCGGTGACGTCGCTGTCCACGCCACCGGAGCCGTCACTGAGCGTGCATGCCTACTCGCCGCCGCTGACCGCGATGTCCTATTACGAGGTGACCGACCAGCATCGACTGCGCCGCAAGCGAACTGAACTGACCGACAAGCCGGAGAAGTGATGAGCCGTATCGACCACGTCCTGGAGTCGGCGCGAAACCGCCTGCACCGCATGGCTGCCGCCGAGGTACCCGCCGCGCTGCGCCGCGGCGCAGTGCTCGTCGATATTCGGCCACAGGCGCAGCGGAGCCAGGAAGGTGAGGTGCCGGAAAGTTTGAAGGCGCTCGTCATCGAGCGAAATGTGTTGGAGTGGCGCTGCGATCCCACCAGCGATGCCCGTCTGCCGCAAGCGATCAGCGACGACGTCGAGTGGGTCGTGTTGTGCTCGCAGGGTTACACCTCGAGCCTCGCCGCGGCCGCGCTGCAGGACCTCGGCCTGCACCGCGCTACCGATGTCGTCGGCGGCTACCACGCGCTGGCGGCCGCCGGGCTGGTCAGTTCGGCTTAACCGCCGCCGCCCCCGCCGCCACCATCGGCACCGGTGTTGTACCAGCTGTTCCAATCGTTGTAGTCATTCGGGCTGTAGTACTCGCCGTGGTGTGAGGGCTGCGGCGCCGGATCGGTCGCTGGGTCCGCCGGCAGCGGCACTGGCAGGACGATCGGTGCGTCGCTGGAATTCTCAGCTGCACAAGCCGGGCTGCCAACCGCGGCAAGGGGTATCGCAGCCAGCGCTCCCGCCGCCGCGATCTTGACAAGCGTCCAGGTCATTGACCTCTCCCTCCAGGGGAACGCGAATACTGTGAATAATGCCACTCGACCGACGGGCGGACTAGCCGGGCGCTGAACCATTGGGATACTCACAGGGTCCGTTCACCTGGTGTTAGCCATCGCTGGCGCGCAGCAGCGGGCGGAGTTTGGCGGTTTTCTCCGGTGTCCAGCCCGGGGGCTGCAGCACCGCCGCCCAGCCGTCGGCCACGTCGGCGACATAGACGTGACCGTGGCCCTGCGGCACCCCGGTGGCGACCGCCATGTCGGCCGAGACCTGAAGGAACGTCACCACCGGAATCCACGTCGTCTCGGGAAGGACGTCGTAGCCCCGCCTTTCGCGGAGCCAGTCCGGCTCGCTGAACAACAAGCCGGGATGCCACCAGGCGATCGGGTCGGAGGCGTGTTGCAAATACACCACCCGGGGTGTATTCCATTGCGGGTCAGGCCGATTCAGGTCACTTGGCCGGGCCACGAAGCGGACGTAAGTGCCGCGGTCATAAACCGGCAGCCACTGCGGCGAGCCGCGGTCACGCGTCGAGGTCAGGTCGGTCCAGATGGTGTTCTGGAACGTGGGGCCGGAGAACAACGCGCCATCGGAACGGGCCAACACATTGTTCAGGCTCAGGAACGGCGCCTCGCCGCCGAACGAGCCCAGGCTCTCGCCGAACACAACGAGCTTGGGGCGCTGCCCTTCCGGCATTGCGCGCACCAGTCGGTCGACGGCCTCGAATAACGCCTGGCCCGCGTGGCGCGCGTTTTCCTTGTCCACCAGAAACGACAGCCAACTGGGCAGAAACGAGTACTGCATGCTCACGATCGCGGTGTTGCCGTTGTACATGTATTCCAGCGCGTCGGCTTCAGCCTCGTTGATCCAGCCGGTGCCGGTAGTGGTCGCGACGGCGATGACGGCACGCTGTAATCCGCCCGCGCGCTGCAGGTCTCGCGCGGCCAGCTCCGCGGCGGCGGTGATGCCGTCAGCGGAGTCCAGGCCGGCGTAGGCGCGAATCGGTTCGGTCGCGGCGGTGCCGTTGAATGCGGTGAGCTGTGCGACGCTGGGGCCGCCTTGGACGAAGATGCGCCCCTGATGGCCCAGCGACTGCCACGAGACCAGCGATTGCGGCCCACTGGATCGCAGCGGTGTGTGCGGTGCACCGCTGTCGGGATCGACTTCGTCGTTGACCGCGGCGAAGGTGTTGTTCATGGTCCGCATCGCGAACTTCACCACGACGCCGTTGAGCACCGCGGTGGTCAGCACCAACAGCAGCGTCACCACGATCACGGCCGAAACACGAGGCGGCACAAAGCGATCCAGCCGCAGATCGAGAAAGCGCACCAGCCGGCGGATCAGCTGCCCGGTCTCCACGACGCCGAACAGCACGATCAGCGACAGCCCGGCGGTCAGCGGATAGTCCAGCCACGTCAGGTGTTTGACGTTCATCAGGTTGCGCACCCGGTCTTGCCAGACGTGGAACCAGACGATCATCACGATCATGCCGATCGTGCCGAGGCCGATCAACACCCGCCAGGCGCCCCGCGGCGCCGGGGGACTGGAGCCTTTCGACCGCATGAAGCGGACCAGCCATACCGCGAAAACCCCAATGGCGTAACCGGCCGCGCCGGCGAAGCCGCTGACCAGACCCTGAAACAGCGGGCCGCGCGGCAACAGCGACGGCGTCATCGAAAACCAAATGAAGACCAGGCCGACCGCGGTGCCCGTGAACGTGTAATGCCGAACCCACCACGCTTTCCTGCGCGCCGGACTCTCGGTCATCACGCGCCCTTAGCGGTGGGCGAAATTCGGCGGCCGCTTCTCGACGAACGCGGCCATACCCTCGGACTGGTCGTCGGTCGCGAAAGTCGAATGGAACAGCCGACGTTCGTAGAGCAGTCCTTCGGCCAGCGTGGACTCAAAAGCGCGGTTGACCGCTTCCTTGGCCATCCGGGACGCCGACCGCGACATCTGCGAGATGGTGGTGGCGACGGCCTTGGCCTCGGTCAGCAGGTCGGCGGCGGGGACTATCCGCGACACCAGACCGCTGTGCTCGGCTTCCTCGGCATTCATGTTGCGTCCGGTCAGGATCAGGTCCATCGCCTTGGCCTTGCCGATCGCCCGGGTCAGCCGCTGCGAGCCGCCCATGCCGGGCAGCACCCCTAGCTTGATCTCCGGCTGACCGAATTTCGCCGTGTCGGCGGCGATCAGCACGTCGCACATCATCGCGAGCTCGCAACCGCCGCCGAGCGCATAACCGGCAACGGCGGCGATCGTCGGTGTGCGCACCGCGGCGAGTTCGGCCCACGGCGCGAAGAAGTCCGCGTCGAACGCTGTAGAGAACGTCAAGCTGGACATCTCCTTGATGTCGGCGCCCGCGGCGAAAACCTTCTCGGAGCCGGTGATGATGATCGCGCCAATGCCCGGGTCGTTGTCGAACTCGGCTGCGGCGGTAGTGACTTCGTTCATCACCTGGCTGTTGAGCGCGTTGAGTGCCTTCGGTCGGTTCAGCGTGATGATGCCGACTCGGTCCTCCCGCTCAACCAGGATCGTCTCGTAACTGTTCGTCATCGCTGCCTTTCTAGAACGTCAGTTCGTCCTCGATGGGTGCAAAATATGCCTCGACGGCGGCCGCGCTCACCTCGGTTAGCGAGGCCGGCGACCACTTAGGGTTACGGTCCTTATCGACCAGTTGGGCGCGGATGCCCTCGACCAGATCGTGTGAGCGCAACGCCGCCGACGACACCCGATAGTCTTGCGCCAGAACATCTTCCAGGGCATCGAGGGTGGCTGCGCGGCGCACCGCCTCCAGCGTCACCGACAGCGCGACCGGGGAGCGCGTCTCGATCAGGTCGGCGGCGTCGCTGGCGGGGCCGGAGTCGTGACCACGCAGATTGGCAACAATGTCGGCGACGGTGTCGCCGGCGTAACACTCGTCGATCCATTCGCGTTGCGCGGCAAGCTCACTGGACGGCGACTCGACGGCGTGGGTCGCGATCGCCTGGTCGACGCCCACCTCGGCGATCGACTGGCGCAGCGCTTCCAACCTGTCGTGCGGTACGAAGTGGTCGGCAAAACCCAGAGCGATCGCGTCGGCGCCGGAGAACGGCGCACCGGTCAGCGCCGCGTGCAGACCCAACGATCCGGGCGCGCGGGAAAGTAGGTACGCCCCGCCGACATCGGGGATGAAGCCGATGCCGACCTCGGGCATCGCCACCTTCGACGTATCGGTCACCACGCGGGTGTTGGCGTGGGCTCCGACCCCGACGCCGCCGCCCATCACGATCCCGTCCATCAGCGAGACGTAGGGCTTCGGGAAACGGCCGATCTGGGCGTTCATCAAATATTCGTCGTACCAGAACCGCCGCGCCTGCACGCCGTCCGCACGGGCGCTGTGGTAGATCGCCACGACGTCGCCACCGGCGCACAGGCCGCGTTCGCCGGCCCCGGAAAGCACCACGCCCGCGATGTCGGAACTCTGCTCCCACTCCGTCAACACCCTGCGCAAACCCTCGACCATGCTCTGGTTGAGCGAGTTGATCGCCTTGGGCCGGTTGAGCGTCAGATAACCGATCCCGTTGTCGACTCGGCTGAGAATGTCGTCGGATTCGTCCGTCACGCGCGCAGTCTCCCCTCGATGAATTTTCTTTGAATCCCTGGTCGAGTGCCGGTCGGGGCCTGGTAGGCAATCTAGAGCGTGACCATCGTCGAGGTCGCTGCGGGTAAGGTTTGTGCGGAGTAGTTCCGCTGGGAACCTGGCTGGACTACCGTTCGTTGATCAGTTGTCCCACAGCTTGAAGTCACAGCTCACGAGAGGAACCGACGGTGCGGGAGACCAGTAACCCCGTATTTCGTTCGCTGCCCAAGCAGCGTGGCGGATACGCGCAGTTCGGAAGCGGCGCCGCGGGCGCCGCGACCCAGTCAGTCCACCAGGCTGACCCGTACGCTCCGTACGTCGACCAACGGGCAGGGGTTTCGCGCCCGCTGACCATCGATGACGTGGTCACCAAGACCGGAATCACCCTGGCCGTGTTGTCGGCCGTCGCGGTCGTCTCCTACTTCATGGTCCAGGCCAACCAGGCGCTGGCAGGCCTGTTCAGCATGGTCGGTGCCTTCGGTGGTTTGGCCGTCGTGATGATCGCGACGTTCGCCCGTAAGCAGGACAGCCGCGTGCTTGTGCTGACCTACGCCGCGCTGGAGGGGTTGTTCCTCGGAGCGATCTCGTTCGTGCTGGCCAACTTCACGGTGTCGAGCACCAGCGCCGGAGCCATGATCGGCCAGGCCATCATGGGCACGCTCGGCGTCTTCATCGGGATGCTCGTCGTCTACAAGACCGGCGCCATCCGCGTCACGCCCAAGTTCACCCGAATGATGGTGGCCGGCATGTTCGGTGTGCTGGCCTTGATGCTGGGCAACCTGGTGCTGGGCATGTTCGGCGTCAACCACGGCGAGGGCCTCGGCCTGCGCAGCGGTGGCCCGCTGGCGATCATCTTCTCGCTGGTCTGCATCGGTCTGGCGGCGTTCAGCTTCCTGATCGACTTCGACGCGGCCGACCAGATGATCCGCGCCGGTGCGCCGGAGAAGGCGGCCTGGGGTATCGCGTTGGGCCTGACCGTCACGCTGGTCTGGCTGTACATCGAGATCCTGCGTCTGCTCAGCTATCTGCAAAACGATTAGCGCTTGACATCAAGAAACCCGGCACGCGCGCGTGCCGGGTTTTTTGATGCGTCAGCGTCGTGGCGTCGGCTCAGCCAGAGAGTCCGTTCTTGATGGCGGTGTCCTGCTTTTGGCCGAGTTCGGTGACGAAATCGGCGGGCGGCAGCACACCGGGAGGACCCACGAAGCTGAGTGTGGTGAACGTCCTGCCCTCGGTGAAGAGCAACTTCACCACGCCTTTGGAGCCATCGGGTGAGTTGCCCGAGACCGTGGTACCGCGAGTTCCCACTAGAGCCGGTTCGAGTGTTCCCTTGACGGAATCACCCAGCTTCGCGTTGGCGGCGTCCAGCGCGCTGGACGCCTCGGAAGGATCACCGAGAACGAGGACGGTGTCGTGGATCTGACGACTTTTGTCATCGTTGCTGAACGTCGTCTCCGCCCCAGTTTGGCCATTGGGGTTCGATGTCACCGGTCCGGCGGTGAAGGCCATCGGCGTGTCGATGTCTTTCGCCTGGATCAACAGCCGGCTGTAATCGCCCGACCGAGCTTGCGCCGAAGTCGTGGTCGAGCTGTGACCTGTCGTGGCTGCGGCCGAATTCGATGAGGCCGTCGGTGGCGTCGGCTTGCTGCTGCAACCGGCGGCCGAGGTCGAAGTAACGGCCACCGCCGCCGTCACCAGGACAATTGTTTTCAGCGAAACGCTCATGGCGCCGCTCCATTTCCACCGAGGCTTCTCGCGCTCGGATGTGTAGGCCGCCGGGCGGCAGCCGGCAAACCGTATCCCAGTCCGGGTGATCGCAGGCCCGAACCGCACGGTTACCCCGGGGTCGGCGGCTAACGGAGGCGGATACTCCGTGGCAGAACAGTCAGCGAATCAGCTGAGCCGCTCGATCACCATCGCCATGCCCTGACCGCCGCCGACGCACATGGTCTCCAGGCCGAACGTCTTGTCATGGGTCTGCAGGTTGTTCAGCAACGTGGTGGCGATGCGGGCGCCGGTCATGCCGAACGGGTGACCCAGGGCGATTGCGCCGCCGGCGACGTTGAGCTTGTCCTCGTCGATGCCGAGCTCGCGGGCCGAGCCGAGCACCTGAACCGCGAAGGCCTCGTTGATCTCGAACAGGTCGATGTCCTTGACCGACAGGCCGGCCCGCTGCAGGGCCGTCTTGCTCGCCTCGATCGGTCCCAGGCCCATGATCTCGGGCGACAGGCCGCTGACGCCGGTCGACACGATGCGGGCCAGCGGTGTGAGGCCGAGTTCCTTGGCCTTGGTGTCGCTGGTGATCACGACTGCGGCGGCGCCGTCGTTCAGCGGGCAGGCGTTGCCGGCGGTGACGGTGCCGTTGGGCCGGAAAACCGGCTTGAGCTGGCTGATCTTTTCGTAGGTGGTGCCCGGTCGGGGGCCGTCGTCAACGCTGACCGTGCTGCCGTCGGGCAGCTTCACCGGCACGATCTCGCGTTCGAAGAAGCCGCTCTTGATGGCGTCCTCGGCACGGTTCTGGCTGCGCACACCCCAGTGGTCCTGGTCTTCGCGGCTGATCCCGGTCATGATGGCGACGTTCTCGGCGGTCTGGCCCATCGCGATGTAGACGTCGGGAATGTGGTCGTCCTTGCGGGGATCATGCCACTCGTCGGCGCCCTCGGCGGCGGCCGCCGTGCGTTGGGCGGCATCGTCGAACAGCGGGTTCTTGGTGTCGGGTAGCGAGTCGGAGTTGCCCTTGGCGAACCGGGACACCGTCTCGACGCCGGCCGAGATGAACGCATCACCTTCGCCGGCCTTGATCGCGTGGAACGCCATGCGGATGGTCTGCAGCGACGACGAACAGTAGCGGTTCACCGTGGTGCCGGGCAGGAAGTCGTAGCCCAGCTCGATCGCGACGACGCGCGCCATGTTGAAGCCCTGCTCACCGCCGGGCAGCCCGCAGCCCAGAATCAGGTCGTCGATCTGGTGGGGGTTGAGCGCCTCGACCTTGTCGAGTGCGGCGCGCACCATCTGCGCGGCCAGGTCGTCGGGCCGCATGCTGACCAGCGACCCTTTCATCGCGCGCCCGATCGGCGAGCGGGCAGTTGAAACAATGACGGCTTCCGGCATGTCGGCTCCATCCATGGGTGGTCTGGTCTGGACCCGAATCTAGCCCGGCCAGGACGCGGGCCGTTAAACGGCCTAGTTGGAGGCCGGGACGACGATGGGCGCGGGCACGCCGGTGGTGGGCCGCCGCCACACCCGCGAGAGCAGCCGCAGCATCGAATAGCCCGGGCCGGCTTCGGTGGCCGACGACGACGGGAGACCGGGCAGCGGCTCGCCTGCCCACTCGCCAAGCGCGTGACACAGCGCCGGTAGCAGCTGGCTGGCGGCCAGGGCGTAACCGGCGGCCGACGGGTGGAACTGGTCGTCGGACAGCATCAGATGGGCCGAATGCTTGAACTGGTCGTTGACCAATGAGGCCAGCGGCACCGGCACGCCGCCAGCCGACCGCACCGCGCCCGACTGGGCGCGGGCCAGCCGAAGTCCCAGCGTGCGCACGGTCCACCGCAACGGCTGCGGAATCGCTTTGACCACACCGAAATCGGGACAGGTGGCCACAACGACCACGGCCCCGCTGGCGCACAGTCGTCGCACTGCCGCGCCGAGGCGGCGTGCGGAGGCGCCGATACCGTTCAGCTTGGTGACGTCGTTGGCCCCGATCAGGATGACTGCGGCGTCCGGCGGAGGCCCGGCCACGAACATCGCGTCGACCTGTCCAGACAGTCCTTTCGACGTGGCACCGACAATTGCCTTGGTGCTCAGCCGGATTCGCTTGCCGGTCTGGTCGGCCAGTGCGCGGGCGATCAGCACGCCAGGAACCTCCTCGGCGCTGCGACAGCCGTACCCGGTTGCCGTCGAGTCGCCGAAGATCATCAGGTGCAGGTCGAAGTCCATCCCGCGTTGCCAGCGCTGCACCGGCCCGCCACCGGGGGAGTACACGCCGTCGGCGCGGGGTGGGACGTCCCACGATTTCGGGATGACGCTGCGCGCCTTCGCGGCCTGCCCGATCAGCAGGTTACGCGCCCCCACATAGGCGGTGCCGGTCGATGCCAGCGCGCCCGCTGCGGCCAGCGCGACCATCGACCCTCGCGGTGCGCGTCGTACCACGCGACCAGTTTAGTGCCGGTTGGGGAACCTTGGGTTTAAGCCGTCACGGGTCGGGGCATTATTGGTATCAAATAAGACTCTTTGATTGTTGAAGTTCTTTAAAGTGTCAAGCTGAGTTAACGAAGTTGCTGCGGACGGGCTTGGAGCCACTTCGTCGACATGTTTATCGCACTACAACGGCGTAGGAGTGTTGACATGACCGCACCGAGCAAGGTCTCGGGCTCGCCCCGAACCCCACTTCGCGCCCGTGACGTGTTGCGAGCCCGCAGGTTTCCCGCCAGCGACGGCGTGCCCGTCGAAGTCATCGAAAGCGGACCCAGCCTCGCCGGAATGGTGGCCTCGCTGGCGTGCAAATTGACGATACGTCCCGCGCTCGGCGTGGTCAGCCACATCCCGTTCGTGCCGTTCCCGTTCGGCGTCATCGACTTCGCCTGCCGGGCCCTTCTTCCCGGACCCGGAACCGTCCGCACCACCGTCGAGTTGCCGCACTGCACCGCGCAACTGGTGCGCGCGCCGGGTGTGCTGCCCGCCGACGGCAAGCGACGGGTTGTGCTGTATCTGCACGGCGGCGCGTTCCTGACCTGTGGGGTCAACTCGCACAGCCGAATCGTCAACGCGCTGTCCAAGTTTGCCGATTCCCCGGTGCTGGTGGTCAACTACCGTCTCATCCCGAAGCACTCGGTGGGCCAGGCGCTCGACGACTGCCACGACGCCTATCGGTGGCTGCGGCTGCGCGGATACCAGCCGGACCAGGTCGTGGTGGCCGGCGACTCGGCCGGCGGATATTTGGCTCTCGCTCTGGCGCAACGGCTTCAGCAGGCGGGGGAGGAGTTGGCGGCTCTGGTCGCGATCTCGCCGCTGCTGCAGCTGGCCAAGGAGCCCAAACAGTCGCATCCCAACATCAAGACCGATGCGATGTTCCCCGCCAAGGCATTTGACGCGTTGCTCACCCTGGTCGCCAAGGCGGCGCGCAAACACATGGTCGACGGCAAGCCCGAGCAGCTCTACGAGCCGTTGGATCACGTGGAGCCGGGATTGCCTCGGACGCTGATTCACGTGTCAGGGTCGGAGGTGTTGTTGAACGACGCCCGCCTGGCCGCCCGAGCCCTCGCGGAGGCGGGCGTGCCGACCGAGGTGCGGGTCTGGCCCGGACAGATTCACGACTTCCAGCTCGCCGGGCCGATGGTGCCCGAGGCCGTCCGCTCGCTGCGCCAAATCGGCGAATACATTCGCGAGGCGACCGGCTAATTGCGTGCGGGAGGGCCGCACCTGAGAACATCTACACATGCGGATCGCGCGACACATCAGTGAACTCATCGGCAACACCCCGCTGGTTGCGCTGAACTCGGTCGTGCCACCGGGCGCCGGCCGGGTAGTCGCCAAGGTCGAATATCTCAATCCCGGGTTGAGCAGCAAAGACCGGATCGCGGTGAAAATGATCGACGCCGCCGAGGCCAGCGGCGAGCTCAAGCCGGGGGGCACCATCGTCGAGCCGACCTCGGGCAACACCGGTGTCGGCCTCGCGCTGGTCGCCCAGAACCGCGGCTACCACTGCGTATTCGTCTGCCCGGACAAGGTCAGCGAGGACAAGCGCAACGCGCTGCGCGCCTACGGCGCCGAGGTGGTGGTGTGCCCGACCGCGGTGCCGCCCGAACACCCGGACAGCTACTACAACGTCTCCGACCGATTGGTCACCGAGATCGACGGCGCCTGGAAGCCTGACCAGTACTCCAACCCGCAGGGCCCGGCCAGCCACTACGAGACCACCGGGCCGGAGATCTGGGCCGACACCGACGGCCAGGTCACCCATTTCGTCGCCGGCATCGGCACCGGCGGCACCATCACCGGCGCCGGCCGCTACCTCAAGGACGCCTCCGGCGGGAAGGTCCGCGTGATCGGCGCCGACCCGGAAGGGTCGGTGTATTCCGGTGGCACCGGGCGGCCGTACCTGGTCGAAGGCGTCGGCGAGGACTTCTGGCCGAAGGCCTACGACCCGACGGTGGCCGACGAGATCATCGCGGTCTCCGATTCGGACTCGTTCAACATGACCAGAAGGCTTGCCCGTGAGGAGGCCCTGCTGGTCGGTGGTTCGTGCGGGATGGCGGTCGTCGCGGCGCTGAAGGTGGCCGAGCAGGCCGGGCCCGACGCGCTGGTGGTGGTGCTGCTGCCCGACGGTGGCCGCGGCTACATGTCGAAGATCTTCAACGACGCCTGGATGTCGTCGTACGGGTTCCTCCGCTACCGGTTGGACGGCTCGATCGAGCCCACCGTCGGCGACGTGTTGCGCGGCAAGTCCGGCCACCTGCCCGACCTCGTGCACACCCACCCGTCGGAAACCGTGCGCGATGCGATCAGCATCTTGCGCGAATACGGCGTGTCGCAGATGCCCGTCGTCGGCGCCGAGCCGCCGGTGATGGCGGGCGAGGTGGCCGGCAGCGTCTCGGAGCGCGAACTGCTCTCGGCCGTCTTCGAGGGCCGCGCCAAGCTCGCCGACGCCGTGAGCGCGCACATGAGCCCGCCGCTGCCGATCATCGGCGCCGGCGAACAGGTCAGCTCGCTGGCCGAGATGCTGCGCGACCTGGACGCGGTGATGGTCGTCGAGGAGGGCAAGCCGGTCGGGGTCATCACCCGTTACGACCTGCTGGGCTTCCTGTCCGACGGCGCCTCACGCAAGTAGTTGGAAGCGCTGCAGGCCACGCATTTCACGCACACAGAAAGCCGCTGATGACCGAACAACCGCCACCATCGCCTCCGACATCGGGGGGATCCGCCCCGCCGCCACCGCCACCGGGCGGCGGCAACTACCCGCCGCCGCCCCCGCCGTCGGGCGGATACGTGCCGCCACCGCCCGGACCGGTCCTGCGCGGGCTGACCCGCGACCAGTACACGCCATGGGCCATTCGGGTCGCCGCGTATCTCATTGATCACGCGCCGCTGGCGTTGATCCTGGGCGTCGGCTGGCTGGTGCTGGAGAACTCCGTCGACAGCGCGTGTCTGACCAACATCACCATGAACACCGTCGAACAGATCTGCTCCGTCGGCTATTCGACAATTGGACTCACCGTGATGTGGATTGCGCTGCTGGCCGCGCTGGGCTACTTCGTCTGGAACTTTGGCTACCGCCAGGGCGCCACCGGGTCCAGCATCGGCAAATCGCTGCTGAGGTTTCGGGTCGTTAGCGAAAACACCGGTGAGCCAATCGGTTTCGCCATGTCGACGCTGCGCGCGATCGCCCACGCGGTCGACGCCGTCATCTTTTTCGTCGGTTACCTGTTTCCGCTGTGGGACGCCAAGCGTCAGACTCTGGCCGACAAGATGATGGCCACGGTCTGCCTGCCGCTCGATCCGCCGGCCGAGGGCGCGTCGATCTAACTCACGGATACCACGGCGGGACCGGGCAGAAGTTGGGGGCTGGCAGGCACCCCGGCCCAGATCGCTGCGACCCTGCCGGCCGCGCTGCGGTGACTAGGCTGGTCACGATGAGCGGACACGAGGATTTCGCCAAAGCAGGCCTGTCCACCAAGGCCATCCATGCCGGCTACCGGCCCGACCCGGCCACCGGAGCGGTCAACGCCCCGATCTACGCCAGCAGCACCTTCGCTCAGGACGGTGTCGGCGGTCTGCGCGGTGGGTTCGAGTACGCCCGCACCGGCAACCCGACCCGGGCCGCGCTCGAAGCCGCGCTTGCCGCGGTGGAAGACGGCGCCTTCGGCCGGGCCTTCAGCTCCGGTATGGCAGCCGGTGACTGCGCGCTGCGCGCGATGCTGCGCCCAGGCGATCATGTGGTGATCCCCGACGACGCCTACGGTGGCACCTTTCGGCTGATCGACAAGGTGTTCAGTCACTGGGGTGTGCTGCACACGCCGGTCGCGCTGTCCGATCTGGACGCGGTGCGCGCGGCGGTCACGCCGCAGACCCGGCTGATCTGGGTGGAGACCCCGACCAACCCGCTGCTGTCGATCTCCGACATCGCCGGGATCGCCGCGATCGGGGCAGAGAATGGCGCAAAGGTGTTGGTGGACAACACCTTTGCCTCACCAGCGTTGCAGCAGCCGTTGACCCTGGGCGCCGACATCGTGCTGCATTCGACGACGAAGTACATCGGCGGGCACTCCGACGTGGTGGGCGGTGCGCTGGTCACCAGTGACGAGGAATTGGACGCCGCGTTCGGGTTCTTGCAGAACGGCGCCGGCGCGGTGCCGGGCCCGTTCGACGCCTACCTGACCATGCGTGGTCTGAAGACGCTGGTGCTGCGCATGCAGCGGCACAGCGAAAACGCCGCTGCGGTAGCGCAATTCCTCGCCGAACACGCTGCGGTGGATTCGGTACTGTACCCCGGTCTACCGACCCATCCTGGACATCAGGTCGCCGCGCGGCAGATGCACGGTTTCGGCGGCATGGTCTCGGTGCGGATGAAGGGCGGCCGGGCCGCGGCGCAGGCGCTGTGCGCGGCCACCAAGGTCTTCATCCTCGCCGAGTCACTCGGTGGGGTCGAGTCGCTGATCGAGCACCCCGGCGCGATGACCCATGCGTCGACCGTCGGTTCTCAACTCGAGGTTCCCGAGGACCTGGTCCGCCTATCGGTCGGCATCGAGGACCAGTGCCGACCTGATCAACGACCTCGAACAGGCCCTGGGCTGACGATGTAGCGACCCGCTGCGCCCGGCTGGCGATCGCTTATGAGTGGTAGGGCTCCGCGCTGACCAGGGTCACCTTGACGGTGTTGCCGTTGGGCACGGTGTAGCTGCGCGTCTCGCCCTCTTTGGCGTCGATCAGCGCGCCGCCCAGCGGCGAATTCGGCGAGTACACCTCGAGCTTGCCGTCGTTGACGGCCTGCTCGCGGGTGCCGATCAGGAACGTTTCGGTGTCCGACTTGTCGCCGTCGTAGTAGACCTTCACCACCGAGCCGGGCAGCGCGATGCCGGACTGCTTGGGCACCTCGCCGACCTTCGCGTTGTTCAGCAGGTCCTGCAGCTGGCGGATGCGGGCCTCTTGCTGGCCCTGCTCCTCGCGAGCGGCGTGGTAGCCGCCGTTCTCGCGCAGATCGCCTTCCTCGCGCCGGTCGTTGATTTCGGCGGCGATGACCGGACGATTCGCGATCAACTGGTCGAGCTCGGACTTGAGTCGATCGTGTGACTCCTGGGTCAACCAGGTCACCTGGGTGTCGGTCATCTCGTCGTGCTCCTCGTGGTGTCGGTTGGGCGGTATACCGCCTCGGCAGGCTGTCGGTCGTGCTGCCGGGCGGTTCCACCACGGGTACTGCCGACCTCAGTAGTCGGGTCAACCCCCTGTGCGGCACACGGCCGCTAATGCAGCAATACACGGTCCCAGCCGGAACCGTGCATCCGAATAGCCTACACCGCCGCCGGAGTAGCCGGGGGCACTTTGATCAGGCCAAGCCGCAGTTCGCAGTTTGCTCGCCGATGACAGGGTCAGGACGCGCGAAGGTAGCCCGGCACATCGGTTCCGCAACCGTAGATGTCGCCGACGACCGCCGGCTTGCTGGATTTCAGCACCGTCGTGACCTGCACGGTCGCCTGTTCCGACGGCGGGACCAGTACCTCGCGCCGGCCCGTCTCACTGCCGTCTTTCGCGCGCACCCGCACAATGCAGTCGACTGGGCGCGAGGGATCTTTGCGGGTCACGCTGATCGTTACTGACACGGTCTGGCTGTCGATCAGCCGGTAGCCGGCCAGCGTCCCTTCGACGTCGCCGCGGCCCATCCGCTGGTAGACGAACAGAGCCAGCGCCACGCCGGCAGCAACCACCACCACCGACAGCGCGACGAACAGGCGGCGGGACGGGAGCGATGGGCGGCCGCCCCCGTAGCGGGATTGCGGCGGCGTAGGCGTGCGTTCAGTCATGGTGTCGAGGGTCGGTGCCGGGGGTTTGGAAGACCCGGCAGCCAGGATGGAACTATTAGACCTGGAACTATAAGGGCGAAAGACAGCACATAGTCAGGGAGCACGTGAGCGAACTGCGGTTGATGGCGGTGCACGCCCACCCGGACGACGAGTCCAGCAAGGGCGCGGCGACCCTTGCCCGCTACGCGGACGAGGGTGCCCGCGTGCTGGTGGTGACCCTGACGGGGGGTGAGCGCGGCGACATCCTCAACCCGGCCATGGACCTGCCGGAAATCCACGGGCGCATCGCCGACGTCCGCCGCGATGAGATGGCCAAGGCCGCCGAGATCCTCGGTGTCGAACACACCTGGCTCGGCTTCGTCGACTCCGGACTACCGCAGGGCGATCCGCTGCCGCCGCTGCCAGAGGACTGCTTCGCGCTCGTGCCGCTGGAGGTGTCCGCGGAGGCGCTGGTGCGGGTGATACGCGAATTCCGTCCGCACGTGATGACCACCTACGACGAGAACGGCGGCTACCCACACCCGGATCACATTCGCTGCCACCAGGTTTCGGTGGCCGCCTATGAGGCGGCCGGTGACTATCGGCGCTTCCCGGACGCCGGTCCGGTGTGGTCGGTGGCCAAGCTGTACTACAACCATGGATTTCTGCGCCAGCGGATGCAGAAGCTGCAAGACGAGTTCGCCAAGCGGGGCCAGACCGGGCCGTTCGAGAAGTGGCTCAAGCATTGGGATCCCGCGCATGACGTCCACGCCGAGCGGGTGACGACGCGCGTCGAGTGCTCGGCGTACTTCAGTCAGCGCGACGATGCGCTGCGCGCGCACGCCACCCAGATCGACCCCAAGGGCGACTTCTTCGCCGCGCCGATCTCCTGGCAGCAGGAGCTGTGGCCGACCGAGGAATTCGAGCTGGCCCGCTCGCGAGTTCCGGTGCGACTGCCCGAGACCGATCTGTTCGCCGGAATCGAGGACCCATTGTGACGCAACTGCAGGTGGCCGCGTGGGCGCTGCTGGCCGAGGACGGGCCTCGCAACAGCGGACCGGATTTCGGCAAGGCCAGCCCCTTCGGCCTCCTCCTGGTGGTACTGCTGCTGATCGCCGTGGTGTTTCTGGTGCGCTCGATGAATCGACACCTGAGGAAGCTGCCGGATTCCTTTGACCCGCAGCACCCCGAGCCGGATCAGGCCGTCGACGACGGCACGATTGATACACCGCCCAATGAGCCGCGCTGATGACGATCAACAGGGCAGTGCGATCCGAAAGGCATGGGAGGAGTAACGCAATTGAGCACGGCGGCTAACGAGCTTGCCGGGGCCGCCAGCCCCTATCTTCGCCAGCACGCCGACAATCCGGTGCACTGGCGACAATGGTCGCCGGCCGCGCTGGCGGAGGCCGCGGAACGCGATGTGCCCGTGCTGCTTTCGATCGGCTACGCCGCATGCCACTGGTGTCACGTGATGGCGCACGAGTCGTTCGCCGACGACGAGGTAGCCGCGGCGATGAACGCCGGGTTCGTGTGCGTCAAGGTGGACCGCGAGGAGCGGCCCGACATCGACGCCGTATACATGAACGCCACCATCGCGCTCACCGGTCAGGGCGGCTGGCCCATGACCTGTTTCCTGACGCCCGACGGCCGGCCTTTCTTCTGCGGCACCTACTACCCCAAAGCGGGCTTTCTGCAACTGCTTTCGGCGGTGTCGGAGACATGGCGCGACCGTCGCGGCGAGGTCGAGCAGGCGTCCGACCAGATCGCGACCGAGTTGCGGTCGACGTCCTCCGGCCTCCCGGATGGCGGGCCCCGGATCGACCCGGCGCTCTGTGACCATGCGGTCGCGACGGTGTTGCGCGACGAGGACACCACGCACGGCGGGTTCGGTGCGGCGCCGAAATTCCCACCGTCGGCGGTGCTCGAAGCGCTGCTGCGGCACTGGGAGCGGACCGGCTCGCCGGCGGCCCTGGCCGCGGTCCAGCGCGCCGGGATGGCGATGGCACGCGGCGGGATGTATGACCAACTTGCCGGCGGGTTCGCCCGCTACAGCGTCGACGATGCTTGGGTGGTACCGCATTTCGAGAAGATGCTGTACGACAACGCCCTGCTGTTGCGGGTCTACGCGCACTGGGCGCGACGGACCGGTGACCCGTTGGCGCGCCGCGTGACCGCCGAGACAGCGCGGTTCCTGCTCGACGAACTGCGCGACACCGACGGCATGTTCACCTCGTCGCTGGACGCCGACGCCGCCGGCCGCGAGGGCTCGACGTACGTCTGGACGCCCGCCCAGCTCGTCGAGGTGCTGGGCTACGACGACGGGCGTTGGGCCGCTTCGGTTTTCGCTGTCACCGAGGCCGGTACATTCGAAGACGGGGCGTCGGTGTTGCAGCGGCCCGTCGACCCCGACGACCCCGACCGGCTCGAGCGCGTCCGGTCCGCGCTGCTGTCAGCCCGGCTGACTCGGCCCCAGCCGCCGCGCGACGACAAGGTCGTCACAGCCTGGAACGGCCTGGCGATCACCGCGCTGGTAGAAGCGAGCGTCGCGCTGGCCGCACCCCAATTGGCCAGTGCCGCAGCCGATTGCGCGAAGGCGCTGCTGCGCCTGCACCTGGTGGACGGCCGGTTGCGCCGGGCCAGCCTCGGTGGCCGGGTCAGTGAGAGCGCGGCGATTCTGGAGGACCACGCGATGCTGGTCACCGGTCTGCTCGCGCTCTATCAGCTGACGCCGCACCCCGCCTGGCTCTCCGCCGCCACCGCGCTGCTCGATATTGCGATGGCGCACTTCGCCGATCGCGAGCGGCCGGGTCGCTGGTTCGACAGCGCCGACGACGCCGAGCGACTGGTGCTGCGGCCCGCCGATCCGTACGACAGCGCGACCCCGTCGGGCGCGTCGGCGATTGCCGAGGCGTTGCTCACCACGGCGCATCTGACCGGCGCAGAGCGCTACCTGCGAGCTGTCGGCCCCACACTGCAGGCGCACACCGTGCTACTGGCCCGCGCGCCGCGTTCGGCCGGCCACTGGCTGGCCGTCGCGGAAGCCGCTGTGCGCGGGCCGTTGCAGATCGCGGTGGCCTGCGCGGGCCCCGACTCGCCGTTGCTGGCCGACGCCCGCCGGCTCGCGCCCGGCGGTGCCATCGTGGTCGGCGGCACGCGGGATTCCTCACCGCTGCTGGCCGGACGCGACCGGGTCGGCGGCGCCGACGCGGCATACGTGTGCCGCGGCCGAGTCTGCGATCTTCCGGTCACGCGCGCCGAGGACTTGGCCGCTGCGCTAGCCCGGTGACATAGCGGGCCGCGGACACGGCACCTTCGGCGTGCGGGGGAAGCGGCGGCCTACCGAACCCGGCCCGGTAGCCTGCGACCCATGCCGAGTGCCGAACAGATCACCGCCGTCGTCAACCGCTACATCAGCCTGGTCAACGACGGCACCGCGGATGACCTCGTCGAGTTGTACGCCGACGACGCCACCGTCGAAGATCCGGTGGGCGGCGAGGTGCACATCGGCCGTCAGGCGATCCATGGCTTCTACTCCGCGATGGAAGCCGTTGCGCGCCAATGCGAATTGGTCACGCTGAGGGTGGCCGGCCACGAAGCCGCGTTTCATTTCAAGCTGACCGTCACCGCCGGCGACAGCAAGATGCTCATCGAACCGATCGACGTGATGGTCTTCGACGGCGAGGGCAAAATCAGCGCGATGAAGGCCTACTGGTCGCCGGACAGCGTCACCCAGCTCTGATCAGAAAACGGCGAACCAGATCGCGATGTAATGACAGATCGCCGCGATCGCGGTGCAGGCGTGGAAGAACTCGTGATAGCCGAACGTGTTCGGCCACGGGTTGGGCCGATGCAGGGCGTACATGATTCCGCCGATGCTGTACAGCGTGCCGCCGACGGCCAGTAGCACCATCGCCGCGACTCCGGCGTTGTGCAGGATCACCGCGACGTAGAAGGCCGAGACCCAGCCGAGGACCAGGTACAGCGGAACCCCGACCCAGCGCGGCGCGGTCGGCCAGCACATCTTGAGCAGCACCCCGGCCACCGCGCCGCCCCACACGCATCCAGAGCACCAGCACGCCCGCGTCGTGCGGCATGGCCAGCACCGCGAACGGCGTGTAGGTCCCGGCGATCAGCACGAAGATCATCGAGTGGTCGAGCCGCTTCATCCAGGTGCGGGCCTTGACCGATTTCCAGTTGACCCGGTGATAGACGGCGCTGGTGGTGAACATGCCCACCACCGCGATGGTGTAGACGAACGTGGACAAGCCTGCGGCGATTCCGGCCAGCGGCCACGAGACCGCGATCAGTGATGCGCCGGCGAAGACCGCGAACGACGGCCGCCACCAGGTGAATCCAGCCCCGCGCCCGGGGCTTGACCAAGGCCTGCGCGGTGTCCTTGACGCCCTCGACAATGTGATCGGCGACCGCGCCGACGGTGCCCGACGACTCGGTCGTGCCGGACGGAGTGGCCACCTCGGTTTCGCGACTCAATTTGCCCCCAGAGAGTTGCCGATGTGCACTTGCGCCCACAGTAATCTGGATCGCTGTGGAGATCATTCCGCCGCGCGTCAAAGAGCCGTTATATCGGCTCTACGAGTTGCGGCTGCGGCAAGGACTGGCCGCGTCGAAATCCGCGCTGCCGCGTCACATCGCGGTGCTGTGCGACGGTAACCGGCGGTGGGCGCGCGACGCCGGCTACGAGGACGTCAGCTACGGCTACCGGATGGGTGCGGCCAAGATCGCCGAGATGCTGCGCTGGTGTCAAGAGGCCGGCATCGAGTTGGCCACGGTCTATCTGCTGTCCACTGAGAACCTGCGCCGCGACCCGGCCGAGCTGGCCGCGCTGATCGAGATCATCACCGACGTCGTCGAGGAGATCTGCGCGCCGGCCAAGGGCTGGACGGTGCGCACCGTCGGGGATCTGGAACTGATCGGCGAGGAGCCCGCGCAACGGGTGCGAGGCGCGGTCGAGGGCACCGCCGCCACCGGCAAGGGCAGCTTCCATGTCAACGTCGCGGTCGGCTACGGCGGCCGCCAGGAGATCGCCGACGCCGTGCGCGGACTCTTGGGCAAGGCGATCGCCGACGGCGCCAGCGGCGAAGAACTGATCGAGGCCGTCACCGTCGACGCCATCTCGGAGAACCTCTACACCTCCGGCCAGCCCGACCCCGACCTGGTCATCCGGACGTCCGGGGAGCAGCGGTTGTCCGGATTCCTGCTCTGGCAGAGCGCCTACTCGGAAATGTGGTTCACCGAAGCGCACTGGCCGGCGTTCCGCCGGGTCGACTTCCTGCGCGCGCTGCGCGATTACAGCCAGCGGCACCGCCGCTACGGCGTGTAAGACTGAGAACATGGCTGCGCTCTCAGCTTTCGTCTTCTCGCTGAGCTGGTGGTTGGGGCTGTATCTGGTGGCCCGTAATCCGCGTAAGCCGGTGCTGGTGTTCTCCGCGGTCGGCCTGTGCAGTTTCGCGACGGCGGTCGCGCTGGACGCCGTGCGGCTCGTCACGCATTCCATGCTGCTCGGCCGTGTCGAGATCTATCTGGTAGCCGTTCCCGGGGTGGCCTGGTTTGCGGTGCTGCTCGAAATCGCCAGGGCCGACGACACCGATCGCGTCACGTGTCGGCGAGGGGCTGCTGGTCGGTGGCGCCGGCGTGCTCGCGTTGGCCGGAGCCGCGATGGCAGGCAGCGTCGAGGGGCCATTGCGGCTCGGCCACGTGGTGATGTGCGCAGCGATCTCGGCGTCCACGCTGGGCGCGATGATCGTTGCATTGCGGCGCCGGACGCGGAAGATCCCGCAGGTCGGGCTCATCGTCACCGCCACGCTGTTCTTCGCGCTCGCCAACGCCATCCTGATCATTCCGCTCGGTGTGGTGCCCAGTTGGCTGGCGTTGGCGTCGACGAGTTGCGACGTGCTGGGCCTCGGCTTAGCGGTCGCGCTCTGGGACGCCTTCGACGAAGGGCAGGCGCTACGGGCCGACATGATGCGCTCCTTCACCGGCACCGGAATGGTGGTGGCGCTACTGGGTGGCCAGATGCTGATCGGCATCGCGCTGACCCGCGACCAGCCCACAGCGCAGACGGCTCTGACGGTCCTGCTGTTCACCAGCCTCGCGATCGCCGCGTCGGTGCAGGTGCTGGCCGACCCGTTGGCCGGGCTGCTCGACCGGATGGTGTTCTCGCGCGCGCCGCTGCTGCGCGCTCACCGGGCGACGTTGCGGCGCACCGAATCTGCGTTGCCACTGCGGTCGGCCGACCCGCTCGACGGCTTCGACGACGAGACGTTCGCCCGGTTGACCCGCCGCGCGCTGGGCCACTACGGCGACTTGTCCAAGCTGGTGGCCAACCCGCTGACCGCGCTGCCCTGCATCGACGAGCGGCTGGCTGCCCGCGGCGCTCCGGATCAGCCGCTCGAGCGGGCCATCGAACTCAAGGCGTTGCTTGCCGACCGGATCGCCGCGCTCAAGCCGCGCGACGGCGGCGACTTCGGCACCAGCGAGCAGTGGCGCCACTACAACTCGCTGTACTTCCCGTACGTCGTCGGTGTGCGGGCCTATGCCCAGAACGCCACCGCCGCCGGCCTCGACCCGACCGCGCGTCAGGCGTGGCAGTGGTTCGTCACCGATGTGCCGCAACGGTCGCTGCACAACTGGCAGAACGCCGCGGCCAAGCTGATTGCGGCCGATTTGCGAGGCCGGGTGGCCGTCTCCAGCTAGCCGGCACGGCTGATTAGCCCGGCTAGGCACGGAATAGTGGCCTGGATCACCCGGTTGACCTGCGCATGGCAGTGCCTGGCAGTGCCAAGCGTCGATCTGGCAGTCCCCGAACGGCAGGCTCAGAGGTGATCGACCCGATATCGCAAGGAGTTCCGAAATGACCGCTGTTACTCCATTGGCCGCCCGGCCTTTCGACGACTCGACCGACTCCCTGTTGCGGTTCGCCATGCGACTCGACGCGACGTTGAGCGGCGCGGTCGGCCTTTTCATCGCGCTGCTGGCGGACTCGCTCTCCTCACTGACCGGCCTGAGTTCTGTCGCCGAGTTCAGCGGCGGCGCGCTGCTGGTGCTCGGCGGCCTGGCGGTGTATGCCCTTGCCGCAGTGCCGAATCTGCGTCGCGCCGGCGTCGGCCTGATCGCCGGGAATGTCGTCCTGGCAGTGGCGACGCTGATGGTGCTCGTCGCCGGCGTGCTGCCACTGACCGGAATCGGCGTCGCCACGACGCTGGCCACCGGCGGCTACTTCGCGTTGATGGGTTACCTGCAATACCTCGGAGTGCGCCGCCTACCGGCGTGACTCCCGTCCCGCCGGTGCGGGGCGCCGCTGTCAGAGGTTGCGGCGAGCGTCCCCGCATCGGCTTGTTTGGCTGCGTGCACGGTGTCGAGGTGTCGGACACGATGCTCAGCCACGCCCCACGTCGATACCGCCGCGACATCGCAGTCGGCCGGCTGGCATTGCACACCGGTTCATTGACGAAGCCTGCCGTTCCCCGACAGCGCATCGAACGGCGTCCTCACCCATCTACTTCATCGTTGATTCGGGTCGCGCGTTCGCTGAGCTTGCTCGGGTAGGAGGAAGTACCGGTCGAATAGTCGTGGGATTGGCGGACCCCGGTGCATGGCGCGAATGCCGTTCTCCGGCTGCGGTTTTCACCTCCGCCCGGTACCCGAGGTGATTGACGCGCTGGTGGCGTGCGGCTCGGCCCCATACGCTGCTAATGGGCCGTGCGTGCCCACTTTGGCTATCCGGTGGTTATGCCGGTTCAGCCTCGACGATGCTGAAAGGTGCGGCGGTCTGCACCACGCGCGTCAACTGAAGCCCGGCGCGGTCGAGCAGGTCCCGATACTCAGCAGCGGTGCGCTCGCGTGCCCCCGCACAGAGCAACATCTCCAGATCGGCCCATTTGCCGAGGAATTCACGATCGTGCGTTGGAATTACCTGCTCCACCAACAACACCCGCCCACCGGACCCGGCAGCCTGACGGACGTTGCGCAGGATTGTGATTGCCTGCTCATCGGGCCAATCGTGGATAATCATCTTGAGGACGTAGAGGTCACCGCCTGCCGGGACCGCCTCGAAAAACGACCCACTCTCGATTCGTACTCGAGCCTCGATCCCGTATTTCCGCAACAGCGTTGGCGCGTCCGCCACGACGTGCGGCTGGTCGTACAGCACGCCTTGCGCGCCAGGTGTCGCCCCCAGAATGGCGGCCAGCAGTCGACCGTGCCCGCCGCCCACGTCCACGATCGTCGAGTAGTCGCTGAAGTCGTAACCGGCAACAATCGGTCCTACCGCCAACTCTGAAACGGCGGTCATCGCCTGGTCGAACAGTCGGCCTAGGTCGGGCTCGCTGGCGAGGTACTCGAAGAACTCCTGGCCGCGCAACGTCGGGACACTTGGTCGTCCGGTTCTCACTGAGTCCACCAGCAAGCTCCAATGCTCCCGATGCTGCGGCGAACCATAGAACCGAGCCCCGCCAGCCATCGACGCCGACGCATCCAAACGCAACGTGTCAGCAACCGGACTCAGCTCGTAACGTCCGTCGCGCCGCCGCCGAAACACGCCTCGCGTGATCAGCGCCCGTAGCAGCCGCTCCAGCGCGTCAGGATCCGCCCCGACACGCAGTGCCAACTCGTCGATCGACAACGGACCGTCTGCGAGGGCGTCCGCGACACCTAATTCGGCAGCGGCGTGGACCGCTTGCGCTACCCACGCGCCCAAGAGCAGCTCCGACAACGCTACCTGCGTCGGAACAAGCCGCTGATGCAGCCGATACAGATGATGGCGGACGCGCTCGACGACCCTAGCGACCCGCGCCGGCGGAACCTTAGCGTCGGCCGACATACCCTTCTCCTGAACGTTTAGCCGCGTCACCCACGACGTCAGTGCACAGACATAGTGTCAGGACCGATCCGATAAGGCGTGCGGAACGATTCGATTCGGGTCAAGGGTGTTCAGAACCGTTCGGCTAATCGTCAGAGCTTGCGCAGTCGCAGCCGGTTGATGGAATGGTCGGCGTCCTTGCGCAACACCAGGGTGGCGCGTGGGCGGGTCGGCAGGATGTTCTCGATCAGGTTGGGCCGGTTGATCGAGCGCCAGATGTCGCGGGCGGCGATTTCGGCCTGCTGATCGGTCAGCCCCGCGTAGTGGTGGAAGTGCGACGCGGGATTGGCGAACGCCGTTGAGCGCATCGCCAGGAAGCGCGAGATGTACCACTGCTCGATGTCCTCGATCCGGCCGTCGACGTAGAGCGAGAAGTCGAACAGGTCCGACACCATCAGCGTCGGTCCGGTCTGCAGCACGTTGAGTCCCTCGAGGATCAGGATGTCGGGGTGTCGGACCACCTGGTTGGCGTCTGGCACCCGGTCGTAGTGCAGGTGCGAATACACCGGCGCGCAGACGTAGTCCGATCCCGACTTCACCGACGTGACGAACCGCATCAGCGCCCGGCGATCGTAACTTTCCGGAAAACCCTTGCGGTGCATCAGGTTTCGTCGATTCAGCTCGGCGTTGGGGTAGAGAAACCCGTCGGTGGTGACCAGGTCGACGCGCGGATGGTGATCCCAGCGGGCCAGCAGCGCCTGCAGCACACGAGCTGTCGTCGACTTACCGACCGCCACGCTGCCGGCCACGCCGATGATGAACGGCACCGGCCGGTCGGGATTCTGCTGTGGCTCGCCGAGGAACTCGGCGGTGGCTTGGAAGAGTCGCTGGCGGGCCGCCACCTGGAGATGCAGGAGTCGCGCCAGCGGCAGGTAGACCTCTTCGACCTCGCGCAGGTTGACCTGCTCGCCGATGCCGCGCAGACCGACGATTTCGTCTTCGGTCAGGGGCTGCGGCGTCGACATACGGAGCGCGCGCCACTGACGTCGATCGAACTCCACATAGGGGCTCGGCTCGCTGGGCCGCGGCATGACGATCAGTCTTGCAGCATCAGCGACACGGCAAACTGCTGGGATAGCGTTGAGCGTTGTGGAACCCGACGCCCTGATCCGCGAGTACCTGCTACTCGGTCTGCGTTTCGACCGGATCGAGCAGGGCTACGTCGACGCCTTCACCGGCAATCCCGCGCTGCGTCAGACGGTGGCCGCCGAGCCCGCGCCCGACCCGGACGATCTGGCCCGGACGGCCGCGAGGCTGCTGGCCGCGTTGCCGGATGTGCCGCACCACAATGGATTCGACGCTCAGCGCGCCGACTATGTGGCCGCTCACCTGCGCGCGCTGGAATGTGCCGGCCGCAAGTTCGCCGGCGAGAACATCGGGTTCGTCGACGAGGTGCACGCCTACTTCGACGTGCGCATCGGCAAGGGCGACCCGGACGCCTACCGCCAGGCGCATGCCCGCCTCGACGAGACGCTGGGTGGCACCGGGTCGCTGGTCGACCGGATGGAAGCCCACCGGGCCGGCGAGGAAATCCCGCCAGACAGGTTGGCGGCTTGCATCGAAGCGTTTTCCAGCGCGCTGCGCGACCGGGTGCGCGCCGAGTACCCGCTGCCCGACAGCGAAACCGTCGACTACCAGGTGGTGACTGACAAGCCGTGGTCGGGCTTCAACTACTACCTGGGCGACTACCGCTCGACGGTGGCCGTCAACGCCGACCTCAAACAGCTGATGTCGAACCTGCCGCGGCTGGTCGCCCACGAGTCCTATCCCGGCCACCACACCGAGCACTGCCGCAAGGAGGCCGGCCTGGTTCATCGCAAAGGTCAGGCCGAGCAGACCATCTTTCTGGTCAACACCCCGCAGTGCCTGATGGCAGAGGGTCTGGCCGACCTGGCGCTGTACGCGGCGATCGGCACGGGCTGGGGGCGGTGGGCCACCGAGATCTATGCCGACCTCGGGCTGCGGTTTGACGGCGAGCGGGCCGAGGCGGTCTCGGAGGCATCGGCGGCGCTGGCCGGCGTGCGCCAGGATGCCGCGCTGATGCTGCACGACGAGCACCGCGACGCCGACGAGGTCGCGGAGTTTCTGCGGCGCTGGCTGCTGGTCAACGACACGCGCGCCCGGCAGATGCTGCGGTTCCTGTCGTCGCCGCTGTGGCGCGCCTACACCAGCACCTACGTCGAGGGATACCGGTTGCTGCGCGGCTGGCTCGACGACCGCCCCGCCGACGTCAGCCTGGCGGAGCGATTCGGCCGGTTGCTCGACGAGCCGCTGATCCCGTCGACGATGCAGCGCGCGTAGCGCGATGAGGGGGACGCGTAGCGCTCGCCGAACGTGCACGCAGTGCGAAAAACGGGCCAGGTTTTCGCCGTGGTTGCCCGCTCGTGGCTCGGGTATGTTGCCGATCGGCCCGGGTGACATGGAGCGCCGATAGACTGGCGGGCGTGACTGCCGCACCCGACGCCCGCATTGGTTCCGTTATGTCCGCGCCGCTGGCCGATGTCGACCCCGACATCGCTGAACTGCTCGGCAAAGAGCTCGGCCGTCAGCGCGACACGCTGGAAATGATCGCCTCGGAGAACTTCGTGCCCCGCGCGGTGCTGCAGGCCCAAGGCAGTGTGCTGACCAACAAATACGCCGAAGGTCTGCCCGGCCGGCGCTACTACGGCGGCTGCGAGTACGTCGACGAGGTGGAGAACATCGCCCGCGACCGGGTCAAGGCGCTATTCGGCGCCGACTTCGCCAACGTCGCAGCCCCATTCGGGCGCGTCGGCCAACGCGGCGGTGCTGCACGCGCTGATGTCGCCGGGCGAGAAACTGCTCGGCCTCGACCTCGCCAACGGCGGCCACCTCACCCACGGCATGAAGCTCAACTTCTCCGGCAAGCTCTACGAGAACGCGTTCTACGGCGTCGACGCCACCAGTCACCTGATCGACATGGACGCGGTGCGCGCGCAGGCGCTGGAATTCCAGCCGAAGGTGATCGTCGCCGGCTGGTCGGCCTACCCGCGAACCCTGGACTTTGCCGCCTTCTCCTCGATCGCGGACGAGGTCGGCGCGCACCTGTGGGTCGACATGGCGCACTTCGCCGGTCTGGTCGCGGCGGGCTTGCACCCCTCACCGGTGCCGCACGCCGACATCGTGTCGACGACCGTGCACAAGACGCTGGGCGGTCCGCGGTCGGGTCTGATCATGGGTAAGCAGGACTTCGCCAAGAAGATCAACTCCGCGGTCTTCCCCGGCCAGCAGGGTGGCCCGCTGATGCATGTGATCGCTGCCAAGGCGGTGGCTTTGAAAATCGCCGGCACGCCGGAGTTCGTCGAACGCCAGCAGCGCACACTGTCCGGCGCCCGGATCATCGCCGACCGGCTGCTGGCCACCGACGTCGCCAAGGCCGGCGTCTCGGTGGTCAGCCACGGCACCGACGTCCACTTGGTGCTCGTCGACCTGCGCGACTCGCCGCTGGACGGTCAGGCGGCCGAGGACCTGCTGCACGAGGTCGGCATCACCGTCAACCGCAACGCGGTGCCCAACGACCCGCGGCCGCCGATGGTGACGTCCGGTCTGCGGGTCGGTACGCCGGCCCTGGCCACCCGCGGCTTCGGCGACACCGAGTTCATCGAGGTCGCCGACATCATCGCGACCGCGCTGGCTGCGGGCAGCAGCGCCGACATCTCGGCACTGCGTGACCGCGTCACGCGTCTGGCCAGGGAGTTTCCGCTGTACGACGGCCTGGAGGAGTGGTCGCTCATCTGAGGGGCCGCCACGGCCGTGGCGATTTCACGTTAACTGTGTACGCGGGTTATATTAACTTTTATGGCGATTAAACCCGTTGCTAACGCATTGATGCTCGAACTCGAGCCGGTGGTCGGTGCCAACATCGATCGTCATCTCGAGACAGAGCAGATCTGGTTCGCCCACGACTTCGTGCCGTTCGACCAGGGCGAGAACTTTGCCTTCCTGGGCGGGCGCGACTGGGACGCGTCACAGGTGACGTTGCCGAAGGTAATCACCGACGCGTGTGAGATCTTGCTGATCACCAAGGACAACCTGGCCGGCTACCACCGCGAGTTCGTCGAGCACTTCATCCTCGAGGACAACTGGGGACAGTGGATCGGCCGCTGGACCGCCGAGGAGCACCTGCACGCCATCGCGCTGCGCGAGTACTTCGTCGTCACCCGCGAGATCGACCCGACTGCCAACGAGCACGTGCGCTTCCAGCACGTCGCGGAGAAGGGGTACCGCGCCGACCAGTACTCGCAGACCGAGACGCTGGTGTTCATGTCCCTCTTCGAGGGCGCAAACGCCGTGTACTGCAAGAATCTGGCGGCCGAAATCGAGGAGCCGGTGCTGGCCGGGCTCATCGCTCACATCGCCCGCGACGAGGCACGGCACGAGGAGTTCTTCGCCAACCTGGTCGCGCACCTGCTGACTTACAGCCGCGACGAGACGATCGGCGCGATCGCCGCGCGCGCCGCGGAGATCGAGGTGCTCGGCGCCGACATCGACGCCTACGCCGACAAGGTGAAAACCGTTGCCGACGCAGGCATTTTCGGTCCTGACCAACTGAAGCAGGTCATCTCCGACCGCATCACCGCATGGGGTGTGGCCGACGAGCCCGCCCTGCGCCAGTACGTCATCAGCTAACCGTCGTCGGGGCTTCCGGCGCCGCTCCTCCTCATCGCGCGGCCCCCACTGCATCGTCGTCGGCGCGCCTGCGCGGCGTGGATGCGCCAACGCGGGTACCGTCGCAGTCGATGGCTAGCGACATGCTCTGCTATCCGGGCGGCGCCTCTCGACTCGACCTCGAAAGGACCGTCGGCCCCGGTCCTTGTGCCGCGGCCCCCGCCGATTCGTCCGTGCGGGCCGCACGGGCATCCAGCCCGGTCAGAACGCCTCGCGCGCATGGGTGGCGGTGGGGCCACCACCCGCATGCGGCGGCGATCCGGGCGATGAGCTTCCAGGAGCGCTCGTGTCTGATTCCCCGGCGGTTTCACAGGACACCAACAGGACCTACGTGCTCGACACGTCGGTGTTGCTGTCCGACCCTTGGGCCTGCTCCCGCTTCGCCGAACACGAAGTGGTGGTTCCGCTAGTGGTGATCAGTGAGTTGGAGGCCAAACGCCACCACCACGAGCTCGGCTGGTTCGCCCGCCAGGCCCTGCGCTTGTTCGACGACCTCCGCATCGAGCATGGCCGTCTCGATCAGCCCATTCCGGTTGGGACGCAAGGCGGTACGTTGCACGTCGAGCTCAACCACAGCTGACCCGTCGGTGTTGCCGGCCGGTTTCCGCACCGACACCAACGACTCCCGCATCCTGTGCTGCGCGGCCAACCTCGCCGCCGAGGGTAAGCGAGTCACGTTGGTCAGCAAAGACATTCCGCTGCGCGTCAAGGCGGGCGCGGTGGGTCTGCCCGCCGACGAGTACCACGCTCAGGATGTCGTGGTGTCCGGCTGGACCGGCATGACGGAGCTGGAAGCCACCGCCGACGACATCGACACGATGTTCGCCGACGGCGAGGTTGACCTAGAAGATGCGCGAGACCTGCCCTGCCACACGGGTATTCGGCTTGCTGGCTGGCAGCTCGCACGCGCTCGGCCGGGTGAACGCACACAAGCAGGTCCAGCTGGTCCGCGGCGATCGCGAGGTGTTCGGGCTGCGCGGCCGCTCCGCAGAGCAGCGGGTGGCCCTCGACCTACTGCTCGACGAGTCGGTGGGCATCGTCTCGTTGGGCGGCAAGGCCGGAACCGGCAAGTCGGCTCTGGCACTGTGCGCCGGCCTGGAAGCCGTGCTGGAGCGACGCACTCAACGCAAGGTGGTCGTGTTCCGCCCGCTGTACGCAGTCGGCGGCCAGGAGTTGGGCTACCTGCCCGGCAGCGAAAGCGAAAAGATGGGTCCGTGGGCGCAGGCCGTCTTCGACACCCTCGAAGGCCTGGCGAGCCCGGCGGTGCTCGAAGAGGTGCTGTCCCGAGGCATGCTCGAGGTGCTGCCGCTGACCCACATCCGTGGTCGCTCCCTGCACGACTCCTTCGTGATCGTCGACGAGGCGCAGTCGCTGGAACGCAACGTGCTGCTCACCGTGCTGTCCCGCCTCGGCGCCGGATCGCGGGTGGTGCTGACCCACGATGTCGCCCAGCGCGACAACCTGCGGGTGGGGCGCCACGACGGTGTCGCGGCCGTGGTCGAGAAACTCAAGGGACACCCCCTGTTCGCGCACATCACGCTGCTGCGCAGCGAGCGGTCGCCAATCGCGGCGCTGGTCACCGAGATGCTCGAAGAGATCAGCGGCGCACCGCTGTAATCGACGCTGGGTAAACTTCGGCAGGTGCCGAAACGACCCGATAGCCAGAAGTGGCGATACCTGCGCACCGTCGCCGGAGTGGCGGCCGCCGCCGGTATCGTCGCGGTCGGCGCGTTCACCGGGCACGTCCGGTTTGCCCACGCCAACGACGTGGTCGATTGCGCTCAGGTCAAGTGCGTGGCGCTCACTTTCGACGACGGGCCCACGCCCTACACCGATCGGCTGCTGGGCATCCTGAAGGCTAACAACGCCAAGGCCACGTTCTTCGAGATCGGCAACAAGGTCGCGGCCAACCCGGCGGGCGCCAAGCGGGTCGTCGAGGCGGGCATGGAACTCGGCAGCCACACCTGGGAACACCCCAACATGACCACGCTGCCGCCGGCCGACGTGCCGACTCAATTCTCCCGGGCCACCGAGGCGATCGTCGCGGCCACCGGCACGACGCCGAAGCTGTGGCGGCCGCCGGGCGGCCTGACCAATGCGGTAGTCAACGAGCAGGCCGCGAAAGCGGGTCTGGCCGAAATCTTCTGGGACGTCATCCCTTTCGACTGGATCAACGACTCCAACACCGCGGCCAGTCGACAGTGCTTGATGACGCAGATCAAGCCCGGCTCGGTGGTGCTGATGCATGACACGTACTCGAGCACCGTCGACCTCGTCGAGCAGTTCCTCCCGGTGCTCAAGGCCAATGGCTACCACGTGGTCACGGTCAGCCAACTGCTCGGACCGCGGGCCCCGGGCAGTGTCTATGGCTCACGGGAGAACGGGCCGGCGGCCAACGTCCTGCACGACATCCCGCCGTCGGAGATTCCGTCGCTGCCGCACACGCCGTCGCCGAAGCCGATGCCGAATTTCCCGATCACCGATGTGGCAGGCCAGAATTCGGGCGGACCGAACAACGGCAGCTAGGCGTCTACTGCCCGGGTAGCTCACCCGACGCGGCCAGCGCCAGCAACTCACCGCGGCCGATCTGGGTGACCAGGCTGGCGCTGTCAAAGTAAATGCGCTCGCCTGCGATTCGCTCGCCGTCGAAGAAGAACACCGCGATGATAGGCACCCGGAACGATTTGCCGGTGGGCGGCATTCCGTAGAACTCGCCGAGATTGGTTCCCAGCAGGTCGAATTCGGTGATCACCGCGTCGTCGGTGACGTGATACCGGACATTGTCGTGCCGCTGATCCGGAAACGCGGTACGGGTGGTCAGGTAGTAGGTCATCACCTCGTCGTCGCCGTCGAAAACCTGGCCGGTGGCCATGATTTCGTAGCGCGGATGCCCGTTGAAGGTCGCCAGCGTGCGATCGAACTCCTTGGTCACCTCGGTGTTCATGTGCTCTTCGATGAGCGCGAGGCGGCGTTGGCGGAGTCCGTCGTCCAGCATGCTTACTCCTCGGTGACCTTCGCCATCGCGAGCACGTCGAGACGGCGGTCGAGTTCTTCCTCGGTCAGCTTGTCACCGATCAGCCCGCGGTCGATGACCGTCTGCCGAATCGTCTTCTTCTCCTTGAGCGCTTGCTTGGCCACCGCGGCGGCCTCGTCGTAGCCGATCGCCGAGTTCAGCGGCGTGACGATCGACGGCGACGACTCGGCGAGCTCTCGCAGGTGCTCCTCGTTGGCCTTCAGCCCGACGATGCACCGCTCGGCGAACAGCGTCGAGACGTTGGTCAGCAGCTTGAACGACTCGAGGATGTTGCGGGCCATCATCGGGATGTAGACGTTGAGCTCGAACGCACCCGACAGCCCGCCGACCGCGACGGCTGCGTCGTTGCCGATCACCTGAGCGGCGACCTGGGTAACCGCTTCGGGCAGAACGGGATTGACCTTTCCCGGCATGATCGAGCTGCCCGGCTGCAGGTCCGGCAGCTGGATCTCGGCCGAGGCCGGTCAGCGGGCCGGAGCCCATCCAGCGCACGTCGTTGGCGATCTTGGTCAGCGACACCGCGATGGTCGCAGCGCGCCGGACGCCTCGACCAGCCCGTCGCGCGCGGCCTGGGCCTCGAAAGAGTTTGTCGCGGTGCGGAATTCGTCCACTCCGGTTTCGGTGACCAGTACCTTGACCACCTTGGCGCCGAACCCGTCGGGGGCGTTGAGGCCGGTGCCGACGGCGGTGCCGCCGATCGCCAGCTCGCCGAGCCGGGGCAGCGTCGCCTTGACCCGTTCGATGCCCGCCTCGATCTGGCGGGCGTACCCGGAGAACTCCTGGCCCAGCGTCACCGGGACGGCGTCCATCAGGTGGGTGCGGCCGCGACTTGACCACGGTGCGCCATTCGCCGGGCCTTGTCGGCCAGTGCGCCGTGCAGCACCTGCAGCGCCGGAATAGATGGCGCACAGCGGCTTCGGTGGCGGCGATGTGGGTGGCGGTGGGAAAGGTGTCGTTGGACGACTGCGACATGTTGACGTCGTCGTTGGGGTGGACGTTCACACCGTTGGCACCGGCGATGGCGGGCGATCACCTCGTTGGTGTTCATGTTGGAGCTGGTGCCCGAACCGGTCTGCAACACGTCGACGGGAACTGGTCGTCGAGCTTGCCGTCGGCGATCTCGGCGGCGGCGGCGATGATCGCATCGGCTTTGTCGGCTGCCAGCAACCCGAGGTCCTTGTTCGACCTCGGCGCAGGCGCCCTTCAACAGGCCCAGGGCCCGATCTGGGTGCGCTCCAGGCCCCGGCCGAGATCGGAAAGTTCTCCACGGCGCGC
>CAWIKT010000054.1:0-16466 GCA_963836555.1 uncultured Actinomycetota bacterium | reverse complement strand
GCGAAGGCGGCCGGCTGGCGGTCTCCGCCGGCTCGTCGCGCTTTGAACTGTCCTGCCTGCCGCGCGAAGACTTCCCCCAGATGGCGGCCGGCGCCCTGCCCCACAAATTCCGCCTGGCGGCCGACGACCTCAAGCGCATCATCGACAAGACGCGCTTCGCCATCTCGACCGAAGAGACCCGCTATTACCTCAACGGCATCTATGTCCATGCCGCCAAGGACGCCAAGCCCGCCGGTGATGCGCGCCGTCGCCACCGACGGCCATCGCCTGGCCCGCTATGAGCTGGAACTGCCCGATGGCGCCGGCGACATGCCGGGCGTGATCATTCCGCGCAAGACGGTGGGCGAGCTGATGAAGCTGCTGGACGACGCCGATGGCGCCATCGACGTCTCGCTGTCCGACACCAAGATCCAGTTCGGCTTCAATGGCGTGGAGCTGACCTCCAAGCTGATCGACGGCAATTTCCCGCCCTATGAGCGCGTCATCCCGTCCGGCAACGACAAGGCGCTGGCGCTGGAAGCCAAGGAATTCGCCCAGTCGGTCGACCGCGTCTCCACCATCAGCGCCGACAAGACCCGCGCGGTGAAGCTGAACCTCGTCCAAGGACAAGGTGACGCTGTCGGTGGTCAATCCGGAAAGCGGCACCGCCACCGAAGATGTGGGCGCCACCTACAGCGCCGGCGCCGCTGGAGATCGGCTTCAACGCCCGCTATCTGCTGGACATCACCAGCCAGATCGAAGGCAAGGAAGTGCGCTTCCTGCTGTCGGATGCGGGCTCGCCCGCCATCATCGAAGACGCGGAGGACACGCGCACGCTCTACGTCCTCATGCCGCTCAGGGTCTGATTTGACGGTTGCGCGTCGACATGCGCCCGTCGGCGACGCCGGCGGCCATTGCCGCGGCTGGCGGTGACGCGCCTGCGGCTGACCAATTTCCGCTCCTATGCCTCGGGCGAGACTCGCCGTGTCGGGCGCGCCGGTGGTGCTGGCGGGGCCCAATGGCGCGGGCAAGACCAATTGCTGGACGCCATCTCGCTGCTGTCGCCGGGCCGCGGCCTGCGCGGCGCCAAGCTGGCCGAACATATCCGCAAGGGTCCGGTCGCGTCCGAAGAGACGCTGTGGGCCGTGGCCGCGACCGTGGCGCGCGGCGAGACCGAATATGAGATCGGCACCGGCCTGACCTAGGCATGCCGGCAGCGCGCCAGGTGCGCCTCAACGGCGTCGCCGGCGCACAGCTCCGCCGACCTGGGCGACATCGTGCAGCTGATCTGGCTGACGCCGGCCATGGACCGGCTGTTCATCGAAAGCGCCGGCGGACGCCGGCGTTTCCTCGACCGGCTGGTGCTGGGCTTCGATGCCGGCCATGCCCGCGCCGCCACCCGCTATGAAACCGCGATGCGCGAGCGGGCGCGGCTGCTGAAATACGGCCCGCGCGATCCGGCCTGGCTGGACGGGCTGGAAAATGAAATGGCCGAGGCCGGCGTCGCTGATCGCCCAGGCGCGCGCCGCCACGGTGGAGAAACTGTCGCGCGCGCTGGCCGAACGCGGCCAGGCCGGCGCCTTCCCGGCCGCCGTCGCTGGCCCTGACCGACGAACTGCATCTCGACGACGCCGAAGCCCTGCGCGACGCGCTCGCCGCCTCGCGCATCCGCGATGCCGAAGCCGGCCGCACCCTGGTCGGGCCGCACACCACCGACCTTGCCGTGCGCCACACGGCCAAGCGCGCCGATGCCCGCGACTGCTCCACCGGCGAGCAGAAGGCGCTGCTGATCTCCATCATGCTGGCCGATGCGCGCGAACTGGCGCGGGCCCGCGACGGCCTGGCGCCCATCCTGCTGCTGGACGAAATCGCCGCCCATCTGGATGTCATGCGCCGCGCCGCCCTGTTCGAGGAAATCCGGCCCTGGCGGCCCAGGCCTGGATGACCGGCACCGACCTGTCGCTGTTCGACGGCGCGCAGGCGCAGATCTTCGAAGTGCGGGACGGCACTTTCCACCGCAGGCGGGCAGCATGATCCCGCTGCACAATTACCTGCTCTATTTCGGGCTCTATGCCATGGCGATCGCGGTGCCGGGCCCCGGCATCATCGCCATCGTGGCGCGGGCGCTGGGTTCGGGCTTCCGCGCCACCATTCCGGCCGTGCTTGGGCATCACTGGTGGGCGACCTGATGCCTGATGACTCTCTCGGCTTTCGGGCTGGCGCTGGTGGCGCAGGCGATGGGGCAGCCTTTTCCTGGTCGTGAAGATCGCGGGCGGCCTGTATCTGCTCTATCTCGGCTACAAATACTGGACGGCGAAAGTGCGCCGATGCCGCCGAAATCGTGCCGGCAAGCGGCGCGGCCGCGGCTTCCTCGCCTATCTGGGGCTGACGCTGGGCAATCCCAAGGCGATTGCCTTCTTCGTGGCGCTGCTGCCGATGGCGGTCGATCTGAACCGGCTGACGGTGCCGGCTATCTGCAGCTGGTGCGCGTGCGACCTTGGTGCTGATCCCGGCGATCACCCTGACCTATGCCGCCGCTGGCCTCGCGGCTGTCCGAATTCTGTCGCAGCGCTAAAGGCGCGGCAGGCGTATCAACAAGGGCGCCGGTGCCGTCATGGCACGGCGCCGGGTATCGTGCGAGTCAGGTGAAGTTAAATGTCCGAACCCAACATGAACGAATATGGCGCCGACAGCATCAAGGTGCTGAAGGGCCTGGACGCGGTGCGCAAGCGCCCCGGCATGTATATCGGCGACACCGATGACGGCTCGGGCCTGCACCACATGGTCTATGAGGTGGTGGACAATGCCATCGACGAGGCGCTGGCCGGCCATGCCAACCGCATCGACGTGACGCTCAATCCCGACGGCTCCTGCACCGTGCGCGACAATGGCCGCGGCATCCCCACCGGCATCCACGAGGAAGAAGGCGTCTCGGCCGCCGAGGTCATCATGACCCAGCTGCATGCCGGCGGTAAGTTCGACGAGAACGCCTACAAGGTCTCCGGCGGCCTGCACGGCGTGGGCGTGTCGGTGGTCAATGCGCTGTCGCGAATTCCTGGACCTGCGCATCTGGCGCGACGGCAAGGAACATTACATGCAGTTCCGCCACGGCGATCCGGTGGCGCCGCTGAAGGTCGTCGGCCGACGCGCCGACGGCAAGCAAGGGCACCGAAGTCACCTTCCTGCCCTCGCCCGCCACCTTCACCAAGACCGAGTTCGATTTCGCCACCCTGGAACACCGGCTGCGCGAGCTGGCCTTCCTGAATTCCGGCGTCACCATCATCCTGACCGACAAGCGCGGCGTCGAGGCCAAGGAAGTCACTCTGCATTACGAAGGCGGCCTGAAGGCCTTTGTGGAATATCTGGACCGCGCCAAGACAGCCGCTGATCCCCGCGCCGGTGATGATCGCTGTCCGAAAGCGACGGCGTCACGGTCGAAATCGCGATGACCTGGAACGACAGCTATCACGAGAGCACGCTGGCCTTCACCAACAACATCCCCCAGCGCGACGGCGGCACCCATCTGGCCGGCTTCCGCGCCGGCCTGACCCGCGTCGTCACCAAATATGCCGACGACATGCCGGCAGCGCCAAGAAGGACAAGGTCGGCGCTGACCGGCGATGACTGCCGCGAAGGCCTGACCTGCGTGCTGTCGGTCAAGGTGCCCGACCCGAAATTCTCGTCCCAGACCAAGGACAAGCTGGTCTCCGTCGGAAGTGCGCCCGATCGTGGAAGGCGCGCGTCATCGACCAGCTGGGCGCCTGGTTCGAGCAGCATCCGGCCGAAGCCAAGGCCATCGTCGGCAAGGTGGTGGAAGCCGCCGCCGCCCGCGAAGCCGCCCGCAAGGCGCGCGAACTGACCCGCCGCAAGGGCGCGCTGGACGGCGCGTCCCTGCCCGGCAAGCTGGCCGACTGCCAGGAACGCGATCCCGCCAAATGCGAAATCTTCATCGTCGAGGGCGACAGCGCCGGCGGCAGCGCCAAGCAGGGCCGCAACCGCGCCAACCAGGCGGTGCTGCCCCTGCGCGGCAAGATCCTGAACATCGAGCGCGCCCGCTTCGACAAGATGCTGTCGTCGCGACAGCATCGTGAACCTGATCACGGCGCTGGGCACCGGCATCGGGCGCGAAGAGTTCAACGCCGACAAGCTGCGCTATCACAAGATCATCATCATGACCGACGCCGACGTCGACGGCGCCCATATCCGCACCCTGCTGCTGACCTTCTTCTACCGCCAGATGCCGGAGCTGATCGACCGCGGCCACATCTACATCGCCCAGCCGCCGCTCTATAAGGCGGCGCGCGGCAAGTCGGAACGTCACCAGCTCCGGCCGGTTCTGGAAATAGTCCAACACCCAGACGCCGTCGCGGTCCGGCAGAAACAGGTGCGGCGGCGCGGCGGGCGTGCGCGAACTCATCTCCGCCTTCTCGGCGGCGGCCTCTGCGTCCACGGCTGCTGCATCGGCCGACGCGGCTTCCTCCTCCTGCCCCTGCTCGGTATGGGCGTGGGAGAACTTCTCCGTCGCGGCCCAATCCACCAGGCTGACCGGCAGCTCCTCCCAGGCGCCGTTGCACTCAGACGAGATATAGCGCACCCGAAACGTCTTACGCCCAGGTACATGATGTCGGCCTGCGCCTGCGGGAACGGGGTCCAACCGCCCTGCGGAGACCAGGTCTGCGCCGGAGCGGTCAGCCATGCCTTGAACTCACCACCGGGTTCGGCGTCGATGCGAACCAGGTTCATGGCTGGGCCAGGTCCGCCGTCGCTGTAGTACAGGGCCATCTCAGCACCTCCTCCTCGTGGAATCCCCCTCCACCTGGTACAACGCTGCGGGGAGCTGAAACCATCCGCCGCCGCAGCTCAGAGAGGGTTTTCAGAGTGCCCTAACCTCACGCGGCTTTAGCCGAGATGTCGTCCGTGACTGGCCGCTGCTCATGCCAAATCTGTCGGTCAGATCTTTAATCGTCTTCCCGTGTATGCACGACGAGCTTTTTACCGACACCCCGGTTCTTCGCCGAGCGCGTCAGGACAGCTGCGAGGTGGTGTGTTGCGCCCGAACTGTCAATCGGCTGGCATTGCGACTAACGAGTATTTCCTTGATCAGCTCATCGACAAATGAGGGCGCGGCGGAAGCGAGACCCTGAGCGCTGACCTCTACAGACATGCCGTGGAAATCGGTGAGCACGCCCGCGAGGATACGGAGCACGAGATCCCCTGCTGCCAGCGAGGCGGGACGAACTGAAGGATGCGGTCACACGCACGTACCTCCTCGCGTCCGGCTCGATAATCAGCAGCTTAAGCTGCCCAGCTATCAAGATGCCGGATAGGATACCGGAGCCGTCCGACAGACGGGGAGCATGCGCGAACGTTCGCCAGGATCGCGTTGTCGCTGATGATCGTAAACTTTCCGAGGCCGCTCGCGATGGAGTCGATCACGTCACTCAGCCCGCACCCCCGTCCGGCTTCCCCTGTGCCTGAGACGCCGTACTTGATGGCTAGCAGCAAGGCTTGCCCCGCGTCGGCTGGATGGTGGTGTGCGTCAGCGATTCCTTCATTCCGATGCCGCTATCTGCGATGGCAAAGAAGATGCAGCCGCGACGCGGAATGGTCTGCGCCGCAGCAAATCCCGTGTCAACTTGGGCATGGAAACACACGTTCCCCGCCAGTTCGCATATTCCCGAGTACAGCGCGTCCGGTATGTAGGTGTCCACCTTTCCCCTCACCTTGTCGAACACAAGGGCACCGAGCGCCTCCCCGTCCGACTGGCTGCTGAACTTTCGCAACTCAAGCAAATCGTCCCGCAGAGGCGCTTCTCTGACGGTCGGCAGGTCGTGGGGTACCGATAGGGAACTGAGCAACTCACCAAGGTGCATGCGTGCCAGATAGTTTCGGACGCCAGAGTCTTTCGGTTTCGTGAATTTTACTGGCCTGCCGTCGCGTACGGCGTGATCCACAAGTGCGGCGATAGCCACCAGACCAGCTGGTTCGATCAACGTGGCATGGGCAAGATAGACCGTGGCGGTACCGTGCCCCGCATCGGCGCATAGCGCGTCTCCGATCCTCTTCAGCGCTCAGATCGCCGTGGACGTTCAGCATCGTTGGTGATGCCCCTTTCGCGCTCTCGCCGACTACCAGTACCGCTGACCAACCCTAGTAGCGCGCGAAGGGGCGCAGGGGCGATCCAGTCTGAAACAGGTCAGGGCGTCGCCCGAGCTAGAGCGCCTTAACCGTCATGCTGCCTTGGCAGGGCTGTGTGCGTTCTACGCATTCGGTGTGCCTTTGGCCCAAGCCCAGGCCGCTAGACGCCACTCGGTGTCGACCTTGCGAAGCGCCACCGTGAAGAGTGAACCGGTTTGCGTGACCGGGTTCCCCCGAAGGTTGAACGTCATGGTTGCGGGAATAACGACATACCCGTAATCGCCTATGAGATCAACATGCCGAGGCTCGCCGAGAGCGATGTTATAGCCGGACGCCCCCAGGTGCTCGCCCTCGGCAAGCACGTCCGTCCACCAGTCTTCGGCGGCTGTCGGCCCCTGCCATACATGCGGCGACATTCCGTCAAGAATCTGCATCGGGTCAGCACACGCCGCCGCCATCGCCTTCGCGTCACCGTTGTTGAAGGCATCGACGTACTGACGCACCGCCGTCATCGGATCGTTCGAGGTAGGCATAATCAGATCGTCCCCTCTCCCTGGTGCCAGTGCCATTGTTCTGGGGCGCGCCCAGGTGTGCTATTTCTCGCATCCGGCCTTGGCGGCGCAGTAGGCGCTCATCGCCGCGGCGGGTTGGCGCCCGTTGAGGGAGCTGATCGACACCAGCGCCCCACCGTCGTGCAGCCGCGGGGCGGCGTGCTTGATCACCAGAAACGCGCCGTTGAGGCAGACGTCGACGACCGCCGCGGAAGTCTTCGGCAGCCAGCTCCGTGATCAGCCCGAGCGACGCTGTAAACCGGCGGTGTTGACCACGACGTCGAGATCGCCGGCGTCGGTCGAACAGCGCTTTGACCGACTCTTCGTCGGTGACCTCGACGGTCGCCGCCCGTGTGCGGATCACCGAGTTGGTTGCGACGGAACGTGCCCCGTCACCGTTGCGGTCGGCAACGATTACCCGGTAGTCCTCGGCGGCCAGTGCGTGCGCTACCGCTTTGCCGATGCCCGACGCGCCGCCGACGACGACCGGCCTTGCGTTCACCTCACTTGTGGCCTTCCCACTTCGCGTCGATGACGCCCCACGGGTCGGCGTAGCGCCCGGGGTGGTGGCGGTACGGCGACCGGCGTTTGAGCATCGCGTGCGCGAGCGGCGCGATCACCCGTGCCGCGTGGCGACGCCACCCCATCCGTGCGGCGGTCTCGGCGAGCAGCTGCGGCCACGTAATCCGCTGGAAGTCAAGGGCTTCCATTGACCGAGTGGTGTCCATCCAGTCGGTGCCGAACCAGTCGCGATCGTTGTCCGGGTCGCCCTTTCGTCCGGCCGGTATCCCGCCGACCAGGCCCATCGCCGCGGCGGTGGACGGCGCGATGTCGCCCTGCACCAAGCGGTGCGACTCGTCGCCGCCGATCAGCAGCGTCTCGCCGACCACGCCAGCGGTGGTCGCGGCGATGAACGCCCGGGCCACATCGCGCACATCGACGGTTTGGATCCGGCCGTCGATCGGCAGGGACGCCTCGAAGTAGATGGTGTCCAGGTCCACGTCGAACCGCGGCTCGGCGGTGAGCACGCCGCCCAGCCGCAGGATCACCCAGTCCAAACCCGATGCGCGCACCAGGTTTTCGGCCTCGACCTTGTGCGCACCGTAAATGTCCGACGGCTGCAGCGGGGTGTCGGCGGTGAGCACGCCATCGACGCGGTGCGGGTTGCGCGCTCCATAGGCGGCGACGCTGGAGGCCTGCACGAAGCGCGGCGGGTCGGGCAGCGCGGCGGCGGCGTCGAGCAGGTGTGCGGTCGCGTCGACGTTGACCCGGCGGGCCAGCGCCGGCCGGGCATAGCAGACCGGCGGGATGATTGCGGCTAGGTGGATGATCACCGTCGGCGCCACCGCCGTGAGCAGCTCAGTTGACCGCCGCTGGGTCGGTCAGGTCGGCCCAGCGGACCTCGGTTTGACGGCATCGTGCCGGCCGCCTTGCGGTTGGCCGACACGTCCAGATCGGTGGCGACCACGTGCGGTCCCTCGACCATCAGCTGACGGACGGTTTCCGAGCCGACGAGTCCGAAAGCTCCGGTGACAAGCACGGTCTCGGCGCTCATTGGCGCCACTGCTCAGCGTTGGCGCCGCTCATGCGGCGCAAGATCAAGTCGACGGCGCGCACAACGGATTACGCTACACGCCGTCGCGGAACATCCCGAGCTATTCGGCGACAGCCGGTGCGACGACGGCCACCGCCGCCGGGTGTGCCGCCGCTTTCATCTGGTTGAACAACTCGATGTAGTACGGCAGGCACTCGACCATCGCCTGCTCGGTGGTGAACAGCGGCCGGTAGCCGAGGTCGCGGGTGGCCTTGGCGACCGAGAAGTAGTTGTCGAGATACAGCCGCTCGACGGCCAGCGGCTCCAGCATCGGCTCACGGATGCCGAACCGGAAATGCAGCCGCTGCCAGGCCAGCATCGCCGCGCGCACAACGGCGCCGGACACCCGCAGCCGGGGCAGCCGCTGCCCGCATGCCGCCACCACCGGGCGGGCGAACTCGAACATGTTGATCGGCTCGGCATCGTTGATGAAGTAGGCCTGGCCCGGTGCGGTGCCTCCCGGCGCCAGGTGTTGGGCGGCCAGGATGAAACCGTGAATCAGGTTGTGCACGTAGGAGTTATCCAAACGGGCGGACTTGCGGCCCACCAGCACCTTGACGTGGCCGGCCAGTACGGACTCGAAAACCTTGCGGAACATCGTTTGATCGCCGCGGCCCCAAATTCCACTCGGCCTGATCGAGCACGTCAGTAGCCCATCGATACCGTTCTGCGACAAGACAAATCGCTCGGCAACCACTTTCGTCTCGGTGTACAGGTCGGCGAACCGGTCGGTGTAGGGGAGTGTCTCGTCGCCGCCCGCGATGGGTTTGCCGCCCATCACCACGCTGTTGGACGCCGTGTAGACGAACCGTTTGACGCCGGCGGCCTGCGCGGCATGCACGAGGTTCTTGGTTCCTTCGACGTTGACGGCGAAGCTGCGCTGCCGGTACTCGTCGGTGACCGAGGCGCCGCCCATCAGCGCGATGAGCGCGGCGGTGTGGAAAATCGTGTCGACGCCGGCGACCGCGCCGGCGACGACGTCCCGGTCGCAGATGTCGCCCTGGAGCACCTCGAGGCCGGGCTGGGCGGGTAGCGGTGACGGCGCCCGGTCGAAGGACCGCACGCGGTAACCCCGGTCGAGCAGGGTGCTCACCAGGTTGGCGCCAACGAATCCCGAGCCGCCGGTGACGAGCACTCGGCCCAATTCGGCGGTCGCCGAAGGTCCAGAACGTCCAGGAGAGTCAGCCATGCAGCCGAGAATAACTGAAACGTGTTCCAGTTTGGAATAAACGCCGCAGAGATATTTGCAGCGTCAAGAATCTTCGGGCTCGCCGGCGGCCAACGCGTCGGCCACTCGCTTACGCGCGCCAGCTAAGTGCTCTTCGCACCGTTTGGCCAGCTGTTCGCCCCTTTCCCAGAGCTCCAGCGATGCGTCGAGGTCTAGTCCACCCTGTTCCAGCCGGCGCACGACCTCGATCAGCTCGTCGCGGCATTTCTCATATCCGAGAGCACTAATAGGTGTAACTTCGTCACTCGCCATCGGCTCGTCCTTCGCTCATCGCCGCGATCGCGCCGTCGCCGACCCGTATCCGCAGCCTCGTCCCGGCAGGGGCGTCGTCCGTCGATCGCAAGACCGCCGGACCGGCACTCCCGACCGTCTGCACCACGGCGTAGCCCCGGGCGAGGGTGGCCGCGGGACCCAGTGTCGCCAGCCGAGCCGACAGATGTCCGACCCGTTCGGCCTGCACGTCAATCAACCGAATGATGTCCCGTCGAACCGCGGACCGGGCGCGGTGCACCTCGTCGGCCCGCGCCGCCAGTGCGGCCAGCGGCTCGGCGAGCACCGGCCGGCTGCGCAACTGCGCCAGTGCCCGCTCTTCACGGCCCACCCAATTGCGCAGGGCCTGCGCACCGCGCCGGCGCAGGTCGTCGAGCAGACGTTGTTCGGCAGCGGTGTCGGGAACGATCCGCTTGGCCGCGTCGGTGGGTGTCGCGGCCCGCAGGTCGGCGACCAGATCGCAGAGCGGGTTGTCGGGTTCGTGGCCGACCGCGCTGACCACCGGTGTGCGGCACGCTGCGATCGCGCGGCACAGCGTCTCATCGGAAAACGGCAGCAGGTCCTCGACACTGCCGCCGCCGCGGGCCAGCACGATCACGTCGACATCGGGGTCGGAGTCCAACTCCCGCAACGCTTTAACGATCTGGGCGACGGCGGTGGGGCCCTGGACCGCGGTGTTGCGGACGGCGAACCGCGCTGCGGGCCACCGCGCGGCGGCCACCGACGTCACGTCGTGCTCGGCTGCGCTGGCCCGTCCAGTGACCAAGCCGATCATGGTGGGCAGGAACGGGATCGGCCGCTTGAGCCGCGGATCGAATAGCCCCTCGGCGGCCAGCAATTGCCGCAGCCGTTCGATGCGGGCCAGCAGCTCGCCGATCCCGACCGCGCGAATCTCGCTGAGCCGCAACGTCAGAGTGCCGCGACCGGTGAAGAAGTTCGGCTTCCCGCAGACCACCACCTGCACACCTTCGACCAGCTTGACCGGAGCGTTGTCGACCAGCATCCGCGGCGCGGTGACGGTCAGCGACATGTCGGCGGCCGGGTCGCGCAGCACCATGAACACGGTCCTGGAACCCGGCCGGATGTTGATCTGGGTCAGCTGGCCCTCGACCCAGACCACGCCGAGCTTGTCGATCCAGGCGGCGATCCGCGTAGCGACCGCGCGAACCGGGAATGGGTTGTCGGCCGAGTTGTCGGTCACTTCGCCGTCGCGCGCGTAATCCTGTTGGCGAGCAGCGTCTGGAACGGAGCGCGGCCTTTGGTGGCCTCTTCGTAGGCCAGCAGGGCCTCGAGCTCGTTGACGTCGAGCGACTGGAGGCGGGCCCGCAGTTGTGCCAGCGTCAGCTGCTCGTAGTCCAACTCCTCGACCACCGCGGGCGCGGAGACCGACTGCGTGGCCGTCTTGGCCGACGGCCGCGCCTGGGTGTCAGCAACGTCAGGCGACGAGTACAGCGCGAAGCGGCCTTCGGCGCGAGATTCACCATTGCCGGAGGGTGAAGCATCGACATCGTCGTCGGGTAGGTCCTCGTCGAACGTCGCCCACTCCGGCTGCTCATCCTTGGGCGGGAAGATGTGCTCCAGGGTGGCATCGCCTTTGATCAGCAGCTCGGCGACGTTCTGCTGGAACCGCATCACGACGTGCGCGGCGGTGCTGGCCAGCGTCATCGGATACATGAGGATGGTCTTGGGCAGCCGGATCGTCTCTTCGACGGCCATCGTCGCGGCGCCGACCAGCAGCCGAACCCCATACGGTGCAGTAGCCATGTGGTCAAGCCTGCCTTAACCGACGGACAAACTCCAAGCCGAGCGCGCGAGTTGGCGGACCAGTGTCGGCAGTAAGTACCCTGGTGGGCATGCCGCCGACTGTGAACATGGGGCCCGAGATATATGTGCGCCCTGGTGCGACGGCCTCGGTCGCCGAGCCGGTTACCGGCAAGCGGGTGCTGCTGGCCGAGCCGCGCGGATACTGCGCCGGCGTCGACCGCGCCGTCGAGACCGTCGAGCGCGCGCTGGAGAAACACGGCGCGCCGGTCTATGTCCGGCACGAAATCGTGCACAACGTCCACGTCGTCGAGACGCTGGCGAAGGCCGGAGCGATCTTCGTCGACGAGACCGACCAGGTGCCCGAGGGCGCCATCGTGGTGTTCTCCGCCCACGGCGTCGCGCCGACCGTGCATCAGACGGCCGCCGAGCGTCAGCTCAAGGTCATCGACGCGACCTGCCCGCTGGTCACCAAGGTGCACAACGAGGCCAAGCGCTTCGCCCGCGACGACTACGACATTCTGCTGATCGGGCACGAGGGCCACGAGGAGGTCGTCGGTACCGCCGGTGAGGCGCCCGATCACGTGCAGCTGGTCGACGGGCCGAGCGCGGTGGACGGTGTGACGATCCGCGACGAGAACAAGGTGATCTGGCTTTCCCAGACCACGTTGTCGGTTGACGAGACGATGGAGACCGTGCAGCGGCTCCGCGCCCGCTTTCCGAAGCTGCAGGACCCGCCCAGCGACGACATCTGCTACGCGACGCAAAACCGCCAAGTCGCGGTCAAGGCGATGGCGCCCGAGTGCGACCTGGTGATCGTCGTCGGCTCGCGCAACTCGTCGAACTCGGTGCGGCTGGTCGAGGTTGCACTCGGCGCCGGCGCCAACGCCGCGCATCTGGTCGACTACGCCGACGACATCGATCCGGTGTGGCTGGACGGTGTGACCACGGTCGGGGTGACGTCCGGGGCATCGGTGCCCGAGGTGCTGGTGCGTGGGGTGCTGGAGCGGTTGGCCGAGCACGGCTACAGCATGGTTCAGCCGGTGACGACGGCCAACGAGACGCTGGTGTTTGCCCTACCGCGCGAGATCAGGCCCGCCCGCTAATCCCAGTCGCTCGACGGCCTGCGCGGGCGCCGCGGGCGCTGGTCGTACGACTCTTCGCCGCCCGCGGCCTGCCGATACCTGACTTGCGAGATCGGGTGATGCGTCGCGGTGTTCCCGTTCGCCGTGGGCCGGCGTCGCGGCGGGGGTGTATCGAAGGACTGGGGAGCGCCGAAGGATTCCGGCCGCTCGTACGCGTCGAAGCGGCTGGCGCGGGCGGTCGGGCGGGCGCGCCGAGCCTCGGGGTCGCGGCGGGTTTCCCGCGAGGGACGGCCGCGCGACTCCGGATCGCGGGGTTGCCTGCTGCGTCGGGGCGGCTCGCCGGCGTCGTAGTCGCGCGTCGGGCGTCGTCGCGTGCGCTCGCGGGTCGGTTCGGCGTCGCCCATGGCGGATCCTGGCCGACGCGTGCGCGACGACGAGCTCGTACGACGTCCGGTCCGTCGTTCGGCTGCCGTCGATCGTGCCGACCGCTCTACGGCGTGCTCCCGACGGGCGCGGGGCCGCGGCGACTTTTCAGGGGTCTCGTCCTCGGCGTTGTCGCGGTGCAGGATTGAGGCCAACCGTGCGACCAACCCTGGCCGCTCTTCGTCCGTGTCCGCCGCGTCGTCGGTGTCCGCGGCATCCGTGCGGGAGTGCACCATGCCGAGATACCAGCGGGCCAGACCGATCAGCAGCACACCGGCCGACGTGAACAGCATCAGCGGAAAACGCTCGATCAACGGGTAACCGCAGTTGATCACCAGGTCTTTGACACCGGTGAACTTGGCGCCGTGGAACAAGAAGTATGCGCCCGGCACCGCGCAGAACAAGATCAGCGGCGGCTGAATGACCGCGGTGAAGACGCCGGCCTGCTGCACGGCGAGAACTGCCGCGAGGCAACCCAGCACGTAGAGCCCCGAGAAGACACTGGTCAGCTCCTTGCCGGAGCCCGCGTCGAACGCAAACCCCGCGGCGACTCCGGTGACCGCGACAAGCACGGCGGCCCACCACGGGACCCCGGGAACCGACGGGACGATCGAGCGGCGATGTGCTAGGTCCGCCGACCGGTCCTGCTGTTCTGACACATGTCGACCGTACCGGCTGGACGCCGAAAGAGGCGTAACGACCTCGTTAGCAATGCGCGGGCGTGGCTACCTTGGGCTTCTCCTACACTTGTGTCCCTGTGAGCCTCAGCCTTGGGATCGTCGGTCTGCCGAATGTCGGCAAGTCGACCCTGTTTAACGCGCTGACCCGAAATAACGTGGTCGCCGCCAACTACCCGTTCGCGACCATCGAACCGAACGAGGGTGTGGTGCCGCTGCCAGACCCGCGACTGGACAAGCTCGCCGAGATGTTCGACTCGGAGAAGGTCGTGCCGGCGCCGGTGACCTTCGTCGACATTGCCGGAATCGTGAAGGGCGCCTCCGAAGGTGCCGGACTCGGCAACAAGTTCTTGGCCAACATTCGCGAATGCGACGCGATCTGTCAGGTGGTGCGGGTGTTCGCCGACGACGACGTCGTGCACGTCGACGGCAAAGTCGATCCGAGCGCCGACATCGAGGTGATCGAGACCGAATTGATCCTCGCCGACATGCAGACGCTGGAGAAGGCCATCCCGCGGCTGGAGAAGGAAGCCCGCAACAACAAGGAGCGCAAGCCGCTGCACGAGGCCGCGGTCGCCGCGGAGGCCGTGCTGAATTCGGGCAAGACCCTGTTCGCCGCGGGCGGCGACACATCGCTGCTGCGCGAGCTGAACCTGATGACTACCAAGCCTTTCCTCTACGTGTTCAACGCCGACGAGTCGGTGCTGACCGACGATGCTCGCAAGACGGAGCTGACTGCCATGGTCGCACCGGCCGACGCGGTATTCCTCGACGCCAAGATCGAGGCGGAGCTACAAGAGTTGGACGACGAGTCTGCCGCGGAGTTGCTCGAGTCGATCGGGCAGACCGAGCGTGGCCTGGATGCGTTGGCGCGGGCCGGTTTTCATACCCTGAAGCTGCAGACCTACTTGACGGCCGGTCCAAAAGAGGCCCGCGCGTGGACAATTCACCAGGGCGACACCGCACCGAAGGCGGCCGGGGTGATCCACACCGATTTCGAAAAGGGATTCATCAAAGCCGAGATCGTCTCCTACGACGACCTGATCGCCGCCGGGTCGATGGCATCGGCCAAGTCCGCCGGCAAGGTGCGGATGGAAGGCAAGGACTACGTGATGGCCGACGGCGACGTAGTCGAGTTCCGCTTCAACGTCTGATCGAGCTGTGGCAAACCCCTACTGACGGGGCTCGGTCTGTGCGGTCCACACTCGACCGTCGTAGTAGCGCATCAAACTGGGATCCTGCTGGTCGGGGTACCAGCCCGGGGCTAAACCGCCTGCGGGTGGCGGCGCTTGGCGCACGGCCGGCTGCTCAACTACGGTGTCCCTCCTTGGTCCCGACATATTTCTCACCACGGTCACGACTACCGCAATGATCGCAACCAGGATCAATATCCAGACCAGAGAGCTGATAGCACCGGACATCATTAGGCCTCACCTCCCGGGGGCTTGAGCAACGGCGTCTAGGTACCCGGGCGATCTCGGATTCAAACGGAGACGCCAGCTGGTCTAATAATCGCCATGTCGCTGGTAGAACGTGCGCTTACCGCGGTGGCTCGCCAGCTTGGTGAACCGGCCGGGTTCACGGGCCGAGTCGTCGGACGGTTACTCAACCGCGGCAATCGGTCACTTGTCGTCGCTGCGGTGGCCGCCGCGGGTTGCGGACCAGGGGCCGAAGTCGCCGACATCGGATTTGGCGGAGGCGTCGGACTCGACCTCTTGCTCGATTGCGACGGCACGGTTGTTCACGGCGTCGAGATGTCGGAGACAATGCTCACCGAAGCGCAGCACCGGTTCTCTGAACACATTGCCCGCGGGCGGTTGCATCTGTATTCCGGTCGGATGGAGAGCCTGCCCCTCGAAGATTCCGCACTGGACGCGATCATTTCGACGAACACCATCTATTTCGTACCGGACCTCGCCGCAGCTCTCACCGAGCTGGTTAGAGTGCTGCGCCCGGGCGGGCGACTGGTACTCGGGATCGGTGATCCGGATCGGATGTCCAAAATGCCCTTCACCCGCCATGGATTCCGGTTGCGCCCCATCGACGAAGTTGTGCCGATGATCCGCGAAGCGGGTTTCGTTCAAACTGACAACCGGCGCGTCGGTGGCGGCCCCGGTGCCTTCCATCTTCTGGTGTGCGAGTTGCCGGGCTGACCTGACTTCAACGCTTAGACATTCACCGGCGGAGTCTCGGCGCCTCGCAGTGCCCGCAAACCGCGCAGGGTCCTGTTGATCAGCTCGCGCCGCTCGTCGATGGTCGACGAGTCACCGAGCGGGGCGCGCACCCGCAAGTAACCCTGCGTCGCCAAGTCGTCGACCAGAAACCGTGTCGCACCGAGCGGCAACGACAGTCGCGAGGCGATTTCCGCTACCGAGGGGCTCTGCGCCGAACACGTCAAAATCTGTTCTCGCACATCGTTTTTCCGCCAGCGCGGCGGGTTGGCGGTGGCGTTGAGCGCTTCGACCGGAGCGTCGAGGGCGAGGTCGAGACCGGAGTCGATACGGGGCGCCGCCAGCTCCCCGCTGACGGTGTCCGTCTTCTCCGACTGCTCATGCGACGCGTTGTGCTGCGCCAGGAACCGAAGTGCCTCGTCGGCGTGCACCGATGCGCGTACCTCGTTGGAGATGACCTTGACGACGGTGCGGTCGACGTCGATGACGAATGTGGTCCGTCTGACCGGCAGCAGCCGGGCCAGCAACCCGCGGCGCCGGATGTGCCGTCCACCCCGGGCCTCCTCCCGCGCCACCACGGACCTGCGCA
>CAWIKT010000053.1:0-69320 GCA_963836555.1 uncultured Actinomycetota bacterium | reverse complement strand
CACCTGGGACATCGTGCCGAGACCTCTGATGCGAGACCGCCCGCGGCGCACCGTCGCGGGGTTCTTCGCGTGGGCGTTCACCCTCCTGCTGGCGCTCGGCGCCGCCTACGCGGGCAACGGCGCACGGCCGGGCCACGCCGCGCACTCGGTCATGACACCGGTCGCCGTCCGCCGCGGCGAGGAGCCCCGCCCGACGGCCTCGCCGGCCCCGCCCGGCCCCGGCCTGCACAGGCTCACCGTCGTCGATCCGTCGGACCACAGCTCGCACGACGTCTACGTGTGGCGGCCCGACGTGCCCGACACCGCGAGCCTGCCCGTCCTGTACTACCTGCACGGCACCCCGAGCGACGCGCGGACGATCGTCTACGACGAGGACCTGCCCGGTCAGGTCGCCGGCTGGATCAGGCACAGCGGGCTGCCGTTCGTGCTGGTGGTGCCGGACGGCAACGGCTCCCACCACGCCGACACCGAATGGGCCGACGCCCTGGACGGCGGCGACCAGATCGAGGACCGGATCCTGAACCGAGGTCATCCCCGCCGTCGAGGGCGCGCACCGCAGGGACGCCGCGCACCGGGCGATCGCCGGCTTCTCGATGGGCGGCTACGGCGCGATGAACCTCGCGCTGCGCCACCCGGACTACTTCGGCTCGGTGGTGTCCATGTCGGGGTACTTCCACATCGACGACCCGTCGCACATGTTCGGCGACGACCCGGAGACGATGCGGGCCAACCGCCCCGACCAGAACCTCGCGGCCGCCCACCTGCTGCGGATCTTCCTGTCCGCCGACCAGGACGAGAACGATCCCGTCATCGAGGGCGAGCCGCAGCGGTTCAAACGACTGCTCGACCAGGCGGGGGTGCCGGCCACCCTCGAGGTCAGGCCCGGCGGCCACGACTGGGGTTATGTGCGGACGGTGCTGCCCGACGCCTTCGCCTTCCTCGACGCCGGCTGGCGGCCGAACCCGTAGGCTCCGTCGACATGGACGACTCGTTCGACGCATTCGAGCGGCGGGGCTGGGAGGGGCGCGCGGCGGCCTACGACCGCGGGTTCGCCAGGCTGACCGCGCACACCGTCGGCGCCCTGCTCGACGCGGCCGGGGTCGACTCGAGGACCAGGGTGCTCGACGTCGGCTGCGGGCCCGGCACCGTCACCGGCGCCGCGCTGGCGCGGGGCGCGGCGGTGACCGCGGTCGACGCCGACCTGGACATGATGGAGCTGGTGGCCCGCCGCCATCCCGCCGCGCAGGTGCGGCTCGGTGTGCTGCCGGAGCTGCCGTTCGCCGACGAGGAGTTCGACGCCGTCGTGGCCGGCTTCGTCATCAACCACACCGGCGACCCCGCCGCGGCGCTCGACGAGCTGTACCGGCTGCTCCGGCCCGGCGGTTCGATCGCGCTGACCTGCTGGCACCCGGCGACCCGCACGAACACGGTCTTCACCGAGGCGAGGGAGGCCGCCGGGGTGGCGCCGCCGGCCGGCATCCCGCAGGTCGCGCCGTTCCACCGGCACGCCGATCCGGCGTCGTTCGCCGCGCTGCTCACCGAGGCCGGCTTCAGCGGCGCCGCGACCGACACCCTGACCTGGACGCACCGGGTCGACCCCGGCACCTGGTGGGACGACGTGGTGGCCGGCACCGCACTTAACGGCGCCATGATCGCCGGCCTGGACCCCGCGGCCGTGGCCAGGACCAGAGCCGCCTACGACCGGATCGTCGCCGCGTACACGGTCGGCGACCAGGCCGACCTGCCCGCCATGGCGCTGCTCGCCCACGGTGTCCGCTGACCGCTGCGCGGGCAGTGCGGATCGTTGCGCGGTGCGCGGTGCGGTCGCTGCGCGGCGCGGATCGCTGCGCGGTGCGGTCGTTGCGCGGTGCGGTGCGCGGTGGCTGCGCGGTGCGGTGCGGCGCGGTGCGGTGCGGTGCGGTGCGGTGCGGTGCGGCGCGGTGCGGTGCGGTGCGGTGCGGTGCGGTGCGGTGCGGTGCGGTGCGGTCGGCGCGGTGCGGTGCGGTGCGGTGCGGTGCGGTGCGGTGCGGTGCGGTGCGGTGCGGTGCGGTGCGGTGCGGTGCGGTGCGGTGCGGTGCGGTGCGGTGCGGTGCGGTGCGGTGCGGTGCGGTGCGGTGCGCGGTGCGGCGCGGTGCGGTCGGCGCGGTGCGCGGTGCGGATCGTTGGGGATGTAGGGGCTGGGAGCCCCTGCATCCTCAACGTTCTTCGCGGGGCCGCCTCACACCGGCGGCCACGGGATGGCGGGCCAGTCCTCAGACGGGTACGGGTGGATGCGGTGCCGCAGCATCAACTCGACCCGTTTGCGGGTCTCGTCGACCTCCTCGCGGGTCAGCAGCCCGGACAGCTCGCCGGCCAGGCTGCCCTTGGTGAGGGCGGCCAGCACCCGCTTCAGCGCCTCGACCGCCTCGGCCGTCAGGCTCTTGCCGCGCCACTGCCACAGCACGGTCCGCAACTTGTACTCGGTGGAGAAGCAGCACCCCGTGGTCGCAGCCGTACACGTGACCGCCGATCACCGGCAGCAGATGGCCGATCTTGCGGTCGGCGTTGTTCACGACGGCGTCGAACACCGACATCCGCCGGATCGCCTGGTCGTCGCCGCTCCGCGACAGGGCGAGCAGTGTCCACCTCCGGGTCGCCGTCGATCCACAGCTGGGCCATGCCGGGGCCGAACGGGCCGTCCCGGTGGATCGTCGGCGGCACCACCTGCCAGCCCATCGCCTCCGAGACCAGATAGGCGGCCACCTCGCGGCCGGCCAGCGTGCCGTCGGGAAAGTCCCACAACGGACGCTCCCCCGACACGGGCTTGTAGACACAGTGTCCCGACATGCCGTCGAAGGAGATCGAGCAGTACAGCGTGGCGTTGGTGGCCGCGACGAGCCTGCCCTCCACCGAGAGCTCGCCGTGGCGCAGCAGCCGCACCGCGTTCTCGACATCGGCGGGATCGACCGCGCCGCCGTCGCCGAGACCGGATCGGGAGGGGTGGCTCATATCTCCAGTGTCCAAGGGATCATGGTGTCAGCCAAGGTGACCGTTCTGCCGGGGACAGACGTGCCCCAACGCGTCCAGCGGCAACCCGCACAGCGGGCACGGCGGCCGGCCGGCGGCCACGATCTGCAGCGCGCGCTGCGCGAAGGCCCGCGCCATCCCCGCCGTGATCCGAACCCTGAGCACCGCGACCGCGGGGTCCTCCTCGCCGATCTCCGCGTCGTCCTCGGTGTCGGTGACCTCCTGGGCCTCGATCACCACCCGCTCGTCGTCGGGGTCCCAGGCGAGCGCCATCGTGCCGACCCTGAACTCCTCCTCCACCGGCTGGTCGAGCGGATCGTCGTCGCGAAGCTCGACGGGGGCGACCGCGGGCACCACGGTCTCGCTCACCTCCCGGCGCAACACCTCGTCGAGCAGCTCCTCGAGCCGCTCGGCGAGCAGCGTGACCTGGAACTTCTCCAGGCCGACGCTGGTGACCCTCGGCCCCGCCCGGGCCTGCAGAAAGAACGTGCGGTCGCCGGGCTGCCCGACGGTGCCCGCCACGAACCTTTCCGGCATGTCGTACGCGATGACCGGCATGAGGAAACCCTACGCGCCGCCGCCCACCGGTGCGTCACGGTCCCCACTCGTGGGCGCGAGAAGATCGTCGACCTTGCCGCCGTTGTCGTTCAGCCGGACGAGGAACGGCCGCAACTCGGTGTAGCGGATCACCGTCGAGCGAGGCCGGGTCGGCCTGGATCCGCTGGAACTGGTCGAGGTGCAGGCCCGAGCGCGTCGGCCACGATTGCCTTGATGATGTCGCCGTGGCTGCACACCAGCTAGGTCGCGTTGCCGCCGAGCCGCGCGTTCCAGTCGCTGATGGCCGAGATCGCCCGGTGCTGTGCGGCGGCAGCGACTCTCCGCCGGGGAACGTGGCCGCGCTCGGATGCGCCTGCACGACCTTCCACAGCGGTCCTTGACCAGTTCGTCGAGCGGCCGGCCGGTCCAGTCGCCGTACCTGACCTCGCCGAACCGGTCGTCGATCTGCGCAGGTGAGGCTCGTCGCGGCCGGCAGCACCGCCTTCGCGGTCTCCTGGCACCGGTCGAGCGGGCTGGACACGACGGCGGTCAAGGCCACCGGCGGCCAGCCGCCCGGCCAGGGTGCTCACCTGGGCCTGGCCCCGCTCGTCGAGGTGGACCCCTGGTGTCCACCCCGCCAGCTCCGGCCCGGTCATCTCGGTCAGTCCGTGCCGTACGAGCAGAAGGGTCGACACGGCCCGAAGAGTAGTTGTTCGGCGGGCCGCCGCGCCCCGCCACCCCTGTTTCACCCCCATGGCTACGCCCCGCCGCACCTGTTTCACCCCCATGGCTACGCCCCGCCACCCCCAGGGGGCTCCACACCGAATGCGGCTATGGACGATAATGTCCGCAGATCATGGGAACAGCGACACCTGGGCCGCCGCGGCCTTCCCGTCTCCCGCCTGGCCCTGGGCACGATGACCTGGGGCCGCGACACCGACGAGCGACGAGGCCGGCGACGCAGCTGGTCGCCTTCCGTCGACGCCGGCGGCACGCTGCGTCGACACCGCTGCCGTGCTACACCGACGGCGACGTCCGAGCGGCTCATCGGCCCGCTGATCGGCGACGTCGTGCCGCGCGACGACGTGGTGCTCGCCACCAAGGCGGGCATCGGCCGCGTCGGCGGCGAGCGGCTCGTCGACGCCTCGCGCGGGCACCTGCTGCGCCCCCTCGACGCCTCGCTGCGCCGGCTCGGCATCGACCACGTCGACCTGTGGCAGGTGCACGCCTGGGATCGACGACACCCCGCTGGAGGAGACGCTCGTCGGCCCTCGACCACGCGGTGACCAGCGGGCGGGCGCGCTACGTCGGCGTGTCGAACTACACCGGCTGGCAGTCCGCGCAGGCCGCGACCTGGCAGCGCGCCGTGCCCGGGCCGGGCGCCGCTCGTCGCCGACCAGGTGCGAGTACTCGCTGCTCGACCGCGGCGTGGAGCGCGAGGTGCTGCCGGCCGCGCGGCGCTGGGCTGGGCTGCTCCCCTGGTCGCCGCTGGGCCGCGGGGTGCTGACCGGCAAGTACCGCGCCGGCATCGCCGGCCGACTCCCGCGCGGCCTCGCCGCACTTCGCCGCCTTCGTCGGGCCGTACCTCGACGAGCGCGCCGCCGGCATCGTCGAGGCGGTGGCGACGCGCCGCCGACGGCCTCGGCTGTCGCCCGCTGGAGGTGGCGCTGGCCTGGGTGCGCGACCGGCCCGGCGTCACCGCCCCGATCGTCGGCGCCCGCACCGCCGGCCAGCTCGCGGCTGGCTCGAGCGCCGAGGCGATCGTGCTCCGCGAGATCCGCGAGGCGCTCGACGACGTCTCCTTCGAGTAACCCCACCCCCAACCCCGGTCTCCAACGACTCCGACGGTGCATGCGCCCCCGCACCCCCACCTCCCAGTCGGCCCCCCGTCCGCACGACCGACCGGGAAGATCGTCAAACGGATCGGAGGGCCCCAACCCGCCAGAATCACCCCGACAATCTTCACAACCCCCACCCCACCGACCGGGAAGATCGTCGGGACGGATCGGGCGGCCCCACGCCCTCCCCCTTCTCACCCGACAATCTTCACAACCCCCACCCCACCGACCGGGAAGATCGTCGGGACGGATCGGAGGGCCCTGCCCTCTCTCTCACCCCGACAATCTTCACAACCCCCACCCCACCGACCGGGAAGATCGTCGGGACGGATCGGAGGGCCCTACGCCCTCTCTCTCACCCCGACAATCTTCACGACCCTCGTCCCACCGATCGGGAAGATCGTCGGGGTGGATCGGGGGGGCGGCTCGCCGATGGGGATTCGGCTGACGGGGGGCGGTCACCCAATAGGGTGGCGGCGATGATGACGCACACCACTCCTAGCTGCTCGGGGGCCCGACGATGACCGGTACCGCCGAGGTCACCGAACTGTTCGCCACGGCCGGAGTGCCCGGCAGGCTCGCCGGGCAGGCGGTCGCGCGGCTTGGCGAGGACGCCGCCGGGGTGCTCCGCGAGGATCCGTGGCGGCTGCTCGAGATTCCCTGGGCTCAGCCCCGGGCAGGCCGACCACTTCGCCCGCGGGGTGCTCGGCGAGGACGCCTCTCCGCACGATCCGCGCCGGGGCGCCGCTGTCGCCACGCACCTGTTGCTGGACGCCGCCGCCTCGGGACACACGGCGCTGCTCGGCACCGAGGTCGTGTCGGCGCTGACGAACCTGAACGTCGGCGACCCCGTGCAGGCCGTCCGCGCGGCCATCGAGGACGGGCGGCTCGTCGCCGTGTTCGACGAGTCCCCGCACGCCGCTCCCGGCTCGGAGGGTCAGGAGTCGCTGGCACTCCCCCGGTTCGCCACCGCGGAGGAGACCATCGCCGAAGGGCTGGCCCGGCTGATGGCGTTGTCGGAGTCGTTAGAGACGGGCTTGGGGGTTGATCCTGCCGTCGCCGCGGCCGAGCAGAACGGGGTGAGCGTGGTGGTGGCGCCGCCCGCGGCGGGGGCGCGCATGGTGGCCGCGCTGACCGGCGGCGAACTGCCCGTCGTGGTGGCGAGCGGGCCTGTGGCGGGGCCATTCGAGGCCGAGCTCGTCGTGGTGCCCGAGGCGAACGCGCTCGGCGCCGAGCAGGTGGCGGCCATCGTCGACGCCTGTGACGACGGGACCCACCTGATGCTGTCGGGGATCCGGCGGGGCTGCCGTCCGCCGCGCCGGGCCAGGTGCTCGCCGACCTGATCGCGTCCAAGGCGGTGCCGGTCACCGAGGTGGGGGTGGGAGCCCGCTTTGCGAGGTCGGATGTAGCCGCGGCGGGGTCCGGCGCGCTGACCGACCGCGGCCCGCGCCAGGGGTCGCTGATCAACGTCGAGGCGCCGGGCCGCGAGGTGGTCATCGTGCCGGCCGACCGCGGACGCCGAGGCGGCGCACCGCGCGGTTCAGCTGGTCACCGACTCGATCCCGCGGGCGCTCGGCATCGACTCCGCCGACACGTACAGGTCATCACCGTCGGAAACGACGGCGCCGCCGGCGCGCGTGCGCTGAACGAGGCAGCTGAAGGGACGGCTGAACCCCGGCGCGGGACCGTTCGACCCCGGCGACCGGGTGGTGTCCGCCGACGGGTTCGGCACCGTCACCGGCGGCGGCGCCGACAGCGTCGAGGTCGCCTTCGCCAGTGCCGGGACGCGGACGGTGCCGGCCGGCGCGCTCCGGCACGGCTGGGCGGTCACCGCGCAACGTGCCTGCACCACCCGCTGGCCGGCCGTGGTCGCGGTGTTCGGCGCCGAACAGGCCCCGGCGCTGTCCAGGCCGCTCGTCTACACCGCCTTCAGCCGCGCCGAGCGGCACCTTTCGGTGGTGCACGCCGCCGGCGGCGCACTCGGCAAGGCGGTCAGGGACGTGACGGCGCCCGAGCGCAGGACGCGGCTCGCCGGGCTGGTGGCCGAGGCGGTGGCCGAGATCGGCGACTGACCGCATCTCGGGCGTGACCATACGCCGTCACTCTCGTTGGACAGGCTGTTCAACAACAGCCGTCGACTTCGGGAGTGACATGGCTTCACGTGGTAATCCCGCACCCCCTCCGACCACGCACGGACACTGGCGGCGTATGACGATGGCGTCGGTCTCCGCCGGCGCCTGCGTGTTCTTCGTCGCCGGTACCGGTGCGGCGTCGGCAGCGACGCCCCATCCTGCGGTGAAGACCACCACGCAGAGCACCTGTGACCTGGCCTGTCAGCTCCGCGACACCTGGAACAAGATCACCGGCGCGGGGCACCAGGCCAACCCGCCGGCCAACTCGGGCAGCAGCACGCACAGCGGCAGCCACACCGGGAGCAGCACGCACAGCGGCAGCAGCACCCATCACACGTCCTCGTCGTCGCACTCGACGAGTTCGTCGCACTCGTCGTCCTCGAGTTCGTCGTCGTCGACCAGCGGGCTGACGACGCCGATGAGCGTGCCCGGCGGCACCGCCCCCGTGGTGGCCGCCCCGCAGACCGCGCAGCTCCCGCAGCTTCCCGAGATCGCCGGTCACCAGAGCCCGGTCGTCTTCCCCGACCAGCCGGGCGCGCCGTCCCGGCAGGTCCACCTGGTCTCGGCGGCCGCACAGAACCAGACGATGACGGTCACGCCCGAGGTGGTCGCGACCGCGGCCGGCCTCATCGGCGTGGTCGCCGCGCTGAACCTGAGCGTGCTGAGCCGCTGGCTACGCCGCCAGCCGACCCGTTAGAGGACGTCTTCGATCCCCTGTCCGGCGCACGGCCGGACAGGGGATTTCCTATGCTCCGATCGCGTGCACGCCGCCGTCGACGTGGACGATCTCGCCGGTGGTGGCGCGGGAACCAGTCCGACAGCAGCGCGACGCAGGCCCTGCGCGGCCGGCTCGGGGTCGGTCGATGTCCCAGCCCAGCGGCGCCCGCTCCGCCCACACGTCCTCGAACTCGCTCGAAGCCCGGGATCGACTTGGCCGCCATCGTGCGCATCGGGCCGGCGGCGACCAGGTTGACCCGGACGCCTTGCGCGGCCCGAGGTCGCGGGCCAGGTAGCGGGAGGCCGACTCCAGGCCGGCCTTGGCCACGCCCATCCAGTCGTAGACCGGCCAGGCGACCGTGGCGTCGAAGGTCAGGCCGACGATCGAGCCGCCGTCCTCCATCAGCGGCAGCGCACGCCATGGCCAGCGACTTCAGCGAGTACGCCGAGACGTGCACCGCGGTGGCCACGTCCTCCCAGGTGGTGTTCGAGGAAGTTGCCGCCGAGCGCGGCCTGCGGGGCGAACGCCGATCGAGTGCACCACGCCGTCGAGGCCGTCCACGTGCTCGCGCCACCCGCGTCGGCCAGCGACGTCGAGGTGCTCGGCGTTCGGTGACGTCGAGCTCGATCACCGGCGGCGGCGTCGGGCAGCCGCTTGGCGATCCGCTGCGACCAGCGATCATCCGGCCGAAGCCGGTCAGCACGACCGTGGCGCCCTCCTCCTGGGCCAGCCGCGCCACGTGGAACGCGATCGAGGCGTCGGTGAGCACGCCGGTGACCAGGATGCGCTTGCCGTCCAGGATTCCCATGGTCGTCAGTGCCCCATGCCCAGGCCGCCGTCGACCGGGATGACGGCGCCAGTGATGTACGCCGCGTCGTCGCCGGCCAGGAACCGCACGACGCCGGCGACCTCGTCGGCGGCGGCGTACCGGCCCAGCGGGACCTGCGCCAGGATCTCGGCCTTGCGTGTCCTCGGGCAGCGCCGGCGGTCATGTCGGTCTCGACGAAGCCCGGGCGCGACCACGTTGGCGGTGATGTTGCGCGAGCCCGAGCTCGCGGGCGAGCGACCGGGCGAAGCCGACCAGGCCCGGCCTTGGACGCCGCGTAGTTGGCCTGGCCGGCCGAGCCGAGCAGCCCGACGACCGAGGAGATGAAGATGATCCGGCCGCGCCGCGGCCCGCATCATGCCGCCGCACGGCGCGCTTGGCGACCCGGTAGGCGCCGGTGAGGTTGGTGTCGAGCGACGGCGGCGAAGTCGTCCTCGCTCATCCGCAGCGAGCAGCTGTGTCGCTGGTGATGCCGGCGTTGGCCACCAGCACCTCGACCGGGCCCTGCTCGGCCTCGACCTCGCTCGAACGCCGCGTCGACGCGTCGGCGCTCGGTGACGTCGCAGCGCACCGCCGAACAGCCCGTCCGGCGGCTCGCCCGACCGGTAGGTGACGGCGACGGTGTCGCCGGCCGCCGAAAGCCGCGGGCGATGGCCAGGCCGATCCCCCGGTTGCCTCCGGTGACGAGGACGGAGCGGCTCATACGTGCGAACCTCCATGCTCACGATTCCGCTCGCTCGGCGGCTCACCGTTGGGTCGAAAGGTCGGTCGAGGCGAGCGTATCGGTCCGCGGCGGGGTAGCACGATCACGTCGTTCGCCAACACCTACGGGGCGATCTTTGTAGGACACGGTAAGTTGCCAAGGTGCAACGAGATCGATCCGGACTTCCCGGCCCTGCCGCTGCGCGAGCTCGCCGACGCCGCGCTGCAGCGGGCCGCCGACCTCGGCGCCGAGCACGCCGACTTCCGCGCTCGAGCGCATCCGCAGCCAGACGCATGCGGCTGCGCGACGGCGCGCTCGACGACCGCGATGGACGCCGACGACATCGGGCTGGCCGTCCGGGTCGTCAAGGACGGCACCTGGGGTTTCGCCGCCGGCAGTCGAGCTCACCGCGGACGCCGCCGCGCGCATCGCCGAGCAGGCCGTCGAGGTGGCCGAAGGTCGCCGCCGCGATGAACACCGAGCGCATCGAGCTGGCCGCCGAACCGTCGCACGGCGACGCAGGTCTGGGTCTCCTCCTACGAGGTCGACCCGTTCACGGTGCCGGCCGGCGACAAGGTGGCGCTGCTCACCGGCTGGAGCAAGCGGCTGCTCGCCGACCCGCGGCGTCGACCACGTCGACGCCTCGCTGAACCAGGTGAAGGAGAACAAGTTCTACGCCGACGCGGCGGGCACCGTCACCACCCAGCAGCGGGTCCGGCTCTACCCGACGCTGACCGCGGTCGGGTCGAAGGACGGCGTCTTCGAGACTCGATGCGCACCCTCGCGCCGCCGGCCGGCCGCGGCTGGGAGTACCTGACCGGCATCGCGTGGGGCTGGGAGGCCGAGCTCGCCGCCATTCCCGGTCTGCTGGCCGAGAAGCTCGCCGCGCCGTCCGTGCGGGCCGGCCGCTACGACCTGGTCATCGACCCGTCCAACCTGTGGCTCACCATCCACGAGTCGATCGGCCACGCCACCGAGCTCGACCGTGCGCTCGGCTACGAGGCCGCCTACGCCGGCACCTCCTTCGCCACCCCGGACAAGCTGGGCACCCTGCAGTACGGCTCGAACGGTCATGAACGTCACCGGCGACCGGACCGTGCGAGCACGGCCTGGCCACGATCGGCTACGACGACGAGGGGGTCGCCGGCCAGTCCTGGGACATCATCTCCGACGGCCTGTTCGTCGGGCTACCAGCTCGACCGGCGGATCGCCCACGCTCACCGGCTCAGAACCGCTCCAACGGCTGCGCCTTCGCCGACTCGCCGTCGAGCATGCCGCTGCAGCGGATGGCCAACGTGTCGCTGGCGCCGGCGCCGGCCGGCCCGTCCACCGAGGAGCTGATCGCCGCGGTCGGCGACGGCATCTACATCGTCGGTGACAAGAGCTGGTCCATCGACATGCAGCGGTACAACTTCCAGTTCACCGGCCAGCGGTTCTACCGGATCGAGAACGGCCGCCTCGCCGGCCAGCTGCGCGACGTCGCGTACCAGGCGACCACGACCGACTTCTGGAACTCCATGGAGGCCGTCGGCGGCCCGCAGACCTACGTGCTCGGCGGGGCGTTCAACTGCGGCAAGGGCCAGCCCGGCCAGGTCGCGCCGGTCAGCCACGGCGCCCCGTCGGCGCTGTTTCGCGGCGTGAACATCCTGAACGCAGTACAGGAGGCAGGCGAATGAGCGCGACCATGACCCCGCAGCAGACCGTGGAGCGGGCGCTGCAGCTCAGCCGTACCGACGACTGCATCGTCATCGCCGACGAGACCAGCGGCGCCAACCTGCGCTGGGCGGGCAACACGCTCACCACGAACGGCGTCAACCAGTCGTCGCGGCTCACCGTCATCGCGCTGGCGCACCGCGCCGACGGGGTCGCCGCCGGGATCGTCTCCCGGGTCGGGGTGGGTCCCGACCGGATCGAGGACGTGGTCAGGGAGGCCGAGGCGGCCGCGGCGCAGAGCGGTCCGGCCGAGGACGCCGAGCCGCTGCCCGACGGCGCCGGCGGCGCTGTCGGCGGATCCGTGGGACGACGAGCCCGCGAGGACCGAGATCGGCATCTTCGAGGGTTTCGCGCCGGCGCTCGGGGCGGCCTTCGGCGCGGCGAAGAAGGGCGACCACCGGCTGTACGGGTTCGCCGAGCACGAGGTGACGACCACGTTCCTGGGCACCTCGACCGGGCTCGGCTGCGATCCGACCAGCCGACCGGCAAGGTCGAGCTGAACGCGAAGTCCGCCGACCTGACCAGGTCCGCCTGGGTCGGGGTGGGCACCCGCGACTTCCGCGACGTCGACGTCGACGCCCTCAGCACCGAGCTCGGCCGCCGGCTGGCCTGGGGCGAGCGCCGGCTCGACCTGCCCGCCGGGCGCTACGAGACGCTGCTGCCGCCCACCGCGACCGCCGACCTGATCACGTACCTCTACTGGTCCATGGGGGCCCGTGACGCCCACGAGGGCCGCACGGTGTTCAGCAGGCCAGGAGGCGGCACCCGGGTCGGCGAGACCCTGGCCAGCCTTCCGGTGCGGCTGTTCAGCGACCCGGCCGCGCCGGGTCTGGAGTGCGCGCCGTTCCACATCGCGCATGCCTCGGGCCGCGAGTCGTCGCTGTTCGACAACGGGCTGCCGCTGCCGGCCACCGACTGGATCTCCGACGGCAAGCTCAACGCCCTGATGCAGACCAGGCACTCGGCCGGGCTGACCGGGCTGCCGCTCACCCTCGGGGTCGAGAACCTGCTGATGGAGGGGCCCTCCCCGCAGACCGCGCCGACGCTCGACGAGATGATCGCCGGCACCGAGCGCGGCCTGCTGCTGACCTGCCTGTGGTACATCCGCGAGGTCGATCCGCAGTCGCTGCTGCTGACCGGCCTCACCCGCGACGGCGTCTACCTGGTGGAGGGCGGCGAGGTCGTGGGCGAGGTCAACAACTTCCGGTTCAACGAGAGCCCGGTCGGCATGCTGTCGCGGCTCGCCGAGGTGGGCCGCGCCCAGCACGCGCTCGGCCGGGAGTGGTCGGACTACTTCACCCGGACCGCGATGCCGCCGCTGCGGATCGCCGACTTCAACATGTCGACGGTCAGCCAGGCTTCGTAGTGCGGGGTCAGGGGGCGTCGTCGGTGTCCTCCAGGCGGAAGCCGACCTTCATGCCGACCTGGTAGTGGGCGACCTCGCCGTCGATGATCTGGCCGCGCACCTCGGTCACCTGAAACCAGTCGAGATGACGCAGCGTCTGGCCGGCACGCCTGACGCCGTTGCGGATCGCGGCGTCGGCGCTCTCCGGTGAGGTTCCCACGATCTCGGTGACCCGGTATGTACGTTCCGACATGTGTCCTCCTGGTGAGGCTTTGGGACCTGGCTCCGTGGGGGCTGTATCTCCACGGAGAGCATGGGCATAACGTAGAGGGCGTGAGGGTCAGAAACCGGGGTCGCGCGGCAGCACGCGAAGCGCCCGACGTGTACACGGTCACCGACGCCAGGCGGCCGCTGTCAGAGGACATCCAGATCCGTGAGCGACGCTATCTCATCACGATGGGTATCCGAATCATCTGCTTCGTTCTCACGATCGTGCTGGCCGCCGCTCTGCACGGCCCGTTGCGGTGGCTGGCGGTAGTGGCGCTCGCCGGGGCGGTGGGTCTGCCCTACATCGCGGTGATTCTCGCCAACGGCGGGCGCGAACCCGAGAGTGCCGCCCGCTTTGAGCCATATGATCCGATTCCCCCGGAGCGGAAAGGGATTTCGGGTCCAAACGGCGAAATCGGCTCGTGACAATCTCTTGACTTACTCGGGGGGGTTTCGGTGTACGATTTGTACCGGCGCTCTGGTCCCCCGTCGGGGCGCCCGTACCGGTGTTCCGGGCCCCCGTCGGAACACCGATGATGGCGGCGCTGGGTGGATTGCCCCCGTATCCACCCAGCGCCGCTTCGTATTGAACGGTCGCGCTCGCCTACGCTTGAACGGTCGCGCTCGCCTTCTCGCTCGCTTCGCGGGCGGCTTGCTTCGCTTCGCCGACCACTCCGCTCGCTCGGCGGCTCTCTGCTCCCGTCGCGCCACGCTCCCCTTCGGGTCGCGTGGCGCTCCGTGTCACCGGCTGGGCTCTGCGGTCACCTTCTCCGGCCGCTCAGCCTTCTTTTTGTGACCAGGTGTCGGCCAGGGCGGTTATGCGGGCGGCGGCGTCTCTGGCTGGTTCTCCGCGGCCTACGGCGAGGCCGAGCAGGTAGGCGGTCAGCGGGGCGGCCGGGCGGGCCACCCCGTGGGCGACGTCCCTGGCCAGATCCAGGATCAGGTCCCTGTCGACCTCCGACGCGGCGATGCCGAGTTCCGCACAGGCCGCCTTCGTCCACTCATCGAGCACGATCCGTTCCTTCCAGGGCCGTCACGGCCCGGTCGAGGTCCTCACGGGTGTCACAGTCACGGGACGCCTCGGGGAGCCGCACCCGGCCCGGATGCCATCGGCTCCATCAGCCCGTGCAGCGAGAATCCCTCATAGCGCCCCAGAGCGGCGCGCAGTGCCGGGGTGTACCACGCTCCCAGAAGCCACTGCGATCGTCCTCCAGCGTCCTCTCCAACGACTCCCAGCGCCTCACAGGCCTCGTCCCTGGCGGCGGCCAGCAGCCGACCGACGTGTTCCGGCCGCAGAAAGGGCAGGTCCGCGGCGAGCAGCACCAGCCACGGGCTCGTCACCATCGCCAGCCCGGCGCGCACCGCCGCCACCGGCCCGGAGCCCGGCGGATCCTCCCTGACCACGATCGCGCCGGGAAGTTCGGGACGCTCGGGCCCGACCAGGATCAGCCGCCGCGCCCCGGGCACGGCGGCCGCCGCCCAGCCGACGAGCGACCGCCCGCCGACCGCCAGGCCCGGCTTGTCCACGCCGCCGAGCCGGCGGCCGGCGCCGCCCTCCAGGATCACCGCGTCGTAGGCCGCGCCGGGCACGTCGTCAAGGGGATGGTCAGGCCCGTTGTCAGGCGGGTGGTCAGGCGTCGCCATGGGGCGTCTTGCCGCTGTCGCGTTCGTAGGCGCTGAGGTTCTGCTCCAGCGACTTCATCAGTTCCCATACCTGGCCAGGCGGTATCCGGACCCGCGCCACCACCCGGGCGGGCACATGGACGTAGCGGTAGCCCGACTCGGGCTCCTCGCTCACCTCGGCCGGCCGCACCTCGGTCGCGAAGTCGAGCACGAACCCGTCCTGGGTCCGCCACACCGACACGAAGCTGGCGAATGCTCCGACCTCATGCTCGGGCGGGACGGAGATCTCGACCCGGTGTTCCAGCGGCTGCTCAGTCACACCCTCATTGTTACCCGCGATCACGCGGTCCGTGTCCTCGAAAACCAGACGACCACCTGCGGCGGGTCCGGTCAGCCGCCGATGGCCGACATCGGCCTGGCCGGCTGCAGGAAGCTCGGATCGTCGATGCCGTGCCCGGCCCGTTTGGCCGCGAGGACGCGCGCCACCGGTCGGCGAGCTCGGTCGTCGGAGGCGCCCGACCGCATCGCGTCGCGCAGGTTGGACTCCTCGCGGGCGAACAGGCAGTTGCGGATCTGGCCGTCGGCGGTGAGCCTGACCCGGTCGCAGGCGCCGCAGAACGGCCGGGTCACCGAGCCGATGACACCGACCCGCGCCGGGCCGCCGTCCACCGTGAAGGCCTCCGCGGGGGCGCTCCCCCTGGATTCGGACTCCTCGGGCGCGAGGGCGAAACCCCCGGCAAGCGACGCCAGAATCTCGTCGGCGGTGACCATGCCCTCGCGGGTCCAGCCGTGCTGTGCGTCGAGCGGCATCTGCTCGATGAACCGCAGCTCGTATCCCCGGTCCAGGCAGTAGCGGAGCAGCGGAACGGCCTCGTGGTCGTTCACGCCGCGCATCAGCACGGTGTTCACCTTGACCGGCGTGAGCCCTTCGGCGTGCGCGGCCGCGAGCCCGGCGAGCACGTCGGCCAGCCGGTCGCGGTGCGAGAGCCGGGTGAAGGTCGCGGCGTCCAGGGTGTCGAGGGACACGTTGACCCGGTCGAGCCCGGCGGTCCGCAACGCCGCGGCCGTCCGGGCCAGGCCGATCCCGTTGGTGGTCAGCGACACCTCGGGCCTGGGACTCAGTGCGCCGGTCGCCGCGACGATCGGAGAAACAACATGTCGATCAGTTACCAGTTCGGTGATGTCGATGCCCACGGCGCGTTGATCCGTGCCCAGGCCGCCTCGTTGGAGGCCGAGCACCAGGCCATCGTTCGCGATGTGCTGGCCGCCGGTGACTTCTGGGGTGGCTCGGGTTCGGTGGCTTGCCAGGAGTTCATCACCCAGTTGGGCCGCAACTTCCAGGTCATCTACGAGCAGGCCAACTCCCACGGCCAGAAGGTGCAAACGGCAGGCAACAACATGTCGTCCACCGACTCCGCCGTCGGGTCCAGCTGGGCCTGACGCTTCACCGACGCCAATCAGGTTGGCGTCAGCGAACATTCGAGGCGCCGGCAGCGCCCGCACCACGCGGGCCTGTCGGCGTCTTGCTTTTCACAGCACCACGAGTCACAGCCGGGTTGCCACTCGTTTCCGAAATCGTGACCACATGCGGTACCAGCCGACCGGCCGTGGAGTTCGTGGCCATCCAATAGCCCGTCCTCGGTGGTACCACGGGTACCGGCTAGCCTGGACGACAACCACGCGACAAGGAGCGTCCATGGAAGGCTTTGCCGGAAAAGTTGCCGCAGTGACCGGCGCCGGATCGGGTATCGGTCAGGCACTGGCCCTCGAACTCGGCCGTTCCGGGGCCTCGCTGGCGATCAGTGACGTCGACCTCGAGGGGCTCGCTCAGACCGAAGAACGACTCAAGGCCATCGGTGCCCCGGTCCGCAGCGACCGACTCGACGTCACCGAGCGAGAGGCCTTCCAGATCTACGCCGACACCATCAACGAGCACTACGGCAAGGTCAACCAGATCTACAACAACGCCGGCATTGCCTACACGGGTGACGTCGACATCACCGCGTTCAAGGACATCGAGCGGGTGATGGACGTCGACTTCTGGGGAGTTGTCAACGGCACCAAGGCTTTTCTGCCGCACCTGATCGCCTCCGGCGACGGCCACGTCGTCAACGTCTCCAGCCTGTTCGGGCTGCTGTCGGTTCCCGGCCAAGCCGCCTACAACTCGGCCAAGTTCGCGGTTCGTGGCTTCACCGAGGCGCTGCGTCAGGAGATGATGCACAACCGCGAGCCGGTTGAGGTGACAACCGTGCACCCCGGCGGCATCAAGACGGCCATCGCCCGCAACGGCCTGACCGCCGAGGGAGTCAGCGCGGACGCACAGTCCAAGGTCTTCGACAAGCGACTGGCCACCACCACCCCAGAGCGGGCGGCCGAGATCATTTTGGACGCGGTCCGCAAGAAGAAGGCCCGGGTACTGGTCGGGCAGGACGCGGTGGTGATCGACCTGCTCGTGCGGATCACCGGTTCGCATTACCAGCGACTGTTCGCCCCGGTCATCGGCAGGATCAAGCCGCCGTCACGCTAGTCGGTGCAGCTGTCTGCGCTGCTCCTCCTCAGAGCAGTCCCGGTCGTCGTCAGCGGCCGAGCGGGTGTTCGTTGAGCCATGCGTCGGCCACCGCCTGCGGATCGGCCCCGGCGTTCACCTGTCGTCGCATGTCGACCAGCGCGGCCGTATCCAGCACACCGGCAACTTCGTTGACCGCCAACAGCTGTCGAGTCGACAACTCGTTGCGGCGGTAGAGCGGCACCACGTTCTCGGCCTGCACCAGCGCCGGCTTGCCGTCGGTGAGCACCACCAGATTGCCGGGCACGCCTGGGTCGGTGGTCGTCGTCCAGGCAGCATTCACCTCCCCCGACTTCACGGCCGCGAAAAGTGCTGCCTCAGTGGGAAATTGACGACTCTGCGGTAGCCGGCAGGTGCCGACCGCCGACGGTGTCACCGCGCCGGCGACCGATCCGATGGTCAGCCCATCGCAGCGCTTGGTCAACACACCGAGATCGCTGCCGCCCCACTCCTTCGACGTCGACGCCGAGATGGCCAGCGCCGGTTTGTCCTCGGCGGCCGTGGCGTAGTCGCCGGCCGCGATACCCTCCGGCAGCGCACCGATCATCGCCTTGTAGACCTGCGCGTCGGATCGCACGGCGACGCCTGGCTGGAAGGTTCGCAACACCCGGCCGGTGAAACTGGGGACGACAACGAAGGCGCCGGAGTCCAACTTGGACAACGGATCCGGCGCCTGCTCGCTGTGGGCCGGAAAACCGTAGGACCGCAGCGCGCCGGTGTAGACGTCAGCCAGGAGCGTCGACTCGATGCCGGCGCGGGAGCCGACCACCAAGTCGGCCGGCCGATGCGTGCTGTGGCCGCAACCCGCCGTCGCCAGCGCAGCGGTCAGCGCCAGCGCAGCGAGTCGGCCGGTCGTCACTCCGCGGTATCTGCAGCCGATGCGACGGCGGCGGCTACCGCCGGTTCGACCCGCGGGTCCAGCGGGCTCGGAACAATCCGGTCGTGCGCCAGATCATCGGCCGCGACGGAGTAAATCGCCTCGGCGGCAGCCATTTTCATCTCTTCGGTGATCCGGCGGGCGCCCGCGTCCAGGGCGCCGCGGAACACGCCTGGGAAGGCCAGCACATTGTTGATCTGGTTCGGAAAGTCGCTGCGCCCAGTGGCGACGATCGCGGCATGCTTGGCCGCCACGTCCGGGTGCACCTCCGGGTCGGGGTTCGACAACGCAAACACGATGCTGTTAGGCGCCATCATCGCGATCAGTTCCTCGGGAACCACGCCGCCGGAGACCCCGACAAACACATCGGCGCCTTCAAGCGCCTCGACCATGCCGCCGGTGCGGTCCAGCGGGTTGGTGCGCGCGGCGAGTTCGGCCTTGACGCTGTTCATGCCGGCCCGCTCATGGTGCAGGATGCCCTGCGAGTCGAGCACGATGATATCCGAAATGCCCTTGGCCTGAAGCAGATTGGCGCATGCGACGCCGGCTGCCCCGGCTCCCGAGACGACGACGCGCAATGCGGACATGTCGCGGTCGAGCGCAGTCGCGGCGCCCATCAGCGCGGCCAACACCACGATCGCGGTGCCGTGCTGGTCGTCGTGCATGACCGGGCAGTCCAGCGCTTCGATGACGCGGCGCTCGATCTCAAAACAGCGCGGCGCCGAGATGTCCTCGAGGTTCACCGCACCGAACGTCGGGCGCAGCCGAACCAGCGTCTCAACGATCTCGTCGGGGTCCTTGGTGTCCAGCACGATGGGGATGGCGTCCAGGCCGGCGAACTCCTTGAACAGCCCGCACTTGCCTTCCATCACCGGCAGCGACGCGGCCGGCCCGATGTCGCCCAGGCCGAGCACCGCGCTGCCGTCGCTGACGACCGCGACCAGCCGACCCGACCAGGTGTAGCGCGACGCCAGCGTGTGATCGCCCGCGATCGCGCGGCTCACCTGAGCCACACCCGGGGTGTAGGCAATTGACAGCGAACGCTGGGTATCCAGCGCCGTCGTCAAACCGACGGAGAGCTTGCCGCCCGAATGCGCTTCGAAGATCTCCGCATCGGTGATTGCGTTTTCGTCCATGCGGGTCTGTATCGATTCAATCAACTCAGACACACGACCAAGCGTACTGACTACTCATTAGTAGCCCTAATCGACGACTTGGCGTGATGTGTCAGATCAAGCCCAGATCGGTGACCGCGCTGCGCTCGTCGGCGAGCTCGGCGGTCGACTTGTCGATCCGGGCACGGGAGAAGTCGTTGATGTCCAGGCCCTGCACGATGCTCCAGTCGCCGCCCTTGGTGGTCACCGGGAACGAGGAGATCAGACCCTCCGGCACGCCGTAGGAGCCGTCGGAGATCACGGCCATCGACACCCAGTCGTCTTTCGGTGTGCCCAGCAGCCAGTCCCGGGCCGCGTCGACGGTGGCCGATGCTGCCGAGGCTGCCGAGGAGCTGCCACGGGCGTCGATGATCGCCGCGCCACGCTTGGCGACGGTCGGGATGAAGTCGTCGGCGATCCACTTCTCGTCGTTGACCACCTCGGCGGCGTTCTTGCCGTTGATCTCGGCGTGGAAGATATCCGGGTACTGGGTGGCCGAATGATTACCCCAGATGGTGACCTTCTTGATGTCGGTGACCTTGGCGCCGGTCTTCTTCGCCAGCTGCGAGATGGCCCGGTTGTGGTCCAGGCGGGTCAGCGCGGAGAACCGCTCCTTGGGGATGTCGGGGGCGTTTTTGTGCGCGATCAGCGCGTTGGTGTTGGCCGGGTTGCCGGTGACGCCGATCCGGACGTCGTCGGCGGCGACGGAGTTCAGTGCCTTGCCCTGCGCGGTGAAGATCGCGCCGTTGGCCTCCAGCAGGTCGCCGCGCTCCATGCCCGGGCCGCGCGGGCGGGCGCCGACGAGCAGTGCGAGGTTCACGCCGTCGAAGATCTTGTTCGGGTCGGCGCCGATCTGAACGCCGGACAGCAGCGGGAACGCGCCGTCGTCGAGCTCCATCACCACACCCTCGAGCGCCTTCAGTGCGGGCTCGATCTCGAGCAACCGCAGCTCGATCGGACGGTCGGGGCCCAGCAGCGAGCCGCTGGCCAGGCGAAACAGCAGGCTGTAGCCGATCTGGCCGGCCGCGCCAGTGACGGCAACCTTCAAGGGTGTAGTGCTCACGTCAGTCGCTCCTTAAGTGGAGTTAGGGGCATGGTTCGTAGAGGCCTGATGCCCAATCGCGCCGGGTCGAAACTAGCGCACCCCCCGACTCGGAAAATCCCTACCCCACCTCGGCGTCAGGTACGTCACCTCAGCGCCATCTGAGCTCAGGCGATTGCCATTCAGGGCGCGTAGCATGACCGAGGCTTTATCGGATCCGAGCTGCGACGGGAGGTGAAGGATGCCTTCGTTTCGCGACATACCGGAAACGCTGCGTCCGCTGGCACGGCCTGAACGGGACGAGCCTCCCAGTCCGCTGCTCGACGACCCGCCCGCCGACCAGGCGGTGGTGGACTGCGGTATCTACGTCAACGGCGAGCGACTGCCCGGGACGTTCAGTTACTCCGAGGCGCGCGCCGAAGGTCACCGACCTGCAGCTGGATGGCCAAAATGCCTTCGCGTGGATCGGCCTGCACGCACCCACCGAGCACCAGATGCAGGAGGTGGGCGACGCGTTCGGCATGCACCCGCTGGCCATGGAGGACGCGGTTTGCGCTCATCAGCGGCCCAAGCTCGAGCGCTACGACGATTCGCTGTTCCTTGTGCTCAAGACCGTCAACTACGTGCCGCACGAGTCGGCGCTGCTGGCCCGCGAGATCGTCGAGACGGGCGAGATCATGATCTTCGTCAACAGCGATTTCGTGGTGACAGTCCGGCACGGCGAACACGGCCGGCTGACCGACGTGCGCAGGAGGATGGACGCCGACCCCGCTCATTTGCGGCTGGGCCCGTTCGCGGTGATGCACGCGATCGCGGACGCGGTGGTGGACCACCACCTCGAGGTCACCGAGTCGATGGAGTCCGACATCGACGCCATCGAGGAAGAGGCGTTCGCGCGCGACCATCGCACCCGGATCGAGCCGATCTACCAAATGAAGCGCGAGGTGGTCGAGCTGCGCCGGTCGGTCAACCCGCTGTCGGTGCCGTTCGCCCGGTTGCAGACCGAACACAAGGACCTGATCTCCAAGGAGGTCCGGCGCTACCTGCGCGACGTCGGCGACCACCACACCCATGCCGCCGACCAGATCGCGAGCTACGACGAGAATCTCAGTTCACTGGTACAGGCGGCGCTGGCCCGGGTGGAGATGCAGCAGAACACCGACATGCGCAAGATGTCGGCGTGGGCAGCGCTGTTGGCGATACCGACGATGGTGGCCGGCATCTACGGGATGAACTTCGAGTACATGCCCGGGCTGAAATGGCATTGGGGCTACCCGACGACCATCTTCGGCACGGCGGCGATCTGCCTGATGCTGTATCGCCGCTTCCGGCGTAACGACTGGCTGTAGCCCGTCGCTCACTGAGGCTGCGCGGCAGGGCGTTTGGGGTCCAGCACGTCGACACCGTCGCTTCGCCATGCCTCCCGCATCGCCTCAGCACCCTTCAACCGGACCCAGGCCGCCTCAGTCGCGGTGATCGGCGTCGCGGACAGGAAGCGGACCGGATCGCGCGGCGGGTCAAGCGGCAGGTCGGCAATGTCGCTGTCGCCCAACAACACTGCGGTGAAGGGACTCTCGACGGCGCCGTCCACAGCGGACCGCCGAGGTCGACCAGGGCGTCGGAGGTCAGCACCACACCCTCGACGGCCGGGGATGCCGCGACGATCGCCAGGCTACGCGCGAGTCCGGTAACGGCTTCCGTATCTCGCAGCCGCAGAACGACTTCGGCGCGCGGACCCAGTTCGGGATCGGCGATTACGGCGGTCGGGTCAACCATCGGATGGCGCGAGCAGCCCAGCGAGACATAGCTGATCATCCGGTCGTCACCGGCGCGGTAGCGCAGCACATCGATCGGTTCGGCGCCCAGGAATGTCACGCTGGCAACGTCGGGCTCGGCGTGGCCGAAGTGCGCGTCCAGGTGTGCCCGAACCCGGTCCAGCGGCCGGCTCACGCGTTCGCGGGCGGGGTGACCGTCAGGTTCAGCCCGGTCTCGGGGTCGAAGACGGCGAGTTGCGCGGTGTCGAAAGCCAATTCGAGCGTCGCGCCTTTCGCGGCCTTCGACGCGGCCGACACCCTGGCGACGAATTCGTGCTCGCTGAACCGGATTCGTCGTCGAGTCGGACAGCTGGTCGGAGTGCGCAGCGGAGCCCTCGGTGGTGAAGTAGACGTACTTGTCGGCGCCCAGCGACTCGACCATGTCGACCCTCACCTCGAAGTTCAGCGCGCTGATCCGCTGGTAGGCGTCGATCAGCGCGGCGTCCTTGAGATGTTCGGGCCGCACGCCGACGATGACGTTCTCCGGCGCCGAGTGTGCCGCCAGCACGTCGAGGACCGGCTGGGTCAACGTCACCTCGCCGAACGGCAGACTCGAGCCCGGTGACGGTCAGGCTCGCCGGGAAGAAGTTCATCGCCGGCGATCCGATGAAGCCCGCGACGAACAGGTTCGCCGGCCGCTCGTACAGCTCGTCCGGGCGTGCCGATCTGCTGCACCACGCCGCCGCGCATCACCACCACGCGGTCGCCGAGCGTCATCGCCTCGGTCTGGTCGTGGGTGACGTAGACGGTGGTGGTGCCCAGCCGTCGTTGCAGCCGGGCGATCTCGCCGCGCATCTGCACGCGCAGCTTGGCGTCGAGGTTGGACAGCGGCTCGTCCATCAGAAATGCCTTGGGCTGCCGCACGATCGCCCGGCCCATCGCGACCCGCTGGCGTTGCCCGCCGGACAGTTGCGCGGGCTTGCGGTCGAGCACCTCGGTCAGGTCGAGGATCTTCGCGGTGTCCTCGACCTTCCTGGCGATCTCCGCTTTCTTCATCTTGGCCAGCGTGAGCGGGAAGGCGATGTTCTGGCGGACGGTCATATGCGGGTAGAGCGCGTAGGACTGGAACACCATCGCGATGTCGCGGTCCTTGGGGGCTTTCTCGTTCACCCGTTCGCCCCCGATGCGCAACTCCCCGGACGAGATATCTTCAAGCCCGGCAATCATATTGAGCGTCGTCGACTTACCGCAGCCGGAAGGTCCGACCAGGATGATGAACTCGCCCTCGGCGATGGTGAGACTCAACTCCTGCACGGCCTGTGCACCGTCGGGGTAACTCTTGGTCACCCGGTCCAACACAATCTCGGCCATCGCTATCCCTTCACCGCACCTGACGTCAAGCCCGCGACGATCCGTCGTTGGAAGACTAGAACAAAAACGATAATCGGCACCGTGATCACCATGGCGCCGGCCGCGATCGACCCGGTCGGCTCCTCGAATTGTGAACTGCCGGTGAAGTTCGCGATCGCCACCGGCGCGGTGATCGCCGCCTTGGTGGCCGTCAGCGACAACGCCAGCAACAGGTCGTTCCACGCGAAGATGAAGACCAGGATCGCCGTGGTCACGATCCCCGGCGCCGCCAGCGGCGCGATCACCTTGCGGAAGGCTTGGGCCGGTGTCGCGCCGTCCATGGTGGCCGCCCTCTCCAGGTCCGGCGGGATCTCCCGGAAAAACGCCGACAGCGTGTAGATCGACAGCGGCAACGCGAACGTGATGTACGGGATGATCAGGCCGGGCCAGGTGTCGAACAGCCCGATCCGGCGTTCGATGTTGAACAGCGGAGTTACCAGCGAGATCGCCGGGAACATCGAAATCAACAGCGTCGTACCGATCAACAGCCGCTTGCCGGGAAATTCCAGCCGCGCCACTGCATACGCCGCCATCGCGCCGATCACCACCGCGATCACCGTGGTGAGCACACCGATCCCGACCGAGTTGATCAGCGCGGAGCTGAAAAAGTTGCCGCGAAAGATTCCGCGGTAGTTGTCGAAGGTCAGCGACGACGGAATGAGCTTGCCGTCCTTGACCATTGACGTCGGCTTGAGTGAGAGGCTGAGAATCCACAGCACCGGCACCAGCGCGTACACCAGCACCAGGGCGTCGACGATCAGCCACCCGGCGGCCCGTCCTAGCGCCCATCGCCGCCGCCCGGTGCCGCCGCGCCGAACACCTTGATGAACAGCAACGCAATCAACGTCACGCAGCAGAAGATCAACACCGAAATCGCCGATCCGAGGCCAACATTGAAGCCCTTGAACAGGTTGTCGTAGCCGAGGATCGACACCGAGCCGGTATTGCCGGTGCCCCCGGTGAGCACGTAGATGTTGTCGAAGATCCGGAAGGCGTCCAGCGTGCGGAACAACAACGCCACCAGGACCGCGGGCTTGATCAGCGGCAGCGTGACCGATGTCAGTCGCCGCCACGCACCGGCGCCGTCCACCTCGGCGGCCTTCAACAGGTCAGCCGGCACCAGCGCCAAGCCGGCCAGCAGCAGTAGCGACATGAACGGGGTGGTCTTCCACACCTCGGCGATCACCACCACTGCTAGCGACGAAAACTGGTGTGTCAGAGGCGCACTGCCGGGTGGCAGCAGGTTCGCCAGATAGCCGGTGCCCGGCGTCCACGCGTAGTACCAGCTATAGGACGCGACGACCGTCACGATCCCGTACGGGACCAGCACCGCGGTGCGCACCAGGCCCTTGCCGATCAGCGTGCGGTGCATCGCCAGCGCCAGCGCCAGGCCCAGGACGAACTCGATGGACACCGAGGCAACGGTGATCGCGAGCGTCACCGCGAGCGCCATCCACCAGTACCGGTCGGTGAGGATCGTCTGATAGTTGCCGAGTCCGATGAACCGGGTGTCGTTGGGCGTGGTCAGGTTGTTGCGCTGCAGGCTCAGCCACACCGCATAGCCGATCGGGTACGCGGTGACGACCAGCATCAGCAGCGCGGCGGGCGCAACCAAGACGAACGCCAAGCGGCGTTGTGTCATGGCAGCAGTCCCTTGCCGTCGATTGCTTTGCGCACCTGCACCGCGAGCTCGTCGGCCGTCCGCTCCGGGTCGATCCGGCTGATCGGGGCCACCGTCGCGGCGATCCGGGTCGACACCGACTGGTAGGCCGGCGTCGCGAGGCGCACCGCGGCGTCGGTGAGTTGGCGGCGGATGATGTCGTACATCGGGTATTTCGCTTGGAACTGAGGGTCGGCGTACAGCGAGGTGCGCACCGCCGGCAGGCCGCCGTTGAGCGAGACGTACTTCTCGTTGGCCGGACTGCGTAGGCATCGGATCGCTTGGTAGGCCTCGGCTTTGCGCCGGCTGGCGGCCGACACCGCGAGGTTCAACCCACCGATTGTCACCTTGGCCGGCTCACCCGGGCGCACGCTCGGATAGGGCGCAAAGCCGAAAACGCTTCTGCTGGCGTCATATGCCGCACGGAACTGCTGCTCGGTAGGCCTGAACGAGCCGACGCCGTTGACGCTGCCGGCCAGGTCCGGCCGGCTGTTCAGCGGCAGAAACGGCACCCCGCCCTTGACCGCGTTCTCGAGCATCGAGGCCAGCACGTAGGGCCAGTTGACCTCGAGCGCGGAGCGGCCCTGCTCGAACGCCAACCGCGCAGTGCCGGCGTCGCTGCGGATGACCGACGGGTCGGCTCCCGGCGCGGTCGCCACCGATTTCATGATCTGCAGCGCCTTGACGGTGGCGGCTCGGTGTCCAGGGGTGTCGGTGAGCGTGACGGTTTGACCATCGCTGGAAAGTACCTGTCCCCCAGCACTTTCCAACAGCGTGTTGAACCACACCACCACACCCTCGTTCTGGTTGGCCTGCACACCGATCCAGCTGGGCCTGCCCGCGGCGTGTAACCGGGCGGCCTCGTCGATCACGGCATCCCAGGTCGCGGGCGGCTGGTTCATCAAATCAGGCCGGTACCAGAGCAATTGGGTGTTGGTCGTGACCGGTGCGCCGTACAGCCGATGCCGCCATGTCGCGGTGGACAGCGGCCCGGCGAGCGTGTCGGCGGTGGCGTCGGCCTCCGCGCGGTGCGCCGGGTCTTCGGACAGCGGCAGCACCCAGCCTGCCTCAGCGAACTCGGCCGTCCAGATCACGTCCATCGCAATGATGTCTATCGCGTGGTCGTTGGCGCTGAGCCGGCGAGCCAGCTGGATGCGCTGGTCGTCCGTCGAGCGCGGCAGGCTGAATTGTCGCACGGTGAACCGGCCGCCGAACTCGTCGGAACAACGCCGTGCCAGCGCGGTGAACGCCGCGGCATCCCCGGCCGGCGTGTAGAGGCCGATCACCCGGCCGTCGTCGCGCGGGCCACAGCCGGGCAGCGCCGACACAGCGGTCAGCACCGCCACAGCGATCGCGCGCAGGCGGCGACGCACGACTCAGATGGCCAAGCGGGCCAGTAGATCCCGGGCCCGCTCGGCGCTCTGCGGGTCGCAGAGAACGTCGTATCGGCCGGCCACCAATTGCAGCGTCGAGCTGAAATCCCGGGTGCCGCGCGCCATCGAGTACGGGATCGCCGAGGTAATCAGTCCGAAGAACACACCCGCGACCAGCCCGGTGGTCAGCGCCTGCAACGGGTGCGGGCTGGAGAACAGCAGGCTGAGCATCAGACCGACGAACAGACCCAGCCACGCCCCGCTGATTACGCCGCCGCCCAACACTTTTGGCCAGGTCAGCCGCCCGGTGACCCGCTCCACCTGCATCAGGTCGACGCCCACGATCGTGACCTGCTCGACCGGGAACTGCTGATCGGACAAGTAGTCGACGGCGCGCTGCGCCTCGGCGTAGGTCGGGTACGACCCGACCGGCCAACCTTTGGGCGGAGTCGGCAGTCCGGGAGCGCGGCGGCTCCCGGCTCGGGGTGCCGGGCGTGGCACCGGGAACCTGGCCTGGCTGAAACGGGCTGCTCATGGTAGCCATTGTGCTCTGTCGAGCCCCGCCGAGTCTTCGCCACCGCCGAACCGCGCCCGCCAGCTGCGCAAATGCCTACGAACCCGCGGCCGCGCTAGGTTGAATCGCCCGACAAGCGGCCCGCCCGGGCCGCATCGTCGCCGGGCTAGGTTGAACAGCATGACAGCTCCGGGCGGCGGTGACCCGTACCACGACAGCCGGGTACCCTGGCAGCAGTACCAGCACCCGCCGGTGGATCCGCAGGCCCCGGTGAACTACCCGGACTACCCGTACCCGCCGCAGCAGCCGCCTCCTCCGCCCGCCTCCCTATGGCTATCCGCAGCCGTACGGCGGCCCGATCGGTTACGGCGGTCCACCGCCGTACCCGGGTCCCTATGACCCCTACCAGGGATATCCGTCGCAGCAGACCAACAGCCTGGCCGTCGCGTCGCTGGTCACGTCGATCGCCGGCGTCGTCTTCGGGATTCCGCTGGCCCTCTTCTGCTTCCTGGGATGGTTGATTCCCGTCGTCGGCGCCGTCATGGGCGGCGTCGCGTTGAGTCAGATCAAGCGCAGCGGGCAACAGGGTCGCGGGATGGCGATCGCCGGGATCGCGATCGGCTCCGCCACGACGGCGCTCATCGTGCTGGGAATGATGATCTTCGCCGCCGCGATGTTTCACGCGCCGATGTTCATCCACTAACCGGTCGGCGGCTCGAACGCAGAAATTGCCGCCAATCGGGAATAGAGGGCGCGCCCAAGTGACTGTGTTTGGAGTGGCTGAGAAACCCGATCGCGAGACGCTAAAGACATTCGAACCGCAATATCACCGACGAGTTTCGCGCGAACGCCGGCAAGGTCGGGGGGCGATTCGAGGGAAATGAGCTGTTGCTACTCACTACGACGGGCGCGAAGTCCGGCGAGGTGCGGGTCGCGCCGCTGGTGGCGTTTCGCGTAGACGGCAAATTGCTGATCGTCGCCGGTTACGGCGGGGTCGACGTGAACCCGGCGTGGGTGCACAACCTGCGGGCTCACCCGCGGGCGGGTGTCGAGGTCGCGACCCGCTCGTTTGACGTCGTCGCGCGCGAACTCGACCCGTCCGAACGTGATGCGGTCATCCCCAAGGTCAACGCGACCGCACCTGTGTTCGCCTATGCGGCCTACCAGTCAAAAACCACACGCACTATCCCGATATTCGAGCTGGTAGAGGATGAGTCGTGCGCTGACCAACGCTAACCGGTCGGCGGCTCGAACTTTTCGCCCTGGCGCTCCATGCCCGCCGCTCGTCCTTTCGCGGCGATCACCAGAGCCATCTTGCGGCTGGCCTCGTCGAGCATCTCGTCGCCGAGCATCACCGCGCCGCGCGCTCCACCGGCCGCAGAGGTGTGCCACTCGTAGGCCTCCAGGATCAATTCCGCGTGATCGTAATCGGCTTGGCGAGGGCTGTAGATTTCGTTGCCGGCGGCGATCTGGTCCGGGTGCAGCACCCACTTGCCGTCGTAGCCCAAGGCTGCCGACCGTCCGGCCACCCGCCGGAACGCGTCGGTGTCACGCACTTTGAGATAGGGCCCGTCGATGGCCGCCTTCCCGTGCGCGCGAGCGGCGATCAGGATCGTCATCAGCACGTGGTGGTAAGCGTCGCCCTCGGTATAGCCCTCGGGTTGCTCGCCGACCACCAGCGTGCGGGTATTGAGGCTGGCCATCAGGTCGGCCGGGCCGAGCACCAGCGCGTGCACCCGCGGCACGGCGGCGATCGCGTTGATGTTGGTCAGCCCTCGGGCGTCCTCGATCTGCGCGTCGATGCCGATCTCACCAACCGGCAGCCCGTGAACCGTCTCCAATTGCGTCAGCAACAGATCGAGCGCCTGAACATGCGACACATCAGAGACTTTCGGCAGCACCACCACGTCGAGCTTCGCGTCGGGTGCCGCGCCGACGGCGGAGACCACTTCGATGAGGTCTGTGTGCGTCCACGGCGTGGTCCAGTCGTTGACCCGCACGCCGCGTAGCTGCCCGGCCCAACCGGGCGCAGCGAGCGCGGCGGCGACCCGGCCGCGGGCATCGGCCTTGGCGTCCGCAGCGACCGCATCCTCCAGATCGAGGAAGACCTCATCGGCCGGAAGGCCTTTGGACTTGTCGATCATCTTCTGGCTACTACCTGGCACGGACAGGCATGTGCGCCGGGGCCGGTACGCGTTGTTCACACCTCACTCCTACCCTTTGATTCATGGCCTCGATCAACAGGGTGTACGCCGCGCGGCTGGCGCGAATGCAGGTCCTGGGCCCGATGGGCGAGGCCCTCGGCCGAGTTCGCGATGTCGTGGTCAGCATCAGCATCGTTCGCCAGCAGCCCCGCGTTCTCGGACTCGTCGTCGAAATGGCCTCGCGCCGAAGGATATTCGTGCCGATCCTGCGGGTCTCCGCGATCGAGCCGAACGCGGTGACGCTCACCACCAACAACGTCTCGATGCTCCGGTTCCAGCAGCGGCCCGGCGAGGTTCTGGTGCTGGGTCAGATCGTCGACACCAAGGTGCGGGTGAGCGACCCCGAACTGCCCGAGCTGGCCGACGTCGACGTCGTCGTCACCGACCTGGGTCTGGAGCAGAGCCGGACCCGCGACTGGATGGTCACCCGGGTTTCGGTGCGCGTGCCCCGACGGCTCGGCCGGCGCGGCGCCACCCACATCGTCGGCTGGCGCAACGTGCAGGGGCTGACCCCCTCGGCGCTGGCCATGCCCGGCCAAGCGGTCGCGGAGCTGCTGCATCAATTCGAGAAGTGGCGCCCGATCGAGGTGGCCGACGCGGTGCGCGAACTCCCGGCGAAACGGCGCTACGAGGTGATCGCAGCCCTCGACAACGACCGGTTGGCCGACATTCTGCAGGAGCTGCCCGAGGACGAGCAGGCCGAGTTGCTGCTGCAGCTGGGCGACGAACGCGCGACCGACGTGCTCGAAGAGATGGATCCCGACGATGCCGCCGACCTGCTCGGCACGATGAACCCGACGCTGGCCGAGCGGCTGCTGCGGCAGATGGATCCCGAGGACTCCGACCCGGTGCGGCGGTTGCTGAGGCATTCACCCGACACCGCCGGCGGACTGATGACCTCTGAGCCGGTGGTGTTGACCCCGGACACCTCGGTCGCCGAGGCGCTGGCCCGGGTTCGCGATCCCGACCTGACGCCGGCGTTGTCGTCGCTGGTGCTGGTGGTCCGTCCGCCGACCGCCACCCCAACCGGTCAATACTTGGGCTGCGTGGCGTTGCAGCGGCTCCTGCGTGAACCGCCGTCCATGCTGGTCGGTGGGATCGTCGACGCCGACTTGCCCTGGCTGGAGCCCGACACGTCACTGGCCATGCTGACCCGCTACTTCGCCGCATACAACTTGGTCTGCGGACCGGTTGTCGACGCGCAGCACCACCTACTGGGCGCGGTGACCGTCGACGACGTGCTCGACCACCTGCTGCCGCACGACTGGCGGGACACCACGGAAGAGCCGTCGCTGGGTATTGCGAGAGGCATGGCATGAGCAAGTCCGCGCCGCGCTCGCGGCTTTATACCCCGCGCATCTCGCGACTGTCGACGCCGCGACTGGACGCCGACGCCGTCGGGAACTTCACCGAATCGATCGCCCGGTTTTTCGGCACCGGCAGCTATCTGCTGATCCAGACCCTGGTGGTGATCGTATGGATAGCGCTGAATGTCTTTGCGGTCAGCCTGCGCTGGGACCCGTATCCGTTCATCCTGCTCAACCTGGCGTTTTCCACCCAGGCCGCGTACGCGGCGCCGCTGATTCTGCTGGCCCAGAACCGCCAGGAGAACCGCGACCGGGTCACGCTCGAACAGGACCGGCGCCGCGCCGAGGAGACCAAGGCCGACACCGAATATCTGGCCCGCGAGCTGGCCGCGCTGCGGCTGGCGATCGGCGACGTCGCGAAGACGCGCGAGTATCTGCGTCGCGAACTCGAAGAGCTGCACGAGCTGCTGCAGGCCCGTCTCAGCGAAGCGCCGTCGCCCCGAACCGACGCCGGCGACGCGGTGGATCAACACGCCGCTTCTCCTAATTGACACAACTGCGCGAATGCGGTGTTTTCACAGGCAGAGAGTCCGCCATTGTTGTCACTGGAGTCACCGGTGTTATGTATGGTGACCTAGTTCACGAGGCTCACGCAGTAATCGGGGGCCCCACAACGCTCGAGGACTAGGCAGGTCGAGTGCGGGTAGGGGAACGCTCGGGCGTACGTCCAGCCCTTGCAACCATGCGGCAGCGGGTACTTCGTGTGCCAAGAGCCCCGAAATTGCCTGCCGCCGTTGCCAATACAGCGTCATCCGTGCGCCGCGCGGCGGAAGCGACGAGAATTCCCGTCGCGCTGGCCGCTATCGCCGCAACATCCCAATCCGCCGGCACGAGCGTCCAGCAAACTCTGCTGCGCATCGGCAAGTCCCCCGCGTTCGGGATGGCGATGATCGCGTGCCTGATCTATCCCAGCGTCGACGGCGCCGGCGCACCGCCGTTCCCGCTGTCCAAGTCGACGGTGCACGACGCCGCCATCACCCCGGTCGCCGCGGTCGCACGGGCCTCCACCGACCCGACCGGTCCGCTGGTGGTCACGGTCGAGCGCCCGAAAATCGGCATCCACATCGCCGAAGCCGCCGCCTCCGCTCCCCCGCCGACCGTCGTGGTGAATAGCCCGGGCGCGCTGGGCATTCCGTCCGTGGCGCTGACCGCGTACCGCAATGCCGAGCGGATGCTGGCCGTTTCCGATCCGGCGTGTGGCATCAGCTGGAACTTGCTGGCCGGCATCGGGCGCATTGAGTCGGGCCACGCCAGCGGCGGCGCCACCGACGCCCGCGGCACCGCTGTCCGGCCGATCTACGGACCAACCCTGGACGGCACACTGCCCGGCAACGAGGTGGTCTTGCAGAGCGCTGCTCCCGGGCGCGTCAGCTACGCCCGCGCGATGGGGCCAATGCAGTTCCTGCCGGGCACCTGGGCGCGTTACGCCTCCGATGGTGACGGCGACGGGATGGCCGATCCGCAGAACCTCTACGACTCGACCCTGGCCGCCGCGCGGTACCTGTGCAGCGGCAATCTCAACCTGCGCGACCAGCAACAGGTGTTGGCCTCGATCCTGCGCTACAACAACTCGATGCCGTACGCCCAGAACGTGCTGGGCTGGGCCGCGGCCTACGCCACGGGCGTCATCCCGGTCGACCTGCCCGCCATCACCGGACCACCGCCGCCGCTGGGCGACGCTCACCTCGAGAACGCCGAAGGCCTGGGGCCGAACCTGCCGCTGAACATGCACGGTCTGCCGTCCGCCGACCCGCTCGCCCGGATGCCGCTGATCGACCTCAGCGGCAATCCCGGCAACGCCCAGCCCTGGTCGGCGCAGGGTCCGGCCACCTACAACCCGTCGTGCACTGTGATCTGCATCGGCGACCAGGGCCCCGGGCCGATCCAGAATTTCAACGCGCCGCCACCCAATGCGCTTGCGCCGCAAGGCCCGCCCGGCTTGACGCCACCGCAGGCCGCCCCCGCGTTCTTACCGCCACAGGCACCGGCGTTCCTGCCGCCGCAGGCGCCGTTCGCGCCGCCGCCCGCCGCAGTGCTGCCGGCCGCACCGGCACCCGCAGTCCCCCCGGTCGCGCCGCCTCCTGCGCCAGTGCCGCCGGTCGGCCCGCCTCCCGGTCCTCCGCAGGCGCCCCCCGCCTGACCGGCCGTCGCGGCCCGCATCGTCGCGGGCTCAGGCCGAAAGTGCCGCTCCTGAGCGGGCCGTCACGGCCCGCATCGTCGCGGGCTCAGGCCGAAAGTGCCGCTCCTGAGCGGGCCGTCACGGCCCGCATCGTCGCGGGCTCAGGCCGAAAGTGCCGCTCCTGAGCGGGCCGTCACGGCCCGCATCGTCGCGGCACTAGACTCGGTGGTGATGTCCGATCCGACTGCAGACGTACGCGCCGCGCTGGCCAAGGTGATCGATCCTGAACTGCGCCGTCCCATTACTGAACTCGGGATGGTCAAGGGTATCGAGGTGAGCCCCGGCGGCGATGTGCACGTCGAGATCTACCTGACCACCGCCGCGTGCCCGAAGAAGACCGAAATCAGCGACCGGGTCCGCCAAGCCGTTGCCGACGTGCCGGGCACCGGCGCCGTTCAGGTCAGCCTCGACGTGATGAACGACGAGCAGCGCACCGAGCTGCGCAAGCAGTTGCGTGGCGATTCGCGCGAACCGGTCATTCCGTTCGCCCAGCCGGGATCGCTGACCCGGGTGTACGCCATCGCGTCCGGTAAGGGCGGCGTCGGCAAGTCGACGGTCACGGTCAACCTGGCCGCGGCGATGGCCGCGCGCGGGATATCGGTCGGTATGCTCGACGCCGACATCTACGGCCACTCGATCCCGCGCATGATGGGCACCACCGACCGGCCCACCCAGGTCGAGTCGATGATCCTGCCGCCGATCGCGCACGACGTGAAGGTCATCTCGATCGCCATGTTCACCCAGGAGCAACACCCCGGTGGTGTGGCGCGGGCCGATGCTGCACCGGGCGCTGCAGCAGTTCCTGGCCGACGTCTACTGGGGCGACCTCGACGTGCTGCTGCTCGACCTGCCGCCGGGCACCGGCGACATCGCGATCTCGGTCGCTCAGCTGATCCCGAACGCCGAGATCATCGTTGTCACCACGCCGCAAGCTGGCCGCGGCCGAGGTGGCCGAGCGGGCCGGCAGCATCGCGCTGCAGACCAGCAGCGGGTGGTCGGCGTGGTGGAGAACATGTCCGGGCTGGTGCTGCCGGACGGTTCAACGATGCAGGTGTTCGGCGAGGGCGGCGGCGCTCAGGTCGCCGAACGCCTGACCCGCGCGATGGGTGTCGATGTTCCACTGCTGGGCCAGATTCCGCTGGACCCGGCGCTGGTCGCCGCGGGCGACGCCGGTGTGCCGGTAGTGCTCAGCGCGCCGGATTCACCGGTCGGTAAGGAGTTGCGCAGCGTCGCCGACGGGTTGTCGGCCCGTCGTCGCGGTCTGGCCGGCATGTCACTCGGATTGGACACCAGCCGACACTGAGCTCAGGTGGCGTCGGTGTCGAACGGCGCTGGGCCGTTCGCCGGTTGCGGCGGAATCGGCTGCGGCGGAATCGGCTGCGGCGCAATGTGTTCCGCCGGGCTGCCGATCGGCCGGTCGAATGCCTTGAACAGCGAATCGTCGCCGTCCAGCAGATGCTTGGTCAGCGCCGCCCGCGGCGTCATCCCACGCAGCTTCTGCAATTCCGACAGCGGCTCGCGGAAGTCGTCGAACTCCGGGCCCATGTCCTCACGAAGCTGGGTCGTCATGCCGCTGAGGTAGTCGCGGGCCTGCCGCAACGAGGTGGACGTCCACCGGATGGCGCCGGGCAGGCGCTCGGGTCCCAGGACCACCAAGCCGACCACGATGAGGACCAGCATTTCGCCCCAGCCGACATTGGCGAACACTAGCCGCCGTCCGGCCCCGGGGTCACGGTGAGCGTGACGTGGCGGCCGTCGCGGACCACCTCGATCGGCGCGGGCTGCCCAACGGTCAACTGCCGCACCGCAACCACGAACTCGTCGGCGTCGGCCACCCCGCGGTTGCCGACCTTGACCACGACGTCGTTCTCCTTGATGCCGCCCTTTTCGGCGGGACCGCCGGCCTTGACGTTAGCGACCTGAGCGCCCTTTGCCATCGGCGTTGCTGACCGACCGGGCGCTCAAGCCCAGCGTCGGGTGGACGATTTTGCCGTCTTTGATCAAGGTCTGCGCAACGACTTTCGCCTCATCGATCGGGATCGCGAAGCCCAGCCCACTGGCGCTGTCGGACAGCGATTTGCCGGCTGTGTTGATGCCGATGACCTGAGAGTCCATGTCGATCAACGGCCCACCGGAGTTTCCGTGGTTGATCGAGGCGTCGGTCTGGATTGCGTCGATCACGGTGTCGGTGTCAGAACCCTCCCCCGACAACGGAATCGGACGATGCAGCGCGCTGACGATTCCGTGAGTCACGGTGCTGCGCAAGCCAAGCGGCGCACCGGCGGCGAGGACTTCGTCGCCCACCCGGACCTTGTCGGAGTCACCCAGCTTGGCGACCGAAAGGTTGTTGACGTTGTCGACCTTGAGCACGGCAAGGTCGGTCTTGGGATCACGACCGACCAGGTTGGCGGGCACTTCCTTGCCGTCGTTGAACACCACAGTGGTCTTGAATTGGCTTGGGTTGTTGGCCGCTTCGGAGATGACGTGGTTGTTAGTGACGATGTAGCCGCGGCCGTCGACCACGAAGCCCGACCCCTGCATGCCCTCCTGATCGCTCACGGACTCGATCGTGACCACCGAATCAGCCACGGCCGCAGCGACTTTGGTGAACCGGCCGGCAGGAGACTCGTTGTTGTGGTTCGTCGATAGGGTGACCTTGGAGGTGGTGAACGCCTCGACCACCTCGGCCGTCTTGCGACCGACCACGCCGCCGACCAGACCGATCAGCAACGAGAGGACCGCCAGCACCAACAGCGCCAGGTAGGACACCCGGCCGCCGAACAGCACGTCGCGTACGCCGAGCACGTCGCGAACGGCGTCGGGGCGATGGGCGCTGGACGCGGCACCGCGGGTCGCCCAGAGCGGCGGCGGCGCCCGGGTCGCGCCACGGGTCTTCGGGATCTTCGAGTTCGCGCTTGGCCGTGCCGTCGTCCAGCGCGTCCGCGTCGGCGGGGTGGCGCTGCAGGGACTCCGCTCCCGGGAAGGGACGGCCGAACGCCTCGGCCAGGACCGGGTCGGCGGGCTGGGTGTGCGGGGTGAAGTCGGCGCCGTCGCGGTACTTCGACGGGCGCACCCGCTCAGCGACGAAAGAGCCCTGCACGCCGTCGGGCCGGCCGAACGCCTGACGCGACGCGGCATCGACAGGTGGACGGGACACGGGACGCGGTGCCAGGCGGGGGGCGCCGTTGTTGTCTTGATTGGAGCTCACGTCATCCTCTTCCGAGCGCTGGACACACAAGCACTATGGATTCGAGCACGGCGCCGCGCACCGGCTTGGCCAAACTGGTAACCACCCTACCGAGGCTCTGGGCGATCGCGCCTGCTGCCATCGGAGAACCGGCCGCGCATCGTCGGCGACCGCGCTCCGGCGGCGGGCCGGTGTTGCCGGGTGCGCGCGGATCGCGCTGCCCGGTTTCCGTCTCGTCCTCGGGCGGGCAGTGCGGGATCTGCGACAGCAACCCGAGCAGCGTGCTGGGAATTCTGATCGGGTGCGAGTCGCGCAGCGCGGCGCGCGCCCGGCGATGTCCGTCCACTTCGGCGGCGCACTCCGGGCACAGCGACATGTGGTGGGCGGCGCGCAGGTGGGCGTTCATCCGCAACTCACCGTCGACGAACGCCGAGATGGCCTCGATCGACAGGTGCTCGGTGGATCCGAACTGCCGCGGCGCGCCGACCGGCGCGTCGCTCTGCGAGGCGAACTGAGCGGGAAGCCAGGAGAACGCTCGGCGGAACACATGTCCCCGCTCGACCATCACCAGCTCCTCTCGGTACCGCGTCGCGCCTTCTCGAGACGACCTCGCGCGACACGACCTCGCGCGGCACTACCTCGAATGTAGCGCGCCGACCGATACCGAACATCGATGAACGCACCGATCAGGCTGCTTGTGTCGTCAGCCGGTGCGGCCCTCGGCGCCGACGGCGTTGTCCGAATGCGCCGCCAGATAGTCGCGCAGCGCCTGGCGCCCGCGGTGGATGCGGCTGCGGACCGTGCCGAGCTTGACGCCCAGCGTGGCGCCGATTTCCTCGTAGGACAGTCCTTCGATGTCACACAGGACCACCGCGGCGCGGAACTCCGGCGGCAGCGAGTCCAGCGCCGCCTGCAGGTCAGGGCCCAGGCGCGCGTCGTGGTAGATCTCTTCGGGGTTCGGCTCGTCGGCCGGCACCCGGTCGTAGTCCTCGGGCAGCGCTTCCATCCGGACGCGGCCGCGACGGCGCACCATGTCCAGGAACAGGTTGGTGGTGATGCGGTGCAACCAGCCTTCGAAGGTGCCCGGCTGGTAGTTCTGCACCGACCGGAACACCCGGATGAACGTTTCCTGGGTCAGGTCCTCGGCGTCGTGCTGATTGCCGGAGAGGCGGTAGGCCAGCCGGTAGACCCGGTCGGCGTGTTGGCGAACCAGCTCGTCCCAGGACGGCATGGCCGCCTTGTCGCCGGTCGCGTCGAAGACCGCGGTGCCGTAAGGCTCATCGGCGGGCTCGACCCAGTCAGCGTCGCGGTACCGCTCGGGGTGCGACATGCTGGACGGGCTCATCAGTGTGGTGATGTTCGAGATCCTCCGGGCTCAGGTTGCCGTCGAAGCTCGGCAATTCATCACCGCGCGCAACGCGAAGATAGCGGGATGTATTCCCCGACCAGCGGCCCCCACGCTCCATGGGAGACTACCGTCGTCTACCGGCGTGTGTGCGATATGTGACCGCACTGAGCTTTCACTGAGAACGGCGCCGAAACCGCCGTTGCGCTGGCGCATATCGACTACATCACGTTTCGATCACGCCGATTCGTTGAGCGTGTCGCGAGGCGCGCCTGAGTGCACGCGGCAGGGGTTGGACATACGCTCACGCCATGGCCACGACCGACCGCACACCGGGCAGACGAGTCGGGCCGAGTCGCTCTCGGCGCACGCCGAGGGATCGATCTCCGAAGACGCCGTGCTGCTGGCCGCCCGTGAGCGCGCCGCCGACATCGGCGCCGGCGCCGTCACGCCGGCGGTCGGCGCGCTGCTCAGCCTGCTGACCAAGCTCAGCGGCGGGAAAGCCGTCGTCGAGGTGGGCACCGGCGCCGGCGTCAGCAGCCTGTGGTTGCTGTCCGGGATGAGCGACGACGGCGTGCTGACCACCATCGACATCGAGCCCGAGCACCAGCGGATCGCCAAGGAGGCGTTCTCCGACGCGCGGCATCGGGCCGTCGCGGACCCGGCTGATCAGCGGTCGGGCTCAGGACGTGCTGACCCGGCTGGCCGACGACTCCTACGATCTGGTGTTCATCGACGCCGACCCGCTCGACCAGCCCGATTACGTGGTCGAGGGGGTCCGGCTGCTGCGCTCCGGCGGCGTGATCGTGGTGCACGGCGCCGGCCGCGGGCGGACGGGCCGGCGATCCCGGCGGCCCACGACGCCGAGGTGGCGGCGGTGCGCGAGGCGGCGCGGCTGATCGCCGAGAACGAACTGCTCACCCCGGCTCTGGTGCCGCTCGGCGACGGCCTGCTGGCCGCCGTTCGCGACTGATTCACGACTTTGACGTGATTCGTGACTGGGCAGAACCCTTGACGTTCGACTGAACAACGTGTTTAGTGTCTTGAACATGCGTTCAGCCGACGATCTGACTGCCGCGGCCCGGATCCGCGACGCGGCGATCGAGCGGTTCGGCGAGCAGGGCTTCGGCGTGGGACTGCGATCGATCGCCGAGGCGGCCGGCGTGAGCGCGGCGCTCGTCATCCACCACTTCGGATCCAAGGACGGACTGCGCAAGGCCTGCGACGACTACGTCGCCGAGGCGATTCGCAGCACCAAGTCCGAGGCGATGAACTCGAGCGACCCCGCAACCTGGTTCGCCGCGATGGCCGAGATCGAGGAGTACGCACCGCTGATGGCCTACCTGGTGCGCAGCATGCAGGCTGGCGGTGATCTGGCAAAGACGTTGTGGCGCAGAATGATCGACAACGCCGAGAGTTACCTGGACGAGGGTGTCGAGTCCGGCATCCTGAAGCCCAGCCGGGATCCGGCCGCGCGGGCCAAGTATCTGGCGATCACCGGCGGCGGCGGCTTCCTGCTGTACATCCAAATGCACGACACGCCAACCGATCTGCGAGCGGTGCTTCGCGACTACGCCAACGACATGGTGCTGCCCGCCCTCGAGCTCTACACCGACGGTCTGATGACCGACAGTCACATGTACGACGCGTTTCTGGCTCAAGCAGAAGGAGATCGGTCATGCACCCAATTGAGATCCACAATTTGACAAAGGCATTCGGCAAGGCCCGAGCGCTCGACGGCTTGGAGCTGACCGTGCGCGAGGGCGAAGTGCACGGCTTCCTCGGGCCCAACGGCGCCGGCAAGTCGACGACGCTCCGGATTCTGCTGGGCGTGGTCAAGGCCGACGGCGGAACGGTGCGCCTGCTCGGCGGCGACCCCTGGACCGACGCGGTCGACCTGCACCGCCAGATCGCCTACGTACCAGGCGACGTCACACTCTGGCCGAACCTGACCGGCGGCGAAACCATCGACCTGCTGGCCCGCATGCGCGGCGGCGTCGACGACAACCGCCGCGCCGAGCTGATCGAGCGCTTCGAACTCGACCCGCACAAAAAGGCACGCACCTACTCCAAGGGCAACCGGCAGAAAGTCTCGCTGATCTCCGCCTTCTCGTCGCGGGCCCGGCTCCTGCTGCTCGACGAGCCGAGCAGCGGCCTGGACCCGTTGATGGAGAACATCTTTCAGCAGTGCGTCGCCGAAGCCCGCGATCAGCGGCGCTACGGTCTTGCTGTCCAGCCACATCCTGGCCGAGACGGAGCGGCTGTGCCAGCGGGTGACGATCATCCGCGCCGGCCAGACCGTGGAGAGCGGGACGCTGGAATCGATGCGGCACCTGAGCCGGACGACGATCACCGCCGACCTGCTGCGCGATCCCGGCGACCTGACACGCATCCGCGGCGTGGAGGACGTCAGCTACGACGGAACCGTGCTGCACGCCCACGTCGACAGCGAAGGACTCGGCGAGCTCATCCGGGTACTCGGTGACACCGGCGTTCGCAGCCTGGTCAGCCAGCCGCCCACCCTCGAAGAACTCTTTATGCGGCACTACGGTGCCGACGGTCAGCGCGAACTGGTGCGCAAATGACTACCGTACTGGAACGTCCTGGTGCGGCATCGTCGCGTGCATCGGCCTTCACCGGGACGCTGGGGATGCTCCGACTGTATCTGCGACGCGACCGAATTGTATTGCCGCTCTGGGTATTACTGCTGTCCATGCCCTTGGCCACGGTGTACATCGGCGGCATCGAGAAGGTCTACCCGAACGAGGCGGCCCGGGCCGGCTTCGCCGCGACGATCATGGCCAGCCCTGCCCAGCGGGCGCTGTACGGGAACATCTACAACGACAGCCTCGGCGCGACCGGCATCTGGAAGGCCGGCATGTTCCACCTGTTGATCGGCGTGGCCGTGATTCTCACCGTCGTCCGCCACACCCGCGCCGACGAGGAGTCCGGTCGCGCTGAACTTATCGACTCCACCGTGGTGGGCCGCTACGCCGGCCTCACCGCCGCCCTGCTGCTGTCCTGCGGGGCCTCGCTGCTCACCGGCTGCATCGGCGCGGCGGGCTTGCTGGGCACCGATGTTCCGGCGCGCGGGTCGCTGGCGTTCGGCGCGGCGCTGACCTGCTCCGGCCTGGTTTTCACCGCGGTTGCCGCAGTGACAGCGCAAGTTTCGACCAGCGCACGGTTCGCGCGCAGTGCCGCCTTCGCCGCGCTCGCAACCGCTTTCACGCTGCGCGCCGCCGGTGACGCCGGATCGGCCGGCTTGTCGTGGCTCTCTCCGCTCGGCTGGTCGCTGCAGGTCCGCCCGTACGCCGGCGACCGGTGGTGGGTGCTGGCGCTGCACCTCGCAACGACGGCGCTGCTGACCGCGCTGGCCTACCGGCTGCTCGCCGGGCGCGACGTCGGCGCCGGCCTGGTCGCCGAGCGCCCCGGCCCTGCCGGTGCAAGCCCGTTGCTGCGCAACGCTTTCGGCTTGGCCTGGCGACTGGACCGCGGCACCCTGCTGCTGTGGACCGTCGGGCTGTGCCTATACGGCCTGCTGATCGGCAGCATCGTGCACGGCATCGGCGACGAACTGGGTGGCGAAACGGCACGCGACATCGTCGTCCGGATGGGCGGCAGCCACGTCGTGGAGCAGGCGTTCGTCGCCGCCGCCTTCTGCATGCTGGGCATGATGGCGGCCGCGTTCGCGATCTCGCTGACACTGCGACTCCACCAGGAAGAGACCGGCCAACGCGCCGAGGCGCTGCTGGGCGGATCTCTGAGCCGAAGCCGTTGGGTGGCAGGCCATCTGATGCTGGCTCTGCTCGGCTCGGCCCTGGCTATCGTGCTCGCCGGCGTGGTCGCCGGGCTGACCTACGGAGTCGCCTCTCACGACGTCGGCGGCAAGCTCCTCACGGTCGTGGGCACCTCGCTGGTTCAACTGCCCGCGGTGTGGCTGCCCGCCGCGATCACCGTCGCGCTGTTCGGGTTGACGCCCCGATTCACGCCGGCCGCGTGGGGGGTGCTGGTCGGATTCGTCACGCTCTACTTGATCGGTGAGCTGTCCGGCTTCCCGCAGTGGGTGCTCGACCTGGAGCCGTTCGCACACGTCCCGCTGGTCACCGCGGGCGCCTTCACCCCGGTGCCGCTGCTGATACTGCTGGCGCTCGATGCCGCAGTGATCGCGCTGGGCGTGGCGGCATTCCGCCGCCGGGACGTGCAGGCGTAGGGAGGATGTGATGAAAATGCCTGTCAAGGGTACAGTTTCGGCCGTTCTGGGCGTCGTGGGCTTCGGGCTGATGCTGTTCGTCCCGGCCGGGACGACGCACTACTGGCAGGGCTGGGCGTTCCTCGCGGTGTTCGCGTTGTCCACCTGGATTCCGACCGTGCACCTGATGCGCACCAACCCGGCCGCGCTCGAGCGGCGAATGCAGGTCGGGCCCACCGCCGAAACCCGGCCACTACAACGGATTCTCATCACCGTCATCTTCATCGCGTTCCCGGCCGCCTTCATCGTCGGCGGCCTCGACCACCGCTACGGGTGGTCACAGGTACCCGCGCCGCTCTCAGTCATCGGCGACGCGCTAGTCGCAGTCGGGCTGGGGCTGGCAATGCTGGTGGTGATCCAAAACGGCTACGCCGCAGCCAATGTCCGCGTCGAGACCGGCCAGCAACTCGTCACCACGGGCTTGTACGGGCTGGTGCGCCATCCGATGTACACCGGCAACGTCGTGCTGATGCTCGGCATCCCACTGGCGCTGGGCTCGTATTGGGGATTCTTCCTGCTCATTCCCGGCATGCTCGTGCTGGTGCTCCGCATCCGCGACGAGGAGGACCTGCTGACGCACGCACTCGGCGGCTACCGCGAATACGCCGAGCAGGTGCGCTACCGATTGTTGCCCTACGTGTGGTGAAAAATCAGATCCAGACGCCCTTGCCCACGGCGACCACGCCGCCGGCACTGATCGAGTAGCGCTCGCGGTCCTTCTCCAGGTCGACGCCGACCATCTCGCCGGGCCCGACGACGACGTTCTTGTCCAGGATCGCGTGGCGGACCACCGCGCCGCGTCCGACCCGCACGCCCGGCATGAGCACGCTGCCCTCGACGATCGCCCCGTCGTCGATCACGACGTTGGACGATAGGACCGAGTTGCGCACGGAAGAGGCCGAGATGATGCTGCCCGCGCCTACCACCGACTCCTGGGCCGATCCACCGTTGACGAATTTGGCCGGGGCCAGGTTTTCCGACGCGCCGAGGATCGGCCAGCGGCGGTTGTACAGGTTGAACACCGGATGCACCGACACCAGGTCCATGTGGGCGTCGTAGAACGCGTCCAGCGTCCCGACGTCGCGCCAGTAGCCGCGGTCGCGGGCGGTGGCGCCGGGGACGTCGTTGTTGTCGAAGTCGTAGACCGCGGCCATGCCATCGCTCACCAGCCGCGGGATGATGTCGCCGCCCATGTCGTGATCGGAGTGGTCCTCGTCGGCGTCAGCACGAATCGCGTCGATGAGCACCTTGGTGGTGAAGATGTAGTTCCCCATCGACACGAAGGTGGCCTCCGGGTCGTCGGGCGTACCGGGCGGGTCGGTCGGCTTCTCGATGAAACCGCGGATGCGTCCGGCCTCGTCGGCGTCGATGCAGCCGAACGCACTCGCTTCAGCGCGGGGCACCCGGATCCCGGCGACAGTGGCACCGGCCCCGCTCTCGACGTGGAAGCGCAGCATCTGCTCGGGATCCATCCGGTAGACGTGGTCGGCGCCGAAAACCACGATGTAGTCCGGATCCTCGTCGAAGATGAGGTTCATCGATTGGTAGATCGCGTCGGCCGAACCGGTGTACCAGCGCGGGCCGAGTCGCTGCTGAGCCGGGACCGGGGTGATGTACTCACCGGCCAGGCCCGACAGCCGCCAGTTCTGCGAGATGTGACGGTCCAGTGAATGCGACTTGTACTGCGTGAGAACACAGATCCGCAAATATCGGGCGTTCACCAAATTAGACAACACGAAGTCGATCAGCCGGTACGCGCCGCCGAAGGGAACGGCGGGCTTGGCCCGGTCGGCGGTCAACGGATACAACCGTTTACCTTCACCCCCGGCCAGGACGATGCCCAGCACGTGCGGTGCTTCCCTCATGCATCAAACCTAACGGCCGTCGGCTACCCCTGCCAGATCAACCAACGAATACCCACGCGCAGGGACTGTCCATCAACAATTCGCATCGTTTCCGCGAGACCGCGGTCACATGTCGGCCGGGGGTCGGCCCCCGCGGGGTTCGGCAGCGACTACTACGGTGCCGGGTATGCGCGTGGCGATGATGACTCGGGAGTACCCCCCGGAGGTCTACGGCGGGGCCGGAGTACACGTGACCCAACTGGTCGCGCAACTGCGCAATCTGTGCCAGGTAGACGTGCACTGCCAGGGCGCGCCGCGGCCCACCGCGCACGCGTATCAGCCCGACGCCCAACTGCGCGGTGCCAACCCGGCGCTATCCACTCTGTCGGCCGACCTGGTGATGGCCGGCGCCGCCGCGCAGGCCGACGTCGTCCACTCCCACACCTGGTACACCGGGATGGCCGGGCACCTGGCGTCGCTGTTACACGATGTGCCGCACGTGCTGACGGCGCACTCCCTGGAGCCGCTGCGGCCGTGGAAGGCCGAGCAACTCGGCGGCGGCTACCGGATTTCGTCGTGGGTCGAGCAGACCGCGGTCAACGCCGCCGAGGCGGTAATCGCCGTCAGCTCGGGCATGCGTGACGACGTGTTGCGGGTCTATTCGACGGTCGATCCCGGCCGAGTCCACGTCGTGCGCAACGGAATCGACACCGACGTCTGGTATCCGGTCGAGCCGGCGCCGGAGAAGTCGGTGCTGGCCGACCTCGGGGTCGATAGCAGCCGGCCGGTCGTCGCGTTTGTCGGGCGGATCACCCGGCAGAAGGGCGTCCCGCATCTGTTGGCCGCGGCGCACCACTTCGACCCCGACGTCCAGTTGGTGCTGTGCGCCGGAGCGCCCGACACTCCGGAGATCGCCGCCGAAGTGCGGGATGGAGTTGCGCAGCTGGCCGCCTCACGCACCGGGGTATTCTGGGTCCAAGAGATGTTGCCGATCGGCAAAATACGCGAAATACTCTCGGCTGCAACAGTTTTCGTATGCCCGTCGGTGTACGAACCGCTGGGGATCGTGAACCTGGAAGCGATGGCGTGCGGGACCGCGGTAGTCGCTTCCGACGTAGGTGGCATCCCGGAGGTCGTCGTCGACGGTGTGACGGGTTCGCTGGTGCACTACGACGCGGGCGACGCGGCCGGCTATCAGATCCGGATCGCGCAGGCGGTCGACGCCGTGGTCGCCGATCCGGAGCGGGCGAAACGCTACGGCCAAGCGGGGCGGCAGCGCTGCATCGCGGAGTTCTCCTGGGCGCAGATCGCCCAGCAGACACTCGAGATCTATCAGAAAGTGTGCGGCTGACGCCGGCCGTCACGCCCGGATGAAGCGACGAGTGTTAGCTCGTGACGCCCTTGAGCTCATCGCCCAGTGCAGCAGCTTCGGCGGGCGTCAGCTCGACGACGAGTCGGCCACCGCCTTCCAGCGGTACCCGCATTACGATGCCGCGCCCCTCTTTGGTCGCTTCCAGTGGACCGTCACCGGTCCGGGGCTTCATCGCCGCCATCGAGCGCTCCCTCCGAATTCGAGCTGGCCCGTCAACTGCACATTCACCACCCTATTGTTCCCTATCCGCGTGACTGGGTGCACATGACCTCCGGCTCGGCGTTTCACCGGCCCGCATCGTCGACGGCTCAGGCACGTCGATCCGCCTCCTCAACGGTCCGCGCTGCGGCCCGCATCGTCGGCGGTGTGAAGGCACCCAACAGGCCTGCACGTGATCGTCGACCATCCCGGTCGCCTGCATCAGCGCGTAGGCGGTCGTGGGACCGACAAAGCGGAATCCGCGGCGCTTCAATTCGCGTGCCATGGCGGTGGATTCCGGCGTGCTGGCCGGGACCTCGGCCGGGGTCTTGGGCCGCGGTCGGGGGGCCGGAGCGAACGACCACAGCAACTCCGACAGGTCGTCGATCTCGGCGACAGCCCGGGCGTTGGCGATGGTCGCCTCGATCTTGGCCCGGTTGCGGACGATGCCCTCGTCGGCCAGCAGCCGGGCCACGTCGGCGTCGGTGAAGCGGGCGACCTTCTCGGGATCGAAGCCGGCGAATGCCTTCCGGAAATTCTCCCGTTTGCGCAGGATGATCAGCCAGGACAGGCCGCTCTGGAAGGCCTCCAGGCTCATCCGCTCGAACAGCGCGGACTGCCCGCGCAGCGGCTGGCCCCACTCCGTGTCGTGATAGTCGCGGTAGAGCTCGAAGTCCGCGCTGCCGGGCTTGCCGACCGCCCAGCCGCAGCGGACCAGGCCGTCGTCGTCAGGCGTGACCATCAGGCACGTCCTCGTGCTCGGCCGTCTCCGGCTCAGCGCCGCCGGCGGCCGCGGCATGCACGCTCGAGAGTTGGCCGCGCAGCAGGTCGAGCTCCTGGCCGAGCCGATCCAGCACCCAGTCCACCTCGCTGGTCTTGTATCCGCGCAGCGTCTGGGTGAACTTGACCGCGTCGACGTCGGCGCGGGTGACACCGGACGCCGGCAGCACCGTGGGGTCGTCCCCCGCGGCAGCGGCGGTAGCGGCTCCCCGCGACCGAACAGCACACTGGCCACCCCGAACAGCACGATCGCGATCAGGACCAAGACCACCAGGTACAGCAACACCAATGCCACGGCATCGATATTGCCCTATCGGCCCGACGGCCGTATGCAGGTGCTAGAGCGGCGGGGTCGACCCGTCCGATGGAGGCGACCCGCTGCGCCCGGCTCCGCCGCGCTGGCGATCGCCACGCTGTTCATCGGCGGCCGGTCGGCCAGCGACACCGTCGACGTGCGCGGTGTGTAGCCGTCACCGTCGACGAAGAACTGGGTCAGCCCGACGCCGGAGTCGGGGATGCCGCAGCGGGACAGCAGCGTCGCGACGACCTGCCGGCTCATCGGGCCCAGTTCGGCGAGCGGCCGGTTACGGTGCGCGCGCACGCCGAGGTTGACCTGGGCGATGGCGTCCAGCCCCAGCCGGTCGTAGGTGTCGACGAGCAGGCCGATCTCGACGCCGTAACCCGGCGCGAACGGCACCGACGTCAACAGCTCCCGGGTGGCGGCGTATTCGCCGCCCAGTGGCTGCAGCACGCACCCCAACTCGGGCCGCAGTGCGGCCAGCAGCGGTCGCGCCACCAGCTCGGTGACCCGTCCGCCACCGGTGGCGCCCTCGCGGCCGCTGGGGGCGTCCCCGGTATTCAGTGGCCGCCGATAAAAGCTCTTGACGAGGTGAATGCCGTCCTCGGTGAGGAGCGGGCCCAGCAGCCGCGGCACGAACATCGGATGCGGCTCGATCAGGTCCGAGTCGACGAAGACGACGATGTCGCCGCTGGTGGCCGCGAGCGAACGCCACAGCACCTCGCCTTTGCCCGGCCGCGGCGCGATCTCCGGCAGGGCCTGTTCGCGGGTGACGACGCGCGCCCCGGCGGCGATGGCCCGGATCTCGGTGTCGTCGGTGGATCCCGAGTCGAGCACGATCAGCTCGTCGACCAGCCCGCCGGTGAGCGGCGAAATGCTGTCGATCACCGATTCGACGGTGTCTTCCTCGTTGAGCGCGGGCAGCACTACCGAGATGGTCCGGCCGGCCTTGGCGGCCTTCAGCTCCGCGATGGTCCACTGTGGACGGGTCCAGCTCCGGTCGGCCAGCCAGACGTCACCGGGCGCCGCGGTGAGCGCGCCCTCGGCGGCGAGATCGAGCAGCTCAGATGCCGTCATGCCAGTCCTCTCACCGTGCGCGCCGGTGGACGTTGGCCCTGTATCGACGCCACCATCTCCAACACCCGTCGGGTGGGCCCGACCTCGTGCACCCGGAACATTCGGGCCCCCGCCGCGGCGGCCAGCGCGGTGGCGGCCAGGGTTCCCTCCAGCCGCTCGGTCAGCTCCACCCCAAGAGTCTCCCCGACGAAATCTTTGTTGCTCAAAGCCATCAACACCGGCCACCCGGTGTTAACAAGATCTTCCATGTGCCGCAACAGCGCCAACCCGTGGAAGGTGTTCTTGCCGAAGTCGTGCGTCGGGTCGATCAGAACACGATCGCGGGGCACCCCGGCGGCGACGGCCCGCTGCGCCGCCGCGCTGACTTCGTCGATGACGGCGTCGACCACCCCGCGGGTGCTGGTCCCGTAGCTGACCCGGAACGGCCGCGTGCGCGGGCTTCGCGCCGCCGGTGTGGGAACACACCAGTCCGGCGCCGAATTCGGCCGCTACCTCGGGCATCGCGGGATCATAGCCGCCCCAGCTGTCGTTGATCAGATCCGCGCCCGCCTGGCAGGCGAGCCGCGCCACCTCGGATCGCCAGGTGTCGATGCTGATCAGTTGGTCGGGATAGGCATCGCGCAGCCACTCGATGAACGGCATCACCCGGGCGATCTCAGCCTGCGCGTCGATGGTCTCCCCCGGGCCGGCCTTCACCCCGCCCACGTCGATCACGTCGGCACCCTCGGCGATCAGGCGGTGCACGGCGGCCCGCGCGTCGTCGTCGGCGAAGTTCGCCCCGCGGTCGTAGAACGAATCCGGGGTGCGGTTGACGATCGCCATGATCAGCGCGCGCTGGTCGCTCACCGGGCGACCGCACAGGGTGGGCTGCACACTTCCATCGTGCCTGCCGCCGCCACCGAGCAACTCAACAGCCTCTCCGCTGGCTCGACTCCAGCTGATATCGCGGGCGCGCACGATTCCGAAACAAGATGCCAGCCGAGAGGCGGTGCTGGTGTGACTCGTGGTGCGGGTGGTCCCCTACGTCTCAGCCCTGGGGCCGCTTGCCGTTGGCCACTTCCTCGGGATAGTCGTCGTAGAACGGGACGTAACCCTCGTCGCGTCCGGCGAGCACGTAGACCGGATCCTCGATCTCGGGGCTGTAGGCCTGCTCGCGCAGATCGACCTTGCGGCTCTTGAACGTCGTGGTGTGCTCCATCGACTCGACCACGCGGACGAACAGCGGCATGGCATAGACCGGCAGTTGCTCGTACACCGTCTGGCCCAAGGCCTTGCCGTCGAACTCGCTGCCCTCGCGCAGCTTGACCGCGGCCATCCCGGCACGACCGCCGGTGCGCGGAACCTCGACGCCGAACACCGTGCACTCCTCGACGGCCTTGTCCGAGCTCAGAGCGCGCTCCACCTGCGTGGTGGCCACGTTTTCGCCCTTCCAGCGGAAGGTGTCACCGAGCCGGTCCACGAACGCGGCGTGCCCCATGCCCTGCGGGCTCATCACGTCGCCGGTGTTGAAGTAGCAATCGCCCTTGCGAAACGCGCTGCGCACCAACTTCTTTTCGCTGGCGCTCTTGTCGGTGTAGCCGTCGAACGGCTGCAGCCGGCTGACCGGGCTGAGCAACAGACCGGGTTCCCCGGCGGGGACCTTCTGCACCCAGCCGTCGTCGCCGCGCTGCGGTTCGCCGGTATCGGCGTCGTAGGCGACGTAGGCCACCGGCATCGCGGCCCAGCCCGCCGACCGCGGCACGTTGAACACGTTGATGAAGGCGGTGTTTCCCTCGCTGGCCGCGTAGAACTCGCAGACCCGGCCGATGTTGAACCGCGAGGTGAACTCGTCCCAGATCTCGGGGCGCAGTCCGTTGCCCGCGATCATGCGCACTTTGTGCGCGCGGTCGGTCGGCTTTTCGGGCTGGTTCAGCAGATAGCGGCAGATCTCGCCGATGTAGATGAAAGCCGTTGCCTTACTGGCGATTACCTCGTCCCAGAACTTCGACGCCGAGAACGACTTGCCGAGAGCCAGTGTCGCGCCGGAATTGATCACCGATCCGACCGCGACCGTCAGCGCGTTGTTGTGGTACAGCGGCAAGCAGCTGTAGAGCGTGTCAGATCCCTTGAGCCGCAAGCCAAGTCCGCCGAACACCGCCAGTGCGGAGAGCCAGCGCTTGTGGGTCATCACGCTGGCCTTGGGGTGACCCGTGGTGCCCGACGTGAAGATGTAGAACGCGGTGTCCTTGGCCAGCACCGCCGACGCCGACGGCGGGTTGGTGGTCGGCGCGGTGGCGGCCAGCCGCTCCATCTCCGCGATGGTGGTCGGGGCGATGGTGGCGCCACCACACTCGTCCACCGCGTCGACGAAGTCGGATTCGATGACCAGCGCCTTGGCCTCCAGCAAGCCGATGCTGTGTCCCAGCACGTCGCCACGCTGGTGGTAGTTGAGCATCCCGGCAACCGCGCCGCACTTGACCGCGGCCAGCATCATCAGCACGGCGTTGGGCGAGTTGCGCAGCATGATCCCGACGACGTCGCCGCGGCCGACGCCACGGGCGGCCAGCACGGCGGCATACCGGTTGGCGGCGGCATTGGCCTCGCGGTACGTCAACTGCTGGTCACCGAAACGGAGGAAGACCCGGTCGCCGTAGCGCTCGGCCCGGTCCTGGAAGACCTTGCCGATCGAGATCTTGAAGTTGGGTTGCGCCCGCACCAACGTGAGCAGCCCGCGGGCGATCACCGGAAGGTCGGCCAGTACGGCAGGCGCCCGGGTCGCGATATCGATCAGCCCGATCGACTGTTCTCCGGAGTTGTGTTTCGGACATGGCGGCCAGCCTATCGACGGGCAGCAAACGCCCTCAGCGGGGTGTGCAGGCCGCCAGCGCCGCGTCGATCTCGTTGACGACCACCAGCCGGTCCATCGCGGTCTGGGACACATATCCGCTGTCGACGAGCCCGGCCAACCACGCCAGCAGGTCGTCGTAATGCCCGTCGGGATCCAGCAGCACCACCGGCTTGTCGTGCACTCCGAGATAGCCGCCGGTCCAGGCCTCGAAGAACTCCTCGAGCGTGCCGATGCCGCCGGGCAAGGTGATGAACGCGTCGGCGCGGTCTTCCATGACCTGTTTGCGCTCGCGCATGGTGTCGGTGACGATCAGCTCGTCGGCATCGTGGTCGGCAACTTCGCGGCGCACCAGCATCCTGGGAATGACGCCGACGGTCCAACCGCCGCGTGCGCGAGCGGCGGTCGCGAGCGCGCCCATCGCCGAGACGTTGCCGCCACCCCAGACCAGGGTCCAGCCTCGGTCGGCGATCGCCTCGCCGAGTTTTGCGGCCAGCCCCAGCAACTCGGGGTCGGTGGGTCCGGACGCGCAGTAGACGCAGATCGCGGGCACAGACGAAACGTAGACCACCCAAGGCGGCCAGCGCATTTGGGCCTAACCGCATGCGGCCCGGCGGCCGCGCCATAAAATCCGGCGATGCCGAGTCCCTGGGTCACCGCGCCGTCGGAGGCCGTGCTGCGCGACGTCGTGGCCGCTCTGGACGATCCCGACCGCGCCGGGGTGGCGATCCTCGGCGCCGACGGTGTCGGTAAGACGCTGCTGGCCCGCAGCGCGGCTCCGGACGACGCCCGCTGGGTGATCGGCACCGCAACCGAGCAGGCCATCCCGTTCGGCGCGTTCCGCTCGCTGCTGGCCGGCACCGACGCCGACGACTCCGCCCGGCCCGGCGAGCTGCTGCGGGCCGCGCAGGAGCAGCTGGCCGGCGAGCGGGTCTTCGTCGTCGCCGACGCGCATCACCTGGACCGGCTGTCGGCCACGTTGCTCTATCAGCTGGCGCTCAGCGGCTCGGCCCGGCTGATCGTCACGGCCCGCACCGGCGCCGAGCTGCCCGAGGCGATCGAGGCCCTGTGGAACGACGAGTTGCTGACCCGGATCGAGGTCGGCGCACCCAACGAAGCGCTGCCGGCCCAGGTCGACAGCTACCTGGCCGCGCTGCCGTCGCCGGTGCGCACGGCGCTGGACTACCTGTCGCTGGCCACCCCGCTAGCACGCGGCGACCTGACCGCGCTGGTCGGCGACGACGTCGTCGAGCAGGCCGAAGCCCGCGACGCGATCACGGTCGACGGCAACGCCATGGTCTACCCGGCGCATCCGCTCTACACCGCCCGGGCGGGCGCGGCGCTGCCGCCGGACACCGCACGGGCGCTGCGCATGTCGCTGCTCGGACAGCTCGCGGCCGGGCCGACCGACCACGTCGGCGACCGGCTGCGGCTCGCCGCGCTCGCCGTCGACGGCGATCTCGCGGAGAACGACTTGAGTGGCGCCGCGCAGCAAGCGCTGCGCTTCGGTGAGCTCACCCTCGCCGAACGCCTTGCCCGCGCCGCGCTGGAACGCGCGGACGGGCTGGCCGCGCGGCTGGCGCTGGGCTACGCGCTGGCCTGGCAGGGCCGCGGACGCGAAGCCGACGCCGTGCTCGGCGCGGTCGACCCCGACCAGCTCTCGCCGCCGGAGCTGATGGCGTGGGCCCTGCCGCGGGCGGCCAACCAGTTCTGGATGCTCGGCGAGCCGGCGCAGGCCACCGCGTTTCTGCAGACCACCCGCAATCGGGTCGACTCGCCGGGCGCACAGGCCACCCTGGACGCGCTGACGGCGACGTTCGCCATGAATGCGGGCACCCCGCTGCGGACGCTGCGGATCGCCGGCGAGGTGTTGGCGTCGCCGCACGCCGACGCGGTGGCCGTGGGGTGGGCGGCGTCGTCGGCGGCGCTGAGCTCGGCGCGCACCGGGAAGTTCGACGACGTCGAGGCGCTGGCCCGGCGCGCGACCGCCGCCGACCATCCCGGCCTGCTGCGGTTCACCAGCGGCTTCGGCCGGATCACCGCACTGCTGATGGCCGGTCGGCTGACCGAGGCCCGCAAACTCGCGCAGCGCTACACCGACTTCGCCGAGCTGCAGCAGCCCGGCCGGGCGATCGGCGAGACACTGGTCGGTTACGTCGCGATCGCCCAGGGCGACTTCGACGCCGCCGTCACCCTTCTGAGCCGGGCCGCCGACCCGCTGGCCCGCACCGGCTATTCCTGGGGACCGCTGTCGCTGATGCTGCTGGCCCAGGCGCTCGGCCAACGGGGCGAACAACAGCGAGCCGCAATGGTTTTCAGCCGTGCCGAGTCGCTGCACGGGCTCAAGTCGTCGCTGTTCGCCCCGGAGTTGGCGTTGGCCAGGGCGTGGTCGAAGTCGGCCCACGGCGACACCACCGGGGCGATCGAAGCCGCCCGCGAGGCGGTGCAGACCGCCGAGCGCGGCGGGCAGTCGGCGATCGCGGTGCGCGCCCTGCAGGACTGCGCGCGCCTGGGCGACGTCCGGGCCGTGCAGCGGGCCGGACGCCTGGCGGGCGAAGTCGATTGCGTGCTGGGGCGTTTGACGCTGGCGCACGCCCGCGCACTGGCCGCCGGCGACGCCGCGGCGCTGACGGATGTCGCTGCCGACCTGGCCGACCGCGGCCTGCATCCCGCGGCCGCCGACGCGACCGCCCAGGCTCAGCGCGCCTAGCTGCTCAGGTACGCCCGCAGCATCGTGACGGCATCGGTGATCTGGTGCAGGGGCACCAGCTCGTCGCGGGTGTGCGCGAGGTTGGGTTCGCCGGGTCCGTAGTTGACCGCGGGAATGCCGAGGGCGGCGAATCGGGCGACGTCGGTCCACCCGTACTTCGCCCGCACCTGGCCGCCGGCGGCATCGACCAGGCCCTTGGCCGCGGGGTTGGACAGACCGGGCAGCGCGCCGGCGGCGGAGTCGGTCTGCTCGATCGCGCACGTCGAGGCCGTCGAACACCTCGTGAACGTGTTGCAGCGCGGCCTCGGCCGAGCGGTCCGGCGCGAAGCGGAAGTTCACCGTCACCGACGCGGCGTCGGGAATCACGTTGCCGGCCACCCCGCCGTCGATGCGCACCGCCGACAGCCCCTCGCGGTAGACGCATCCGTCGATGTCGACACTGCGCGGTTCGTAGCTCGCCAAGCCGGTCCAGCACCGCACCGAGCTTGTGAATTGCGTTGTCGCCCAACCATGATCGTGCCGAGTGAGCACGGGTTCCGCCGGTGCGCAAGACGACTCGTAGAGTGCCCTGGCAGCCCGCTTCGATGTACCCGCCGGTCGGCTCGCCGAGAATCGCCACGTCGGCCGCTGAGCCAGTCGGGCAGCTCGCGTTCGATGCGGCCCAACCCGTTTGCCGCGGACTCGATCTCCTCGCAGTCGTAGAACACCAGCGTCAGGTCGTGCGCGGGTTCGGCGACCGTCGCGGCCAGGTGCAGGAAAACCGCGTCACCCGACTTCATGTCGGTGGTGCCGCAGCCGTGCAGCGACTCGGCGTCGCGGCGGCTCGGCAGATTGCCGGCCACCGGCACGGTGTCGAGGTGGCCGGCCAGCAGCACCCGGGTCGGACGGCCCAGCGCGGTGCGGGCCAGCACCGCGTTGCCGTTGCGGATGACCTCGTAAGCCGGCAGCCTGGGCCCGCAGCGCGGCCTCGACCTCGTCGGCGATGCGCTGCTTCGTGCCGCGACTCGCTGGGGATGTCGACCAGCGCGGCCGTCAGTTCGATCGGGTCAGCCGCGTAGGTCCAGCACAGATCCCAGCGTAGTGGGTGGGTAGCGTGGGGCCCGTGACTGCAGCTTCGGGTATTGGGCTGGCGACCATCGCTGCCGACGGATCGGTCCTCGACACCTGGTTTCCCGCACCGGAACTGGTCGACTCGGGCGAGACCGGCACGTCGCGGCTGTCGGTTGCCGAGGTCCCCGAGGAGTTCGGCGCGCTGGCCGGCCGCGACGACGACCGCGACGTCGAGACCGTCCTGGTGCGCACCATGATCGGCTCGTTGGAGCGACAAGGCCGCCGACGCCTACGACGCCTACCTGCGACTGCACCTGCTCTCCCACCGGCTGGTCGCGCCGCACGGGCTCAACGCCGACGGCGTTGTTCGGCGTGCTGACCAACGTGGTGTGGACCAACCACGGGCCCTGCGCCGTCGAGGGTTTCGAGCTGATCCGGGCCCGGCTGCGCCGCCGCGGACCGGTCGCCGGTCTACGGCGTCGACAAGTTCCCGCGGATGGTCGACTACGTGCGTGCCCACGCGGCGTGCGCATCGCCGACGCCGACCGGGTGCGGCTCGGCGCGCACCTGGCGGCGGGCACGACGGTGATGCACGAGGGCTTCGTCAACTTCAACGCGGGCACGCTGGGCACGTCGATGGTCGAGGGCCGCATCTCGGCGGGCGTCGTGGTCGACGACGGCTCCGACATCGGCGGCGGCGCGTCGATCATGGGCACGCTGTCCGGCGGCGGCAAGGAAGTCATCTCGATCGGCAAGCGCTGCCTGCTCGGCGCCAACGCCGGGGTTGGGCATCTCGCTGGGCGACGACTGCGTCGTCGAGGCCGGTCTTTACGTCACCGCTGGGACGAAGGTCACCACTGCCCGACGGCAGACCGATCAAGGCGCGCGAGCTGTCCGGCGCAGCAACCTTCTGTTCCGCCGCAATTCGGTGACCGGCGCGGTCGAGGTCGTCGTCCCGTGACGGCAAGGGCATCGCGCTGAACGAGGCTCTGCACGCCAACTGAGCCTGAGCCCGCTCAGGGCACCCACTGTTTCATGCAGTGCGCCCCGATCCTGGCAGGGGAGCAAGAAATGGTGAGGTGTTTTCCGGCATGTCGATCCGGTTGAAGGGCCTGTGCCTGCTCGGCGCATTGAACCGCGGCGCCGGCCACGCAGTCCGGCCCATCCGCATTCGCCCGGGGCGGGACGCCGATCGATCCGATGAACGCGAGCACTCCCACGGCCGCGATCGCCGCCCGACGGGCGAGTGTCTCCACTGTTGTCCCCATTTCCAGCACCGGCGGTTTATTGCGCCATGGCTCCGATGCCGGACATTAGTCCACTAAAGTAGACAAAAGTAGTGGAATCGGACGACTGGTCCGGTAATGTTGCTGAGCGTCTACGGATCCGGGTTATTGTCTACTCATGGACGACTCCGTTAAGGATCCGGCCGTCGTGCTGCCCTACCTCGTGGGCCGCCCTCTTGCCGCCACCGAGGTGTACGAGGCGTTCGGCTATCGCAAATCGGCGTACTACAAAGCGGTACGGGAAGGCCGGCTGGTCACGGCCGACAGCCTGCTCAAAGCCGCGAAATACCTCCGGTTGAACCCGATCGACCTGCTCGTCCGGTTCGGACTCATCCAGCACGAGACGGTCACCGAATATCTGGCATCGACGCGCGCTATGCCCAAGCTGCGCGACCTGCGCCCCGACCCCGGAAAACCGCCAGTCTGATCGCCAGTCCGATCGCTGTAGAGGAGTCGCTCGCGACAATGATGTCCGCACTCATCATCGCTACGCTGGTCGTCGTTTTTTGCAGCCTGTGGATCCGTCGGCACACCTGGCGGTCCCGCTGGGAAGCCGACGCGAGTCTCAACATCGCCCTGCAAGGGTGCGCCGTGCTGCTGATGTCGCCGTGGGCGTCGGAGACGCTCGGACCGCCGCTGCATGATCTCTTCGGACGCTGGAACGTCGAGGATCTCGTCGGCCACATCTGCCTCATGTTCGCGGCCGCGGCGATTGTCGAGCATGGGCTGGCCCGGCTTGGGGACAATCTCGAATGGCGCCGGATCTTCCACCAGCAGATCGAAGTTCCACTGTGGCTTGGTGCTCCGGCACTCGTGGCGGTGTTCTTCGCCGCCAACGAGACGTACCACCCCGACCTGTTTCCGGCGCATGTCAGCACCGCCTGGTTCGCCACCTATTGGATCGTGTTGGGCGTTCTGCTGGTGTACCTGTTCGGCTATGCGGCCAGGGTCATGCTGATCGTCCGCAGGGACCCTCGCTCGACCGTGACGGCCACTCTGTACCTGATCTCCGCCGCATTTGGGTTGGCGGCGACCGTGATTCAGGTGACGACGGCCGAGGCCGGCATCGACATCACGCTGCCGGTCTGGCTGTGCGCCTGCCTGGGGGCCGTCGGTTTCGCCTACGGCTCCGCGCGGTCCTGGCTGGCCAAGGTGGCGTGGTTCGACGACGGTAAAGTCGCGCCGCCACCACGAAACGAGTGTTGAGCCGGCATGCCCGCAACGGCGGCCGCCGCTCGACCCGCCGTTAAGAAGCCGTCAAGGCTTTCGACGCTGCGTGACCACGGCGCGCGATTCGGCTATGCCTCGGTGGTGGTGCGGCCAGGTGTACCGCAACTCAATTTTCCGGCGCGCCGTCGCATCGAAGCTCTTTCCCCACCACGTCAGGAGGCCGGCTGAAACCCACGCCCTTGACGCCCCGTCTTTTCATCACCCGACTACAAAGGAGAGAAACTCGTGTCATTCGTAACCGCACAGTCACCGGCGTTGATGGCTGCGTCGACCAAACTGCAACACCTTGGCACCGCGATGGCCGCCCAGAACGCGGCCGCGGCGTTACCCACCTCCGACGTGTCTCCCGCTGCCGCGGACGGAGTCTCAGCCATGCAAGCCATGCAGTTCTCGGCTTACGGCGCCTGGTACCAACAGGTCAGTAAGCAGGCTGAAGCGGTACATCAGATGCTGGTCAACACGCTCGGCTCCAACGCCGGTTCCTACGGCGAAGCCGAGTCGACCAACCAGGCCACCACCGGATCCAATTCGCTGACCGGACTGCTTAATTCGCTGACCGGCGGATCGCCGGCTGCGTCGCCGGCGCCGACGGCGCCCGCTATCGACTCCAGTTCCGGCGCGACCGTGGGCACATTGTTCAACGGGCTCCAGAATTTCGGAGCCGCCAGCTCCGACATGCTCGACCTGTCGCAGGGCCAGTACGCCCCAACCGGCGCGGTCGACACCACGTCCGACGTCAGCGTGTTGAGCGCGCTCACCGCACCGCAGGCAACCGCCGCGGCGGCTCCGGTGAGCGCTGCCGGCCTGAGCGCGCTGCCGGTGACCGCGGGCATCGGTCAGGCCGGTTCGATCGGGCCGATGTCGGTGCCGCCGACGTGGGCCGCCGGTGTATCCGGACCGGTGACGCCCGCCGCGACGACGATGCCTGCCGCCAGTTGGGCCGGTCCGAGCGCGCATGCCGGGCAAGTCAACACGCTGCCGGCCGGAGCCCCGTCGGTGGCGTCGACGCAGCGCGGTGGTCTCGGCGCCGGCGCGCCGCGTTACGGCGTCAAGCCGACCGTGATGCTCAAGCCGAGCCTCGCCTAGCCTTCACGACCACTAGAGAACAGGTGCAGCACAATGGTTTTTGATTTTGCAGCAATGCCCCCGGAGATCAACTCGCTCCGCATGTACACCGGTCCCGGGTCGGGGCCGATGATGGCCGCCGCGGCGGCCTGGAACAGCACCGCCGCCGACCTGAGCACGACGGCAGCGGCCTCGCAATCGGTGATCGCCGAATTGGCCGGCGGCGAGTGGCTGGGTCCGTCGTCGCTGGCGATGGCGACGGCCGTCGCCCCTTACATCGAGTGGCTGGAGACCACCGCCGGCGAGCTTGCCCAGGCCGCGACCCAGGCGATGGCGTCGGCGGCGGCGTACGAGGCGGCGTTCGCGGCGACGGTGCCGCCGCCGGTGATAGCGGCCAACCGCGCACAATTGGCTGCCCTGGTCGCCACGAACATTCTGGGGCAGAACACCCCGGCGATCATGGCCACCGAGGCGCTGTACGGCGAGATGTGGGCCCAAGATGCCGCCGCGATGTACGGCTACGCCGGCTCGTCCGCCAGCGCCGCGGTGCTGAGTCCGCTGACCGACCCGCCGCAAACCAGCAATCCGGGCGGTCAGGCCGCGCAGGCCGCGGCGACATCGCAGGGTGCCGCGACCGGTGCGCAATCCGCGGGTCTCAACGGGCTGGTCTCCAGCACGCCGAACGCGTTGCAGGCGGCGTCCACCCCGCTGGCCGCTGCGGCCATCGACAACCCGCTCGACGACTTCTTCTCCAACAGCCTAGTGTCGAGTCTCACGAACGGAGGGTTCGACGTCGCCGCGTGGCAGATGTTCGCCGGGATTCCGTCCGCGATCCTGTACGCGAAGACCGTGGGCGACTCGGCGGCGGGCGCAGTGGGCGGGCTGGCCGCCGGGCTGGCCGGCACGGGGGCTTCGGCCGCCCCGGCCGTCCTCGCGAGCGCCGGAGGATTCGCCGGCGGCGCCCCCGTGCTTGCCGGGATGGCGTCGTCGTCGACGGTCGGCGGGCTTTCGGTGCCGGCCGGGTGGTCGGCGGCAACGCCGGAAGGGGGCAATTCGCTGCTGGCCGGCTCGGGCTGGACGGCGCCGGTCGAAGAAGGCATGGGGACGACGAACGTGGCCGCCGGAATGCCAGCGGTCGCCTCAGCCGGTCGCGGAGGCCACGGCTTCAGCATGCCGCGCTACGGCGTCAAGCCGACGGTGATGCCGAAATCAGTTCTGGTCTAGCCGAACACGACCCTTCACCGCACACGTTGGCCGTACACCTCAGGGTGTGCGGCCAACGTGCTTGTTAGTGCCAGGCACCGCAGCAAAACGACCTGCCTGCCCGGACATGGCGCCGGCCCGCGTCACAAACTCTCAAAGTCTGCTGAAATGGACAGATGTCGACCCTAGTGGACAACCAGAGGAGCATGACGCATGTCGTACGTGACCACACATCCTGAGGCGCTGGACTTCGCGGCGGGCAAATTGGAGGGCATCGGCACCGCGCTGGCAGCCCAGAACGCGGCCTCCGCCTCGTCCACCGCAACAGTCGCTCCCGCGGCCGCGGACGAGGTCTCGGCGCTGCAGGCAACCCAGTTCAGCGCCTACGGCAACCTCTACCAACAGGTCAGTGAGCAGGCGACGGCAATCCATCAGGCATTCGTCCAGATGTTGACGACCAGCGCGGGGTCCTACGGTGACACCGAGATCGCGAATTCGGCCGCCACGGGCACCGCGAGCCTGGGGGGATTCGACCTATTCGGCCAGCTAACCCAATTCGGACAGTTCGGCCTCCTGCCCGGCGCGCTCAGTAACAGCGCGCTCGGAGTCCTTGCGGGAGGGGCGAACTTCGGCTCCGCGGCATCGGACTTCATCCCGTTGGCCAGCTCGTCCAGCACCGCCGATCCAGTTGTGCTGGCCGGTGACACTAGCGAACTGCCGCCGGTGGCAACCGCGCCACCGGTCGCGGCGGCCGGGGCCGGTGGCGCGCCGGTACTGGCCAGCATGAGCCAGGCGCCGGCGATCGGCGGCATGTCGGTGCCGCCCGGCTGGGCCGGCGGCGCCGTCCCGGCCGCTGCCTCAGCACCCGGGAAACTGACGGGCGCAGGCTGGACCGCCAGCCTGCACAGTCCGCAGGTCTCGACGGTGCCCGGCGGGGTGCCGTCGGTGGCCTCCAACGGCCGGACCTCCGGCTTGGGTGTGCCGCGCTACGGCGTCAAACCGAGAGTGATGCCCAAGCCGACCACCATCTGATTCCTGCCCCACTACCGAACAGGACCAACGACATGGCTTTCGATTTTGCAGCCCGTCCGCCCGAGGTCAACTCGGCGCTCATTTACGCCGGCCCGGGAGCCGCGCCGATGATGGCCGCCGCAGCCGGCTGGAACAATCTAGCCGCCGAATTAACCACGGCGGCAACCTCTTACGAGTCGGTGATCTCCGAGCTTGCTGGCGGCGAGTGGCTGGGCCCGGCCTCGCTGGCAATGGCAAAAGCAGCCGAGCCATACGTCGCGTGGATGAACAGCACCGCCGCGGCGGCCGAGCGCGCGGCCGCTCAGGCCACCGCGTCGGCGGTCGCCTACCAGAACGCCTACGCGATGACCGTGCCGCCGCCGTTGATCGCCGCCAACCGGGCGCAACTGGCCGCTTTGGTGGCCACCAATATCCTGGGCCAGAACACGCCGGCGATCCTTGCCAACGAGGCGCAGTACGCCGCGATGTGGGCGCAGGACGCCGCCGCAATGTACGGCTATGCGGCCGCGTCGGCCAGCGCCGGCATGCTCAACCCGCTCAAGTCGCCGGCGCCGACCACCAACCCCGGCGGCACAGCCGTTCAGGGCGCGGCCGTGTCGACCGCCGGCACCCAGAGCCAGCTCAACCAGCTGGTCTCCAGCCTGCCCAGCGCGATGCAAGGGTTGGCCACCCCCGGCGCCACCACTGGAGGGATATTCGGCAGCACAGACGGTTTCCTGAACGACCTCGTCGCCTCGGGCAGCAACATCGGTATCTGGAACAACGGCGTCGCGCTCCTGAGTGCGGGAACGAACGCCGCCGCGTGGAACGGCTTTCAAAGCATCGTGACCGGCGTGACGAGCAACGCCGCGGCTACCCCGGCCGGCGTGGCTCCCGCGGCTCTGGGCTCCGCCCTCGCCGGATCCGTCACCCCCACCGCCGGGGCGGCGCCGGCCCCCGTGCTGGCGAATCTGGGCCAGGCGTCCAACGTCGGCAAAATGTCGGTGCCCGCCGGCTGGTCGGCCGCGGCCCCGGAGCCGACCACCGAGACGTTGACCACCGCGGACTGGACCGCGGACGTCGACGAGGGCAGCGTGACGAACGTCGCCACCGGCATGCCGGCGACGGCCACCACCGGTCGTGGCGGGCTGGGCGTCGCGACCCCGCGCTACGGCGTCAAGCCGACGGTGATGCCGAAGCAGCGCCTAGTCTGAACCCCGAATTACGCTGTGCCGTCGGATAATTCGAGCTCGACCGGCGGGGCGTCGTACCGCGACCGCAGAACGGTTCCCCGAGTCTCGGGGAGCAAGAAGGTGCACCCGACGCTGGCCACCGCCATGACGGTCAGCAGCGGTCCGATCGCCCAGCTGCCGTAGGTCGCTTGCAGCGTTCCGGCGATCAGCGGCGGCAGGGCGCCGCCGACGATGCCGGCCAGGTTGACCGCCAGCGCCGATCCGCTGTAGCGGTACCGGGTGGCGAACAGCTCGGGCACGAACGCACCCGTGGGCCCGGATCCGATGCCTGCGATCGCGAACATGCCCACCAACGCAACCCCGTAGAGCACCGGCTTTCCGGTGTCCAGCAACGGAATCACCGCGAACGACCACAGGGCGCAACCCGACCAGCCCAGCAGCATCAGCCGGCGGCGCCCCACCCGGTCGCACAGGTTGGCCGACACCGTGATGACGATCAGGCCTGCCAGTCCGCCCAGAGCGCCGACGAACCAGATGAAAGTGCGGCTGTAGCCGAGGTGGGAGTGCGCGTACAGCGGCAAGAATGTGTTGGCCATGTAGACGAAACACATGCCGCTCAGAATGCTGCCACCGGCGAGCACGATCTCCCGTCTCTGTAGTCGCAGCAGCTCCCTGATTGGCGCGTCGGGAACCAGGTCGCGGTTCTGTTCCTCGACGAACACCGGCGTCTCGTCGATGCGCAGCCGCACATACAGCGCGACGCCGATCAGCACCGCGCTGAGCAGGAATGGAATTCGCCAGCCCCACTGCATGAACGCCTGGCTCCCCTCCCCGATGCTGACGTTCACACCCAGAAACGTCAGGCAACTGAGCATGGTGGCCACCGCGCCGCCCAGCGAGGTGTACTTGCCGTAGCGACCGCGCCGGCCCGCTGGGGCGTATTCGGCGCTCAGCAGCACCGAGCCGGCCCACTCGCCACCGGCGGCGAACCCTTGCGCCAGCCGCAGCACGATCAGGATCAGCGGCGCCGCGGGTCCGATCGACGCGGTCGTGGGCACCAGACCCACCGAGATGGTCGCAAACGCCATGATCAACAGCGTCGCGATCAACGATCGCTTGCGTCCCAGCCGATCGCCGAAGTAGCCGAAGGCCGCGCCGCCGATCGGCCGGGCGACGAACGCGCTGGCGAATGTGCCCAGCGAGGCAACGGTGGCCAAGGTCGGGCTCAGGTGCGGAAAGAACACCGTCGGAAAGACCAGCGCCGCGGCGGTGCCGTAGATCAGAAAGTCGTAGAACTCAATCGCCGAGCCGACCAGGCACGCCGCGGCGACGCGCCGCATCGGCGTCACACTGCGAGTCTGCACGGATACGACGGTAGGAGAAACCGGCGCCGCTGTCACACTCGCCGCGCGATCAGTCCAGGAGTTGCTTCTTGAGCACCTTCCCCATGGCGTTGCGCGGCAACTCGTCCATCACCCGGACTTCACGCGGCCGCTTGTGCACCGAAAGCTGTTGCGCCACATAGTCGATCAGCTCTTGCGGCTCGGCCTTATGGTCAGGCGAGCCGACGACGAAGGCGACAATGCGCTGGCCGAGGTCGTCGTCGGGCAGCCCGACCACGGCCGCCTCTGATACACCCGGATGGCCGAGTAGGGCGGTCTCGATCTCGCCGGCGCCGACCCGGTATCCGCCGGACTTGATCAGGTCGACCGATTCGCGGCCGACGATGCGGTGCATCCCGCCGGCGTCGATGACCGCGGCGTCACCGGTGCGGTACCAGCCGTCGGCGTCGAACGCCTCCGCGGTCGCATCGGGCCGGTTCAGGTAGCCGTTGAACAGTGTCGGGCCCCGAACCTGCAGTCGCCCAATGGTTTCCGCGTCGTGCGGCACTGGGCGGCCGTCGTCGTCGACCAGACGGGTCTCGATGCCGGCCAGTGGCAGGCCGACCCAACCGGGACGCCGATCACCGTCGGCGCGGGTCGACAACGTGATCAGCGACTCGGTGGCGCCGTACCGTTCGACCGGCGCGTGCCCGGTCAGCCGGGCCAACCCGTCGAACACCGGCACCGGCAGCCCCGCGCTGCCGGACACCAGCAGCCGCGCCGAACGCAGCGCCTGCGCGGCGGCCGGGTCGGCGACCACCCGCGACCACACCGTCGGAACGCCGAAATACAGCGTGCCGCGGGCGGCGGCGTAGGCCTCGGGCGTCGGTTTCCCGGTGTGCACGAAGCGATTTCCAACCCGCAGCGAACCGAGTAGGCCCAGCACCAGCCCGTGCACGTGGTACAGCGGAAGTCCGTGTACCAGCGTGTCCTCGGCGGTCCACTGCCAGGCCTCGGCCAGCGCATCGAGGTCCGCGGCGATCGCCCGGTTACTCAGCTGCACGCCTTTGGGCGGCCCGGTGGTACCCGAGGTATAGATGATCAGCGCGGTGTCCTGCGGCGACGGCTCGGGCTGGTGGTGCCACGACCGGGCGCCCATCCGGACCGGAATGTGCGGCAGTCCTTCCGCTGCTTCATCGTCGCCGGGCGACTGCCCCAGCCAGGCCTGCGCGCCGGAGTCGGTGAGGATGTGGCGGCGTTCGGCCTGCCCGACATCGGCAGGCACTGGGACGACGGGCACACCGGCGAGCAGGCAGCCGACGATGGCCAGCGCGGTCGGCGCGGTGGGGGTGGCAAGCACCGCGATCCGCCCGGCACCGCGAACCCGTTCGGCGACCGAGTTGGCGGCGCCGATCACCTCGCTGCGGCTGAGCGTGACGTCACCGAACCGGACGGCGTTCTCGAGATCGCGGCCACCTGCGACGACGGAAGGATCAAGCGAGGACAGCAGCACGTCAGCAGGTTAGCCCATCGACACCGTCGGATTGCGCTGTCGCCGTTCGTCGGACAGGTAGAGAGCCGAACATCAGGTTCTGCTGCCGCCTAGCGGCGACCATCGTGTCCACCGACCGCAGCGGGCCGCAGGTACCTCATCTGTCGATCAGGGGCACAGCGCGCGTCGAGGTCGGCGGCGTGGGACCGTGGGCCACCTGAAGATGACCTAGCCCCTCGGTCGTTGGCCGATCACCTGGTCGCTACGCAGCGCGTCGAGGTCATCGCCGGAGAGCCCCAGGCCGCCGAGGACCTCATCGTTGTGCTGGCCGAGGGTGGGCGCGGCGAAGCGGTGATGGTGCGGCGGGCCCGGGGTGATGCGCAGCGGCCAGCCGGGATAGCGGTGTCGGCCGGTCACCGCGTGGTCGAACTCCTCGTAAAACCCGCGGGCATCGAGGCCCGGCAGGTCGTACATTTGCTCGGCCGTCGTCACCTCTTCGGCGGGGACACCGCGTTCATGCAGCGCTGCAACGACTTTGGCGGCGCTCTGGGTCCGCGTCCAGGCCGCGACGGCGTCGTCGAAGGCGTCGTGGTCGTCGGCCGGCAGCCCCGCGACCCCGATCGCGTCGGCCAGCCTCGACCGGTCGGCATCGTCGCGAACCGTCAGCGCCACCCAGGCCTCGTCGTTGCCGGCCGGATAGACGCCCTGCCGAACGCCGCGCCGCCGGTTGCCTTCGCGCGGGCGGACGGCGCCGTTCATCGAGAACTCGATCACCGGTTCGGCGGTCACGGCGGCGCCGACCTCGATCTGCGCGATCTCGATCAGCTGCCCTTCACCGGTACGGCGACGATGCTCGAGCGCGGCCAGCAGCGCGACGCCCGCGTGCACACCGACGATCGGATCGGCCGGGCCCTGCACGTTGCACGGCGGCCCGTCGGGATATCCCGTGGCCGCGGTCATTCCGGAGACCTGCTCGATGTTGAGCGCCCAGCCCACGTAGTCGCGCCACGGGCCGTCGAGACCGAACCCGGGCATGCGGACGGCGATGATGTCTGGACGCAGCGCGGCCAGCGAGTCGTAGTCCAGCCCGAACTGCTCCACCACTCGCGGCGAGTAGTTCTCCACGACGACGTCGGCCTGCTTGGCGAGTCGGCGCGCGAGGTCGCGGCCGCGCGGCGAACTCAAATCGAGCGTGATGTCGCGCTTGTTGAGGTTGGTGGCCTGCCACAACGGGCTGCGCTCGTACCAATCCTCGCCCTCGAACGGCTGGGCCCCGGAGTAACGGAAGCCGTCGGGCCGCTGGATCGACTCGAGCTTGACCACGTCGGCCCCGAACGCGCCCAGGAAGCAGGTGAGGTATCCACCCGCCCAAAAGGTACTCAGATCAAGCACTTTCAGCCCGGCGAAGGGCAGCGACGGGTCCGCAACCGGCTCGGCCGGGGGCCGCGGCCGGGCGTCGGCCGGTGCGGGCCCGGCCGGTGTTTTGGAGAGCCGAAACGGCGGCCCCGGCTGGCGAAACGACCAGCCCGTGCCGCCGCCCTCGACGAAGAAGCCGCGCTTGGCGTACTGCGGATTGTCCAGGGCGTCCGCGCCGTCGGCCACCGGTGCCGCCGGAATCCTCAGTGCCTGGCAGAGTTCGACGATGTCACCGACGGTGCGCTGGTCCAGCCACGGCTGGGCCGCGGCGTAGAACGCGGCGCGCTCCGGGCCGCCCATCATGATCGCGAATTGCTGCTCGCCGAACTCGGACAGCTCGAGCATGTCGCATACGTCGAGCCAGTGCTGCCCGGTTAGGCAGTTGATCCCGACCCAGCCGTCGGCGGCGCGCACCACACCGAGCATCGGGGCCTGACGCACATCGGTGGGTAGGCCCAGCGCACGCATGCGCTCCGACATCAGCATCGGGTACGGCAGCGTCGACAGCAGCGCCTCCAGCACCGAAACGTCCACTTCGGTCACCTGACCGGCCGGCGCGATCCGCAGAGCGGTCAACGCCCCGAGCGCGGCGTAGGCGCCCGCCACATACTCCGAGATCCGGGCGCCCGCCTGCACCGGCGGGCGTTCCGGGTCGCGGGCGCTGATCCAGCCCGCCATGGCCTGCATGGTCAGCGGTGTGGCGACCCGGTCGCGCAGCGGACCGTGTCGGCCGAAGTTCGAGATCCGCACTACGACCAGGCGTGAATCTGGTTGCGGGACGTGGATTCCGTTCCCGTCGATCAGCACATCGGCGCCGGCGATCAGCTGACGGGCGTCATCCGGCATTGCTGGACGCTTGTTGGCGTTGAGGTACTCGAACAACCCGGATCGATCGGGATCGGGTTCGTCGCCGGGGAACGGCCCCCACTGCCGCAGCGGATCCCCTTCCATTGGCTCGATTTTCGTGACAACGGCGCCAAGGTCGGCGAGCAGCTTGCCGCAGTACGGACCCGAGATCTCGTCGGCGATTTCGACGACGCTGAGTCCTTCTAGAGCAGGCGTCATTGGCGGGTCACGCCGGCAGTCCCATGGCCTTCGGCTCCATGTACTGACGAATTCCGATGATGCCGCCGCTCTCCCGGCCGATCCCACTCTGCTTGAATCCACCGAACGGCGCCCCGCCGGGGCCGAATCCGTTGACGGCGATCTGGCCTGTGCGCACCCGTCGGGCGACCGCCAGCGCCCGGTCGACGTCGGTGCCCCACACCGCGCCGGAAAGCCCGTACTGCGAGTTGTTCGCGATCTGCACCGCCTCGTCGTCGCCGCGGTAGCGCAGTACCGACAGCACCGGACCGAACACCTCCTCCTGAGCGATCGTCGAGTCCGGCGTGACGTCGGTCAGGATCGTCGGTTCGAAGTAGAAGCCCCTGTCCAGGCCGGCCGGCCGGCCGCCCCCGGTGGCCACCTTGGCGCCGTCGTCGAGCGCCCGATTCACATGTGCCTGAACGCGTTTGCACTGGGCGTCGCTGATCAGCGGCCCCATGGTGACATCAGGATCGGTCGGGTCACCGACCTTCACCGACTGAGCGAAGGCGACCAGCCGGTCGACGATCTCATCGTGGATCGCGTCGGGGAGCAGCAACCGGCTGTGCAGAATGCAGGCCTGGCCCGCGTGAAACGAGCACGATTCGAACAACATTCGTTGCAACGCTTCATCGTCCAACGAGGCGTCCTCGAGCACAATGCTGGCCGACTTGCCACCGAGTTCGAGCAGCAGCCGCTTCATGCTCGCGCCCGCCGCGGACATCACCTCGCGGCCGACCACCGAACTCCCGGTGAAGCTCACCATGTCGATGCGGGGATCGACGGTCAACAGCTTGCTGGCTTCGAGGTCGGTGGGCGTGACGACGTTGACCACACCCGGCGGAAAGTCGGTGTGCTCGTCGATGATTCGGGCCAACGCCAAGCCGGCCAGCGGCGCGAGCGGGGACGGTTTCAGCACCACCGTGTTGCCGGCGGCCAACGCCGCGCAGACTTTCATCACGTTGAGGGTGTGCGGAAAGTTCCACGGCGTCAGGATCGACACCACGCCCAGCGGCTCGTAGCGCAACAGTGTCTTGCCGGCCGCGCCGAAGGCGTCGATCGGTTCTTCGACGGGATGGGTGGCCAGCTCCGCGGCGTTCAGCGCCGCGAACGCCGGCCCTTCGACATGAATGATCCGCTCGTTGGACGTGCAGCCCCATTCCTGTTGCGCGAGTTCGTAAAACGCGTCGGCATGCGCCAGCAACGCCTGGCCCAGCTGGTTGAGGTATGCCGACCGCTGCTCCGGTCCGGCCTCGGCCCACGGTCCCGAGTCGAACGCCGCCCGCGCCGCCGCGACCGCGCCGGCGACCTGGGCCGGACTGGGATCGGGTGCGGAGGCGATCACCGCCTCGGTGGCCGGGTTCACGTCGTCGTAGCGTCGCCCCCCGGCCGGTTCGACCCACTGGCCGTCGACGTAGACCGCGTACGTGTCGATCAACGAGCGTGGGTCAGCCATGTGCATTCCTTCCGGCGGCTCAACGTTTGGTCTACACCTGTCCGCACGTTGTCGTCAACGCTCGCTAGGCAAGGACCCGTAATTCGAGTCAGCAGCAGCGTATTGACATCGCCGGTGCTGCGAGAGTAGACAGAGTCGACCGGACAGATCGAGGGCATGTGTATGATCTGCGTTGCCGAGGAGGCCTGGGTGACCATGAAGTCGATCTCGACGGTCCCGCTGCACTCTCCGGATTTTTACGCCGGCGATCCCTATCCCGCCTACCGCGAGCTGCGTGCGACCTCGCCGGTCTGCTGGAACGACGCCACCAACTTCTGGGCGCTGCTCAAATACGAAGACGTCCGCTACGTCTCGAGCAGCCCGTCGACCTTCACGTCCACCCAGGGCATCACGATCCCGGACCCCGCGCTGCCGAGCCCGGTCCAACCGGGCAGCCTGATCTTCACCGACCCGCCCCGGCATCGGCAGATGCGCAAGCTGATCAACTCGGGCTTCACCCGGCGTCGCGTCTCGCTGCTCGAACCCAAGATCCGCGAGCTGGTCCGCGGCATCCTCGACGGTCTGGATCCGGACTCGGTGCACGAGTTCGCCGAGACGGTCGCCGCGCCGCTACCCACCCGGCTGATCGCCGAACTGATCGGCGCCCCACCCGACGACTGGGAACAGTTTCGGGCGTGGTCGGACGCGGCCACCGGAACCGCCGACCCGGAAATCGAACTCGACCCGCTGGTGGCTGCGGGCCAGCTGTTCGAATACTTTCAGAAGCTGATCGGCGCACGGAGAGTCGAGCCGCGCGACGACCTGCTCTCGGTTCTGGCAGGTGCGGAGATCGACGGCGACCGGCTGACCGACGAGGACCTGCTGAACTTCGCGTTTCTGCTACTGGTCGCCGGCAACGAGACGACGCGCAACCTGATCGCGCTCGGCACGCTGGCGCTGATCACCCATCCGGATCAGCAGCGGCTGCTGGTCGACGATCCCTCACTGATCCCGGTCGCCGTCGAAGAGATGCTGCGCTGGAACAGCCCGGTGGTGCACATGGCCCGCACCGCAATGGTCGACGTCGAGATTCGCGGCCAGCGAATCGCCGAGGGCGACGTGGTGGTGATGCTCTACGGCTCGGCCAACCGCGACGAGGACGTCTTCGGCCCCGACTCCGAAGAGTTCAAGGTGACCCGACATCCCAACCCGCACATCGCGTTCGGCTGTGGCGAACACTCCTGCGTCGGAGCGCAATTGGCCCGGCTCGAAGCCACTGTGATGTTCGAGGAGTTGCTGCGCCGCTTCCCCCGCCTCGAGCTGGTCGGCGAGGTCGACCGGATGCGGGCCACGATGGTGCCCGGGGTCAAACGGATGCCGGTCAGGCTGGGCGTCTGAGAAGATGCGCCTCGACTACACCCCCGACCAAGAGCGACTGCGCGACGAGATCCGCGCGACCATGCAGACGGTGATGACACCGGAGCGCCAGGCCGCGGTCAGCGAGCGGATGGAGGGCGGCGCCGCCGTCCGCGAATGCGTGCAGGCCCTGGCGGCCGCTGACCTGCTCGGCGTCGGCTGGCCGAAAGAGTTTGGCGGCCGCGGGTTCTCGGCCATCGAGCAGTTCATCTTCGCCGAGGAGGCCCGGCGGGTGAACGCGCCGATCCCGCTCGTGACGTTGAACACCGTCGGGCCGACGCTGATGCACTACGGCACCGAGGAGCAGAAGCAGCAGTTCCTGCCGGCCATCCTGGACGGCACGGTCGAATTCGCCATCGGGTACTCGGAGCCCGGGGCCGGCAGCGACCTGGCGTCGCTGCGCACGACCGCCGTCCGCGACGGCAC
>CAWIKT010000052.1:0-63705 GCA_963836555.1 uncultured Actinomycetota bacterium | reverse complement strand
CAGCGGCACGACCGTCACCGTGCCGGGCACCATCAGCGTCGTCAGATACACCCAGAACAATGCGTCGCGGCCGGGAAACCGCAACCGGGCGAACGCGTATGCAGCAAAAATCGACGACGTCAGTTGCCCCAGCAGGCTGGTTGCGGTCATCAATGCCGTCACCGCGAGCGCACGACCGAACCCGTGGTCGGCCAACCCGGAATAGTTCGACACCGTGGGCGGGCGCGGCCACGTCAACGGTGTGCCCGTCGCGAATTGGTGAGCCGAAGTGAACGAGGTCAGCAGACCGAGGCCGAACGGCGCCAGTGTGATCACCGCGCCCACCGCCAGGCCGACGTAAATCAGTGCCGCCGAGGGCGTTTTACGTGAGGTCATAGCTGGTCCGCCGTCGGAAGTACAAGTGTTGAACGAGGGTGATGGTGACCAGGATGACGAACAGCACCACCGCCATCACCGAGGCCCGGCCGACGGCCGCGGCACCGAACGCCTCGGCGTAGATGCGGTGGGCGACCAGATCGGTGCGGTTCTGGGGCCCGCCGCCGGTCAGCGCGTAGACCGTGTCGAAAACTTGTGCGGCACTGACGACTCCGGTGACGAGCACGAAGAACATCGTCGGTCGCAGCATCGGCAGCGTGATGCGCCAGAACCGCTGCCAGTACGTCGCGCCGTCGATGCGCGCCGCCGAGTGAATTTCGTCGGGAATGGCCAGAATGCCGGCCAGAAAGAACAGCGAGACGTAGCCGACGTTGCTCCACACCACCACCGCGCACACCACCGGCAGAGCCAGACCTGGATCAGTGAGCCATTCGATGCGATGCCCCAGCACCGTGCTGACGGCGCCGTCGGTGGGTGCCAGGATCCAGCGCCAGAGCACCGCGATCGCCAACGGCACGCTGATCCACGGCAGGACGTAGATCGTGCGGAACAGTCCGCTGCCGGGCAGTTCGCGGGCCAGCAAGGCGCCGACGGCGAGTCCGAGCACGGTCTGCACCGGAACCACCATCGCCACGAACGCACAAGTCACCAGCAACGAGTTGCCAAAGGCGCGATCGGTGAGCACCGAACGCCAATTCTGGCTTCCGACATACTCGATCGGCCCGAGCAGGTCCCAGCGGTGCAGGCTCAGCCACACCACCACCAGGATCGGCAGCAGCATGAAGGTGACGACCCCGAACAGACTTGGTGCGATCAGCGCATACCCCAGCGCGTGCGATCGGCGTCGGCCGGTCACCGCAGCGTCACGCATGCAGCCATTAAAGCCGGTCGATACGGTGGTTGTCGTGACACCGAACCGGGGGATCGATGCCGACTTCCTCAGCCTGCCCCGCCACCAGTTAGCTGACGCTGCGCTGGCCGCCGCGATTGAGGCCGGCGCCAGTCGCGCCGACCTGCGAATTCAGCGGCTGGTCAACGAGACCATCGAGTTGCGGGACGGCGAGTTGGAGACGGCGGTGCTGAACCGCGACGTCGGTCTGGCCGTTCGGGTGGTCGTCGACGGCACGTGGGGCTTCGCCTCGCACGCCGAGCTGTCACCGGAGGTCGCCGCGCAGACCGCGCGCAATGCGGTCGCGGTGGCGCGCACTCTCGCCGCGCTGAACACCGATCGCGTCGAGTTGGCGGCCGAACCGGTCTATGCCGACGCCACATGGGTGTCGAGCTATCGGGTCGACCCGTTCGACGGTGCCGCCGGCCGACAAGATCGCGGTGCTCGACGAATACTCGGGTCGGTTGCTGGCCGCCGACGGCGTCAACCACGTGTCGGCCAGCCTGATGTCGGTCAAAGAGCAAAGCTTCTACGCCGACACCGCCGGTTCGTCGATCACCCAGCAGCGGGTGCGGGTGCAGCCACGTTTCGAGGCGATCTCGGTCAACAGACGGCTTCGAATCCATGCGGACGCTGGCGCCGCCGATGGGTCGCGGCTGGGAGGTGCTGGCCGGCGACGAGGTGTGGAACTGGACCGACGAGCTGGCACAGCTACCGTCGCACCTTGCCGAGAAGGTCAAGGCCCCCAGCGTCACAGCCGGTCCGACGGACCTGGTGATCGACCCGACCAACCTGTGGCTGACCATTCACGAATCCATCGGTCACGCAACCGAGTACGACCGTGCCATCGGATACGAGGCGGCCTATGCGGGCACGTCGTTCGCCACCCCCGACAAGCTCGGCACGCTGCAATACGGCTCGCCGATCATGAACGTCACCGCCGACCGTACCGTCGAATTCGGTTTGGCCAGCATCGGTTACGACGACGAGGGGGTAGCCGCGCAAAGCTGGGATCTGGTGCGCGACGGCGTGTTCGTCGGCTATCAACTCGACCGGGTGTTCGCTGCCCGGCTGGGTCAGTCCAGGTCCAACGGCTGCTCGTATGCCGATTCGCCGCATCACGTGCCGATCCAGCGGATGGCCAACGTGTCGCTGCAGCCCGGCCCGGACGACCTCAGCACCGACGACCTGATCGGCCGGGTCGAGGACGGCATCTACATCGTCGGCGACCGGTCGTGGTCGATCGACATGCAGCGCTACAACTTTCAGTTCACCGGGCAGCGGTTCTACCGGATCCGCGACGGACGGCTCGACGGCCAGCTGCGCGACGTCGCCTATCAGGCCACCACCACCGACTTCTGGAATTCGATGGAAGCCGTTGGCGGCCCGTCGACGTGGCGGCTCGGTGGTGCGTTCAACTGCGGCAAGGCCCAGCCCGGCCAGGTCGCCGCGGTCAGCCACGGCTGCCCGTCGGCGCTGTTCCGCGGAGTCAACGTGCTCAACACTCGTGACGGAGGCGGGCCGGTCGACGATCAGCGCACCGCGAGGAGGTGCGTCGACGATCGCGCTGGCCGAGGCGCGCGCGCCAGCTGGGTCGCGCCGACGAGACCATCGTGGTGGTCACCGACCGGTCGACGACGTCGCTGCGGTGGGCGAACAACTCGATGACCACCAACGGTGAGTCGACGGCCGCGTCAGACCACGGTGATTTCGATTGTCACGACAAGGCGATATCGCGCGACGTCGGGTCGGTGACGTCCAGCGAGGTCGATCCGTCGGCCATCGACGGAGCTGGTGGCCGCGTCGCAGGCGGCAGCGCGTCGCGGCGCCCGAGGCACGCGACGCCGCGCCGCTGCTGAGCGGGAGATACCGCGCCGGATGACTGGGATGCGCCGTGCCGTCGACCGGCCGCCGACGTGTTCGCCGGCGTCGCCGACCCGCTGGCACGCGGATTCCGTGGCGCCGACCAGTTGTACGGTTTCGCCCAGCACACGGTGGAGACGACGTTCCTGGCGACGTCGACCGGGCTGCGTCGCCGCTACACCCAGCCGCGGGCTCGGTGGAGATCAACGCCAAACGCGGCGGCGCCAGCGCCTGGGCGGGCGTCGGAACCTCGGATTTCGTTGCCGTGTCAACGGATTCGCTGCTCGAGCAGCTCGACACGCGACTCGGCTGGGCCGCCAGGCGGGTCGACCTGCCGGCGGGACGCTACGAGACCATCCTGCCGCCGTCGGCGGTCGCGGACATGATGATTTACCTGGGCTGGTCGATGATGGGCCGCGGCGCACAAGAGGGCCGCAACGCGCTGTCCGCGCCCGGTGGCGGAACCCGGGTGGGGGAGAAGCTCACCGACCTCGCCGCTGACGCTGTACTCCGATCCCAAGTCGCCGGGTTTGGGTTGCACGCCGTTCGTTGCGACGACGAGTTCCTCGGAGACGCTGTCGATCTTCGACAACGGGATGAACATCGCACGGGTGGACTGGATCCGCGACGGTGTGATCAACGCGCTGGCCTACCCGCGGGCCGCGGCCGCCGAGTTCGGCGCGCCGGTCGCCGTCGCCGCGGAGAACATCCTGATGACCGGCGGCAGCACCGAACTCGCCGACATGATCGCCCAGACCGAGCGCGGGTTGCTGCTGACCACGCTGTGGTACATGCGCGAGGTCGACCCCACCACGCTGCTGCTGACCGGGCTGACCCGCGACGGCGTCTACCTCATCGAAGACGGCGAAGTCAGCGCGGCGGTCAACAACTTCCGCTTCAACGAGAGCCCGCTGGACCTGCTGCGGCGGGCCACCGAGGCCGGCGTCAGCGAGCCGACGCTGCCGCGGGAGTGGGGCGATTGGGTCACCCGCGCGGCGATGCCGTCGCTGCGGATTCCCGACTTTCACATGTCATCGGTGAGCCAAGCGACCTAGCTGCGTCGAGATGCGACCGATTGGCGGTGGCGGGCCCGCTTCGAGCGTAATGTGACGACGGTCACATTATCGATCTGGGGGATCTGATGTCCACACGTTGCGTATCTCGGGTACTAAGCGTTGCCATCGCCGTTGGGGCGGCGGCTGGTTGGAGTTCGGTTCTTGCGGCGCATGCCGATACGGGTTCCGGCGCGGATTTCCTCGACGGATCGACCCACGCGATCATCATGGGTCCGACGTTCATACCGGATCCGACCATCTTCCCCGGTTATATTCCTGGCGCTGTAACGGAATACCTTCAGCCGCTTGGCTTTTCCGATGCCGGCACGGTGACCCCATTAGTTACCGAAGAGTCGGGGAACTTCGGTCCGTCCATCGCCTCGGGTGTCGACACCCTGGTTCACGCCATCGAATCCGAACACGACGCCGGCGGCTTCTCGGCAGCCGACCCTCTCACGGTGTTCGGTTACAGCCAATCGGCAGTCATCGCCTCGGTGGCCGAACAGCAACTCGCCGCCGATCACATCCCGCTGGACGAGCTACGGTTCGTCCTGATCGGCGACGCCGCCGCCAACCCACCGTCGGGACCTACCGGCCTGCTCGACACCTGGGGCGCCACCCCGTTCGGGGAGGAGCTGAATGCGCTCTTCGGATGGTCGAATTTGGACGACGTCACTACCCCCAATGACCTCTATCCCACCGACGTCTTCACCGTCGTGAACGACTTCTTCGCCGACACCGCCACGCCCGCAGAATTTGCAGCCAATCCGCTTGGGGCCCTGTGGCAGGACTTTGTCGGATTTTTCGAGCATGGTGTCTACCTGGGAGGCCTGGCCGAATCCGAGATAGTGACTGCGATCGACACCGCCGGTGTCACCGACGGCGCGACAACGTACTTCACCCTGGCGGATCCGATTAACCTCCTCGACGCGCTGTGGCACACCACATTAGGAAGCTTCGGCATCGTCGTACCTTGAATCGCGCACGCCGTCGTGGGCCACGCGACATAATCGGCGAGTGGTGTTGAACGACGATCTGACTCGGTTGGTGGCCTTAGCGCCCGGTGACGGTCGGTTGACGGCGCTGGTTCGGCGGGTGTGCGGCCAGACGCTCGGCCTGCCTTCGCTTCCCTACGACGCAGACCCGGCTTCGGATGACGTCGTGGCCGCGTTCGCCGAGCAGTTCAGTATCGACGTCTCGACGATCGACGGTGAGCAACGATCCAGGCTGTGGAATGCGCTGGGCGACAGCGCATTCGGCGTCGTCGTGCAGATGTACATCGCCGACTTCGTTCCGCGGGTGCGGGCCGGGTTGGAAGCGCTCGGTGTCGGCGACGAGTATCTGGGCTGGGTGGCCGGGCCGGTCGCGTGGGACCACCACACCGACCCGTCCGACCTTGTGTTCAACACCTTCCTGCCGACGGTGGCTCGCCTGCGTGAGCTCGATGCGCTGACCGCCGAACTGGTCCGGTTGCGTGGCGCAACCCAGCACAACTGCCGACTGTGCAAGTCGCTGCGCGAGACGACCGCGCTGAACGCCGGCGGGACCGAGACGCTGTACGGCGACATCGAGCGGTTCGAGGCCTCGGCGCAGTTGACCGACCGGCACAAGGTCGCACTGCGGTATGCCGATGCGTTGATCTGGTCGCCGGCTTCCATCGACGTCGACATCGCCGCCGCGGTACGCGAGCACTTCTCCGACGGCGAGGCCGTTGAACTGACCCTCGACGTGATGCGCAACGCCAGCAACAAGGTCGCGGTCGCGTTGGGCGGCGATGCGCCGCGCGTCGGGAGCGGCACCGAGCAGTATCTGCTCGACGTCGACGGCCAGACGGTGTTCAGCTAACGCTAGTCTCTCTGATCTAGGGGCGGTAGCTCAGTTGGTTAGAGCCGCGGACTCATATCCGTTGGTCGCGGGTTCGAGCCCCGCCCGCCCTACTCTGTTTTACTTGCGTCCGGAGCCAGTGACCCTCGCCCGCGCGGGCGAGGTTGTCCGCTGTGCCTGGACAGGCAACTCAGATGTACAAGTTGGCGAACCATGTCGGCGACCTTGACCGATACGCACCGGGTCAGATCGTCGAGATCCTCGGGCTGCTTGGCGCGAATAATGTGTTCTCGCTCGGGCCTAAGTCTTTCAATTGGATTCGGACTGAGGCGATTCAATTCGTCGATCATCTTCATCTGCGTGCATTGACAGGAAGGCGCCTAAACCTTGCGGCGGTGCCGACGAACAGCGTACGTCTCCGCCACGCAGGATACTTCAGATAGACTTCGTTAACTTTGACCCGCTTTTTTCAGAATGAGCTTTCATCCTATCGCCCGTTCCCCTGTGCTCGGGATCCTTTACGTCGCCACCGAGGCCCATGACGCGGAAGACCATATACGGACTTCACGTGATCCACTTCGCCGCGATTCTACCTGACGTGTATAGTACAACGATCTATCAGATTCTCCCTGTGGTCCCCTACGACACTCCCTAGGCATTCACCATTGCGCCTCCTCCTGCTATGTCTCTGATGCATAGAATGTATTGCAATCGGAGTTACAGAGTCTGCTCGTCGGGTTTGATTCGAGCATCGATCCGCCTGGAGTCACGCCGCCGTACGACGATTTCAACGAATCTCCCCGTTCTCGAATCTTTTCGTCACTTGAAGCAGGTTGTGCGTCTGTGCGTGCGATGGCGTGCTCGACGACGCAGTCGCAGACCGAAGTATCATCTCGTCGAGCGCGTTCGACGTAGAGCCTCTGGTCGACATCGTAGAGCGCCTGTCACAGCCAAGCGGAGTACACGGCCCTGCTTGGCGTCGCGCTCAATGTCTTCTGGCATTGAGACGGTGGTTGAAGATCCGCGTCCACCGATGCAGCACCAGTCCGAACGGCGCGAGCGCCTTCATCGGAGTCGCTCGAGATCGTCGTCTTCTGGTCCCCCGAGCCGAATGTCCCGATGGTGACTCCGAGGCGAGGATGAAGCCGGGCGATGTCGAGCGCCGAACAGCTATACATCACGCCCTGCCACTCGTCGATACGTCCTTCTCCGTCGAATTTTGCAAACTCCTGTTTCACAAGGTCATCAAGAAGGATGACGGTGTCGCCGACTGACAGTCTTGTCGACGTCATCGTCCTCGCTTGGCTGAACGTCATCTACCTACCATGACGGTCCGCTCAGGGCCAAACGGTCGAACCCCAGGGCACTTGGACACCCGCCGATCGAGTGTATGTGCGTAGGTCTCGACAACGGAAGTTCTCAGTAAACCATTGCGCCGAACACGAGCCTTCTCAACAGGAAGTTCGCCGATCTGTCCTCCGTATCGGGTCTGGGATTCGGATCCGTCGGTTCTTGACATGATGCGGAAATCTCGCCGGGCTTCCACCATTCCTCGGACCAACATCGAGCGCGGCGACTTGAACTTGACCGTGCGACGCGGCTTTGAGGACCAGTTTCCGTCAGCAACAACCTTACTTTGGAGCCGTTGCCAGACCCTTCCTTACGTCGGATCAACGCTTCAAGCTTCGATCTTCATTGTCGACGACGTCTCACGCAGAGCGCGCCGTCTTCGATCGCGTCAAGGGTCTGATCGAAAGCTCATTTCTGCCGCCTCCCCGGTGCACGCATCGCGCACGAAGCTCAACCAGATGCGTGTGCATACTCCCCGTCGGTATGGCCTTGGATTCTTCCCCATGGCGGCCATGATCCGAAACGATGTGACAACACTTCGGGCGGGCTTCTCGCTATCATCTTCCTGTTCCGGCGATCGCCGACCATTGATCATAGCTATCTGACTGATAAGCAAGACAGCAATGATCCAACCGCCGCGATTGACAGCACCATTTAGTACAGCGGTTGAAGATGTAGCTCGACGATCTTGCTCCACAACACCAGCAGAGAGCAATCCCCCCAATGATTCAACTCGTGTCCGATCGCTAGCACCACGACCCATGCACAATTGACCAGCCTGGGAACCGCGCTCGTTGCTCCGCTGCTCATTCCGCCCGGATTCCATCACCCAGTGAGCTCTCCATCCGTCGCTCACTAACGACCCACTGGCGGTCTCGTCACGGCGCGAACGCGCGAACCCAGCGTGTCAGGGCGACGAGCCGAACCAGAGCGTGCCGGCGACGGCGGTTTCTGGCTCCTCCAGCGATTTCAGTCTGTTCACTCCATCGTCGCCCTGGTCGCGAAAGCGGAATCGGTTTCGTCGTCCGTTGGTCGCGGGTTCGAGCCCCGCCCGCCCCACTTCAGAGGGGTATGACGTCGGGTGATGCTTGACGTTTTTACTCCGGTTGATGGCTGACGGTGTTTCGGCTGATGCTTTTACACCTACTCGGTTGATCCTTGACACTACCGCAGCCTGCGCGCTGAATTCCTCAGCAACACTGCATCGTTCACTCATCTGATCTGAGGTCGCCCAGCGGGCTTCTTGATGAGTGGTGGCCGACTACAACACTGCGCGGCCGCACCAGGCGCCGATGAGCTACCCCCGCGAACAGTTTCACGCCGGCCCCACCGGCACCGCCGTCGAACTCGACCACCGGCGACCGCGACCGCAGCGGGCAGGACTGGGTGAGCCGCCGGGTCTGCGCCAACGGCATCGTGTGCGTGTCCTGGCAGCAGGTCTCATCAGGCGCCCGCTCCGCCGCGCCCGCTGCGACGTGCACGTCGACGGCGAGCTACTGCGGTTCTGGGTGGGCGACCAACTGGTCAAAACCGCCGCGCGCAAAAGCACCGGTGCGGTACGGAAAAACGAACGGCCCTGCGCACCGGCGCACAGCCCTAAAACACAACACGAGTGTCAAGGATCAACCGAAACAGATTCGTCAACAATCAACCGACTCTGAACAGCCCGACTTCAGAGGTGTATGACGTGGTTGATCCTTGACCCCTCATCTGTGTGAAGCCGGTGCAGTTAGACCTTGGTCAACTTGCTGATCGTTTGAATTTCGCTCTCCCGGTAGGGCCGTCCATCGGGTTGCAGCAGGTCTGCAAACCAGAGCTTCGGAGCCGTCGTGTACGGGTGATCCCAGGAGTCCCACGGAATGTAGGTCTGCGTCTTGCCAGCGACCAACCCCCAATTGATCGCACCAACGTTGTGCCGCTTGGCAATTGGCAGGACCCCGTCAACGGTACTGCCCAGTGACCGAGCCAGGTACTCGGTGCAGAGGATCGGCCGCCCCAATGGGGACAGTTCGGCGATCCGGGCCTCGAAGCCGGCTGGTTCGTCATAGCAGTGGAACGTGACCACGTCGGAGTTGTCCAGTTGGATTTTAGCGATTTCGCTGCGCCGCTGGGGATCTCCCCACTCGCCGTCCCACACGCCACTCGTCAACGGTTGACTCGGATCAACCGAACGTGCCCACCCGAACGCAAGCGAGAGTAGGTCGGCGACGCGCTCCGGCTTGTCTTTCCTCTCCACCTTGCGATACTCGCGGGCGGGATTGTCGGGCTCATTCCACAGGTCCCAACCCAAAACGCGGTCATCCGTGCGGAATTGGTTCAATACGCCGGTGACATAGTCGAGCAGAGTGCGTCGGTAGTCGAGGTCATCGAGGTGCTCAGCGCCAGGGCTTTGCACCCAACCGGAGTTGTGGACCCCGGGCTTCGGGGCACGCTGCCGCCCCGGTTTGGGGAACGGATCCCAACATGAGTCGAACAAGACGAAGATTGGTTTGATCCGGTGGCGGGCCGCAATGCCGACGAACTGCGCGAGCCGGCTTTGGAAACCTCGATGGTCTTGGGCCCACAGCTGATCGTGCAGGAAGACCCGCACAGTGTTGAATCCGCGTAACTGGGCCCAGCCGAGCTCGGTATCGATGCGGCGGGGGTCGAAGGTGTCGGCCTGAAACATCTCGAGCTGGTTGATGGCGTTCGAGGTGATGTAGTTGACGCCGACGGGCCAGCCTTGCGCCTGATACCAGCGGTTGGCCCGATCAGGCGACCATCGGCTTTTGCTCTGCGGCGACGCGAGGCGTCGGGGTCAGCGAAGCGCCCGCCGCCAGCAGCACTGGGAGCTTCAGCACTGTTCGACGCCTCACACAGTGACGATAGATGTCCGAATGAGGTACGAGGTGAGAAACTTCCTAACCCGAGCCGCGAGCTCGTTGTGAAGCCGCAAGAGGGTGCGGCAGCGACCAACGGGCCGCTTGATTCGTCGACCGCGATGACTCGGTGGTCGAGCAGCACACTTCGTGCTTGCGCGCCGGCAGCGGGGGTACTTGTTGGAGCACGATGACAGAGATGTCCGACGGAACGCGGACCGACATCGACCCGTGCGTGCGCGTTTACGGGACGCGGGTCCACAATCTTCGGGGCGTCGACGTCGTCGCGCCGCGTGATGCGTTCGTCGCGTTCACCGGGATCTCCGGATCCGGCAAATCGTCGTTGGCCTTCGGGACCATCTATGCCGAGTCCCAACGCCGCTACTTCGAATCGGTCGCTCCGTACGCCCGCCGCCTGCTGCTGCCCGCTGGGGCGCCGAAGGTTGACGACATCACCGGCCTACCGCCGGCCGTCGCCTTGCAGCAACGCCGGGGTTCGGCGACCTCGCGGTCAACGGTCGGCACCGTCACCACCCTGTCGAACCTGCTGAGGATGCTGTTCTCCCGGGCCGGCACCTACCCGCAGGGCGCCACGGAACGACTGGACTCCGATGCGTTCTCGCCGAACACCGCGGTCGGGGCATGCCCGGAGTGTCACGGGCTGGGACGTATCCATCGGGTGACCGAAGAGACGCTGGTACCGGACCCGTCGCTGACCATCCGCGAGGGCGCCGTCGCCGCATGGCCGGGTGCGTGGCAAGGACAGAATCTACGCGACATCCTGGTCACGCTGGGGTACGACATCGACAAGCCGTGGCGGAAACTGCCCAAGCGGCAACGCAATTGGATTCTGTTCACCGATGAGCAGCCGACCGTCGAAATCGACCCGAGCCAGCACCCAGTGCAGGCCGATTATTACTACAACGGCACGTTCTCCAGCGCCGAGCGCCATGTCCGCCACACGTTGGCCAATTCCCATAGCGCGATGATGCGTCGCCGCGTGTTGCAATTCGTCGACAGCGTCGAGTGCCCGGTCTGTGATGGTTCGGGTTTGCGGCCGGAGGCGCTGAAAGTGACGTTCGCCGGGCACAGCATCGCCGACTACGCGGCGATGCCGCTGGCCGACCTCGCTGATGTGCTGCGTCCCACGGCCTCTCGGACCGATGCCGCTGCGGCGTACGAGTCAACGCAATCCGGCGAACTGACCGAAGTGGCGACGATGATCGCCGCCGATCTCGTCGCACGCCTACAGGTCCTGATAGACCTCGGCCTCGGCTATCTCACCCTCGGTCGCCGCACACCGACGGTGTCACCCGGTGAGCTGCAGCGCCTGCGACTGGCCACCCAGCTACGCGCCGGCTTGTTCGGCGTCCTCTATGTGCTCGACGAGCCGTCGGCCGGGCTGCACCCCGCCGACGCCGAGCCGCTGCTCGAGGTGCTCGATCGCTTACGGCGCGCGGGTAACTCGTTGTTCGTGGTCGAACATGACATGGACGTGGTACGCCGTGCGGATTGGATCGTCGACGTCGGACCCGGTGCGGGGGAGCGTGGCGGAAAGGTGCTCTACAGTGGCCCGGTACCGGATCTGGCCGGCATCGATGAATCGATCACTCGCCATTACCTTTTCGAGCAGACCGAGCCGCCGTCCCGTCAACCCCGCACGCCGTCCGGCCGGCTTAGGCTGCGCGGGATATGTTTCCACAATCTGAGGGACCTCGACGTCGACCTACCACTCGGGGTGTACACCGCCGTCACCGGAGTTTCCGGTTCGGGCAAGTCCACGCTCGTGGTCAAGGTCCTCGGCGATGTCGTGCACAGTCACCTCGGCACCGGACGCACAGCCGAGCCGGCGGAACCCGGCGACGACGAAACCGACAGCGGCATCGTCGATCTCGATCACGACGCGAGCATCGGGGTGACGGCGGAGGGTGTCGAGCAGATCAACCGGCTGGTATCGGTCGATCAGCGCCCGATCGGACGCACGCCGCGATCGACGTTGGCGACCTACACCGGTTTATTCGATGCCGTGCGGCGCGAGTTCGCGGCGACCCCGAAGGCGCGCCGACGAGGATGGACGGCGGGCAGGTTTTCGTTCAACGTCGCCGAAGGCCGGTGCTCCACCTGTCAGGGCGAGGGATTCGTGTCGGTCGAATTACTCTTCCTGCCAGGCACATACGCCACCTGCCCGGCGTGTCACGGAGCGCGGTACTCCGACGAGACGCTGGAGGTGCGCTATCGCGACCGAACAATCGCCGACGTGCTTGCGATGACGGTCGATGAGGCCTCAGAGTTTTTCGCCGACGTCACCGGTGCAGCGCGCAGCCTGACCACTCTGCAACAGGTCGGGTTGGGATATCTGCGTCTGGGGCAGCCCGCGACCGAGCTGTCCGGTGGTGAGGCGCAGCGGATCAAGCTCGCCTCCGAACTACAGAGACCTCGGCGAGGACACACCCTTTACGTCCTCGACGAGCCGACCACCGGGCTACACCCCGCCGATGTGGACCTGCTCGATCGTCAGCTGCACCGCCTCGTCGACGCGGGCAACACCGTGGTGGTGGCCGAACACGACATGCGGATGGTCGCGGGTGCCGATTGGGTGATCGACCTGGGCCCGGGAGCCGGCCGCGACGGCGGTCGGGTCGTTGCGGAGGGTCCGCCAGCGACAGTGGCCCGGGCGAAGAACAGTCGGACGGCCCCTTACCTGGCACAGCATGTGGCGCCTGCTGCGAAGACGCGGTGACGCTCTCAGTCCAGGTCCGCCAGCGCCCTACGAGCAGCGTCCAATTCGGCCTCGAGCGCAGCGACTTTCGCGGCCTGCCGGGAGCGTGCTTCCTCGATGACCTGATCGATCGGGTTGGAGAGATCTTCGTGCAGTTCCTTGGCGGCGCGCGAGACCGCGGCGGCCGCGACGGCGAGGTTGCGCGCCAGGTAGCTGGTGCCCTGCTTCAGCTCTGCGTGCCACTCGCCGTCGGCGGTGCCGGTGACGGTCAGGGTCAGTTCGATGGTCTTGGCTTTCTTGCCGGCCGCTTTCTTCGCTGGAGCTTTCTTCGGCTTCTCGTCGGCAGATGTGGCGGCCTCGGAACTCGAGAGGGGCGGTGCGACGACGGGTGAATCCCAAGCGTGGGACGTGTCGGAGCCGGTGTGTGACGCTCCCCCTGTCATGGTGTCTACAGTCATCATCGAGGCGTTCTCCTCCTGAGTAGTGGGCCCGCAGCCAACGAGTGCTGACAGTCAGACTCATTAGAACATACGTTCGAGTCAATGGCCAATCTGCTGACCGCTGGCGCTCCTGAACGCCAAAAGTGCCGAGCGACAACCCATTCAGGCGTTCGAGAGCAGCTGGTCACCGCCGAATCCGGCGCATGCGGGGTTCGTCCCGCCGGAACGTTCAGGGAGTTCACAGGCCAAACAAAGAGTGCCGCTAACCCTTTGGGCTTAGCGTTAGGCAACCCCGCGGCATCAGGAGACTCACCGTGAGCAACTACCTAGTGACTATCGAGTTCGACGACGGCGCGCGTGCGATCACGCAGTACACCTCACCTAGCGACGTGAGAACGAAGTTGGCCGAAGTCGTCCGGGATTTGACCGACGAAGACGGCATCGAGCACTTCCGCAGCGTGACCGTCACTCAGGCCGCCTGAGCATTCAGGCGGCTGCCAACGCGCGACGCACATCTTGCCCGACTCCGGGGTCGGGCCTCAGGCTCGGCGTTTCGTCATCCGCTGCTGGGACAGAACTTGGCCAGGGCAGCCTCGCCGGCACGTTGCTGATTGAGCGATCGGTGGAAGGGGGCGACCACCTTTGGCGAAGTCCCGCTTGACCAAGACGTCGACGGCACCACCGCATAGCTCGCAGACGTCTTCTTCTATCCAGAAATTCGCCGACATGGGTGGTGGCTCCCGTCTTGCCGCACTGCTTTATTTAGGCTAATGCCGCCACGCTCACATCGCGTGACGCCGACCAGCGCGTCACCCGATAACTTTGCCGCGGCGCCCTATTGGATCTGCCCAACCACGCCCCGGCACGCGCGCGTCGCCAACAGCTAAGGGGGGCCAGACGGTCCCGGCTGGCAGGTCGGGCACCACCAGGTGCGCCGCTGCTCGGGATCGTTGGAAACCTCGGCGACAACTCGAACCGTGGTGCCGCAGCGCAAACAGGGACGACCGGCGCGGCCGGACACCCAATGCTGCTCACCCTTGCGTTTGATGCCCGTTGTCACTTGCATCGCGCCGGGCACGGTGGCCGAATGACGCAGCGCTCGCGCGCCGAGTTCGAGCAGCACGGGAACATCGACCGCAGCCACCGGTGTCCACGGGTTGTGGCCACGCAGGAAACACAATTCGTTGACCCACAGGTTTCCGAAGCCCGCTACGCATCGCTGATCGAGTAACGCGGCCACCAACGGCCGGTCCGGCTGTTGGAGCAGCCGTCGGCTCGCCTCGTCGATGTCCCAGTCGTCGCGCAGCGGATCTGGACCCAGATAACCGATGACGTCGCCTTCATCTCGCGTGCGCAGCAACTCGACGACCGGGATCTTGACCCCGTACGCCGCCGGGCCGTCCGTCCGCAACACCACGCGCACGTCGAGCATCACCGCCTTGGGTAGCCACCGGCCGGCGTCCGACACGGTCCAGGACCCCTGCATCAACAGATGCGTGTGCAGCGTCAGATCGTCGGAAAGCCTGGTCAGCAAATGCTTTCCGTGAGTGACGTGTTCCAGCACGGTCAGCCCGACGAGGTTGGCGGTGGCGTGTGCCGGCACCCGCAGCTCACCGTGGGTCAGGACGCGACCGCGCAGCGCGGCGTCGAGCCGGCGAGCCAGCGCATAGACGGTGTCACCTTCGGGCATTCGGCTAGTCAGCGTCGGCTACGACAACGACGGTCTTGCCGCGTCTGCGGATCGACGGGTCGAACGCGGCTGTGGCGTGGGCCAGCGGAAATACCGCCCCGACGATCGGGTGAAGCCGACCGTCGCGCAATCTGCGTTCCAACGCTACGAGACCTGCCCTTTCGGGTTCAACGACGAAGAACACCGCGTGTGCATCCTCCGGCTGAACCTGCGGCGGTTCGGCTATGGTGACGAGCCAACCGCCGGGACGCACCAATTGCGCTGAGCGTCGAAGTGTTTCGCCGCCGATCACGTCGAACACGACGTCGACTTTGCCGGCATCCTCCATGCGATCCCGTTGTAGATCCAGAAAAGTGTCGACGCCCAGGCTCAGGACGGTGTCCTTGTGTTCGGCACGGCCGCTGCCGATGACTTTGGCTCCGGCTTCGCGGGCAAGTTGCACCGCAATGGATCCCACGGCGCCGGCTGCGCCGTGAACAAGAACGGTCTGCCCATCTGCTAGGTGGGCATGCATGAACAAACCCTGCCAGGCGGTCAGTCCCGAAATCGGCAAGGCGGCGGCCATCGTGAAGTCGATATCCGGAGACAACGGCGCGAGGTTACGGGCCTCCACGGCGACATATTCCGCGAGCGAGCCGTTACGCGCCCAATCGGTGATCCCGAACACCCGCTGGTCTACCGCGAAACCTGTTGTACCGTAGCCTAATTCGATGATAGACCCGGAGACTTCGTGACCGGGGATGGTGGGCGTCCGATCGCGGCCGGCGCGGTCCGTCCACGTTGCCGGCCAGTCGAGTTCACCGGGCGTGACCCCGGCGGCGTGGACTCGAACAATGACGTCGTTTTCAGCCGCGTGCGGGTAGGGCATCTCGGCAAGGGCGAGACCATGGAAACCGCTTTCGCGATCATGTCCAACGATTGCTTGCACCGTTGTCATCACCTCCGCCACCGTCGACTGCGCGGTACTGTCGAACCTGCGGGTCCAGCACCCCTCACACCGTATCGTTCGACTTCGTCAACAGATCTCGTCGCAGCGGACGAGCGCGGTCTATTTTTGACCGTTTGTGGGTACCTGACCAACGGCGCGCCAGGCATTTCATCCGGCGCTGCTGCTCAGCAAGGAGGCAGTACATGACCGAACGCTTTACCACCACCGACAGCGGCGCTCCAGCGCCCAGCGACGAGCGATCGCTGACCGTCGGGCCAGACGGACCCATCCTGCTGCAGGATCACTACCTGATCGAGCAGATGGCTCAGTTCAACCGGGAGCGCATCCCCGAACGCCAACCACACGCGAAGGGTGGCGGCGCGTTCGGTCGTTTCGAGGTGACCAACGACGTCAGCAAATACACCCGCGCGGCTGTCTTTCAGCCGGGCGCCAAAACCGACACCCTGGCCAGGTTCTCCACCGTCGCCGGCGAGCGCGGCAGCCCAGACACCTGGCGCGACCCGCGCGGGTTCGCGCTGAAGTTCTACACGTCCGAGGGCAACTTCGACATGGTCGGCAACAACACGCCCGTCTTCTTCATGCGCGACCCGATGAAGTTCCAGCACTTCATTCGCTCCCAAAAACGAATGCAGGCAACAAATCTGCGCGACAACAACATGCAGTGGGACTTCTGGACGCTGTCGCCGGAGTCGGCGCATCAGGTGACCTGGCTGATGGGCGATCGCGGTATCCCGAAGAACTGGCGCCACATGAATGGCTACAGCAGCCACACCTACAGCTGGATCAACGCCGCCGACGAGATCTTCTGGGTGAAGTACCACTTCATCAGCGACCAGGGCATCGACTACCTCACGCAGGAAGACGCCGATCAATTGGCCGGCGAGGACGGCGATTACCACCAGCGCGACCTCTACGACTCGATCGAGGCCGGCAACCACCCGAGCTGGACTCTGAAAATGCAGATCATGCCGTTCGAGGAGGCCAAAACCTACCGGTTCAATCCCTTCGACCTGACCAAGGTCTGGCCGCACGGCGACTATCCGCTGATCGATGTGGGCACGCTGACGCTCGATCGCAACGTCACCGACTACCACACCGAAATCGAGCAGGCCGCTTTCGAGCCCAACAACATCGTGCCCGGCACCGGCCTGAGCCCGGACAAGATGCTGCTGGCTCGCGGGTTCTCCTACTCCGACGCGCACCGCGCCCGGCTAGGGACCAACTACAGGCAGATCCCGGTCAACACGCCCCACGTCGAGGTCAACAGCTACTCCAAAGACGGCGCGATGCGCATGAAGAACGCCACTGACCCGGTCTACGCGCCCAACTCGTACGGCGGTCCCCACGCCGACCCCGCGCGCGCCGCAGAGGTGCGCTGGCAGGCCGACGGAGAGATGATCCGCGCCGCGTACACGCTGCGCCCGGAAGACGACGACTGGGGCCAGGCCGGCACCATGGTGCGCGAGGTTCTTGATGACGCCGCGCGGGATCGTCTCGTGCACAACATTGTTGGACACATCTCCAAAGGCGTGAAAGAGCCAGTGCTGTCCCGGGTGTTCGAATACTGGCGCAACGTAGATCCCGATATCGGAAAGAAAGTGGAAGAGGAATTCCGATCCGGATAGCGGCATTCGTCCACCGATCGGTGGATCTTTTCTCAGTTGACGAGGCTCCGACCATCTTGAATATCTCGGCCTGACATATCCGGAGATCGAGAGCGCCGTAGCTGCCGTGCCCGTAAGCGTTGCTCACCCAGCTGCAAATTGCCGACAGCATCCTTTTCTGACCGCGCGACAGCCGCCTGCCGATAGGCTGCCTCGCGAGTGGCGCTGACGCCACGTCATTGCGGCAGGAGGAATCAATGGCAGGTCGGTTAGCCGGCAAGGTCGCGGTCGTCAGCGGCGGTGCTCGCGGGATGGGCGCCTCGCACGTCCGTTCCCTCGTCGACGAAGGCGCGCAGGTGGTGTTCGGCGACATCCTCGACACCGAAGGCGAAGCCGTCGCCAAAGACGTTGGTGCTCATAGCCGTTACGTGCACCTCGACGTCACCCAACCCGGAGACTGGGAACGCGTGGTCGCGACCGCAGTCGACGATTTCGGCGGCGTCGACATCTTGGTCAACAACGCCGGCATCATCAACATCGGCACCATCGAGGACTACGAACTCGCCGAGTGGCAGCGCATCCTCGACATCAACCTGACCGGTGTATTCCTTGGTATCCGCGCCGTCGTGCCGACGATGAAGGCCGCCGGCCGCGGGTCGATCATCAACATCTCGTCCATCGAAGGCATGGCCGGCACGATCGCCTGCCACGGCTACACCGCCACCAAGTTCGCGGTACGCGGGCTGACGAAATCCACCGCAATGGAGTTGGGGCCCAGTGGAATTCGGGTCAACTCGATCCACCCGGGCTTGATCAAGACACCGATGACCGAGTGGGTGCCCGATGACATCTTCCAGACCGCACTGGGTCGGGCCGCCGAGCCCAAAGAGGTGTCCAACCTGGTGATCTACCTGGCCAGCGACGAGTCCAGCTATTCGACTGGCTCGGAGTTCGTCGTCGACGGCGGCTGCACGGCCGGCCTGGGCCACAAGGACTTCTCCGCGGTCGACACCGATCAGCAGCCCGAGTGGGTCACCTTAGGCTCCAAATAGGTTGCCAGAGCATTGGTCAGCCCCCGGCGGGCCTCATCGAGGTCGGCGTACGAGCCGAGCTGACGTTCCGACACCAGGCCGCGCATTGCACCGGGGATGAGTGCGGCCACCTCGCGGACGCGTTGCGGGTCGACCCCCAAACCCGCAAAGGCCCGCTGACACGTCTCCTGCCAACTCTTGCCCCATGAGAACAGCTCGGCCGCGGTACGTGGGAACAGCCCCTCCAACTTGGCGGGCTCGCGGGGGAGCGCGGCGCGCAGATTCTCGATCGCACGGGAATCTTCCGACGCCAGGCCGTGGTACAGCGTGTCGATGATCGCCGACACGCGCTCCCGCAAAGGCGCGTCGGGCTCCGCGCTGGTGAACGCAGACATCGTCGCATCACGTCGCTCGGCGGTGCGATGCAACACCGCGGCCCAGAATCCGTCGACGTCACCGAACTGATACTGCACCGCGCCCCACGTCGCGCCGCTCTCCTTGGCGATGCGACTGGCCGAGACCGCACCCGGATCGCCGGAGGCCAGCGAGCGCACCGCCGCGTCCAGCATCGCCTCGCGCGTCGCCAGGCCGCGCTTGTTGCTGCGCCGCTGCTGCACGTCCGCCGAAGCCATGCCCGGATGGTAGCCCTGTCTGCCACCGTTTCGACGACTCGCAACTCGGGCACCCCGAGCGTCTGACGCAATGAACAAGCTGTGGAGGCGATGTGCCCGAATTGAACGAAGACCCACTGGGTCGCTCGCAAAAGCTCGAACGCCTTGTCGACCGCCTCGACGAGAAGGTGGCCAACGAACACGAAGCAGAAGGCGTGCCCGGCAATGCTGCCGAGCGAAATGACGTCGAGCCGCAAGAAACAGAGGCAGAAGGCGTCGAGCCGCCCGACTGATTCGCTATTTCATAGCACCCACTATGATAAATCGCCGAAGCTGGTTACTATCCCGGATATGGCTAAACCGCCGCTGTCGATGAAGCCGACTGGTTGGTTCCAGGTCGCCTGGTCCGACGAAATCGGCGTCGGCGATGTGCACAAGATGACCTACTTCAGCCAGGACATGGTCGCCTGGCGGGCGGAGTCCGGGGCTATCACGGTGATGAACGCTTACTGCGAACATCTCGGCGCGCACCTTGGTTTCGGCGGCAGAGTCGTCGGCGACGTTCTCCAATGCCCGTTCCACGGATGGCAGTGGAGTCATGAGGGTCGCAACGTCTGCATCCCATACCAGGACCGCCCCAACCGCGGCCGGCGGATCAAGACCTATCCGGTCGTGGAGCGCAACGAGGCTGTCTACATCTGGCACGACGTACACGGGCGCGAGCCCTTTTTCGAAGCGCCGGACATTTTCGCTGACTTCCACGACGGCAGAACCAGAGCCGACTATTACCCGCAGCAGCGGTTGTTCCGGCAGCGACTGGAGATGCATCCGCAATATGTGCTCGAAAACGGGGTGGATTTCGCTCATTTCAAGTACGTGCACAACACACCGATCGTGCCGGTCTTCACTCGCCACGACTTCGCCGACCCGGTCTCGTTCGTCGATTTCACCATTACGTTCGAAGGTGACGACAACCAGAAGATCGAAGACATCGACAGCCGGGTCGAAGCGATCAACGGCGGTCTGGGCATCGCGGTGACCAAGAGCTGGGGGATGATCGACAACCGCACCATTTCTGCGATCACGCCGGTCGACGACTCCACCTCCGACGTCCGGTTCATGGTCCACATCGGCCGAACGCCGGGCAAGGATTCCGAGCGAGCCGACACCAAGGCCCGTGAGTTCGGGCTGGAAGTGATTCGACAGTTCGAGCAGGACATCGAAATTTGGCGGCATCAACGCTATTCGGACCCGCCCGCTTTAGCGACCGCCGAGTACGAGGGTTTCACCGCGATCCGCACTTGGGCCAAACAGTTCTATCCCGACGGCATAGGTGGCAGCGCCGCCGAGGTCCACGCCGCATTTGAGAAAGGCTGAACGAATGACTGCACCGTTGCGCGTGTTCCAGGTGGCTACCGGCAACGTCGGCTCCGAGATGATCAAGCGCATCGCTCTGCGCCCCGACCTGGAACTGATTGGCGTGCACTGTTATTCGCCAGAAAAAGTCGGCAAGGATACCGGCGAGCTGGCCGGTATCGCGCCGAACGGTATCAAGGCGACCGGCAGCATCGAGGAGATCATCGCGGCCAAGCCGGACGTGCTGACCTTTCACGGCGTATTCCCCGACGAGGATCTCTATGTACAGGTGCTCGAGGCGGGCATCAACGTCGTGACCACCGCCGACTGGATCACCGGCTGGCACCGCGACACCAACCACCCGCATCCCTCCGGAAAGCCGGTGAGCCGGCTGCTGCAGGAAGCTTGCGACAAGGGCGGCGCCACGTTCTACGGCACCGGAATGAACCCGGGGCTGAATCAGATTCTGGGAGTGGTGTGTTCGGCCGACGTGGCCGAGATCGAGAACGTCACCACCATCGAATCGGTCGACGTGTCGTGCCACCATTCCAAGGACACCTGGATCGAGGTCGGCTACGGCCTACCTGTCGACGATCCCGACATACCGGTGAAGTTGGAGAAGTACACCCGGGTGTTCGCCGACAGCGTCCTGATGATGGCCGACTGCTTCAACCTGACCCTTGACGACGTGAAATTCAGCTACGAGCTGGGCGCCTGTACCAAGGACGTCGACCTGGGCTGGTACACCTTGCCCAAGGGATCGTTGGGCGGCAACTACATCAAATATCAGGGCATGGTCGACGGCGTGCCCCGCGTCGAGACCCATCTGGAATGGCAAATGACGCCCCACACCGACCCGAGTTGGCATATCAAGGGTTGTTACATCACCCAGGTCATGGGTGACCCGTGTGTTTACAACAAGCACATGATCTTCCCGAAGCCCGGTGTGGATCTGTCCGATGCAGCGAATTTCGCATCCATCGGGATGACGGTCACCGGCATGCCGGCATTGTCCGCCATCGCCAGCGTCGTCGCCGCACCTCCAGGGCTGATGACCAGTGCCGACCTGCCGTTACGGGGGTTCGCGGGCCGCTTCAAGCAGTAGCCGTGCGGCGCGGTTCCGGGCCCGCGCGAGTGGAAGCGAGCTATACGGATTATTTACGCCGCAAACGCAGAGCGTGACCGCGACGTAACATTCCTGGAACCGATCGTCCTTAATGTCAGGCGCACAAACTGACCACGCGGCGATGGGGACTAGATTGAGCGGCAATGCTGTGCGCCTGCAGGCGATTACCAACGTCGAGGCGTACGTGCCTCCCGCTATCAGCTTCGACCCGGGCGAGGAGCCGGGGGAGATCTTTGGGTCGAACGTCTTCACCAAGGCAGAGATGCAGTCCCGCCTGCCCAAGGCAACCTACAAGTCCGTCGTCGCCACCATCGACAAGGGTGCGAAGCTCGATCCGGCCGTCGCCGACGCGGTCGCGGTGGCGATGAAGGACTGGGCGCTCGAAAAGGGTGCCACCCACTACGCGCACGTTTTCTACCCGATGACCGGCCTCACGGCCGAAAAACACGACAGCTTCCTCGAACCCGTCTCCGACGGGCAGACGCTCGCCGAATTCGCCGGCAAGACTTTGATCCAGGGTGAGCCCGACGCGTCGAGCTTCCCCTCCGGCGGCCTGCGCAGTACCTTCGAGGCCCGTGGATACACCGGTTGGGACGTCACCAGTCCGGCCTACATTCTAGACAACCCGAACGGCAAGACGCTCTGTATCCCAACGGTTTTCGTGTCAATGACCGGTGAGGCGCTGGACTACAAGACACCGCTGCTGCGCAGCCAGCAGGCAATGGGTGCGCACGCCGAGCGCATCCTGAAGTTGTTCGGACACAAGGATCTCAACCACGTCGTCGCGTTCTGCGGTCCCGAGCAGGAGTACTTCCTCATCGATCGGCACTTCTTCCTGTCCCGCCCCGACCTGATCAACGCCGGGCGCACGCTGTTCGGCGCCAAGCCGCCTAAGGGCCAGGAGTTCGACGATCACTACTTCGGCGCGGTGCCGGAGCGGGTGCTGGGATTCATGATGGACACCGAGCGCGAGCTGTTCAAACTCGGCATTCCCGCCAAGACCCGGCACAACGAGGTGGCCCCCGGACAGTTCGAGATCGCGCCGATGTTCGAGCGCGGCAACATCGCCTCCGACCACCAGCAGCTGCTGATGACGGTGTTCAAGACGATCGCCAAGAAGCACGGTATGGAGTGCTTGTTCCACGAGAAGCCGTTCGCCGGTGTCAACGGTTCGGGCAAGCACGTCAACTTCTCGATGGGCAACTCGGAGCTGGGCTCATTGCTGGTTCCCGGTGACACGCCGCACGAAAACGCGCAGTTCCTAGTTTTTTGCGCCGCGGTGATCCGCGCGGTCCACAAATTCAGCGGGCTCCTTCGTGTCTCGGTCGCCTCCGCGACCAACGACCACCGCCTCGGCGCCAACGAGGCCCCGCCCGCGATCATCTCGATATTCCTCGGCGAGCAGCTCGCCGACGTGTTCGAGCAGATCGCCAAGGGGTCCGCCACATCGTCAAAAGGCAAGGGCACCATGATCATTGGTGTCGATACGCTGCCGCACCTGCCGACAGATGCCGGGGACCGCAACCGCACCAGTCCATTCGCGTTCACCGGCAACCGTTTTGAGTTCCGCGCACCGGGGTCCGGGCAGACCGTCGCGGTACCGATGATCGTGCTGAACTCGATCATGGCCGACTCGCTCGACTACCTGGCCACCATCCTCGAGCAGGCTGTCGCCGACGGCGAGAACTTCGACACTGCGGTGCAAACGCTGCTGACCGAGGTGATCACCGAGCACGGCGCGGTGGTCTTCAACGGCGACGGCTACTCGGACAATTGGCAGATCGAAGCCGCCGAGCGTGGATTGCCGAACCTCAAGACCACGTTGGACGCCATTCCCGAGCTGATCAAGCCGGACGCCGTCGAGCTCTTCGAAAAGTACGGCGTGTTCACCGAACGCGAGTTGCACAGCCGCTACGAGGTCCGCCTCGAGCAGTACGCGCTCACCATCGCGGTGGAGGCGAAGCTGGCGATGGAAATCGGCTCGACCGTCATCATGCCCGCAGCCATCCGCTACCAGACCGAGCTCGCGCAGAACGTGTTGGCGCTGCGGGCCGCGGGTGTTCCGCCGAGCACGACTGCGCTGGAGGCGGTTTCGGGTCGGCTGGCCGAACTCGAGTCCGGTCTCGCCGACCTCCAGCGGGCGCTGGAAGAGCACCATGCGGAGTCAGCGCTGAACGAGGCCAAGCACGCACAGGAAAAGTTGTTGCCGGCCATGGACGCGATTCGGACCGCCGCCGACGCGTTGGAAGGCATTGTCGCCGATGACCTGTGGCCGCTGCCCACCTATCAGGAGATGCTCTACATCCTCTGAGGCAATCGATCGGCCCGCTCTATACTCTGCACTCGAAGTCTGTGCCCTGGTTGAGTCCGCAGCCGATGGCGTATGCGAAGTATTCGTGGGACATCGGTCGACGGCAGCCCATTGTCTCGGCGCGCATCTTGTTGCGACAACGAAAGGGCGGTAGCAGCATGCCCTCCTGGCAGGACCACAACGGCGGCCGTGCGGCGACCGCGACGCCAATCGCCGATCGCGAAGTCGGCGCGCGGATCGACGTCGAGGTCACGGCGCCGACCACGCTGGAGTTTCAGGTCGCCGTGGCGCGACAGCCCGGCCTCGACATCAGCGAATCCTTGGCAATTACGTTCAATGGCAAACTAGTTCAGCCGCGCGAGATCATCGGGCAGCACGAGACCAGGATCCATTCGCTTGACGTCGGTGAAGGAGCCGTGAGCCTGTCGTATCAGGCCACGGTGTCCGGCCAGGCCGAACCCGCGCCGATTCGCGACATCGACCTGATCACCTATCTGCGGCCGAGTCGCTACGCCGAGTCCGACAAGTTCTTCGGGTTCGCCGCGACCGAATTCGGGCGATTCGCGGACTCGGCGACGCTGCTCGAGAAGGTCTCGTCATGGGTGGGGACGAGACTGGATTACGTTCCGGGGTCTAGTGATCCGATCGATGGCGCCGCCGACACGCTGCTGGCGGGGGCAGGGGTGTGCCGCGACTACGCGCACCTGGTGATCGCGCTGCTGCGGGCGTTGCAGATGCCGGCCCGGCTGGCGGCGGTGTACGCACCGGGATGTGACCCCATGGACTTCCATGCGGTCGCCGAGGCGTACGTGGACGGCGAGTGGCGGGTCGTCGACGCGACGTGCCTGGCCCCGCGGCAGTCGATGGTGCGCATCGCCACCGGACGCGATGCCGCCGACACCGCATTCCTGGACAACCACGGCGGCGCAATCACGTTGACGGGCATGAACATCACCGCTTGGGTCGATGGCGATCTGCCCTTCGACTCGATCGACCACTTGGTGAGCCTGGGCTAGCTAGCTCAGGTGCAGCCGCTCCCGCAGCGAGTCGGCGAGAAAGCGCTTGGTGGACACCGGCCGGAAGCTGCGAGCCGCGTCGGTCAAGGCTGTGTGGGACTCGGTGCTCAGTTCGATATCGGCTGCGGCAACATTGAATTCGAGTTGCTCGACGCTGGATGCGCCCGGGATGGCGATCACGCCGGGCAGGTGGATCAGCCAGGCCAACGCCACCTGCGCCGGTTTCGCGTCGACGTCCCTGGCGACCTCGCGCAGCGTCTGCAACAACGGTTCGATGCGCCGCAGGTTCTCGGTTCCGAACAGTGAGTTGACCGCACGGACGCCGCCGGGCCGATTGTGCACACCGTATTTGCCGCCGAGCAGCCCCTGCGCCAGCGGGCTGTACGCGATGACCACCCGGTTCTCCTGCTCGGCGAACGGCACCAGATCCTTGAGTGCCTGCGGATGCGCGAGTGAGAAGTGCACCTGGTTGCTGATCACTGGGCGACCAAGTGCCGCGTCGGCCTGCTTCCACCGGGACAGCGAGTAATTCGAGACGCCGGCCGCGCCGATCGCTCCGCTGTCGAGCAGATCGCGCATTCCGGGCATGATCACCGAGTCGGGAACCAACGGGTTGGGTTGGTGGATCTGATACAGCGGAATTCGCTCCAACTGGAGGCGGCGTGCACTGGCGCGCTCGCGTTGCTTGACGACTGCGGGAAACGGCGCGACCGGAAAGATCTTGCTGGCCACCGCAACCTGGTCGCGCTCGTCGCCGAGTGCGTCGCCGAGAATGCGCTCGCTCTTTCCGAGCCCATACACCTCGGCGGTGTCGAAGAAGGTCACGCCTAGCGCGCGTGCGCGACGAACGATGTCGCGCGCGGGGCCCGAGGCGTAGCTGTCGCCATAACCCCACTCGCGGGACCCGAACTGCCAGGTGCCCAGCCCGATGCGACTGACTTTGCCGACGCCATTGACGTCCAGATACTTCATTTGGCTCACGGTACTGACCGCGGCGGCGGCGCGCTCAGGCGGCGGAGTGGTGTTTTTCGAGGACCTCGAGAACTTCCCGGCTGTCCACTGACTTCGTGCCCGAGCACAGCTCGCGGAGTTCGTCGACGACGGTCTGCAACGTGTCCAAGCGCGCCGACGCTTGTGTCAGCGTGGCGAGCCAGGTGTCGTAGTCGCGCTCGTCATACCCAAGCTCCGCCACCGGGAAATAAGTCAAGCTCATAACGGTCACGCTCCTGATTTCCAGGGTGCCCCCTCGCGCACCGAACCTTTGGTCTTGCGCAGCGGTTAGCCCGTGGCAAACGTGTCTAAACTCACTAATTCACGCACCGCCGATCATCCGGACCAAGTATCTGAGGTCCCGGAATTCGAGGTGAGTATGGAAGCCCGTAGCGGCTGCTACTACGCTGTGCCTGCAGCGATGGCGTTACAAGAAAGGGCGAAAATGTCACGGACAGTGGTCGTCGGGGCGTCCAGCGGGCTCGGGCGTTGTATCGGTATCGGTCTTGCGCAGCGAGGCGGACACATCGCGCTGCTGGCGCGTCGCCGGGCGCGCATCGACGCCGCGGCCGAAGAAGCCGGTTCGACGGCCGTCGCGATCGAATGCGACGTGACCGACGAGCAGTCCTGCCGGTCAGCGTTCGACCAGGCGGCCGAGGCGATGGGCGGCATCGACAACCTCATCTACACGCCCGCTATCAGCCCGCTGGTGCGGATGGTCGACACCGGTGCCGACACCTGGCGGCGCATCTTCGACACCAACGTGATCGGCGCGTCACTGGCCACGGCGGCGGCAATCCCGCACCTGACCGCCTCGGCGGGCAAAGCCGTCTACCTTTCCTCCGACGCCGGTAGCTTCGGCCCACCGTGGCCCGGCCTCGGCGCCTACGGCGTCAGCAAGGCCGCGCTGGAGCGACTCGTCGAAGCATGGCGGGCCGAACACCCTGATGTCGGCTTCACCTCGCTGATCGTCGGCGAGTGCGCCGGAGGCGAAGGCGACGCGGCAACCGGGATGAACGCCGGCTGGGACATGGACCTGGCGATGAAGGCCTACCCACTGTGGGTGTCCGGCGGTTGTATGCCCGGAAAGTTGATGCCCGTCGAGGACCTCATCGAGGTGGTGCAGACGATCTTGCAGACCAACTCCTCGACCTCGATGCCGGTCGTGGTGGCCCGGGGGGCGCCGGCCGCTCAGGTCGCCTTCCCCGACACCAATTAGCCGAAGCCGCAAAAGTCAATCGCCACTGCCGCTTTCGTGCGTCCTTTACAGTTGCGCTGATACTCACGAGCGAAGGAGACCCGGATGGCGTGGTTCATGGCCCTCCAAGGCCCACACCACACACCCCACCAGTCGATGATCTACGAACTCCAGGATGGAGTGGACGTAGACAAGATCGCCCAGGAGATGGTCAGTTCGGCGACTCTGGACCGGGTCGTGGGAGTGCCGGCGGTGCTGACGGCGAACAAGCGTCGGCATCAGAAGGTGACGATCTACGTCCGGCCCTCCGCGTGGGGAGTGTGGTCGTTCTATGAGCTGTCCGAAGACGACCGCCGCGAGATGGCCAAAAACAACCCGGTGATGAACGCGCTCGCCGCGGCGCAGCAGCGTGCGGCGGCGCAGGGCAAGCAAGCGCCCGGGGGACCGATGACCGTCCAGGTCAATCCGCTGACAGGCCAAGTCGGGCCGGCTAACGCCGGCTAGCAGCTAGGCGGTGTGCTGACTGTCGCCCGGGTCGTCGTCCAGTGAGACGGCCCCGAGGGTGTGCAGCATGCCGACCGCGGCCCGCTGCCAGGTGAACATCTCGGCGCGTTGCCGGGCGCAGGCGCGGCGATGCTGTTCGGGGCGGTTGACCACGATGGTGACCGCGTCGGCGATGGCCTGCGGGTTGTTATCGGCCAATGCGCCGCTGTCGGCCGTGACGATCTCGCCCAGCGCCGACGTGCGCGACACCACCGCCGGCGTGCCACAGGCCAGCGACTCCAGCGCGGCCAGCCCGAAGGTCTCGTGCGGTCCGGGCGCCAGCGCGACGTCCGCGGTGGCCAGCAACTCGGCGACGCTGTGCCGATCGGAGATGAACCCGGTGAAGTCGATCGGCAGCCGGGCCGCTTGACGTTGCAGTCGGGCTCGCAGCGGTCCGTCGCCCACCACGATCAGCCGGGCCTCAACGCCGGCGTCGCGCAACGCGGCCACCGCATCGATGCTGCGGTCGGCCCGCTTTTCCACCGATAGCCGTCCGCAGTGCACCAGCAGGATCTGGTCCGGCTTCGCCCAGCGCTGGCGCACCTGTAGCGAACGTCTCGATGGGTGAAACGTCTCCAAATCCACGCCGAGCGGAATGGTCACGGTGTTGATCGCACCGATGCGATCGAACTCTTCACGCGCGAACCCGGTTGTGCAGACCACGGTGTCGTAGTCGGTGGCGGTGCGCCGGTTGGCGAAATCGGCGAACCGGCGCGCGGTACGGCGCGGGAGTAGTTGACCGGCAAGGAGATCCAGGCGCTCGTGGGAGATCATCACCGTTGTCGCCCCGCGATCGCGACCCCAACGGCCCAACGACCGCAGCGTGAGCCGGTCCGATACCTCAAGGGTGTCCGGCCGCAACGACGTCAACAGCCTTCGCACCGGCCCCGGTAGCACCGCACGATATCCACCGGTGAACGGAATCAGCCTGGCGGGCACGGTGATTCGCTCGACCCCCGTCGACAGAAGTGTGTGCTCGGCATGACGACCCGGCACGATCAGGAATACCTCGTGGCCTGCCGCGCAGTACTCCGCGCCCAAGCGATCGACGGCCGTGCGAAGGCCGCCGGAGCGAGGCCCATAGAAGTTGGCGACCTGAACAACACGCATATTGCCAGCACAACCGGTGCTCGTGTGCGGTCAACGATCTAACACTGACGCTCGGTTGAACTCGGCATGAACACCGAAGGGCGCGTATCGGAGGGCGCTTGCCGCACCCGGGTAAAATTGCTGAGTGCGGGTTCTGACCGCCAACGCCGATGGGTGTTCACCGCAAAGCAGGTCGGAGCGACGACGGGGATGGGAACGAACGAATGCGCCATGTGGCTGCCTGCGTGGGTGTGGCCGGTGTAGCAGTTCTCGTCGCCGGGTGCGGCGGAAGCAACGAGTTGAAGCAGACGTCCACCACGACCATCACCTCGCTGATCCCGCGACCGGTCGTCGAACGTGAACTCGATCCGTTGCTGCTCACCCCGGCCCAGATCAACCCGCTGATGGGCGCGACCGGAATGGCGGTGGTCCGCAAGCGCAGCGCGATGTCCGACGACAGCACCACGATGAAGCCGCCGGAATGCCTGGCCGTCGACGGATCTGCGCAGGCCCGGGTGTACGCCGACACCGGTTTCACCGGCGTACGCGATCAGGAGCTCAACGACGGCGACAACTTCACCCATTACGCCGAGCAGGCGGTGGTGCTGTTCCCGACCGTGAAGCAAGCTCACGTGTTCCTCGTCGCCTCGGCGCTGCGCTGGCCGGCCTGCCACCAGTTCACCCATACGCAATCCCGGACGGTGTGGGACGTCGCACCGATCTCGGACGACAACGACGTGGTGAGCACGGTGTCGACGCAGGAGCAAGCCAAGGCCGGCGGGTGGGCGTGCGGTCGCGCGCTGTCGGCCAGGAACAACGTCGTCGTCGACGTCAACACCTGCAGCGCGAATCCCGGGAACTCCGCCGTCGACATCGCCAACCAGATCGTCGCGAAAGTCAACTCGCGCTAGCGGGATCAGCTAGTCGGGGCCCGAGGGCCCGAGCAGCCGGGCTTCTTCGAGATCCATCGACTCCTGCAGTTCGAGCAGAACGATGTCGTCGATCCGGCGGCGATCGCGCAACTCGGTGATGGCGCGGCGCTTGTGTTCGAGCACGCCCAGCCGCACCTGACGGATCATGTCGCTCTTCGCCTCGGCGTCGTCGCGGGTCGCGCCGTCGTCGCTGGCTCGGACCAACGCCGCGTGCTTCTGATACTCCGCGTGCAGGCGGTCTTGCAGCGCGTCGGGCACGCCGAGTTCCGCGGCAACGACGGGCAGCGCGTCGAGCGCGGCCTGCGCGCCGGCGCACCGGGCCAGGCGCAATTCGTCCGCGTGTGCCTCGTCTTCGGAAATCTTGGCCCAGCGCACGATGCTGGGCAGGGTGGTGCCCTGGACGATCACGGTCGTCAAGATCACGAACGACACCACGAAGATGATCAGGCTGCGGTCGGGGAAGGGCGTTCCGCTGCGGGTGGTCAGCGGCACCGCAATGGCCGCCGCGAGCGACACCGCCCCGCGGAAGCCGGCCCAGCCGGACACCATCCGCTGGCGCCAATCGACCCGGCGCGCGCGCTGCGCCTCGCGACGATCGACGGCGCGGATCAGCCAGGTGGTGGCTTCGCCCCAGACAAGCCGCATACCTACGACGACGAGGGTGACGGCGCCCGCCATCACGACGGCGCGGTGGATGCCGCCGCCGATCTGCGAGACGCCGCGCACCGCGTTGGGCAGCTGGACTCCAACGAAGACCCACAGCGCGCCGTTGATGAGAAACGTCGCGATGTCCCAGAACGCGAACGACACCAGCCGAGAGCGTGCCCGGATCACCCGCGGCGAGGCATAGGCGAGCACGAGCGCGCACACCAGCACGGCGACGACACCGCTGCAGTCGACAGCGTTGGCGAGCAGGAACGCGGCGAACGGCGTGAGCAGACTAAGCGCCGCCTCTTCCTGCGGCGCATCAAGTCTTGTTCGGAGGAATGTCACCGCACCGCCCACAAGCAGGCCGGCGACGATGCCACCGAGATAGGACACGACGAACCGCACGGTCAGGTCGATCGGTCCGACGGGGGCGCCGCCGATCGCGACCGACACCGCCACGCCGAACAGCACGAGCGCGGTCCCGTCGTTGATGATGCTCTCGCCCTTCAGCACTGTCAGCGTGCGGCGCGGCAGCCGTTTCGCCAGACCGGCGACCGCGGCGGCATCGGTCGGGGACAAGACGGCGCCGAGCACCGAGGCGGCATGGGACTCCATCCCGAACGCCCGCGCCGTCCACGACACCGCGATCGCGGTGGCGATCACCAAACCGACGCTGAGCAACACGATCACGCGCATGTTGGCGCGGATCTCGCGAATGCTGGTATTCAGGCTCTCCCAGTAAAGGATGGCGGGCAAAAACAGCAGCAGCACCAGTTCGCCGTCGAGCCGGACGTGGCCGAACCGCGGGATCAGGCCGAGCAGTGCGCCGAGGCCGATCAGCAAGACCGGCGGACCTACCCGGTAGCGCCGGCCCAGCACCGTCCCGACGATGACAATGGCGATCAGCACAACGATGACGACGAGCCCGAACATCAGCACATCATGCGGTACGGGCCGGGCGACTTTCACCTCGGCGGCCCGTGGGCACCGGAGTCAGCGCGGCGTCCAGGAGACCGGCAGCGTCTTGATGCCGTGAATGAAGGGCGACAGCAGCCGCGCCGGCTCGTCGATCGCGACGATGTCAGGCACTTCGCGGTGCAATTCCTCGAACATCACCCGGATCTCGCGGCGGGCCAGGTTCGCGCCGAGGCAGAAGTGCGCACCGCCACCGCCGAAGCCGACATGCGGATTGGGGTCGCGGGTCACGTCGAACTTCCACGGGTCGGCGAACTTCGCCTCGTCGCGATTGGCCGAGCAGTACCACAGCGTTGCCTTATCGCCGGCGGCCATCTTTGTGCCGCGCATCTCGAAATCGCGGGTGAGCGTGCGGCGCATGTACACCACCGGGGAAGCCCATCGCACGATCTCTTCGACGGCCGTGTGCGACAACGCATCGAAGTCCGCCCACCAGGTTTTCCGCTGCTCGGGAAAGCGGGTCAGCGCGACGAGTCCGTGGCTGATCGCGTTGCGCGTCGTCTCGTTCCCCGCCACCGCCAGCAGGATGAAGAACGACGCCACTTCAGCCGACGTCAGTCGTTCGCCGTCGACCTCGGCCTCCACCAGGCTGGTCGTCAGATCGTCGTGATGGTTGACGCGGCGATCTTCAGCCAACGCGCTGGCATAGGCGCCGATGTCCATCGACACGGTGAGGAAGTCGTCGAAATCCGTTGTCAGGTCGGGGTCGCCGAAGCCGAGAATGACGTTGGTCCAATGGAATATCAGCTGATGGTCTTCCTCGGGGATGCCCATCATGTCGCAGATGACTTGCAGGGGGAGTGGACCGGCAAGCTCGGCGACCGCCTCGCCGGTGCCGTCGGGATGATTGGCGACCATGTCGGCGACCAGCTGGCGGGCCCGCTCCCGCACCGATGTCTCGATGCGCGCCACCACTTTCGGAGTGAACGCCCGGCTGACGATCGAGCGCAGCCGTTGATGCCGTGGGTCGTCGAGCACGATCATCGAACCGAAGTACTCCGACACCTCAGGCGTCTGGTCGTTGATGGTGATATTAGGGCTTGAGCTGAAGATGTCGGGGTGACGGCTGGCGAAGTAGACGTCGTCGAGTCTGGTTAGGGCCCAATGCCCGTCGCCCTGCTGGAAGCCTTCCTGCACCGGCTCGGCCCAGAACGAGATCGGCGCCTCGCGACGCAGGGTGGTGAACGCACCGTCACGCCGGTCGTCGTCGAGGCCCCAGAATTCCCACTCGCCGAGATCGATGTCGCCCAGCGCGATGTCGGGCGGCGCTGTGCCGTTCACTCGGGTCGCAAGAGTCATTGAGGCCGTCCTCGTCGTTGAGCGGGTGCGTAGGCGCGAGCTTAAAACCGCCCTCAGGTGATCGGAATACTACGCTTGGCGTACTACGCTAAACGTACTACGATTCGTGGCGTGGCACGCGCATCCCGCCCCGCTCGCAAGCCGGCCAGGCGCAACGATCCGGCGTTGCTGATCATGACCAGCCTCGCCTCGGGTGCCAAGCATGGTTACGCGTTGGCGCGCGACATCGAACGGTTCGCCGGCGTCACGCTGGGACCCGGCACGCTGTACGGCGCGATCACCACCCTCGAGGAGAGTGGGCTGATCGAACCGGCCGGTCACGACGAGCGAAGGCGCCCTTATCAATTGACCGCTGCGGGGCAGGCCGAGTTGACGGCGGCCGTCCGCAGCCTCGGGGCGATCGTCGCCGAGGGCGCCCGTCGGCTCGGCATCGCGTTGCATGCCCCCAATCCGGGCTGGGCGCAATGAATCCCCGCAACGCTCAACGCGTTCTGCGGTGGTACCCCGCGGCCTGGCGCCGCCGCTACGGCGAGGAGTTGATGGCCATGCTCGATGACACCCACGGTGACGACGACCTCCCCCGGCGGGCCCGGCTGTCGCTGGTCTGGTCGGGCCTGGTGCAACGAATTCACCTGTTGCGCAGATCCTCTCGTACCTACCTCGGATACAGCATCGCCTGCGCGGTGGTATGGGCCGTCATCCTGTCGGCGGTATGGATCCGCGCCGACGACGGAATCCGGCATACGTTCACGGTGTTCTTCGGCGGCTGGGCCATCGGCTGGCTATCGGCGAGTATCGGGCGGGTCGTCTACCCGCCGCCGAAACCTCGCCGCCCGGCGTGACGCCGGTTAGGTCGAGCAGACGGTGCGGGCCGGCGTCCCATTCGCGGTCGCCTGATTGACCACCTTGCCCTCGACCAGGATCGAGCAGGTGATCGACCCGGGGCTCTGCGCGCTGATCACCAAAACCCTGCTGCCGATGACGGTGAAATCGGCCTTCCACGGCAGCGTCACGTGCGTCTCCTGCCGCTGGCCGCCCTCGAGTTGGTATGAGACGTAGTCAGCGATCGGGGCGCTGCCAGTCAACTGGTAGGTCACTTTGGTGGGCGGGTCGGCCTGCGCGGCTCCGCCCAGGCCTACCGTGGCCATGAACGCGGTCAGGATCGCAATAAAGATCGCTTTGCTGGTCATGGTCGTCTCCCGCGACGTCGTGTCTCTCGGGATCGTGTCATTCGCGCCGGTCGTCCGGGTCGGTTTTCGGGTCTTTTGCCCGATATGTGGTTCCGAGATGCCGCGGCCGAACCGATACCCAAGGATTGACGTGAGTATCTCCAGGGACGCTGCGGCAAAAGGAGCTCGTCAATGACCGAACCAACGGGGCCACCCGGACGCTGGGGAGCCGCAGGCCCCGGGCGGCGCGACGTGCTGCGCGGTGCCGCGGCGGTGGGGGCCTTTCTGGCGATCGACGCGGCAGCGTTGCTGACGGCGATCAACTGGGTCGGTCCGAGGCGGTTGAGCCCGCAGCTGTTCCTGGACGGGTTCGCCACAGTATTCGGTCGCCAGCCCGGCTTTCGTAAGAACCACGCCAAGGGCGTGACCGTCATCGGCTTTTTCGACAGCACCGGCAACGCCGCGACATTCAGCACCGCCGCGGTGTTGGCCACCGGCCGCACGCCGGTGGTCGGCCGGTTCTCGTTGGCCGGGGGCAACCCGCACACCGCCGACACGACCAGCGCGGTGCGGGGCCTCGGAGTGGCATTCGGATTCCCGAGCAGTCACCAGTGGCGAATCGCGACCATCAATTTGCCTGTCTTCCTTGACAAGTCGCCGCGAGGCTTCTATGAGAGGCTGATCGCCTCGGCCGTTGTTCCCGGGACCGGCAAGCCGGACCCGAGGGCGATGGACTCCTTCCTCGCCGGCCACCCGGAAACGGCGCGGGCGATGAACATCGTCAAGCAGCATCCCTCGACGTCTGGCTTCGCCGACAGCGTCTTCAATGGGCTGAACGCCTTCTACCTCGTCAACCAATCCGGGACACGCGTACCGGTCCGGTGGTCGCTGACTCCGCTGCAACGCGCGCTGCCGCCGGCATCAGGACCGAACGCGGTATTCGATTCGCTCACCCAGCAGTTGCGCGGCGGCCCGCTGCGCTGGCGGCTGATCTTCACGCTCGGTGCGCCGGGCGATCCGACGAACGATGCGACGGTCCCGTGGCCCGCCGACCGTCGCACCCTCGAAGCCGGAGTGCTCACACTCGACACGGTCGCCGCCGACGCGAAAGGCACTGCGCGCGACCTCAATTTCGACCCGCTGGTGCTGCCGCCGGGCATCGAGCCGTCCGACGACCCATTGCTGAGCGCCCGGTCCGCCGTCTACGCCGCGTCCTACCGTCGTCGTACCGGGGAGAACCCGCTATGACCGAGCCGAATCAGTTCACCCGGTTGAGCCGGACTCTGCACTGGCTGACCGCCGCGTTGGTCTTCTCGGCGCTGTTCGTCGGGTTCGTCATGGTCAACTCGGTTGGGTCCTACGCGCAATTGATGGTGGTGCACAAGACTTTGGGCGCGCTTGTGCTAATGGTGATGGTGGTGCGCGTCATCAATCGGCTCAGGCAGCACCCGCCGGCGTGGCCTCCGACGATCGGGCGGCTGGAAGGCCGACTGGTGGGACTGTCCGAGAAGCTGTTGTATGCGTTGCTGCTCCTGCAGCCGGTGGTTGGCTGGGCGATGCTGTCGGCGGCGGGAGGGCCGGTCGCCGTTTTCGGCCCCGTGTACCTGCCGCGGATCGCGCCGTTCGATGCGCAGCTGTATTGGGTTCTGCGTCAAGCTCATTCGGTGATCGCGTACACGCTGATGGCCGTGATCGCCGCGCATATCTCGGCGGTATTGCTGCACACGCTGACACTGCGCGACCGGCTGATCGAGCGAATGACTTTCCGGTTTCGAGCGAAGGGTGACCGCAGCCGCGCCTAGGGTGAACCGCATGGCTAAACGGGTTGTGGTGTGGGGTACCGGCTTCGTCGGCAAGATGGTGATCGCCGAGATCGTCAAACATCCGGAGTTCGAACTCGTCGGCGTCGGCGTCAGCAAGCGTGAGAAAGTCGGCCGGGACGCCGGCGACATCTGCGGACTGCCGAGCCAAATCGGCGTAGTCGCCACCGACGACGTCGACGCACTGATCGCGCTCAAGCCCGACGCACTGGTCCACTACGGTCCGACCGCCGCGCACGCCGACGCCAACATCGCACTGCTGACGCGTTTCCTGCGCGCCGGCATCGACGTCTGCTCGACCGCGATGACGCCATGGGTCTGGCCGACTATGCATCTGAACCCACCGAACTGGATCCAGCCGATCACCGAGGCGTGCGAACTGGGGGAGTCGTCGTGCTTCACCACCGGGATCGACCCCGGGTTTGCCAACGACCTGTTCCCGATGACGTTGATGGGTCTGTGTTCCGAGGTGCGCACCGTCCGCGCCTCCGAACTGCTCGATTACACCAACTACGAGGGCGACTACGAGGTCGAGATGGGGATCGGGCGCGAACCCGAATTCCGGCCGATGCTGGAGAACCGTGAGGTGCTGATCTTCGCGTGGGGCGGCACCGTCCCGATGATCGCCCACGCCGCCGGCATCATGCTCGACGAGATCACCACGACGTGGGACAAATGGGTGACGCCCAACGAACGCAAGACGGCCAAGGGCGTCATCCCGGCCGGACACGTCGCTGCCGTCCGCTTCACCATCAACGGTGTGTACAAGGGGCAGAACAGGATTCAGCTCGAGCATGTCAACCGCATCGGACTCGACGCCGCCCCGGATTGGCCGGCCGGCACCAAGGACGACGTCTACCGCGTCGATATCGAAGGCACGCCCAGCATCTCGCAGGAAACCGCATTCCGATTCACCGACGGATCCGGTCGGGATGCGGCCGCGGCCGGATGCCTGTCCACCGGACTGCGCGCGCTGAACGCCGTCCCGGCCGTCAATGACCTGCCGCCGGGCTGGGTCACCGCGCTGGATCTGCCGCTTATTGCCGGGGCCGGCACGATCCGCTAGGCGACGCGCCTGCCCGGCACAACCGGGATAGCCGATAAGTTGGTGCGTGATGAGCACGATGAGACGACATGGCTGACGGCGAACGGCAGGCGTTAGGCCTCTCGATAGGGGCCACCAACCTGGCGGCGGTCACTGCCGACCGGGCCGTGACACGCAAGCCGGTGCTGACGCTGTACCGACAACGCCCGCCCGAGGTCGGCGTGCCGTCGGAGAATCCGAAGCTTGACGAGCCGGGGCTGGTGATCACCGATTTCGTCGATCGGGCGGGTGATCCGGCCGGCATCGCGGCCGCCGACAACACGATCCATCGCAGCGAAACCCTGATCGCCGACGCGTTGCGGGCTCTTGCCTACACCGCGACCGACGGGCGAACGTTGCCGGACGCGGTCGCCGTCACCCACCCCGCACACTGGGATCCGACAGCAGTGAACTCGGTGCGACTGGCGTTGAGCCGGGTGTCGGAATGGTCGCGCGGGCCGCTGGTCCTGCTGCCGGACTCAGCGGCGGCGTTGTTCGCTTTGAACGCCAACCCCGGCGTGCCGGGGAGCGGAATCGTCGCCGTGTGCGACTTCGGGGGGTCCGGCACCACGCTGAGCTTGTTGGACGCCGCGAACGGCTATCAGGCGATCACCCAGGCCGTGCGGCACACCGAGTTTTCCGGCAGCCGGATCGACCAGGCGCTGTTGACCCACGTCATCGGTGATCTCGTCTACCGCGGGATCGTTCGACACGGGGGCGACGTCAGCGATCGGATCACTGAGCCAACTGCGGACCGCGTGCCGCGACGCCAAGGAACAGCTGTCGTCGGCGTATGAAACGACCCTGACCGCCGAGGTGCCCGGCTATCGCGGCGAAATCCGGCTGACGCGAAACCAACTCGACGACGCGATCCGCCAGCCGCTGGACAGCTTCGTCGGCTTCTTTCACAACGTGTTGGGGCAGAACGGAATCAGCCCCGGCGATTTGGCGGCGGTCGCGTCGGTGGGCGGTGGCGCCAGCATCCCGCTCGTCACCAGGACGCTGTCCGAACAATCGGGAGCGTTGGTCATCTCGGCGCCGCGGCCCCAGTTGACGGCCGCCGTCGGAGCTGCGTTGCACGCGTCGCGCGGGTCCGCGGACGGCGACACGGCGCTCGCCCCGACGGCTCTCGGATCAGTCGGTGAGGCGACGATCATGTCGGCTCTGCCGGTCGAATCGGAGGCCGCTCCGGCACTGGCCTGGTCAGAGGCCGACGACGACTCCGGCATCATGCCGCTCCGGGCCGGTGAGTACGACGACGAACCTCGCCCCACCGGGCGAACCGTCGCGCGCCCGCGGGCGGAACTCGCGGCCGAACCAGATGTCATCGGCGCGGGCACCGGACCCTGGTATCGCCGTCCGTTGATAGTGGCGGTTGGCACGGCGCTGGCAGTGCTGGCGATCGGAGCCGGAATCATGCTTTCGCTGCGGCACACCTCCGACAGCGCCCCCACCAACCCGTCACCGAGTATGAGTACGACCGCCGCGCCGTCGCTGCCCACGTCGGCCGAGACCACTACGAGCCAGGAACCGTCCTCGAACCCGACGTCGTCTGCCCAGTCCGACACGAGCACGCCCGCGTCGACAACCAGCCAAGCGCCAACGACCACGACCACGACCACGACGAGCGAGGCTCCGACCTCGACGGCCACGACGTCGACGGCCACGACGACCTCGCAGGCGACTACGACCACCGTCAGGCCGAACCGCCCCATATTCCCGCGGCAGCCCGGCGGTCGACTCTTCCCCGTTCCGGGGCAGGGCGGAGGCTAGCCGGCGTCGTGCTGCTCGGCGTCGTCCTTTTGCTCGACGTCGTCCTTTTGCTCGACGTCGTGCTGCTCGGCGTCGTTCTGCTTGTCGTCGTGCTGCTTGTCGTCGTTCTGCTCGTCTTGCCCGTATTTCGGGTTGCCGTCGTCATCTAGCCATTCGTTGACCGCGACGCCGGTGATGGTGTTGTCGGTGCCAGGAAGAACGGCCGTCTGACGGTCGTCGTCGTAGGCCGCCCGCATCTGCTCGACCTTTTCCTTGCCCTCGTCGCTCAGGTCGTCCGCACCGGGTGCGTGCTGATCGTCGCGGGTGGATTCCTGGTCCTTCTCGTCCTCGCTCATGGCTCTCCGTCCTTGCCGCGCTCCTTCTTGGCGCTGTGCGGGGGCTACCCGATGCCGAGCGGTCCAAACGGCGCGGTCAAGGTTGCGCTCTGCCACACTGCGTGCATGAGCAGCAGCCGGGTCGCGAAGACGACGCGTGCCACCGCCATCGTGCTGATGGTCGCCTCGGTGATCGGCTTCATCGCAACCCTGGTTCTGGATGCTTTCGTGCTCGACAAGTACGACGCCTACGGCGAGGTCCCGATCCCCGGCACCGCCAAGGTCCATCTGCCCGTCGGCCGCGCCACCGTTAGCTTCCACACCGTGATCATCGGCGCCGCCAATGGTGGCGGACTGCCCGTGCCTCACCTGATGCTGGACATCGACCCGCCGGCGGGGGTGGCCAGCCCGAAGGTCACCGAAAGTGTCGGCAGCTCAACGTCGGTCAACGGCGACATCCACCGTCGCGTCTGGGTAGTGCAGATCCCGATCGAGGGCGATTACGTCGTGACGACAAGCGGGGAGGTCAACGGTTTCATCTCGCCCCGAATGGCGTTCGGTCATGACAGTGACTCCAACGGCGCATGGTTGGGGATCTCCGCCGGGCTGTTCTTCATCGGTCTGGTGGGCACGGTGCTGTCCTCGGTGTGGTTGTCCCGCATCAAAGGCTCCGAGCCGATAGCTCCGGCATGGCAGGTGGGCGCGCCCGCTACCGATGGTCCGTTCGTCGTCCCCTCCGACCAGGGGGTGAAGATCGAACAGCTGAAAACGCTGGCGGCGCTGCGGGATTCGGGTGCACTGACCGAGAAGGAGTTCCAGGACGAAAAACGCAGGGTGCTCGACGGCGGCTAGTGGCCGCGGGCGACCCAGTCGTCGTAGTGCACGATCTCGTCGCCGATCCGGGTGGTGTCACCGTGTCCGGTGTAGACGACCGTGTCAGCGGGCAGAGCGCCGAGCCGTCCGGAGATCGACTGCAGGATTGTCGGGAAGTCGGAGTATGAGCGCCCGGTTGCGCCGGGCCCTCCGGAGAACAGCGTATCGCCGCTGAACACCGCGCCCAGGTCGGGGGCATACCAGCAGACCGACCCGGGGGAGTGCCCAGGTGTGTGCAGGGCATGCAGCTCGAGTCCGGCGACGCTGATCCGCTCGTCGTCGGATACAGCGCGAAAGTTCTTGTCCGGATGCGTCATTCGCCACAGCACGTCGTCGGCGGGATGCAGCAGCACGGGGGCGTCGAGGGTGTCGCCGAGTTCGGGCGCGACGGTCACGTGATCGTTGTGGCCGTGGGTGCAGACCACTGCCACCACGTTGCGCCCGTTGACGGCGTCGACGATCGGTGCCGCGGTGTGCGCGGCGTCGAACACCACCACGTCGGAGTCGTCGCCGACCAACCAGATGTTGTTGTCGACTTCCCAACTGCCGCCGTCGAGTTCGAAGGTGCCGTGGGTGACGATGCGGTCGATGCTAGCCATCAGAGCAGCACCACCGAGCGCAGCACCTGGCCGCCGTGCATCTTGTGGAATGCCTCTTCGACGTCGTCGAGCGCGATGCGTTCGGAGACGAATTGCTCCAGCGGTAGCCGGCCCTGCAGGTACAGATCGATCAGCGTGGGGAAGTCGCGTTCGGGTAGGCAGTCGCCGTACCAGGACGACTTGAGCGAGCCGCCGTGGGAGAAGAAGTCGATCAGCGGCATCTCGAGTTGCATGTCGGGTGTTGGAACACCAACCAGCACAACGGTTCCGGCGAGATCACGCGCGTAGAAGGCCTGCTTCCAGGTCTCCGGGCGTCCGACGGCGTCGATGACGACGTTGGCGCCGAAGCCGTCGGTGAGGTCCTGGACGGTTTTGACCACATCCAGTTCGCGGGCGTTGACGGTGTGGGTGGCGCCGAACTTGCGGGCCCACTCGAGCTTGGTGTTGTCGGTGTCGATCGCGATGATCCGCCGCGCGCCGACCAGGGCCGCCCCGGCGATCGCGGCGTCGCCGACACCGCCGCAGCCGATCACAGCGACCGTGTCGTCACGGGTGACCGCGCCGGTGTTGATCGCCGCGCCGAGGCCGGCCATCACCCCGCAGCCCAGCAGGCCGGCGACCGCGGGGTCGGCGTCGGGATTGACTTTTGTGCACTGGCCCTCGTGCACCAGCGTCTTGTCGGCGAAGGCGCCGATGCCCAGTGCCGGGGTCAGCTCGGTGCCGTCGGTCAGCGTCATCTTTTGGGCCGCGTTGAACGTGTCGAAGCACAAGTGTGGGCGTCCGCGCTTGCAGGCCCGGCACTGCCCGCACACCGCGCGCCAGTTCAGGACGACGAAATCGCCTGGCTCGACGTTGGTTACGCCCTCGCCGACGGCCTCGACGGTGCCCGCGGCCTCATGGCCGAGCAGAAACGGGAACTCGTCGTTGATGCCGCCCTCGCGGTACGTCAGGTCGGTATGGCACACCCCGCACGCGGTGACGTCGACAACGACCTCACCCGGACCGGGGTCGGGAATGACGATGTCGACCACCTCGACGGGCTCACCTCTTTTGCGTGAGATCACTCCGCGCACTGTCTGACTCATGGAGTTCAACCTAGCGCTTGGTCGGGCTGCACCGAATGTCCGGCTCTCCGCTTCGCCGCTGCGCCGCTGGGCGGCACCCCCACCTGTTCGCGCTCCGCGCTCTGCATCGTCGCCGGTAGTGTCTGCGCGATGGCCGCGCTGCACGTACTCGACGACTGGCCGGTGGCCAACGTCGCCGCCGCAGTGGTCGGCCGGCAGGGCGTGCTGGCCACCTATGGCGACACCGCTCGGCAGTTCGTGCTGGCGTCGGTGACCAAGCCTCTGGTGGCGCGCGCCGCGCAGGTGGCGATTGAAGAAGGCGCGGTGGAACTGGACAGTCCGGCCGGCCCGCCCGGCTCGACCGTGCGGCACCTGCTGTCGCACGCCTCGGGGCTGGCGATGCTCGACGGCAAGACGCTGGCCCGCCCGGGCACCCGCCGGATGTACTCGAATTACGGTTTCGCCGTGCTGGCCGAAACCGTGCAAAAGGCGTCCGCGATCGAGTTCAGCCGCTACCTCGCCGAGGCGGTGCTCGAGCCGCTGGGCATGACCGCCACCCAGCTCGACGGCGGGGCGCAGGTGGCAGGCTACGGGGCGGTGTCGACGGTCGCGGACCTGGCGGCGTTCGCCGCGGATCTGCTCTCGCCGGCGACGGTGTCGCCCGAGATGCATGCCGAGGCGACCGGGGTGCAATTTCCCGGTCTTGACGGCGTTCTCCCCGGGTATGGGGTCCAGCGCCCCAACGACTGGGGGCTGGGCTTCGAGATCCGTGACTCGAAGACACCGCACTGGACCGGCGCGGGAAACTCGTCGCGCACCTTCGGCCATTTCGGCCAGTCAGGCACGCTGATCTGGGCGGATCCTGTGGCGGAGCTGGCCCTGGTGGTGCTGACCGACCGCGATTTCGGGGAGTGGGCGCTGCCGCTGTGGCCGGCCCTTTCTGACAGTGTCCTGAGCGAATACAAGTCGGACTAGCGCAACATAGGCCTCACAAGGCACAATAGACACGCAAGGCACACAAATCGTTATACGTGCTCATCGGAAACACCAGGTCGTTGGGGAAGACGTCCCTCGTGGAGCCGAAGGAGCAACAGATGCGTGCGTCGAACCAGTTCGCTGATGTGACGACAGGTGTGGTGTACATCCATGCCTCGCCCGCCGCGGTATGCCCGCATGTCGAGTGGGCGCTGTCGTCGGCGCTGTCTTCCAAAGCCAACCTCAAATGGACTCCGCAACCGGCGATGCCGGGACAGTTGCGCGCGGTCACCAATTGGGTCGGGCCGGTGGGTACCGGCGCCCGTTTGGCCGACGCCCTGCGGTCCTGGTCGGTGCTGCGGTTCGAGGTCACCGAGGACCCGAGCGCCGGCGTCGATGGCCACCGCTTCTGCCATACTCCCCAGCTCGGTTTGTGGAACGGGGCGATGAGCGCCAACGGTGACGTGATGATCGGCGAGATGCGGTTGCGGTCGATGATGTCCGCCGGCGCGGATGCGCTGGCCGCCGAGCTGGATTCGGCGCTGGGCACCGCGTGGGACGAAGCGCTAGAGCCCTACCGCGACGGCGGCGACGGCGCGGAGATCTCCTGGCTCAACCGCGGTGTCGGCTGAGTCACGCGGCGTGCCGATCCTGTGCTCCCTCGTGCCGACGATTACCGAAGCGGCCGCAGGATGTGTAACGCGTCCTTAACGGCGGAGATCTGGGCGGGCAGCGCGCAGGCGAAATCACCGTCGGCGTAGGCGTTGATTCCGGGCGAATCCACGTCGACGGTGCCCACCCGGACGGTCGTCACCTCGTCGAGGTCGACGTGAGTGCCCTTGTAGACGGTGGGGAAGAGGCGGATCAGCCGGGTCCGCGACGCGGAGTGGACCATCGTGATGTCGAGTTGGCCGTCGGTCGGATCGGCGTTGGGGCACACCAACATTCCGCCGCCGTAACTGCGGGTGTTGCCGAAGGCCGCGAGGGTGAGCTCGGTAGAGACCTCCTCGCCGCCGTCGAGCACCAACCGGAACGGCAGCAGACGCAACTGAGAGAGTTCGGCGAGCATCGCCAGGTTGTAGCGCATCCGGCCCCGCGGCCAGCGCATCCGGTTGGCCCGATCGGTGACCAGCGAATCGAATCCTGCGGCTGCGACGGTGCCGAACCATTTGGTGGTACCGGCTCGGTCGCGAATTCGGCCCAGGTCGATGGTTTGGGTGCAGCCGTCGGCGACGATATCGGCGGCAGCCACGGGATCTTTTGTCGGCAAACCGAATTCGCGTGCATGGTCGTTGCCGGTGCCGGCGGGGACGATGCCCAGCGGAATGTCGGTTTCGGCGAGGGCCTGCAACGCGTCGGCGATGACCCCGTCCCCGCCGACGACGACGAGCGCATCAGTTCCCTTGTCGACCGCGGCATGCAACAGGCGGCGCGCATGTTCGGCGTCGCTGCCGACGATCGCGGTGACGTCGATGCCGCGCTGTTGCAGGCGGACGATGGCCCTCTCGGCCGCGTGTGGCGCGTTGCCGTGTCCTGATGCCGGATTGGTCAGCACGGTCACGCGGCCAATCTGGCGCGGCTCAGTCATAAGGCGCCACTCCTCATCGCTGCGCTCTGCATTGTCGTGGCGCAGTCACGGAATCAGCTTGCCGGGGTTAAGGATTCCCGCAGGGTCCAGTGTCGCTTTGACCGCCCGCAACACCTGCACTCCGAGATCGCCGACCTCATCGGCCATCCACGGCCGATGGTCGGCGCCGACGGCGTGGTGGTGGGTGATGGTCGCACCGGCGGCGACGATCGCGTCGCATGCGGCGGACTTGGCGGCGCGCCACTGCTCGATTGGATTGCCGCGCTGCCCCGCGACGACGGTGAAATACAGCGACGCGCCGGTGGCATACACATGGGAAATGTGGCACAGCACGAGCGCGGGTGTACCGGATTCGGCCAGCGCGGCCGTCAACGCCTCGGTGACCGCGGTCTTGAGCGCGAGGACGTTGGACCAGTCGGTGGCCGTCTCGAGGGTCTCGCACAGTGCTCCGTTGGCCAGCAACGCGTCGCGCAGGTAGGGCGCGCCGAATCGGCCGCGTTCCCAGGCGCGGGCCGGGCCCTCGCCCAGGGATGTGCCGCCCTGGGCCGTCATCAGAGCCCGGGTTTCGGTGTGCCTGCTGGCCGCGTGCGCTTCGGTGCCTTCGAACACGGTGATTGCCAGACAGCCTCCGGTGACCTGGTTTTCGCCGATGGATTCGGTGGTGGCCAGGTTGACCCCGGTCTCGGCCTCGTCGGACAACCGGATCACTGTCGGGCCGGCAGCGGTCTGGGTGACGGCGCGCAATGCCGCTGCGCCCGTGGCGAAGTCGGGAAACGACCAGGCCTCGTAGCGGCTGGCCTCCGGCGCGGGGTGCACGGCCACCCGCACCCGCGTGATGACGCCAAAAACGCCTTCTGACCCCATGACGAGTTGCCGCAGATCTGGGCCCGCCGCCGACTGCGGTGCCCGGCCGAGGTCCAGGGCCCCGGCGGGCGTGATCACCCGCAGCCCGCGAACCATGTCGTCGAAGCGGCCGTAGCCCGCCGAGTTCTGCCCGGACGAGCGGGTCGCGGCGAAGCCTCCGAGGCTGGCGAACTCGAAGCTCTGCGGGAAGTGTCCGAGCGAAAAGCCGTGCGCGCCAAGCAGCTTCTCGGCCTGCGGCCCGGTGACCCCGGCGCCGAACTCCGCCTCGCCGGACACCTCGTCGAAGGACAGCAGTTGGTCGAAGCGCCGCAGGTCGAGCGACACCGCCGCGGCGAACCCGCGGCGGATCGGGTCGAGTCCGCCGACCACGCTGGTGCCGCCGCCGAATGGCACGACGGCGATGCTGTGCTGCGAGCAGTACTGCAGAATTGCGGCAACCTCGTCGTCAGAGCCGGGCAGCAGGACCGCGTCGGGAGCGTCTTGAACGCCGGCGTCTTTGCGCCGCAACAGGTCCAGCGTTGACTTGCCGCCGGCGCGCAACAGCCGGTCGTTGTCGTCGACGCGGCAATGGTCGGTGCCCACGATGGTTGCCAGCGCTTCGCGGTGTTCTGCCGTCAGCTGCGACGGGGTCAGACGAACCTGATCGGCTTCGAGTTCGGCCTCTGGAGATCCGGTCACCCCCAGGGCCTGGGCGAGCAGCGAGCGGATGCCGTCGGACAGCGGTTTGGCTTCGCGGGGATCTCCCCAGGCATTCCACTTCATCGGGGGTCGCAAGTCGGCAGGCATGCGTTACAGTATTACATATGCTGTCAATCAGTAACGCTCCCGTGCAGGACCGCATCCTGGCGGCTGCGGCGAGCTGCGTCGTCGATTTCGGCGTCGAGCGGGTAACGCTGGCGGAGATCGCCCGCCGCGCGGGCGTAAGCCGCCCAACCGTGTATCGCCGCTGGCCCGACACCCGCTCGGTGCTGGCCGCGCTGCTGACCAGCCATATCACCGACGCGCTGGCCGAAATTCCGGTGCGCGGCAGCGGACGTGCCGCGCTGGTCGACCGGGTGGTCGCGGTGGCCGAGCGGCTGCGGGGCGACGAGTTGGTGATGGCCGTGCTGCGCTCGGAGTTGGCGCTGGTCTACATCGCCCAGCGGCTGGGTAGCAGCCAGCAGATGCTGATCGAAGCGCTCGCCGAGGGCCTTCGGTCGGCCCAGTACGACGGCAGCGTGCGGGCCGGCGATCCCCATCAGATGGCCGCGATGGTGCTCCTCATCACGCAGTCGACCATCCAGTCGGCACAGATCGTCCGCCCGATCCTCGACGCCGACGCCTTGGCGAAAGAACTCGCCCACTCGCTGAACGGATACCTGGCGTGAACTCGACCGCTCTCAACGCCGCGCGCCGCGCCGCCGATCTGACCGCGCTGGCCGACGGCGCCACGACCGATGTCGTAGTGATCGGCGGCGGCATCACCGGTGTCGGCATCGCGCTGGACGCGGCGTCACGAGGCCTCAGCGTGACGCTGGTGGAAAAGCACGACCTGGCCTTCGGAACCAGCCGATGGAGCTCGAAGCTGGTGCACGGCGGGCTGCGTTACCTGGCGACCGGCAACGTCGGGATCGCGCGGCGCAGCGCGGTCGAACGCGGAATCTTGATGACGCGCAACGCTCCTCATCTGGTTCGCGCCATGCCACAGCTGGTTCCGCTGCTGCCGTCGATGAGCCGCCCGAACCGGGCATTGGTCCGCGCCGGCTTCCTGGCCGGTGACGTGCTGCGTAAAGCGGCAGGGACACCAAGCTCTATTCTGCCCGGCTCGCAGCGCATTTCGGCTCGACGCGTGATCGACCTGGCCCCGGCGGTCCGGCGCGAGGGCCTCGATGGCGGCCTGCTGGCCTACGACGGGCAACTGATCGATGACGCCCGCCTGGTCTGTGCCGTCGCACGGACCGCCGCCCAGCACGGCGCCCGGATCCTGACCTATACATCGGCGTCGCAGGTCACCGGCACCTCGGTGACGCTGACCGACCAGCGCACGGGCGAATCATTCGGTATCTCGGCGCGGGCGGTAATCAACGCCACCGGGGTATGGGCGGGCGAGGTGGACGCGTCACTGAAACTACGACCCAGCCGCGGCACCCACCTCGTCTTCGATGCCAAGACTTTCGGGAATCCGACTGCGGCGCTGACGATTCCGATCCCCGGGGCGCTCAACCGCTTCGTCTTCGCGATGCCCGAACAACTCGGCCGGATTTACCTCGGGTTGACCGACGAGGAGTCTCCCGGCCCGATTCCCGATGTGCCGCAGCCGACAGCGGGGGAGGTGACCTTCCTGCTCGACGTGGTGAATACCGCCCTCGGCATCACGCTGGACGCAGGCGACATCATCGGCTCGTATGCGGGGCTGCGGCCACTGATCGACACCGGCGCCGGCCACACCGCCGACGTCTCGCGCGACCACGCCGTCATCGAATCGTCGTCTGGCGTGATCAGCGTGATCGGCGGCAAGCTCACTGAATACCGGCACATGGCCGAGGACGTCCTCGGCCGCGCCATCGCGTTACGCAACCTCGACGCCGCTGCGTGCCGGACCCAGAACCTGCCGCTGGTCGGCGCGCCGAATAATCCCGGTTCGATCACCGCGCCGATGGCCGGTTTGCCGGAGTCGCTGGTCCTGCGATACGGAGCCGAGGCGGCCACGGTGATCGGGTCGGCCTCGTGCGAGGGGCCGGCCGAGCCGGTGGCCGACGGGATAGACGTGACCCGTGCGGAGTTCGAGTACGCCGTCACCCACGAGGGCGCCCTGACGGTCGAGGACATTGTCGACAGGCGCACCAGAATCGGCCTGGTGGCCGCCGACCGGGAGCGGGTGACCGGCGTTGCCGGGGAACTGCTCAGCGGCTCCGCTTGACGCGATACCATCAAACGGAACTCATCCGTATCGGGGTTAGGACAAGGGTATGGAGTCGAAGACCGGCCCATCAGAGCCCACTAGGCGACCGGCGGGAAGTAAGCGACGCCTGGACCGGTCGCTGGACGGCGCGATCCTCGATGCGACTCTGGCCGGGGTGGCCGAGCGGGGTTACGACCGGCTGAGCATGGACGACATCGCATCTCGCGCGGGAGTGGGTAAGGCCGCGATCTATCGGCGCTGGCCCTCCAAGGCTGTGGTGGTGGCGGACGCGATTGCGCATTGGCGCCGCCGGTTGGGGCCCGTGGATCCGCCGGACACCGGCAGCCTGTCGGGCGACATCGAGGAATTAGTCGCTGCCGTGCCGGACCTCAATGACACTGAGCTGAGCACGATTCACGTGATCCTCGGCGTGGCGACGGCCGCGACACACGATCCCGTCCTGGCGGCCGCCTTGGACGATCTGGTGTTGGCGATTCCTCGGCAGGTGGTTCGGACGATGCTCGACCATGCTGTTGAGCGCGGGGAGATAGGGGCCGGCCGGGACTTGAGTCTGATCCCCGATGTCGCCCTGGGTCTCAACGTCCTGCGGGTGATGACCGGGCGGCCGATCGACCGGGTCTACGTCCGCCGGGTGCTCGAAGACGTGATCATGCCGCTCACTGGAGCGCCGGCAGATTAGAGGTTGCACGACGCGCCGGTCAATGGCATCGTCGTATATACGGAACTAAACAGTTCCATATGTACGAAGAGGTGGGCCATGGACGAGACACATGTCCCGGTGTTGATCGTCGGTGCCGGTGCCGGCGGCCTGACCACCGCGGCGCTGCTCGCCAAGCACGGTGTGCATTCGCTGCTGGTCGAAAAGCGAAGTGAGGTCTTCGTTTATCCGAAAGCGCGCAATCTCAGCTTCCGGAGCCTCGAGATCCTGCGCGAGTTGGGATTGTCGGGCGAAGTCCACGCGGTAGCCGAAGGTGTGTCGAGCATGCGGGGCAGGCCGACGCTGAACAGCACCGAGGAATGGGAATCCTTCGACGGCGATGCGTATTTCAGCCCCTTCAGTGAGCTGAGTCCCGAGCCCGGCGCTCAATACTGCCCACAAAGCGCATTCGAGCCGATGCTACTGGCCCATATCCGTCGACACCACAGCCAGGTGTGCTACGACACCGAATTGCGTTCGTTCGAACAGGACGACGCCGAAATCACCGCCCTTGTGCGAGACAGAGATTCAGGCATGACACGAGCGGTCCGTGCCGACTACCTCGTGGCCGCCGACGGCGTGCACAGCCCAGTCCGCAACGCGCTCGGTGTACCCACCTCGGGCTACGGCGCCTTGCCGATCTATGTGCTGTTCATCTACTTTCGGGCACCATGGCGAAAATTCGTGCCCACCCTGCGCGACGGCGACGCCATGCAGGTGAAAAATAGTGCCGTTGAAGGCATCCTCCTGCCGGTGCGCGACGACCTCGGCATGTTCATCACCACCTATTGCCCGGACGCCGAAGAGAGCGCCGCTGAATTCACCGCGCAGCGATGCCGTCACGTGTTGACGGACGCTGTCGGTGAGCCGATCAACGTCGACATCATCGATGTCGCACCGTGGCAGCCCTACGAGCAGGTGGCCGATCAATTCCACAGTAAGCGAGTATTTCTCGTGGGTGACTCGGCCCATGCCATGCCGCCATTCAAGGCCGGCGGAGCCAACACCGCGATTCAGAGTGCGCACAACCTGGCCTGGAAGCTGGCGGCCGTCGTGAACGGCACGGCCGACCCTGCTCTGCTTGCCACCTACCACGCCGAGCGACACCCAGTTGGCCGCTTCAATGCGCGACAGTCGCTCACCGGGCCGGCACTAGACTTCCTCCGGATCAAGGACGACCGGCCGCGCCTGCCGGTGGAAGAAGAGGCGCCGTTGTTCGCGTTGCTCATTGGCTATCAATACCGATCGGCAGCAATCATTTTCGATGGCCCGTTACCACCCGGTGCGGTCTCACTCGTCAACGAGCTGCGCGGCCAACCCGGCACCCGGGTTCCCCACGCCTGGGTGGCTCGCGCCGGACAGCGCGTCTCGACGCTCGACCTGCTCGGGTCCGGCTTCACGCTATTCACCGGCTCGTCCGGCGCTGCCTGGGACACGGCGGCGAAGAACGTATCCGACGCGACGCAGATCCCCATCGTCGTGCGCAGCATCAGCGCCACCGGCGAGTTGCGTGACATCGACGGCCAATGGACACAACTGACCGGCTTGTCTGCCGACGAGGCACTACTGGTTCGTCCTGACGGCTTCGTGGGCTGGCGGAGTGGCACCGCAGAGGCGTCGCCCGAGACGCGCCTTCACCACGTGCTACGGCGCATCCTCAGCCGCGAGTAGAAGGCCGCGGACCGCAATATGACTGTTGACCAAATTCGTTATCTGGTCATATCCTGGTTGTCGTGGTGGAGCGCACCCGCGACGAACGCCGGGAACGAGCGGATCGAATCCTCGATACCGCCCGAGAGTTGTTACTGGCATGGGGTTATCGGCGCGTCACCATCGACGAGTTGTCCAAACGTGCCGGCGTCGGCAAGGGCACGATCTATTTGCACTGGCGTTCCCGCGAAGATGTGTTCCACGCGGTGAGCGCCCGCGAAGCGGCGATGATGGTCGACGCTGTCGTCGATGCGCTGCGCGCCGATCCGGCCGAGGTTGCGCTGCACCGCTACTACCGACGCGTCTTTGTCGAGGCGATGAACCGCCCCGTGCTACGGGCGCTCTACACCCGCGACGCGGACATGCTCGGGGCTTTTCTGGCCGCGCCGCCTCATCAGCAGCTGGAGCAACGCAAGCTCGACATCGTCGGCGATTACATCGGCGTGCTGGCCGCCGAGTCGATGCTGAGACCTGATCTGCAGCGGAGCGATCTCGATTATGCGCTGCCGAACATCGTGTACGGATTCTTCGCGGCAGAACCGTTTCTGTCACCAACGCTCGGCTTGACGCTGGAGCACAAGGCCGACCAGCTCGCCGAGACGATCCGCCGAGCCTTCGAGCCCGCCGCCCCGTCGAGTAAAGCCGCGACCAAACGCGCTGCCGCCAAGGCGATCCCGATCCTCGAGCGACTCGCTCACACCTACCGAACCGCGACCTACGGAGGCAACAGCCATGACTGATATCGCGACCGAGCTCTCGCGTCCGCGCGGGCATTACGGCGTCGACGGCGACTACTCGATGATCCCGGCACCGGTCATGCTTGCCGGCTATCTGCTGTTGTGCGCGATCGCAACGGTTTTCGCCGGATCATGGCTGTCGACCGGGCACACATCGGCAGGCATCGCGGCCGCGGTGGTGGCCGTCGCGTTGATCGTCGCCGGTCTTGGTGTCTGGCGCTTCAGCCGAAAGGGCAAGTTCGAAGTGTGGGCACGACTGCTGCCCGGCCTTGGACTGCGCGGCGACGAGCGGGTGCTCGATCTGGGCTGCGGACGCGGGGCGGTGCTGCTGGCCGCCGCGAAGCTGATCCCACACGGGCGTGCCATCGGAGTTGACATCTGGCGGCCCGACCAGACCGGGAACTCGGTGCAGGCGACATTGGCGAACGCCGACGTCGAGGGCGTTGCCGACCGGATCGAGCTGCACACCCAGGACATGACAGACCTCCAATTCCCCTCGGAGTCAATCGATCTCGTCGTCAGCAGCCTCGCGATCCACAATCTGCCCGGCAACAACGCGCGGCGCAGGGCGATTGTCGAGGCGGTCCGAGTGCTGAAACCCGGCGGCCGCGTGGTGCTTGCCGACATCGGCTTCACCCGCCGGTACGCCGGGTGGCTTCGGCAGTGCGGCATGGTGGGAATCGAGCGCCGCAGCCTTGGCTGGCGCGCGTGGTGGGGACTACCGCTGATCCGCACTCACGTCGTCACTGCCGCCAAGGCGTTGCCGATGAATTGACGGCGGTTTACAGCGGGATGTTCTTGTGACGTCCCCGCCGGGCCGGCGCCTCGGCCAGCGCCTCGGTGATTTTGCCGCGGGTGTGGGCGGGGTCGATCTTCTCGTCGACGACGCCGATCTCGATGGCGTTGTCGACGCCGCCGGCGATCCGCTCGTGCTCGGCGGCGAGCTCCTCGTGCAGCGCCTCGCGCTCGTGGTCGGGCGCAGCGGCCAGCTTCTTCTTGTGCAGAATGCCGACGGCCGCCTTGGCGCCCATCACCGCGACCTCGGCGTCCGGCCAGGCGAACACCTTGGTGGCGCCCAGTGAGCGCGAGTTCATCGCAATGTAGGCCCCGCCGTAGATCTTTCGGGTAACCAGCGTGACGCGCGGAACGGTGGCCTCACCGAACGCGTGCAGCAGCTTGGCCCCGCGGCGAACGACGCCGCCCCACTCCTGGTCCACACCGGGCAGGTAACCGGGCACGTCGACGATCACGATCAGCGGGATACCGAATGCGTCGCACAGCCGCACGAAACGCGCTGCCTTCTCGGCACTTTCAGAGTTCAGGCAGCCGCCCAGCCGCAGCGGGTTGTTGGCGAGCACGCCCACCGAGCGTCCGGACAACCGGCCGAGACCGACCACCATCGACGGTGCCCACTTGGCCTGGAACTCGTCGAAGGGCGCGTCGTCGTCGAGCAGCGCGGTGACCAGCGGGTGCACGTCGTAGGCCCGTCGCGGCGACTCCGGCAGCAGCGCATGCAGGTCGGTGTCGCCGCGCCTCGGCCTTGCTGCGGTCGAAATGTCCCTGCTGGCAGAACAATCCGACCAGCCGGCGACCGCGCTCGTAGGCGTCGTCCTCGTCGTCGGCGACGATGTGGCACACGCCGGACTTCTTGTGGTGGGTGTCCGGGCCACCCAGCGATGCCATGTCGACGTCTTCACCGGTGACGCTGCGGACGACGTCGGGTCCGGTGACGAACACCCGGCCCTCCGGCGCCATGATGACGACGTCGGTCAGCGCCGGCCCGTAAGCGGCACCGCCGGCGGCGAATCCGACCACCACCGAGATCTGCGGGACGTAACCCGATGCCCGGATCATCGCCTCGAAGACCAGCCCGACGGCGTGCAGCGCCTTGACGCCCTCGGCCAGCCGGGCGCCGCCGGAGTGCCAGATGCCCACGATCGGGCTCTGCTCCTCGATGGCGGTGTCGTAGGCGTTGACGATGTGCGTGCAGCCCTCCAGCCCCATCGCACCGCCCATCACGGTGCCGTCGGTGGCAGAATGCGATGGTGCGCACGCCATTGACGGTCCCGCCGGCCGCGAGCACGCCGGAGCGGTCACGCTCGTGTAGCAGTTCGACGCTGCCGTTGTCGAAGAACGCTGCTCAGTCGCAGCAGCGGGTCGCGCGGGTCGAGCGACTCGTCAACTGCCTCGGGCGCCATGGTCGTCATCGCAGGTCTCCTCGTCTCACGTGCTGATCGGTCAGTACCTCCCGAAGGTCGATCGCGACGTTGTGCCCGCCGAATCCGAACGAATTGTTGATCGCGTACTCGAAGTCGCCGTCCGCGGCGTGCCCGCCACCACGTCCAGGTCGACCTCGGGATCGAGGTTGCTTCAGGTTCAGGGTCGGCGGGATGACGCCTGTCGCGCAGCGCCATGCACGGTCAGGATGGACTCCACCGCACCGACGGCGCCGACCGAGTGACCGAGCGCGCGACTTCGGGGCGTAGACCGCGCGTGCCGTTGCCGCCCGAGCGCGCTGTTGATGGCCTTGCCCTCGGCCACGTCGCCGACCGAGGTGCCGGTGGCGTGGGCGTTGATGTGGTCGATGTCGCCCGGCTGCAGGCCGGCGAGCTGGATGGCCCGCGTGATCGCGTGGCCGGCCCGCTCGCCGTTGGGGTCGGGCGCCACGATGTGGATAGCCGTCGGAGGTGACGCTGGCGCCCATCAGCCGCGCCAGGATGTTGGCGCCGCGCGCCTTGGCGTGCTCCTCGGTCTCGATGACCATCAGCGCGCCGCGCCTTCGCCGAACACGAAGCCGTTGCGGTCCTTGTCGAACGGCCGGCACGCACCGGCCGGGTCGTCGTTGGTGGTGGACAACACGATGCGCATCTGGGCGAAGCCTGCGATCGGCACCGCCTCGATCCTGGTCTCGACGCCACCGCAGATCGCGACGTCGGCTTCACCGAGGACGATGCTGCGCCACGCACTGGGCGATGGCCTTCGCTGCCCGAGGCGCACGCCGACATCGGGGTGACGACGCCGGCCTTGGCGCGCGCGTTCCAGGCCGACCGCCGCGGCGGGCCAGTTGGGCATGTACATCTGCACCGCCAGCGGTGAGACGGCCGTGAGGCCCTTCTCCCGCATGCCGTCGTAGGCGAAGAGCAGTTCCTCGGCTGGCTGCCGATGCCGGTGCCGATCGACACCATCAGCCGGTTGGTGTCGACCTCGGGCGAGCCGGCGTTCTCCCAGACCCGCCTGTCCGAGACGGTGGCCATCTTCTGCAGGTAGCCCAGCCGACGCGGCTCGACGCGGCGTCAGCTCGCTCGTCGAACTCCTCGAGGAGGTGACCGCCGATGCGCACGGGCAGGTCGTACTGCTCGACGAAGGGGTCGTCCAGCGTGCGGATGCCACTCTGCCCGTCCAGCAGCGTCTTCCAGGTGGTCTCGGCGTCGGTCGCCAACGCGGTCGTCATGGCGATGCCGGTGACGACCACGTTGGGGAAACCGTTCCCCGTAGCGAACTTTGACGATGTGGTCATAGACCTTACGAACGTGCCTTTCGGTTGTCGCTCCTCCCGGCCACCTTCGTATCCCGCGTCATCGCCCGACGCCGCTGCGTCAGTACCGGCCGAAGGCCAGCGCGACGTTGTGTCCGCCGAAGCCGAACGAGTTGTTGATGGCGTACTGGTACTCGCCATAACGCGGCTCGCCCGCGACAACGTCAAGGTCGATCTCGGGATCGGGTGTCGAGTAGTTAAGTGTCGGCGGAATGACGCCATCGCGCAGCGCCAGCACCGTCAGGATGGACTCCAGTGCGCCGACGGCGCCGATGGAGTGACCCAGCGCGCCGACTTCGGCGCGTAGACCGCGGCGCTCCTGGCATCCGGCTTCCCGGATGGCGTTGGCCTCGGCGGTGTCGCCGATCGGGGTGGCCGTCGCGTGCGCGTTGATGTGGTCGATGTCCTTGGGAGACAAGCCCGCCATCTCCATCGACCGGGCTCATCGCGCGTCCGGCCCGGACGCCGTCCGGCGGCGGGGGCCACCATGTGGAACGCGTCCGACGTGATGCCGGCACCCATCAACCGGGCCAGTGGCTTGGCGCCCCGGGCCTTGGCGTGCTCCTCGGTCTCGATGATCATCATCGCGCCGGCCTCACCGAACACGAAGCCGTCACGGTTCTTGTCGAACGGACGCGATGCGCCCTCGGGGTTGTCGTTGTTGGTCGACATCGCCCGCATCATCGAGAACGCCGCGATCGGCAGCGCCTCGATGTTGCCCTCGACGCCACCGCAGACGGCGAAGTCCGCGTCGCCCATCACGATCTGTCGCCAGGCGTGCGCGATGGCCTCCGATCCCGACGAACAGGCCGACACCGGCGTGAGCACCCCGGCGCGGGCGCCGAGTTGCAGGCCGACGACGGCGGCAGCGCCGTTGGGCATGATCATCTGCACGGCGAGCGGGGACACCTTGCGGGGCCCGCCCTCGTTCATCAGGTCATAGGTCTCGACGATCTTCTCGGCGCCGCCCAATCCGGTGCCGATCACCACCGCGAAGCGGTCGGGGTCGACCTCGGGGCTGCCGGCTGACTCCCAAAGCTGCCCGCTGAGGTGCTTGGCCAGCCGCTGGACGTAGGACATCCGTCGGAGATCCAGTCGGCCCATGTGGTCGTCGACAGCCTCTTTGAGGTGCCCGCCGATTTTCACCGGCAGGTCCCACTTCGTGACGAACTCGTCTTCGAGCACGCGGATGCCGGATTCTCCGGCGAGCAGACCCTTCCACGTGCCTTCGATGTCTGGCGCGATCGACGTCGTCGCCTCGACGGCGGTTACCACAACATTGGGGTAACCGCCGTTAGCAGTGGAAGGTTTGGTCACTTGCTGTCGGCTTCCTGCTTCGACCCCTCGGTTTCGAACTTGGCGCGCAGCGCCTGTGCGGCCTCGGGGTTCTCTTCCTCCAGCTTCTGGATGTAGTTGACGACGTCACCGACGGTGCGCAGACCGGCGAGGTCCTCGTCGGGGATCTTCACGCCGTACTTGTCTTCGGTCTGCACGGCGATCTCCACCATCGACAGCGAGTCGATGTCCAGGTCGTCGACGAACGACTTCTCCGGGGTGATCTCCGAGGGCTCGATACCGGTGACCTCTTCGATGATCTCGGCGATACCGGCGATGATTTCTTCCTGGCTGACGGACACGTTGTGTTTCCCTTCGTAATATGTTGTGTACTGCTGATTTACGTGCTTTGTGCGGTTGTGATGGCGGCCGGTTTGGCGACTTGGCCTGGTGGCCAACTTCTTTGGAGTTACAGCTCTCCCAAACCGTCCAGGTCGGCGGGGGTCTTGACGGCGTGCGTCGGTGTCCCGCGTAGTTCACGCTTGGCGATGCCGGATAGAGCTCCCGCCGGCGGGAACTCGACAATTGCGGTCACGCTGCGCTGACGCAGCGTCTCGGAGCACAGGTCCCAGCGCACCGGCCGGGTCAATTGTGCGACAAGCTTTTCCATCGCATCGGCGGCCGAGCTCACCGGCTGACCGTCACGGTTGGACAGCAGTGTGGAAGTCGGCTCGGCGGTCGCGATGTGCTGTGCCGCCGCGGAGTACCCGTCGAGAGCCGAGGCCATGAATTCGGTGTGGAAGGCGCCGGCCACGCCCAACGCGCGAACGCGGGCTTTCTCCGGCGGGTCTTCGGCGAGCTTGTCCAGCGCGCTCAGCCGGCCGGCGGCCACGATCTGCCCGGCGGCGTTGCGGTTGGCCGCGACCAGGTCGAGCTCCTCGAGACGCGCGAGTACCGCGGTCTCGTCACCGCCCAGCACCGCCGACATTCCGGTCGGCTCGGTGGCGCACGCCTTGGCCATCTCCGCGCCGCGGGTGGCGGCCAGCGCGACCGCGTCGTCGGCGGAGAGGACTCCGGCGATGGCGTAGGCAGCGATCTCACCGACCGAGTGGCCGGCGACGACCACCTGCTTGTCGGCCAGTAGACCGCGCGTCGTCAGCTCTTGATAGGCGAGCAACGTAGCGGCGACGATCAATGGTTGGGCGATCGCGGTGTCGGTGATCTCTTCGGCCGAGGCGGTGGTGCCGAGCCGCGCGAGGTCGAGGCCGCTGGCGGTCGCCCATGACGACAGTCGGTCGGCCGCGCCGGGCAGTTCCAGCCACGGCGACAGCATCCCCTCGGTCTGCGACCCTTGCCCGGGCGCCAGTAACGCGATCACGTAATTAAGGGAACACTGTGAAGACGTCTTTGCGCCGTGTAGGGGATTATGAACCTTGTCTTATGTTTTTGTGGAACCTCCACAAAAGTGCACGTGATGCGACGTGTTCGATATCGCGCCGCAATCTGTTATCGGATGTTGGCGGTCCCAGACGGGGCGACCAGGTCCTTTTCGATCGACGGCGTGACGGGTGTCACGACGTTGCCCGCAGCGCTGGACTGCTGAGCCTGGTAAGCGAGGTGTCCAACGGTAGCCGCGATCCGCAGGACATAGGCGTCGCGCGGCAAGGTCGGATCACGACCGGTGAAGTCGGCGATGCGACGGAGCCGGTACCGCACCGTGTTTGGATGAACGAACAACTTGCGGGCGCAGGCTTCGATCGCGCCGCCACAGTCCAGGTAGGCGTCCAGGGTCTCGGTGAGGGTCGGACCGGCGTCGGCGAGCGGTCGCATCACGTCGGTGTGCAAAGCCGCGATGGCCGCGGCATCGCCCATCAGCGCCCGTTCGGGTAGCAGTTCGCGCGCCAGCACGGGCCGCGGGGCGCCTCGCCAGCCGGCCACCGCGTTCATTCCGGAAATGGCCTCGCTGGCGCTGTGGTAGGCCGCGGTCAGCATCGGCGCGGTCGGCCCGATCACCACCGGGCCGTCGGAGTAGGCATCGAGCAGGGCCGCGAAGACCTTCTCGGTCGGTGTCAGCTGGCCGGACACGATGGCCACCAGGTAGGTGCCGTGCACGTCGGTGAGTGCGGCGCGACCATGAAGGGCGGCGATGTCTCGAACGTCTTGACTGGCATGGTTTTCCCGGCCGGGCGCCGGGATGCCTACCACCACCGTCGCCGGGGCGCCTGCGTCCCAATTCAGCGCCGCCGCGCGAGACAGCAACTCTGGGCCGGTGTCGCCGCGCACCACCGCGTCCACGACGGTGGCCTCCATGCGGCTGTCCCACGTGCCGCGCGCCTCGGCCGCGTCGGCGTAGGCCGTGGCGGCGCTGAACGCCAAGTCGCGGCTGTACTTCAAAATGCCGACGGTCAGCGCGGTCAGCTCCTCGTCAGAGCGGGCCAGCAGGGGGGCGACCTCTTCGAAGAACTCCAGCGTCACCCGGATCATGTCCACCGAGTGACGCAATGGCATGCGCTGGGTCAGATCCTGCGGCATCAGCTCGAACGCCCGAGCGGTGTAGTCGATGTTGCTGTTCGGGTCGGTCATCCACTCGACGAAGTTCGCTACGGCGGTCTGCACGACCAGCGCCAAGCTGGCCCGCTGAGAGGCTTCCAACTCCGCGAAGAACGGCAGCCGGTCCTGCATGGCGCTCACCGCTTCGGTGGAAAATCGGCCGGAGTACTGCTTCAACCGCCGCAACAGCGACTCCGGGACGGTGTCCAGCAGATCCAGGGTCGTCCGGGGCGTAGGGAACTGCTTGTCGACCATCCCTAAAAGCTACGCCGGTTTTCTATTTGTTTCTGCCAACCCGTTGCGCGCCGGGGCGATGCCGAGTCGAGACTGCGGCTGGCCGCAGTCTCGACTCCCACGCTGCAGCTAGCCGCGTTCTCGACCGACCTAGGCTCCCGGTCCGGGGTCCGAGGTCTGCGCCGGCGCGGCCTGCACGTCGTCGATGCGGTACTGCCGCGCGGCCGCGACCGGCACCGACGGGTCGATCTCGCCGTCGCGGGCAAGCGCCTCCAGCACCGCGACGACCTGCGATTCGGCGTCGGTGTTGAAGTAGCGCCGGGCGGCCGGGCGGGTGTCGGAGAAGCCGAACCCGTCGGTGCCTAGCGTGAGGTAGGTGCCCGGCACCCACGGCCGGATCTGTTCGGGCACGGCGCGCATCCAGTCCGAGACGGCGATGAACGGCCCGGTCGCCGTGGACAGCACCTGCGTCACGTACGGCTCGTCAGCGGGCTGGTCGGGATGCCGCAGCCGCTCCTTCTGGATCGCGACGCCGTCGCGGTTGAGCTCGCTCCAACTCGTCACCGACCACACGTCGGTGGCGACGTCCCATTCGGCGGCCAGCATGTCGGCGGCCCGCAGGGCGGACGGCATCGACACCCCGGACGCCAGGATGTTGGCGTTGTTGGTGCGGCGCTCGGCGGCCGGCCGGTAGCGGTAGACACCGCGCAGCACGCCTTCGGGGTCGAAGTTGTCCGGCTCCGCCGGCTGTACGTAGGGCTCGTTGTAGATGGTCAGGTAGAAGATGACGTTCTCTGCCTTCTCGCCGTGCATCCGGGCCAGGCCGCTTTCGATGATGTAGGCGATTTCGAAGGCGAAGGCCGGGTCGTAGGAGACCACCGCCGGATTGGTGGCCGCCAGCAGCGGCGACTGACCATCGGCGTGCTGCAGCCCCTCGCCGGTCAGGGTCGTGCGTCCGGCGGTGGCGCCAAGCAGGAACCCGCGCGACATCTGGTCGGCCGCCGCCCACAGCCCGTCACCGGTCCGTTGGAAGCCGAACATCGAATAGAAGATGTAGATCGGGATCATCGGCTCGTTGTGCGTCGAATACGACGTGCCGACCGCCGTGAACGAGGCGACAGATCCGGCTTCGTTGATGCCCTCGTGCAGGATTTGGCCTTTCTCACTTTCCTTGTAGGCCAGCATGAGTTCGGCGTCGACGGCGGTGTACAGCTGGCCGTTGCGGTTGTAGATCTTCAGCGACGGAAACCAGGAGTCCATCCCGAACGTGCGGGCCTCGTCCGGGATGATCGGGACTATCCGATTGCCAATCTCTTTGTCGCGCAACAGTTCTTTGAAGGTTCGGACCGTCGCCATCGTGGTGGCGACCTCCTGCTGGCCGGAGCCTTTTTTCAGGGGTGCGTAGATGTCGCGACCCGGCAACCGCAGCGTTTTGGTCTTGGTGCGCCGCTCGGGGACGAAGCCGCCCAGAGCGTGGCGCCGCTCGAGCAGGTAGCGGATCTCCGGCGCCTCCGCGCCGGGGTGGTAGTAAGGCGGCAGATAGGGATCCTGCTCGAGTTGCTCGTCGCTGATCGGGATCCGGATGGCATCGCGGAAGTCCTTGAGGTCTTGCAGCGCAAGCTTTTTCATCTGGTGCGTGGCGTTGCGGCCTTGGAAGTGGGCGCCCAGCGAATATCCCTTGATGGTCTTGGCCAGAATCACCGTCGGCTGCCCGTGATGGTCGACGGCGGCGCGATAGGCGGCATAAACCTTGCGATAGTCGTGACCGCCGCGCTTGAGATTCCAGATCTCGGCGTCGGTCATCGGCTCGACGAGGGCCTTGGTGCGCGGGTCCCGGCCGAAGAAATGGTCGCGCACGTAGGCACCGTCGTTGGCCTTGTAGGTCTGGTAGTCGCCGTCGGGTGTGGTGTTCATCAGGTTCACCAGCGCCCCGTCGCGGTCGGCATGCAGCAGCGCATCCCACTCACGGCCCCACACCACCTTGATGACGTTCCAGCCGGCGCCGCGGAAGAACGACTCGAGTTCCTGGATGATCTTGCCGTTGCCGCGCACCGGGCCGTCGAGGCGCTGCAGGTTGCAGTTGATGACGAAGGTCAGGTTGTCCAGGCCCTCGAGCGCGCCGACGTGCAGCAGTCCGCGGCTTTCCGGTTCGTCCATCTCGCCGTCGCCGAGGAAGCACCACACGTGCTGTTCGGAGGTGTCCTTGATGCCGCGGTCGTGCAGGTAGTGGTTGAACCGGGCCTGATAGATGGCGTTCATCGGACCGAGGCCCATGGACACCGTTGGGAATTCCCAGAAGTCCGGCATCAGCCGCGGGTGCGGGTAGGACGGCAGGCCGCCGCCGGGATGGCTGTGCTCTTGACGGAAGCCGTCGAGCTGATCGGTGGTCAGCCGGCCCTCGAGGAACGCCCGGGCGTAAATGCCGGGGGAGGCGTGGCCCTGAATGAACACCTGGTCACCGCCCCCAGGATGTGACTTGCCGCGAAAGAAATGGTTGAAGCCGACTTCGTAGAGCGCCGCCGACGACGCGTACGTCGAAATATGGCCGCCCACACCGACTCCCGGGCGCTGAGCGCGGTGCACCATGATTGCGGCGTTCCACCTGATCCAGGCGCGGTAGCGACGTTCGACGTCCTCGTCACCGGGGAACCACGGCTCCAACTCGGTCGGGATCGTGTTGACGTAGTCGGTTGACGTCAGTGACGGCAGCGCGACCCGCTGCTCGCCCGCACGCTCCAGTAACCGGAGCATCAAGTAGCGGGCCCGGGCCGGCCCCGACCGCTCCAGCAACCCGTCGAAGGACTCCAGCCACTCGCCGGTCTCCTCCGGATCGATGTCGGGGAGATAGGACGCGACGCCTTCCCGGATCACCCGCACGCGGTCGGGTTCGCTTGCGACGCTTGAGGTTTTCGCCAGATCGTGGCGGACGAACTCGGTGGTCAACGCACTACTCCTTCGTAGGCGGCTGACCGGCTTGTGGCTAGTCGGGCCGTCGCGGATTGACGTTTGAGGTGGTGTCTTGGTGCTGTGACCCCTGTGGGGGTTGCTCCTATCGTGCCGCACCGCATCTAGTTGCGCGTAACGCCCGGCCTACACCGTGCGCAACGCCGCGATCGTGGCACGTGACAACGCCCGTCGACGCCAACCGGTAACGTCGTAATTTGTGCGGATCGGATGGCTCGGCTGGCCCGGATGGCCTAGCGCGGCGCGCGTGGCTGGCTGCATCGCGGCCGTCCTGATCGCCGTCGTCGGCTGCAGCACCATCACGGACGGCTCGCCGAGTGCGGACGTCGCCATCGCCCCGGCCTACCGGCAGTCGGTATCGGCATCGGTGTCGGCCTCGGCGGCCACGTCCAGCATCAGGGAGTCGCAGCGTCAGCGGTCGATCACCGTCGCCGCCGTGGTCAAAGTCTGCGAGGCGTTCGCCATCAGCAGCAAGGAGGCCGTCGACAGGGTCAACGACTTCGTGGCCGCCTACAACCGCGGCGGCGATACCTCGGGCGCCGAGCAGCCCGCGATCGACGCGCTCACCCGCAGCGCCGACACGGTCGAGGGCGACAGCAACGGCCCGCTGTCGCGGCAACTGCGCGAGGCTCTCAACACCTACAACGACGCCGCCCGCGAGATGGCGAACGCGATCCGGGCGCACGCCGGGACCGACCAGTTCAATCAGCGGGTCAACCAACTCAACGACGCCAAGACCGAAGCCGTGAAGCGTTGCCGGGCGTTCGGTTGAGTCGACTGATGTGCAACGCTGCGCGCTATGCGACGATAAATTGCATCACATGGCGTCTTTGACGCTCGAGCAGCTGGAACTGACAAGGAGGTCGCACGGTGTTGGCCGCGGATGACGCCCCGAGCTTTGCCCGCAAACTGGGCATCCAACCAGGGCAGGTTGTCCAGGAGTGGGGTTGGGACGAGGACACCAACGACGACATCCGCGCCGACGTGGAGGATGCGTGCGGCAGCGAGTTGCTCGACGAAGACACCGATGAAGTCGTCGACGTCGTCCTGTTGTGGTGGCGCGACGAAGACGGCGATTTGGTCGACACGCTGATGGATGCGATCGCCTCGCTCGCCGACGACGGAGTGATCTGGGTGCTGACGCCCAAGACCGGCAAGCCTGGCCACGTGCAGCCCGCCGAGATTGCCGAGGCGGCGCCGACCGCCGGTCTGATGCCGACCTCGTCGGTCAACCTCGGCGACTGGGCCGCCAGTCGTCTGGTGCCACCGAAATCGAAAGCCGCCGGGCGGCGCTGATGCTTGCGGTCGGTAGCACCGCACCGGACTTCACCTTGCTCGACCAGAACCGACAACCGGTCACGCTCAGCGACTTTCGCGGCGCCAAGGACGTGCTACTGGTGTTCTTTCCGCTCGCCTTCACCGGCATCTGCCAAGGCGAACTCGATGAGGTCCGCGACCATCTGCCCGACTTCGAGAACGAAGACCGCGCGGTGCTCACCATCTCGGTGGGGCCGGCGCCGACCCACAAGGTGTGGGCCACCCAGAGCGGGTTCCTGTTTCCGGTGCTTTCTGATTTTTGGCCACATGGCGCCGTCAGCCAGGCCTATGGCGTGTTCAACGACGACGCCGGCGTCGCCAACCGCGGCACCTTCGCGATCGACCGCGCTGGGGTCATCCGGTTCGCCGAGATGAAGCAGCCCGGCGAGGCCCGTGACCAGCACCTGTGGCTAGACGCACTGGCGGCGTTGAACGCCTGACCGTTTTATTCGGCGGTTTGGGCGCCAAGTGGTCAGGACGGTATCTTTGCCCGGCACGGGCGCGTAGCTCAGTGGTAGAGCTCTGGTTTTACACACCAGCGGTCGGCGGTTCGATACCGTCCGCGCCCACCAATCCTGCTGCAGGTCAGCAGCGATGAGTTGGCGTCGGTCAGACAGTCTCTACGACATGACCGTTTTGATGGGCCGGCAGATCTGGTTCGGTGAATCACCCCGTTGGCATGACGGACGGGTGTGGTTCTCCGATTGGGGTTCGCACCAAGTGATTGCGCTGATCCGCTCGGCGGTCATGAGGTCGTGGTCAGCGTCGACTCGTTCCCGATGTGCATCGACTTTCTGCCGACGGACGGCTGCTGGTGGTGAATTCGACGCACTGTCGCTTGCTGCGTCGCGAGCCGGATGGGTCAATGGTGACGCATGCCGACCTGGCTACCGTCTCGGACAAGCCGTGGAACGACATCG
>CAWIKT010000051.1:0-92631 GCA_963836555.1 uncultured Actinomycetota bacterium | reverse complement strand
GTGCGCCGGTCCGGGGTTCAGCCGCTGGACGAGGAACGCGACGGCGATGCCGAGGACCAGACCTGTCACGAGGACGAGGCGCTCACGCCGGCTCAGCCGAAGACGCTCGACGTCCATGCGGGACCTCCGGAGTCGGCAACGTTCTTGGCACGCTTTGGGTCAAGAGTGACACCAGAGGCGACGAATCTGAGGCAGGCTCAGGGGTGTCAGCCCTGTCGTGACCGCTTCAGGAGTGCCTGCTCGTGCGTCGTACGTCCTCTGTCGTGCTCAGTATGTTCAGCGCCGCCCTGGTCCCGGCTGCGCTCGTCGTCCCCGTCCTCGGCAGTGGGGCGGCCAAGCCGCACCCCGTCGCCCCGCACGTGAGCACGCTCAAGGTCGCGTTCGCCGCCGGTGCCGCGACGCACGTGCAGTCGACGGGCGCGCAGACCCTCACCAGTGCGGTGCATCCGACCTCGGACTTCTCCACGTTCGGCGCCTCGTGGCAGGGCAGGTCGTCCTCGACGGTCCAGGTCCGCGTACGCGCTGCCGGTCCGGCACGTGGTCGGCGTGGACCGCGCTCGACCCCGCCGACTCCGGCCCTGACCCGGGCAGCGCCGACGCCGTACGAGCCGGCAGCCGCATCGCCTCGGAGCCGGTCTGGGCCGGCCCGCTCCGACGCCGTCCAGACCCGGGTCGTCGGCCAGGACGGCGCCCCGGCCCAGGCGCCCCAGGGCCTCACGCTCGAGCTGGTCGACCCCGGCACGAGTGCCGCCGACGCCACGGTGGGCGCGACGACCGTCGGCGGCGCGAACGCGCAGGCGGCCACCGGCCAGCCGCAGATCTACACCCGCGCGCAGTGGGGCGCCGACGAGTCGCTGCGGCTGCACGCCTGCCCCAGCGGCCCGACGTACTCCAGCACGATCAAGGTCGGCTTCGTCCACCACACCGTCTCGACGCAACAGCTACTCCGCGGCCCAGGTCCCGGCGATGCTGCGCGGCATCTACGCCTACCACGTGAGGGCAACGGCTGGTGCGACGTCGGCTACAACTTCCTCGTCGACCGGTTCGGCCGGATCTGGGAGGGCCGCTACGGCGGCATCGACAAGCCGGTCTCGGCTCGCACACCGGCGGCTTCAACCGCGACTCCTTCGCGGTCGCATGATCGGCGACTTCAGCGCCTGACCCCGACGCCGCGATGCAGCAGTCGATCGCGGAGCTCATGGCCTGGAAGCTCGGTCAGCTACTACCGCAACCCGCTCGGCACGGACACGCTGACCTACGCCGGTGGCGGCTACCGCTACTGCGGCAGCAAGGAGTGCGCGGCCGGGTCGACGGTGACCCTCAACGTGATCTCCGGCCACCGCGACGCCGACGTCGGGCACACCTCGTGCCCGGGTAACGCCGGCGAGGCGACCCTGCCGGCGCTGCGCAACGCGACCGTGGCCGCGATGGGCGGCGGGCTCGTCGCTGCCGACGCTCTCGGCCACCAGCCACCGGCCGGGCGACGGCGGCGCCTTCACCTTCTCGGCCGGCGCCGTCACGGCGGAGCCGTTCACGCTGACCGCGACCGACGCCAACGGGCCAGGTGGTCCGCACGATCACCGGCTCGGCGACCAGGGCAGCGGCGTTCACGTCTCGTGGGACGGCCTGACCGACGCCGGCACGCCAGCGCCCGGAGGCTCGTACACCCTGAGTCTCTCCGCGCGGGCAACGGATCCCGTCTCACCCAGACGGTCACCCTGCACGCGCCGGTCGAGCTGACCGGGCCGACGCAGGCCGGCTACGCGCAGCCGGCGACGGTGACCGGCTCGACCTATCCCGGGCTCGAGGTCACCATCCTGCAGGCGCCGGCGGGCGCGACCGCGTACACGATCGTCGGCACTGTCGGCACGGACGCCAACGGCGGGTTCTCCTACACCTGGCCGGCCACCAGCCCCGTCCAGACCTACGCCCAGGTCGGGCCGAACATCAGCTCGGTCGTGACCACCCTCATCGGTCCGAGCGTCACCGGCCCAGCGGTGGCGGTGCCCGGCAGCATCGTCACCCTGACCGGCACCGCGCCGCCCGGCTCGAGCGTCGCCGTCTGGCAGCAGGCGGCGCCCGACCCGGCCGTCCAGCTGGCCACCCTCACCGCGGCCCCCGACGGCAGCTGGTCGACGACCTTCGCCGCCGACCGCACCTACACCTGGTGGGCCATGGCCAACGGCCTGCAGTCACCGACCGGCTCGACGTCGATCGCCGCGCCGCCGGCGATGACCGGCCCGGCCGAGGTCGCCCTGCACGCGCCGGTGACGCTCTCCGGCACCGCGCCCGCGGGCACGCAGGTCACCATCTGGCGCAAGGAGCGCGGGCACACCACGTTCACCGCCGCCGCGACCGTCGCAGCGACACCGGCCGGGACGTTCACCTGGAGCTACCCCGCCGATGACGACTTCCGTTGGTACGCAAGCACTCCCGGCGGACAGTCACCGGTCGGGCTGACCCAGGTCGGCGTGACGGCGCACGCCCCTGCCAAGGTCGACCAGGGGGCGCGTCGTCATCCTCACCGGCACCTCGCTGCCGGGTGCCCAGGTCGAGATCTTCCGCGCCCGCGTCGGGCGGCAGCGTTCAGCCACGTCAGCACCGTCACCGCCCGTACCGACGGCACCTGGTCGTGGCCGCTCACCGTCTCGAGCAGACTGGCAGTGGTACGCGACCTCGCGGACCTGGCGCTCGCCCACCGGCAGCACCGTCGTCGCCAGCGCCGCCCGCTCGTCAGCGGACCGGCGACCACGTCGTACGACGCCACGGTGCACGTCACCGGTCAGGCGACGCCCGGGCGACACGGTCACGCTGTGGCTGCACCGCCGCGGGTCGACCGGCTACCGCGCGGCGGCCAGCGCCATCGCGGCGCGAACGGTCACTGGGCCGCGGCGTACACCGCGGACGAGGACTACCGCTGGTACGCCTCGTCGATCACCGGGCGCTCACGGACCGTCGTGACGGCCGTCCGACCGCTCGCCGCCGCGGTGGCCTCCGCGGGCAGGGCGCCAAGGTCGCGCTGCACGGCTACGCGGTGCCGGGCCAGGTCGTGCACGTCTGGTTCAGGACAGGCTCCGGCCGGTGGACGCTGCGCCGGACCGTGCGGGTCAACGCCGCCGGGCGCTGGGGCACGTCGTTCGTCCTCACCGCGAGGACCAGCTGGTACGCGGAGTCGCGCGGCGTGCGCAGCGGCGTCGGGACGACCCGCCTTCGCTGACCTGCGCGAATGCCGTCCGGGCGGCCGGTGGGGGTATCCTCGCCATGCTCACGTCCGGCCCTTCCGGCCGTCCCCCGCGCATGCCTCAGGAGCTCTTCGCCATGACCAGTGCCGCCCACGCCGAGATCGCGCCCGGGCAGGGACTCCTCGTCGAAGCCGTGCGCGACCCGGGCGAGCCGCAGGTCCAGGTCACCGTCGTGCTGCCCTGCTACAACGAGGTCGGCCACGTCGAGGCCGAGATCGTGCGCATCACGCAAGGCGATGGACGCCAGCGGCTACGTCTACGAGCTCTCGACGTCTACGACGACATGTCCACCGACGGCACCCGCGACCTGCTGGCCAAGCTCGCCGCAGCCGCAGTTCCCGCGCATGCGCTACCTGCCGCTTCCGCCGCAACGGCGGCTCGGGCACCGTCCGCCGCATCGGCACCCAGAACGCCCGCGGCGAGATCGTCGTGTGGACCGACGCCGACATGACCTACCCGAACGAGCGCATCCCCGAGTTCGTCGCGCATGCTCGACGAACGACCCGACGATCGACCAGGTCGTCGGCGCCCGCACCAGCGAGGAGGGCACGCACAAGTTCCTGCGGGTGCCGGCCAAGTGGGTCATCCGCAAGATCGCCGAGCGTGCCTCACCGACCACGCAGATCCCCGACCTCAACTCGGGCCTGCGCGCCTTCCGCCGCGAGGTCTCGCTGCCCTACCTGCGGCTGCTGCCGCCCGGCTTCTCCTGCGTCACGACGATCACGCTGTCGTTCCTGTCCAACCAGCACGACGTCGACTACCTGCCGATCGACTACGCGAAGCGGGCCGGGCGTCTCGCAAGTTCCACTTCGTCCAAGGACGCCTACCGCTACATCCTGCAGGTGCTGCGGATGGTCATGTACTTCAACCCGATCAAGGTGCTGATGCCGCTGGCGCTGTGGATCATGGCGCATCGGCTTCGTCAAGCTCGATCGTCGACCTGATCATCCACAGCGGCCGGGTCACCGGCTCGACCGTGCTGGCGATCATCATCGGGTTCCAGGTCGCGGCGCTCGCGCTGATCGGCGACCTCATCGTCAAGTCCCGCGACGCCTGACCCTAGCCGCGAGATCGTGCCGTACGCGGCATCCGCCGCTGGTGACGCGAGTGTGAGCCGGGCAGTCGAGGGCGGCGTCGGTCTCGGCGACCAGCAGGTCGGTCGGCGCGTTGTGCACCGCCGGCATCGAGCCGAGCCGGCCGGCCTGGAAGTCCTCGAACGCCTGCAGGATCTCGGCCTTGGTGTTCATGACGAACGGGCCGATGAACGCGACCGGCTCGCGGATCGGCAGGCCGCCGAGCAGCAGCACCTCCATGGCGGGTGCAGCGCGTCCTGCTGCGCGTCGGCGGCGAGGGTGATCGCGTCGCCGGGGCCGAAGACGGCCAGCTGGCCGGTACGCAGCGGCCGCGCCTCGACGCCGACGGTGCCGTCGCCCGCGAGGACGTAGGCCAGCGCGTTGAAGTCCGGGCGCCACGGCAGCGACAGCTGCGCGCCGGGGGCGATGGTCGCGTGGACCATCAGATCGGGGTGTACGTCGAGCCCGGGCCCTGCGTCGCCGCCGACGTCGCCGGCGATGACCCGCACCAGCACGCCGCCGTCCTCGGAGGCGACCAGCGCGGTGTCGCGGGCGTGCAGGTCCTGGTAGCGCGGCGGGACCCACTTCTGCGCCTTGGGCAGGTTGACCCACAGCTGCAGCCCGTGGAACAGGCCGCCGCGCGCGACGAGCTGCTCGGGCGGCGTCTCGATGTGCAGGATGCCCTGGCCGGCGGTCATCCACTGGGTGGCGCCGTCGGAGATCGTGCCGCCGCCGCCGTTGGAGTCCTGGTGGATCAAGATGCCGTCGATCATGTACGTGTCGAGCACATCCCGCGCAGCGGTGGAGCCGTCATCGCGATCAACCACACCAGCTATGTCGACTGGCTGCCGGCCGCGCTGGCGGCGAACACCCGCGGACGGCGGATCCGCTACCTGATCAAGGCCGAGATGCAGCAGGTAAAGGCGGTCAATTTCCTGATCAAACACACCAAGACCGTCCCGGTCGACCGGAGTTCCGGCTCACGTGCCTACGCCGATGCCGTCCGGCTACTGAAAGACGGCGAGGTGATCGGTCTGATGCCGGAGGCGACCATCAGCCGCAGCTTCGAGCTCAAGGAGTTCAAGAACGGCGCGGCGCGGATGGCATTGGACGCGGGTGTCCCGACGGTGCCGCTGATCGTGTGGGGCGCACAGCGGATCTGGACCAAGGACCACCCGCGGGACATCGGTCGGCGCAAGATTCCGGTGATCGTGGCCGCGGCGGCGCCGTTGCCGCCCGCGGGCGATGTCGACCAATTGGACGCCGCGTTGCGCGAGGGAATGACGGCGCTACTGCATCGCGTTCAAACGCAGTATCCGCACCCCGAAGGTGCTTTCTGGGTGCCGCACAGGCTGGGCGGCGGCGCACCTACGGTAGCGGAGGCAAAACTTATTGAGGACACTGAAAGGGCAGAGCGCGCACGCAAGCGGGCCGGGCCGAGCCGCTGAGGCGGGCAACGGCAAACACGAAGGAGCGACCACCATGCCAGAGCCGTTCTACCGGTTCGGAGAATGGGTGGTGCCCCCCGTCGTCGCGATGAACGGAACCAAGTTCACTTTCCGCGGGCTGGAGAACATCCCGCAGCGCGGTGGAGCGCTGCTGGCCCAGAACCACACCAGCTACCTGGATTGGCTTCCGGCGCTGCTCGCCACCCGCGAGCGCGGCCGGCGGATGTACTTCATGATCAAGGCCGAGATGGCCGACGTGAAGGCAGTCAACTACGTCATCAAGCACGCCCGGCTGATTCCGGTGGACCGCCGCAACGGGCATGACGCGTTCGACATCGCGGTGCGGCGACTGCGCGAGGGTCAACTGATCGGCATGCATCCCGAGGCCACCATCAGCCGCAGCTACGAACTGCGCGAGTTCAAGACTGGCGCCGCCCGGATGGCGTTGCAGGCTCAGGTGCCAATCGTTCCGCTGATCGTCTGGGGCGCGCACCGGATCTGGCCCAAGGACCACGAGAAGAAGTTGTTCCGCAACAAAATTCCGATCACCGTCGCCGCGGGGCGCCCGCTGCCGCCGCGCGGCACACCTGAGGAACTGAACACGAACCTGCGGCGGGTGATGAACGAGTTGCTGTACCAAGTGCAGGAAGAGTATCCGCACCCCCCTGGCGAGTACTGGGTTCCGCGACGGCTCGGCGGCAGCGCACCGACCCGCGAGGATTCGCAGAAGATCCGGTTGCACGAATTGCAGGAGCGGCTGAACAAGCGCGGCACGGACGGTGTGACTCGTCCCGGCCAGAGTCAGAGCGGCATCCATTGACCCTGCCTGCGCTGATCGCCTGCGATGTTGACGGCACCCTGATCAACGAAGACGAAGACGTCACCCCTCGTACCCGCGATGCCGTGCGCGCCGCCGTCGACGCCGACGCGCTGTTCGTGCTCGCCACCGGCCGGCCGCCGCGGTGGATTCCGCCGGTCGTCGAGGGTCTGGGGTTTGCGCCATTGGCGGTGTGCGCCAACGGGGCTGTGATCTACGACGCGGAGACCGACCGGGTGCTGTCGGCCAGGACGTTGTCCGTCGACGCGCTGTGCGAGTTGGCCGAGATAGCCATCCGGGCCATTCCGGGCGCAGGCCTGGCCGTCGAGCGGATCGGCGAGAGTGCCCACGACAGCGCCACTCCGCAATTCGTCAGCTCGCCGGGCTACGAGCATGCCTGGCTCAACCCCGACAACACCGAGGTCTCGATCGAAGATCTGCTCAGCGCGCCCGCGATCAAGCTGCTAGTCCGCAAGGCCGGTGCGCGCAGTGCCGACATGGCCGCGGCGCTGAGCAAGTACATCGGGATCGTGGGCGATCTCACCTACTCGACCAACAACGGGTTGATCGAGATCGTGCCGGTCGGGGTCAGTAAGGCTTCCGGCATCGCCGAAATCGCTGGGCCGCTTGGCATTCCCGACGCCGACTGGATCACCTTCGGTGACATGCCCAACGACGTGCCGATGCTGTCGCGGGCCGGGCTCGGGGTGGCAATGGGTAACGCCCATCCCGACGCGCTCGCGGCGGCCGACGAAGTCACCACCACAAACGCCGACGACGGGGTGGCCCGCGTTCTCGAACGCTGGTGGATGTAGCGGGGCCGTCTGCAGCCGCGGGCTCGCATCAGCGGCGGGGTTCCGGCGTGCGTGGCTAAGCCGCCGGGGCCACCGGCGAGAATCGCTCCAGCTGAACCGGTGGCCCACTGGGCGACGGGGGCGGAAGTTCCTCCACCACCCCGTCGATCACCCGGGTGACCCGTCCGGTGAGCCGGTCGAAGTTCAGCGTGCCGTGCTGAAAGTTCTGCTTGACCCATTGCGGCTCTTGGAATTCCGAACTGGTCGGCAGGCCCAGCGCGCCGCGCTCGTAGCCGAGTGCGGCCCAGGCGTCGTAGATGGCTCCGGTGACCACCTGCGAACCGGTCTCTGGAGACCAGTACATCGCGCCGTTGGCGAACGTGGCGTAACGTGCGTCGCCGGCCCCGGTCGCTTCGGGCGAGGTGGGTGCACCCAACACGCTGCTCGGGCCGCCGATCGTCTGCCAGCGGTCGTAGATCGCTCCCCCTTGTAGCGACAAGGCCAGGTCTTCCGGTCGTGGTGGACCGCTGAAATGTGCTGCGGTGTCGCGGATTTCGTCGAGCAGCCCATAGGCGATGTTGCCGGGGCAGTCGGTGGCGCCGACGTCGCGGTGGGCGAAGATCGTCGGCAGCGTCGCGACGGCGTTCAGCGGGAAGTTGGTGTTCTCGCCGCCGGCCGATGGCAACGCGACCATGCCCCGGGGGTCGACGTGGTCGACGCCGAGCCGCCAGCCGATCAACCGGCCCATGGTGTGCAGCTGGATCGGCGTCGGGGCTACATCGTCGAAATTGCCGATCATCGCGACGCCCCAGCTGTCGCTGTTGAAGCCGCCGGTGTGGTCGCCCTGCACGGGCCCGAGCAGGGCGCCCGCCCGGCCCTCGAATACCTGACCGTACTTGTCGACCAGCGCGTTGTAGGCGATGTCGCACCAGCCCAGGATCTGGGTGTGATACGCGTGGATCGACTGCACGATCGCCGCCGAGTCCTGAGGCTGGTAGTCGTTGCTCTCCGCGGTGTGGTGCACCACCGCGGCGCGGATGGGCTGATCGAACGGCCGGTCGCCACAGTGCACCGCTGGGTCCGCCCCCCATTGCGCGCGGGCGATGATGGCAGGTGCCTGGCCGGGGGCGACGATCGCGGTGGGTGGATTCCACTGGGTGTCGGCGGGGGCCTGCGGAGGGGAGATGAAAACCGCCGAGATGTTCTGCGCCAGCGGCTGTTCGGTGTTGGCCGGGATATACCCCAGCCCGGGCGGCGGCGCAGCCTTTGGTGCTGACGTGCGAGGTGCGCCGTCCGGCCGGCTGATCGAAATCTGAACGGTGGTGGTCTTGCCGACGAAGACGGGGTCGGTGCCTCGCGGTCCTGCGGCGGCGCCGTCGCCTCGGGCGGGCAGGGCTTCGGTGCCGTACCAGGGACCCCACGAACCATCCGAGTGCCGGGGCGCGGATGCGGGCTGTCGTTCCGGTCAGGTCGCCGCCGGTGAGCGCAACCATGGAAAACGGTGTGGGCTGGCTGACTTCGCGGACCGTGACACCGCCGCCGAGTCCGACCAGCGGCTGCTGCGCGAGGCGGGTGTCACCCGCTGGGGATGCATGGTTCCGATCGCCGACGCTCGAGGTGACCGCCCACGGCAGGATGACGACGGTCGCCGTGATGGCGGTGAACAACATCGTCGGCGGACGACGGCGGGACGGCACGAACTGATGTTACGTATGCGTCTCGTGGTGCAAATGATTCGACACGCTACTCAAGTGAAGAATGTGGTTCACGCACGGCACGGCACCGCAGAGTTTTGGTGACCCTGGTCAGACCAGGGCTCCACTTCTGCGGTGCCGTTTCGGGGGGAAATCCGAAGCCGGGCGTGCGATCAGGGGATCGGTGCCGGCACTGGCGGCGGCGGGACCGGGCGGCCGCGCCGTGTGCCGCGTTCTGCAGCTGCGGCAGGATCATGCCCTTGAGCAGATCGATGGCCTGACCGGCGCCCAATTGGTTGGCGGCGCTCATCATGTCGCTGACAAGTCCGCCGCTGGGGGCCGCCGCCGGAGCGGCGCCGAGATTCGGGTCACCCAGGATCGGGTAGGTGCCGCTCGACGGGTCCAATCCTACTGGGTCGCCATCGGAAGCTCGCCCGGGCTGGACAAGCCGCCGGCACCCGTGCCGTCAAAGGCGTTCGGGCTGGTCAGGCCCGGGCTGGTCAGCCGGGCGTGCTCAGGCCCGGTGTCGCACCCGGCGTCAGACCCGGTGTGGTGAGACCCGGCGCTGCGCTTGGTGTCAGGCCCGGAGCGGTGAGACCCGGCGCCGCGCTTGGCGTCAGGCCCGGGGTTGTTAAACCCGGTGTCGTCAAACCCGGCGACGTCAGGCCCGGAGAAGCCAGGCCCGGCGAGGTCAAGCCCGGCCAGGTCAGACCCGGCGACGTGAGGCCGGGGCTGGCGAGATCGGGCGAGCCGAGCCCGGGTGTGCCCAGGCTGCTGGGGCTGGTGGCACCGGTCAGGCTCGGAATCGGCGGCAGGCTGACTCCGAACTGCGACAGCCCCTGGGTCAGCGCGCCCATCAGCTCGCCGGGGAGGTCGGTCATGGATGCGGCCCGCACGAATTCGTGGTGCTGCGGTGCGGGCTTCGCGGTCAGGTCGCAAACTGCGATGTAAGCAAAGGACTCGCGACCGCCAGAGCGGCGAACGCGCTCGTGGCTGTCGAGAGCCTGCGTCGACGTCGGTTCGGCACGGAAGTCTCCTCAATGTGGACTGCGGTCTGTCGTGCACGCCGGGGGCGTGCGCGGTGTCTGACTGCTGCTTATTCGGACACACAGCCGATGTTACTTACGTGAATGTTGTTACTAGAGTGACGAGATCTAATCGTGAACCAATCGCGACATTCGTCACCAAATCTCACCCAACCGTTACCCGCCACGCCAGTATTTGGGCTTGCGGCCGATCTAGTCGCGTTGCGACCCCCGCGCCGAACGGGCGATGGTCTCGCAGTCCGATACCCTAGGCAACCGATGACTTCTCCTTCTGGTCTCTTCGACCTCTATGTCGTCGGCTCCGGCTTCTTCGGTCTGACGATCGCCGAGCGCGTGGCTACTCAGCTCGACAAGCGGGTGCTGGTCGTCGACAGGCGTCCGCACATCGGCGGAAACGCCTACTCCGAGGCCGAGCCGGAAACCGGCATCGAAGTGCACAAGTACGGCGCGCACCTGTTCCACACCTCCAACGAGCGGGTGTGGGATTACGTGCGCCAGTTCACCGACTTCACCGGCTACCAGCACCGGGTCTTCGCCATGTACGACGGCCAGGCCTACCAGTTCCCGATGGGACTGGGACTGGTGTCGCAGTTCTTCGGCAGCTATTTCACCCCGGACGAGGCGCGCGCGCTGATCGCCGAGCAGGCCGCCGAGATCGACACCGACGACGCGCAGAACCTCGAGGAGAAGGCGATCTCGCTGATCGGCCGCCCGCTCTACGAGGCGTTCGTCAAGCACTACACCGCCAAGCAGTGGCAGACCGACCCCAAGGAGCTGCCGGCGGCCATCATCACCCGGCTGCCGGTGCGCTACACGTTCGACAACCGCTACTTCAACGACACCTACGAGGGCCTGCCGGTCGACGGCTACACCGCGTGGCTGCAGAACATGGCCGCCGACGACCGCATCGAGGTCCGGCTGGACACCGACTGGTTCGACGTTCGCGACGAGCTGCGGGCCGCCAACCCGGACGCGCCGGTGGTCTACACCGGCCCGCTGGACCGCTACTTCGACTACGTCGACGGTCAGCTTGGGTTGGCGCACGCTGGATTTCGAGATCGAGGTGCTGCCGACCGGTGACTTCCAGGGCACCCCCGTGATGAACTACAACGACGCGGACGTGCCGTACACCCGCATCCACGAGTTCCGGCACTTCCATCCTGAGCGGGACTACCCGACCGACAAGACGGTGATCATGCGGGAGTACTCCCGCTTCGCCGAGCACGACGACGAGCCGTACTACCCGATCAACACCGAGGCCGACCGCGCGGTGCTGGCCGCCTACCGAGCGCGGGCGCGAGCGAAACCGCCTCGGCCAAGGTGCTTTTCGGCGGGCGGCTGGGCACCTACCAGTATCTCGACATGCACATGGCGATCGCCAGTGCGCTGAACATGTACGACAACGTCCTGGCCCCGCACCTGCGCGACGGCGCCGCTCTTCGACGGCGGCCTCAGCCCGCTCGCGGACTGCAAGGCGGCGACCGGAGACGAGACCAGCAGAGGAAGCACCCGGGGATGAGCAAGACCACGGTCGACGGAACGGCCCTGCCGCGACCCAACACTCCAGCAAGGCGGTCAGCCTGCTGTCCCGCATCATCCTGCCGCGCCCCGGCGAGCCGCTCGACGTCCGCAAGCTCTACCTCGAGGAGTCGAAGACCAACGCCCGTCGCGCCCACGCCAGCGACCGCACCACGCTGGAGATCGGCGCCGAGTCACGAGGTGTCGTTCGCGACCTACTTCAACGCGTTCCCGGCCAGCTACTGGCGGCGCTGGTCGACCTCGACGTCGGTGGTGCTGCGCGTCGAGCTCACCGGCACCGGCCGCGTCGACGTCTACCGCTCCAAGGCCACCGGCGCCCGATCATCGTGGAGGGCGAGGTTCGCGTCGACGGGCAGCGAGCCCGCGGTCCTCGAATTCCAGGTCGCCTGCAGCCCTTCGAGGACGGCGGCTGGATCTGGTTCGACCTCACCACCGACACCGAGTGACCCTGCGCAGCGCCGGCTGGTACGCCGACCGCCCGCGCCGGGCGCCGCGACGTCACCATCGGGATCCCGACCTTCAACCGCCCCAGCGACTGCGTCAACGCGCTGCGCGCCCTCGCCGAGGACCCGCTGGTCGACGAGGTGATCGCCGCCGTCATCGTCCCCGACCAGGGCACGTCGAAGGTCCGCGACCACCCCGACTTCGCCGACGCGGCAGCCCCGCTGGGCGACCGGCTGCGATCATCGACCAGCCCAACCTCGGCGGCTCCGGCGGCTACAGCCGGATCATGTACGAGGCGCTGGAGAACACCGACTGCGAGCAGATCCTGTTCATGGACGACGACATCGTGCTCGAGCCCGACTCGATCCTGCGCGCGCTCGCCTTGCCCGGTTCGCCCGGTCGCCGATGCTCGTCGGCGGCCAGATGCTCAACCTGCAGGCGCGCTCGCACCTGCACGTCATGGGTGAGGTCGTCGACCGCACGAACTTCTTGTGGACCGCGGCGCCGAACACCGAGTACGACCACGACTTCGCCGAAGACTCGCTGCGCGAGACACCCGCAGCGGATGCACCGTCGCACCGACGTCGACTACAACGCCTGGTGGATGTGCATGATCCCGCGCGCAGTCGCCGAAGAACTCGGCCAGCCGCTGCCGCTGTTCATCAAGTGGGACGACGGCGAGTACGGCCTGCGGGCCGCCGAGCACGGCTACCCGACGGCGACCCTGCCCGGTGCCGCGATCTGGCACATGGCTTCGACGAGAAGGACGACGCCATCGACTGGCAGGCCTACTTCCACGCCCGCAACCGGCTGGTGGTGGCGGCCCTGCACTGGGACGGTGACGTCAAGGGTTTGGTCCGTCGCCACCTCAAGGCAACGCTGAAACACCTTTCCTGCCTTGATATTCGACCGTCGCCATTCAGAACAAGGCGATCGACGACTTCCTGGCCGGCCCCGAGCACATCTTCTCGATCCTGGAATCCGGCCTGCCCGAGGTGCACCGGATGCGCAAGGAATTCCCCGACGCGGTGGTCCTGCCGTTGTTGGACGTCCTCCGGCGCCGTCGCAGCGCAACTATGAGATGAAGCCACCGGTGCGCCCGTTGTCGATCGGCTACCGGCTGATCCGTGGAGCCCTGCACCAGCTGAAAAAGGCTGAACCACAACATCATCAGCGCCCGCAACTCGACGTGCCGACCGAAGATGCCCGCTGGTTCCGGCTGTCCACTCTGGACGGGGTGACCGTCACGACGGCCGACGGCCGCGGCGCGGTCTACCGTCAGCGCGACCGGGACAAGATGTTCGCGTTGCTGGGGGATCGCTGCGCCGACAGCGGCACCTGCTGCGTCGATTCGACGAGATGCGCCGCGTCTACCGCGCCGCGCTCCCCGAGCTGACAAGCAAAGAGAAATGGGAGACGGTGCTATTGGGGGCCCAGCCCGCCGGGAAAAATGTGGTGGCGGGCAATGGCCGACATCACGGCTGAGTCGGCTTCGCCGACCGGCGAAGTGGCCGTGCTGGTCGCGGTGCAGTCGGCGCTGGCGCACCGTCCCGGCGCATTGGCGGCCGCTCGGGCGCTGTCCTACTCCGGTGAACACAGCCTCGGGTGGCTGGGGGTGTCGGCTCTCGGCGCGATCTTGCAGCCGGCCAAGCGGCGCAGCTGGTTGGTGGCCGGAGCCGGGGCGTTCGCCGCGCACGCCGCGGCCGTGGTGATCAAACGGATCGTGCGCCGCCCGCGGCCACATCACCCCGCCGTCGCCGTCAACGTAGGCACCCCGAGCAGCTTGAGCTTCCCGTCGGCACACGCCACGTCGACCACTGCGGCCGCCCTGCTGCTGGCCCGGACCACCGGTTTACCGCTGCCTGTCATGCTGGTCCCGCCGATGGCGCTGTCCCGGGTGCTGCTCGGCGTGCACTATCCCAGTGACGTCGCAACCGGCGTGGCGGTGGGCTTCGCCGTGGCCGCAGCCACGGAGTGGACCGCCAACTGGGCAGACGACAGGTGGAGCGTGGGATGACCGAACAGGTTGACGACAAGAAGGTGGCCGGCCCGCCGGCCAACCTGGTCGTCGGCGTGATCAAGGCGATGCGCCCGCGGCAGTGGGTGAAGAACGTCCTGGTACTGGCCGCGCCGCTGGCCGCCGGGGCGCCGACGCGCACTACGACTACCGCAAGGTACTGGTCCAGATCGCCGTCGCCTTCGTGGTGTTCAGCCTGGGCGCGTCGTCGATCTATCTGGTCAACGACGTCCGCGACGTCGAGGCCGACCGCCAGCACCCCACCAAGCGCTTCCGCCCGATCGCCGCCGGCGTCGTGCCGGAGTGGTTGGCCTACACAATGGCGGTGGTGCTGGCGGTGCATCCCTGGCGCTGTCCTGGTGGTGCAATCAGAACCTCGCTCTGGTGATGGCCGTCTACATCGTCATGCAATTGGGCTATTGCTTCGGCCTCAAACACCAAGCCGTGATCGACATCAGCATCGTTTCGTCGGCGTACCTGATTCGGGGAATCGCCGGTGCGGCCGCCACCAGCATTCATCTGTCGCAGTGGTTCCTGCTGGTGCTGGGTTCGGATCGCTGTTCCAGGCGGCCGGCAAGCGCTACGCCGAGCTGCAACTGGCCGAGCGCACCGGGGCCAAGATCCGCAAGTCGCTGGAGAATTACACCAGCACCTACCTGCGGTTCGTCTGGACGATGTCGGCTACCGCGGTCGTGGTCTGCTACGGACTCTGGGCGTTCGAGCGCGATCATGGCAAGGCCGGGTGGTTCGCGGTGTCGATGGTGCCGTTCACCATCGCCATCCTGCGTTACGCGGTGGACGTTGACGGCGGTGTGGCCGGCGAGCCCGAGGAGATCGCGCTGCGCGACCGGGTGTTGCAGCTGCTGTTCCTGGCGTGGATCGGGACCATCGGTGTCGCCGTCTTCCTCAGCTGACGCCGCCGACAAGGCCCCGGCCCGGATCCCGCGCTGGCCGGCGCTGAAGTCGGTTGGCCGAGCGTCCTTTCCGTACGACATCACGGTCCGGGCAAGTCTCTGGACCAGCGTCGTCGTGGTCGCGGCGCTGTTCGGCTGGGGCGCCTGGCAGCGTCGGTGGATCGCCGACGACGGCCTCATCGTTTTGCGCACCGTGCGGAACCTGTTGGCGGGCAACGGTCCGGTGTTCAATGCCGGCGAGCGGGTCGAAGCCAACACCTCGGTGGTGTGGACATATCTGGTGTACGGCGTCAGCGCCCTGACCCGGCCGTTGCAGTTGGAGTATGTCGCGCTGGGACTCGCACTCGGCCTGAGCCTGCTCGGTCTGGCGATGCTGATGCTGGGCACCGGGCGGTTGTTCGCGCCCAGCCTGCTGGGCCGGCGCGCGATCATGCTGCCGGCCGGGGCACTGGCGTATATTGCCGTGCCGCCGGCCCGCGACTTCGCCACATCCGGCCTCGAAAGCGGTTTGGTGACAGCCTATCTCGGGCTGCTGTGGTGGATGCTGGTCTGCTGGTCGCAAGCCAGGCGGGCCCGGCCGCAGGGGCGGTGGTTCAGCATCGCGCTGGCCGTCGTCGCAGGTTGCAGTGTGCTGGTGCGGCCAGAGCTGGCGCTGATCGGCGGCGGGGCACTGATCATGATGCTGATCGCCGAGCGGACCGGACGGCGCCGACTCGAAATCGTCGTGGCCGGCGGCCTGTTGCCGGTCGGTTACCAGATCTTCCGAATGGGCTACTACGGCTTGCTGTTTCCGGGCACCGCGCTGGCCAAGGACGCGGGTGGCGACAAATGGTCGCAGGGCCTGGTCTACCTGTCGAATTTCAACGAGCCGTACGCCCTGTGGATCCCGCTGCTGCTGCTCACGGGTCTAGGCCTGGTGCTGTGGGTCTCGGCGCGCCGACACAAGGGCCAGAAGGCCACCGTCGCAACGTCATCCGGCGGCGGTCCGCTGGCAAGGACGCTGCAACGCCCGGCCGCCGTCGTCATCTTCATCGTGATCAGCGGGCTGCTGCAGGCGCTGTACTGGATTCGCCAGGGCGGAGATTTCATGCACGGCCGGGTGCTGCTGGTCCCGCTGCTGTGTCTGCTCGCACCGGTCGCCGTGGTGCCGGTGGTGTTCCCGGACGGCACCCGGCTCACCCGGGAGGCGGGCTACTGGCTGGCCGGCGCGGTGAGTGCGCTGTGGATGTCGGTCGCGGGGTGGGCGCTGTGGGCGGCCAATTCGCCCGGGCTGGGCGACGACGCCACCCACGTCACCTACACCGGCATCGTCGACGAGCGCCGGTTCTACGCCCAGGCGACCGGTCACGCGCACCCGCTGACCGCCGCCGACTATCTCGACTACCCGCGAATGCGCGCGGTTCTGGTGGCGCTGAACAACACCCCGGAGGGGGCGCTGCTGCTGCCGTCCGGCAACTACGACCAGTGGGACTTGGTTCCGCCCATCGGCCCGCCGGCACCCCCGAAGGTTGGCGCCCCTCCCCACGTGCCCGTCAATGGCCCGCACACAGTCTTTTTCACCAACCTCGGCATGGTCGGCATGAACGTCGGGCTCGACGTGCGGGTGATAGATCAAATCGGCCTGGCCAACCCGCTGGCCGCGCATACCGCGCGGCTGCAGCACGGGCGCATCGGCCACGACAAGAACCTCTTCCCCGATTGGGTGATCGCCGATGGGCCATGGGTGAAGTGGTATCCAGGCGTGCCGGGCTACCTCGACCAGAAATTCGTCCAGCAGGCCGCGGCCGCGCTGAAATGCGAGGGCACGCAACAGGTGCTGGCCTCGGTGCGCAGCCCGATGGGCTTTCACCGCTTCTTGTCGAACCTGCTGCACTCCGTGCAGTTCACCCGCTACCGCATCGACCGGGTGCCCCGCTACGAGTTGATCAGGTGCGGCCTCGCCATTCCGGAGACCGGCGCCCCCGAGTACACCGGCCTCCCGGCTACCGGGCCTTAGCGCAGAGTTACCAGCAGAAGAATTTTTGTCAGCCATCTGGGGTGCGTGGCGGCGGCCGATCCGATTGGCGCCCAGCTATCCCGAATATGTACTCTTAGCGGCGAATTACCGCTCGTCGGCGCATTCACAGCGTCGTGATCCACAGCCGAGTTGGGCGGGTCCGGCCGCAGCGTGAGGGTCAACGCCGATGAGAGTCCAGACCACAACATGTGGTTGACTACGAAAGCACTGCTGCGCCGTCCGGCATCGACACAGGTCCGAATGACCCGTTGAGTGCCGGACATTAAGGCCGGCGCGTCCAGCCACGGGCCAAGAAAGCGGCTCGTGCAGAGGCTGGGCAATAGGGCGATGCAGTCCGACCCACACCGTTGGGCCCGACAATGAATGAGGAAGTAAGAATGAGGCTTGTTGACAGGTTTCGCGGGGCGAAACTGACGCTGACGGCACTCCCGCGTCGGCTCGCGTTAGGGGCTGCTGTTGCGGCTCTGCTGCCGGGCCTGATCGGCGTCGTGGGCCAGACGGCGGACGCGAGTGCGTTCTCCCGGCCGGGCCTGCCCGTCGAGTACCTGCAGGTGCCTTCGGCAGCCATGGGTCGCGACATCAAGGTCCAGTTCCAGAGCGGTGGCGCGAACTCGCCCGCCGTGTACCTGCTTGACGGTCTCCGTGCGCAGGACGACTTCAACGGCTGGGACATCAACACCCAGGCCTTCGAGTGGTACCTGCAGTCCGGTCTATCGCTCGTCATGCCGGTGGGTGGCCAGTCCAGCTGGTACACCGACTGGTACAAGCCGGCTTGCGGCAAGGCAGGTTGCCAAACCTACAAGTGGGAGACCTTCCTCACCAGTGAGCTCCCCGCCTACCTCGCCACCAAGGGCGTCAAGCAGACCGGCGGCGCGGCCGTGGGTCTGTCGATGGCCGGTGCCTCGTCGCTGAACCTGGCCAACTACCACCCCGCGCAGTTCATCGAGGTCGGCTCGTTCTCCGGTCTGATGGACCCGTCGCAGGGCATGGGACCGACGCTGATCGGCTTCGCCATGGGCGACGCGGGCGGCTACAAGCCCGCCGACATGTGGGGCCCGAAGGAAGACCCGGCCTGGCAGCGCAACGACCCGCTGGTCAACGTCAGCAAGACGGTGGCCAACAACACTCGCGTGTGGATGTACTGCGGTAACGGCAAGCCGTCGGACCTGGGTGGCGACAACATGCCGGCCAAGTTCCTCGAGGGCTTCGTGCGGACTAGCAACATCAAGTGGCAGGAAGCATACAAAGCGGCCGGCGGCAACAACGCGGTGTTCAACTTCGACGCCAACGGCACGCACGACTGGCCGTACTGGGGTTCGCAGCTGCACGCCATGCTGCCCGACCTGCAGCAGCACCTCGGTGCTACTCCGGGCGCAGGCCCGGCCACGGGTGGTGGCGCTCCGGCTGCCACGGCGACCGGCCAGCACACCTGAGCCGATAAGCGAGCACGGCCGACGGCGACGACCTTTCGAGGTCGTCGCCGTTCGCCGTTTCCGGCGTCCGCCACAACGGGGTGTGATTAGCTACCTTGCGGAACGGGGGCGCCGTGCGGTTCCCCCATTGGTGGTCGAGCGACAAGCGAGGTCAGGGATGAGAAGTCTGTCAGTGCTGTTCAGGCTGCTGTGTCTGCTGGGCGCCGCCGTGTTGGCGGCCGGTGGCTTCCTGATGACGGAGCTGAGCCCCGCCCGGGCCGCGGGTTACGAGACGCTGATGGTCCCCTCCGGGGCGATGGGTCGCGATATCCCGGTCCAGTTCATGGCCGGTGGTCCGCACGCGGTGTACCTGCTCGACGCGTTCAATGCCGCTCCCGACGTCAGCAACTGGGCGACCGCCGGCAACGCCTTCAACACCCTCGGGGGGAAGGGCATCTCGGTGGTTGCGCCGGCCGGTGGCGCGTTCAGCATGTACACCAACTGGGAGCGCGACGGCAGCAAGCAGTGGGACACCTTCCTCTCCCAGGAGCTGCCGGACTGGCTGGCCGCCAACAAAGGCCTGGCACCCGGCGGGCATGGGGTCGCCGGCGCCTCCCAGGGTGGCTACGGCGCGATGGCACTCGCCTGCTTCCACCCCGAGCGATTCGGCTTCGCCGGCTCAATGTCGGGCTTCCTCTATCCGTCGAACACCACGTCCAACGGCGCGATCCTCGCGGGTCTGCAGCAGTTCGGTGGAGTGGACGGCAACGCCATGTGGGGCGCCCCGCAGCTCGGCCGGTGGAAGTGGCACGACCCCGAGGTGCACGCGATGATGCTGGCGCAGAACAACTCGCGGATCTGGGTCTGGAGCCCGACCAACATGGGCGGCGATGCGGCGGCCATGATCGGCCAGGCCGGTGAGGCGATGGCCGGAGCCCGCTTCTTCTACCAGGAGTACCGCAATGTCGGCGGGCACAACGGCCACTTCGACTTCCCCGGCGGCGGTAGCAACGACTGGGGCTCGTGGAGTGGCCAGCTCGGTGCGATGTCCGGCGACATCGTCGGCGCCATCCGCTAGCTCGTCGGCGGGTCACGGCGCCGCGACCCGGTACCGTGAATGAAGCTCGACGGCGCTGAGTCTGTCGGCTGTGCAATCGACCGACTCTGCTAGCAGGAGATCATGGCTGTGAACTCACGGCGGAAACGCCGTCGTCGAATCCTGGCGTTGACCGCCGCCGCCGCCGTGGCGTTGGTGGTGGGGCTGATCATCCTGGCCGTGGTCGGGGTGCTTCGGCAGCGCGAGGGCGTGCCGAGTGCGGTGCCGCCCAGCATCGTGCCGCCGACCAGCAGCGGTTCGCTGTCGCACCCGCACAAGCCGCGGCCGGCGTCGCAGGACTCCAGCTGCCCCGACGTGCAGCTGCTCGCGATTCCCGGCACCTGGGAGTCGTCGCTGCAGGACGACCCGCTCAACCCGGTCCAGTTCCCGAAGGCGTTGTTGCTCAACGTCACTCGCCCTATCCGCGAGCAGTTCAACACCAGCCGGGTCGAGACCTTCACCGTCCCCTACACCGCCCAGTTCCATAACCCGCTGAGCGGCGACCCGCAGATCTCCTACAACGACAGCCGGGCCGAGGGCACCCGCGCGGCGGTCAAGGCGATGAGCGACATGACCGCGAAATGCCCGCTGACCAGCTATGTACTGGTCGGGTTCTCGCAGGGCGCGGTGATCGCCGGCGACATCGCCAGCGACGTCGGAAACGGGCGCGGGCCGGTCGACGACGACCTGGTGCTCGGTGTGACGTTGATCGCCGACGGCCGCCGCCAGCAAGGAGTCGGCCAGGAAATCGGCCCCAATCCGCCGGGCGAGGGCGCCGAAATCATCCTGCACGAGGTCCCGGTGCTGTCCACCCTCGGTTTGACGATGACAGGCGCGCGGCCAGGTGGCTTCGGCGCGCTCAACGGCAAGACCAACGAGATCTGCGGTGCCGGCGATCTGATCTGCGCCGCCCCGCCGGAGGCGTTCAGCCTGGCGAATCTGCCCAGGACGCTGGATATCCTGGCGGGCGGGGCCGGAGCGCCGGTGCACGCGCTGTATGCCACCACCCAGTTCTGGAGCCTGGACGGTCAGCCGTCCACGGAGTGGACGCTCAATTGGGCGCACGCCACGATCGAGAACGCGCCCCATCCAAAACACGGGTGATCGGGCGGCCCGCCACTCGGCCCGGCGTCACAGGTCACAGTTGTGCTAAGCGGTACCTTCAGATTTGGTCGGCGGCGAACCGCCCACTAACATTAAGAGAAATTTAAGAGCAGCTATGGTCGGCCAGGCGCGTGCACGCCTTGGGGAACGCTCAGCGTGCTTCGGTAGCCTCACCGAAGGCCTGCCGTCCGCGACACCCTCCACGGGCGAGAGCGCGGTGTTTTCGCAGGCCGACCCGAGTCCGACGACCTCGTCGACGGGGCTCATGCGAACTTAGCCCGAGCAGTGTGGTGAAGGAGAGAATGGAATGGCGTACCACAACCCATTCGTGGTGAACGGACGGATCACGTTCCCCGACAACGCCAACCTGGTCCGTCACGTCGAGAAGTGGGCGAAGGTACGCGGCGAGAAGCTCGCCTACCGATTCCTGGATTACTCGATCGAACGTGACGGCGTCACCCGCGACATCGCCTGGTCGGAGTTCGCCGCGCGCAACCGCGCCGTCGGCGCCCGCCTGCAGCAGGTCACCAAGCCGGGCGACCGGATCGCGATCCTCTGCCCGCAGAACCTGGACTACGTCGTCGGCTTCTTCGGCATCCTCTACGCCGGCCGCATCGGTGTTCCGCTGTTCGACCCCTCGGAACCCGGCCACGTCGGCCGGCTGCATGCCGTCCTCGACGACTGCGAGCCCACCGCGATCCTGACCACCAGCGACTCCGCTGAAGGGGTCCGCAAGTTCTTCCGCAGCCGGCCCGCCAAGGAGCGGCCACGCGTGATCGCCGTTGACGCGGTGCCCAAGGAGGTCGAATCGACCTGGGACCCGGACCAGGTCGACGCCAACTCGATCGCCTACCTGCAGTACACCTCCGGTTCCACCCGGACCCCGACCGGCGTCGAGGTCACCCAGGCGAACCTGGCCACCAACTGCGTCCAGGTCCTCGAAGCGCTGGAAGGCCAAGACGGCGACCGCGGCGTCACCTGGCTGCCGTTCTTCCACGACATGGGCCTGATCACGATCATGCTGGGCCCGATGCTCGGCCAGCACAACACGTTCATGACGCCGGCGGCGTTCGTGCGCCGACCCAGCCGCTGGCTGCGCGCGCTCGCCGGGGTCGCGGGCGACGACGGCCCGACCTATTCACTCGCGCCGAACTTCGCGTTCGAGCACGCCGCGCTGCGCGGTCTGCCGCGTGACGACGAGCCGCCATTGGACCTGTCGAACGTCAAGGCCCTGCTGAACGGCAGCGAGCCGATCTCGGTGGCGTCGATGCGTAAGTTCACCGACGCGTTCGCGCCGTACGGCATGGGCAGCGACGTCATCAAGCCCTGCTACGGCCTGGCCGAGGCGACGCTGTTCGTCTCGATCACGCCGATGGATGAGGGCCCGACCGTCACCTACGTCGACCGCGACGCGCTGAACAAACACAGCTTCGTCGAGGTGGACCCTGACGCGCCCAGCGCGGTCACCCAGGTGTCTGCCGGCAAGGTCGGCGTCGACGAGTGGGCCGTGATCGTGGACGCCGAGACGGCCACCGAGTTGCCCGACGGGCAGATCGGCGAGATCTGGTTGCACGGGCCGAACATGGGTCAGGGCTACTGGCGTCGCGAGACCGAGTCGACCGAGGTGTTCGGCAACATCCTGAAGTCGCGCATCGCCGAGTCGCATGCCGAGGGCGCCGCCGACGACGGCACCTGGGTTCAGACCGGCGACTACGGCACCTATTACAAGGGCAACCTTTACATCACCGGCCGCGTCAAGGACCTGGTGATCATCGACGGTCGTAACCACTACCCGCAGGACTTGGAGTACTCCGCGCAGGAGGCCAGCCGCGCCCTGCGGACCGGCTACGTCGCGGCCTTCTCGGTGCCGACCAACCAGCTGCCGGCGTCGGTATTCGAAAACCCGCATGCCGGGCTGAAATTCGACAAAGACGACACCTCCGAACAGTTGGTGATCGTCGCCGAGCGTGCGCCGGGCGCGCACAAGCTCGACTACCAGCCGATCGCCGACGACATCCGGGCGGCCATCGCGGTCCGGCACGGCGTGACCGTGCGCGACGTGCTGCTGGTGCAATCCGGTTCGGTGCCAAGGACTTCCAGCGGCAAGATCGGCCGCCGCGCCTGCCGCGCCGCCTACATCGACGGCAGCCTGCGTAGCGGCACCACCGGTCCGAACGCCTACCCCGACCAAACCGACTGAGCGTGAACATGACTGATCTCGATTCCCAGACCGCTTCCGCCGGCGACGATGCAGAGCGCAGCGATGCGGAGGAGCGGAGTACAGACGCGGAGGCCGTCGCCCCGGCCCGCACGACGATGTCCATCACTGAGGTGCGGCAGTGGCTGCGCAACTGGGTCGCCAAGGCCACCGGCCAGTCGCCCGACGCGGTCGACGAGTCCACGCCGATGGTGGAGCTGGGGTTGTCCTCTCGCGACGCGGTGGCGATGGCGGCCGACATCGAGGACGCCACCGGAGTCACCGTCTCGATCGCGGCCGCGTTCGAGCACCCGACCATCGAGTCGCTGGCCACCTGGATCGTCGAGGGCGACCCCGAACTCGACACCGCCGACACCGACGAATTCGACTGGAGCCGAACCGGACCCGTCGAGCGGGTCGACATCGCCGTCGTCGGTCTGGCCACCCGGCTGCCGGGTGACATGAACACCCCCGATGAGACCTGGGCCGCGCTGCTGGAAGGCCGCGACGCGATCACCGACCTGCCCGAGGGTCGCTGGTCGGAATTCATGGACGAACCGCGGCTGGCCGAGGCGATCAAGAAGGCGCGCACCCGCGGCGGATATCTCAGTGACATCAAGGGTTTCGACTCCGAGTTCTTCGCGCTGTCCAAGACCGAAGCCGACAACATCGACCCGCAGCAGCGGATGACCCTCGAGCTGACCTGGGAGGCACTCGAGCACGCCCGCATTCCGGCGTCCAGCCTGCGCGGTGAATCGGTCGGCGTCTTCGTTGGCACGTCGGTGAACGACTACAGCTTCCTGGCGATGTCGGATCCGACCGTCGCCCACCCGTACGCCATCACCGGCACATCGAGTTCGATCGTCGCCAACCGGGTTTCCTACTTCTTCGACTTCCACGGCCCGTCGGTCGCGGTCGACACCGCCTGCTCGAGCTCGCTGGTCGCCACCCATCAGGCGTGCAGGCGCTGCGCGCCGGCGAGTCGACGTGGCGATGGCCGGTGGCGTCAACGCACTGATCACCCCCATGGTCACGCTCGGCTTCGACGAGGTCGGCGAGGTGCTCGCGCCGGACGGCCGGATCAAGTCGTTCTCCTCGGACGCCGACGGCTACGCCCGCTCCGAGGGCGGGGCGATGCTGGTGCTCAAGCGCGTCGACGACGCCCGCCGCGACGGCGACGAGATCCTCGCCGTCATCGCCGGCAGTGCGGTCAACCACGACGGCCGGTCCAACGGCCTGATCGCCCCCAACCCGGACGCGCAGGCCGATGTGCTGCGCCGGGCCTACAAGGACGCCGGCATCAACCCGCGCACCATCGACTACGTCGAGGCACACGGCACCGGCACCGTGCTGGGTGACCCGATCGAGGCCCAGGCGCTGGGCCGGGTGGTCGGCCGCGGCCGTCCGGCCGACAAGCCGCTGCTGCTGGGTGCGATCAAATCCAATGTGGGACATATGGAGTCGGCGGCCGGCGCGGCCAGCCTGTCCAAGATGGTGCTCGCGCTGCAGCACGACAAGCTGCCGCCGTCGATCAACTACGCCGGGCCCAACCCCTACATCGACTTCGAGGCGATCGCACCTGAAAGTCAACGACACCGTCGAGCGACTGGCCGCGCTACGGCGGTTACGCGGTCGCCGGTGTCTCCAGCTTCGGTTTCGGTGGCGCCAACGCGCACGTGGTGGTGCGCGAGGTGCTGCCGCGCGATGTGGTCGAGCGTGCGCCCGAACCGGAACCCGAAAAGGCGCCGGAGGCAACGGCTTCCGACGAGCACGTCGAACTAGTCGGCGGCATGCGGTTCGACGAGTACGGCGAGTTCATCGAGGACGACCTGAAGTCGGCCGACGACGAGTACGAGCTGCCCGGCATCACCGAGGAAGCTCTGCGTCTCAAGGAGATCGCGCTGCGAGGAGCTTGCCGCCGAGGAGACCCCCGTGCCGTGGTACCGCTGGCGGTGTCGGCATTCCTGACGTCACGCAAGCGGGCCGCCGCGGCCGAGCTCGCCGACTGGATGGAATCGCCTGAGGGCCAGGCGTCGTCGCTGGAATCGATCGGCCGGTCGCTGTCGCGCCGCAACCACGGCCGTTCCCGCGCGGTGGTGCTGGCCCACGACCACGAAGAGGCGGTCAAGGGTCTGCGCGCGATCGCCGAGGGCAAGCAGAAGCCTATGTGTTCAGCGCCGACGGCCCGGTCCACCAACGGCCCGGTGTGGGTGATGGCCGGTTTCGGTGCGCAGCACCGCAAGATGGGCAAGAGCCTCTACCTGCGCAACGAGATCTTCGCCGAGTGGATCGAGAAGGTCGACGCGCTGATCCAGGACGAGCGGGGCTACTCGATCGCTCGAGCTGATCCTCGACGACTCGGTCGACTACGGCATCGAGACCAGCAACGTCGTCATCTTCGCGATCCAGATCGCGCTGGGCGAGGTGCTCAAGCACCACGGCGCGAAACCCGCTGCGGTGATTGGCCAGTCGCTCGGCGAGCCGGCGTCGGCCTACTTCGCCGGCGGCCTGTCGCTGGCGGACGCCACCCGGGTGATCTGCTCGCGCTCGCACCTGATGGGTGAGGGCGAGGCGATGCTGTTCGGCGAGTACATCCGGTTCATGGCGCTCGTCGAGTACTCCGCCGACGAGCTCAAGACGGTGTTCTCCGACTTCCCCGGCCTGGAGGTGTGCGTCTACGCCGCGCCCAGCCAGACCGTCATCGGCGGTCCGCCCGACCAGATCGACGCGATCGTCGCCCGGGCCGAGGCCGAGGGCCGCTTCGCCCGCAAACTCCAGACCAAGGGCGCCGGCCACACCTCGCAGATGGATCCGCTGCTGGGTGAGTTCTCCGCTGAGCTGCAAGGCATTTCGCCGCGCAGCCCGAAGGTCGGGATCTTCTCGACCGTGCACGAGGGCAGCTACATCCGGCCGGGCGGCGAGCCGATCCACGACGTCGCCTACTGGCTCAAGGGCATGCGGCACTCGGTGTACTTCACCCACGGCGTCCGCAACGCCGTCGACAACGGGTACACCACGTTCCTCGAGCTCGCGCCGAACCCGGTCGCGCTGATGCAGATCGGCCTGACCACCGCGGCGGCGGGATTGCCTGACGCGCAGCTGATCCCGACGCTGGCCCGCAAGCAGGACGACGTCGAGTCGATGATCTCGGCGATGGCGCAGCTGTTCGTCTACGGCCACGACCTCGACATCCGCACCCTGTTCAGCCGCGCGTCCGGTCCAGAAGATTTTGCGAACGTCCCGCCGACCCGGTTCAAGCGCAAGGAGCACTGGCTCGACGCCCGCTTCTCCGGCGACGGGTCGGTGCTGATGCCCGGCACGCATGTCGCGATGCCCGACGGCCGGCATGTGTGGGAGTACGCGCCGCGTGGCGAGACCGACCTGGCCGCGCTGGTGAAAGCCGCTGCGACACAGGTGCTTCCGGATGCGGTGTTGACCGCTTCCGAGCAGCGCGCGGTCCCGGCCGACAACGCCCGACTGGTGACGACGCTGACCCGCCATCCCGGCGGCGCTTCGGTGCAGGTCCACGCGCGTATCGAGGAGTCCTTCACGCTGGTCTACGACGCCCTGGTGTCGCGGGCCGGCCAGGCCTCGGTGTTGCCGACGGCCGTCGGCGCGGGCGCTGCGATCGCCGTCGGCCGCACCGCCGTCGCGACGCGTTACCGCGGCACCGGTCGCCGAGCCGGCCGCCGAGGAGCCCGACGCGGCGCATCGTGACCGACAGCCTGACCGCCCGGCAATCTGGCGCGGCTTGGGCCGTTGGTCGCCGGATTCCGGTGAAACCGTGCGCGATCGGCTGGCGCGCCATCGTGTCGATGGCGATGGGCTACGAGCCCGAGGACCTGCCCTGGGAGGTCCCGCTGATCGAACTCGGCCTGGACTCGATGATGGCGGTGCGGATCAAGAACCGCGTCGAGTACGACTTCGACATGCCGCCGATTCAGCTGCAAGCGGTGCGCGACGCCAACCTCTACAACGTCGAGAAGCTCATCGAGTACGCGATCGAGCACCGCGACGAGGTGCAGAGCTCTGCACGAGCGTCAGAAGACGCAGACCGCCGAGGAGATCGCCGCCGAGCAGGCCGCGCTGCTGTCCGGCGCGACGCCGGCATCGTTGACCGCGCCGGCGCCGGACACGCAGGCCGAGCCCGAGACTCAGCAGCGCCGATGCCCGGAGCCGCAGCCGAATCCGCCGATTCCGCCGCCGCCGACCAATCCCTCCGGCCCGGTCGCGACGGCAGCGCCCAACCTGGCCGGCGCCGCGAAGGTGCTCAACCAGAAGCCGTTGCGGAGGCGCTGAATTCCGATATTCCGCCGCGGGATGCCGCCGAGCGCGTCACGTTCGCAACGTGGGCGATCGTCACCGGCAAGTCGCCGGGCGGCATCTTCAACCCGTTGCCGAAGCTGGACGAGGCAGCGGCCGCCAAGATGGCCGAGCGGCTCTCCGAGCGCGCCGAGGGCACCATCACCGTCGACGACGTCAGGGCCGCGACCACCATCGAGGAACTCGCCACCACGGTGCGCGAATTCCTGGAGGCCGGCCAGATCGACGGCTTCGTGCGCACCATCCGGGCCAGGCCCGAAGGCTCCACCAAGCCGCCGGTGTTCGTGTTCCACGCCGCGGGTGGGTCGACGGTGGTCTACGAGCCGCTGCTCAACCGCCTGCCGCCGGACACGCCGATGTACGGCTTCGAGCGGGTCGAGGGCACCATCGAAGAGCGTGCGGCGCAGTACGTTCCGAAGCTGCGTGAGCTCGGCGGCAACGGGCCGTTCATCCTGGCCGGCTGGTCACTGGGCGGCGCGCTGGCCTACGCCTGCGCGATCGGGCTCAAGCAGCAGGGCTGCGACGTGCCGTTCGTCGGGCTGATCGACGCCGTGATGCCCGGCGAGCCGATCCTGCAGACCAAGGAAGAAACCCGCAAGCGCTGGGACCGCTACGCGCGCTTCGCCGAGCGGACCTTCAACGTCGAGGTCCCGCCGATCCCGTACGAGAGCTCGAGGCCCTCGACGACGAGGGACAGGTCAGGTTCGTGCTGGAGGCCGTCCAGCAGGCCGGCGTGCAGATCCCCGGCGGAATCATCGAGCACCAGCGCACGTCGTATCTGGACCAGCGGGCGATCGACACCGCCGAGATACCAGCCCTACGACGGGCACGTCACGCTGTACATGGCCGACCGCTACCACGACGACGCCATCACGTTCGAGCCCGCGTACGCGATCCGCAAGCCGGACGGCGGCTGGGGTGAGTTACGTGGCCGACCTGGAGGTGGTGCCGATCGGTGGCGAGCACATCCAGGCCATCGACGAGCCGATCATCGCCAAGGTCGGTGCGCATATGACCCAGGCGCTCAACAAGATTCACGCCGAGCAGAAGGAAGGCTAAGTGACCACCAAGACCACCGCCGAGCTGCTGGCCGAACTGCGCGAGAAGCTGGAGCTGGCGAAGGAGCCCGGTGATCCGAAGGCAATCGCGCGGCGCGACAAGAAGGGCATCCCGAGCGCCCGCGCCCGCATCCACGCTCTGCTCGACCCGGGCAGCTTCCTGGAGATCGGCGCGCTGGCGCGCACGCCGGGTGACCCGAACGCGCTCTACGGCGACGGCGTGGTCACCGGCCACGGCCGGATCAACGGCCGCCCGGTCGCGGTGTTCAGCCACGACCAGACGGTGTTCCAGGGGTCGGTCGGCGAGATGTTCGGCCGCAAGGTGGCCAAGCTGATGGAGTGGGTGGCCATGGTCGGTTGCCCGATCATCGGCATCAACGACTCCGCCGGCGCCCGAATCCAGGACGCGGTCACCTCGCTGGCGTGGTACGCCGAGCTGGGCCGCCGGCACGAGATGCTGCGCGGCCTGGTGCCGGAGATCTCCATCATCTTGGGCAAATGCGCTGGGGGAGCGGTTTATTCGCCGATTCAGACCGACCTGCTGGTGGCGGTCCGCGACCAGGGCTACATGTTCGTCACCGGCCCCGACGTGATCAAGGACGTCACCGGTGAAGACGTGACGTTCGACGAGCTGGGCGGCGCCGACGTGCAGGCCCAGCGCGGCAACATCCACAAGGTCGTCGAGGACGAGGCCGCGGCGTTCCAGTACGTGCGCGACTACCTGTCGTTCCTGCCGGACAACACTTTCGACGACGGGCCGATCGTCAACCCCGGGCCTCGAGCCGGAGATCACCCCGACCGACCTGGAACTCGACGCGATCGTGCCGGACGCCGACAACACCGCCTACGACATGCACGAGATCCTGCTGCGCATCTTCGACGACGGCGACGTCTTCGAGATCGCCGACCAGCGCGGGCCGGCGATCATCACCGCGTTCGCCCGCGTCGACGGACGGCCGGTCGGCGTGATCGCCAACCAGCCGATGTACATGTCCGGCGCGATCGACAACGAAGCCTCGGACAAGGCGGCGAGCTTCATTCGATTCTGCGACTCGTTACAATCTGCCACTGGTTTTCGTCGTCGACACCCCGGGCTCCATGCCCGGTGTCGCCGAGGAGAAGAACGGAATCATCAAGCGCGGCGGCCGATTCTTCAACGCGATCGTGGAAGCCGACGTGCCGAAGGTGACGATCATCGTCCGCAAGTCCTACGGCGGTGGCTACGCGGTCATGGGTTCCAAGCAGCTCACCGCCGACCTGAACTTCGCCTGGCCCACCGCACGCATCGCGGTGATCGGAGCCGACGGCGCAGCGCAGTTGCTGGTCAAGCGGTTCCCCGACCCGACCGCGCCCGAGGTGCAACAGATCAAGAAGGACTTCATCGAGGGCTACAACCTCAACATGGCGATCCCGTGGATCGCGGCCGAGCGTGGTTACATCGACGGCGTCATCGAGCCGCACGAGACCAGGCTGCTGCTGCGCAAATCGCTGCACCTGTTGCGGGACAAGCAGATTCACTGGCGCACGCAGCGCAAGCACGGCCTAACGCCGATTTAGACCGGGGCTATCAGACCTTGGAGATGAAGTCCGAGGTGTAGAACTCCTGCGGGCTCTGCGAGTAGGGGCTCGCCTGCCGGATGAACACCCACACGCCGGTGGTACCGGAACGCAGGCTGTCGCTGACTGTGGTGTTCGCAATCCCCGCCCCGTCGGTGTTCAGCGAGCCGACCGCCACCCCGGGCCCGGGGCCATCGCAGGGCGAGTTCGCGGCGCGCGGCGACTGGATCAGCGCGACCTCGTAGTGGGCGCCGGGCGCGCTGGGTTCCGCGAAGCGGACGTCGGCGCTTACCGATCCGCCGTTGTTGTGAATCACCGCTGACGCCGTGGCGCGGTCCTGGGACGCCCGGTCAGGGATCGGGGCGAAGTCGCAGGCGCGCAGAATGCTGCGCATCGGCACCACGGTTCCGGTTTCCGCCCACACCTGAGCGGTTGAGCCTGGGACGGCCGAACCGGCCAGTGCGACGACGACGGGCGCCGCGCAGCGGGCCAGGGTGTTAAAAGACATGTGTCTAGTATCCCGGCCGGGGTGGCGGGCACACCACGCCGAACAGCGAGAGATCGCTTACACCCGACGCCTCGATGTGACGCGAGCCTCACTTCTCGTGCTTCTGCACCTTCTCGCCGGTCTCGGTTGACTCGCGGAGCTCCTTCTTGGTCTCCGCCGCCTCGTTTGCGTAGTCCTTAACGGATTCGTCGCCTTCCTCAGCGCGCATGATCGCCTCCTTCTGTGCGTCGGACACGCCTACCCGTGATCTCCGACGCCGAATCATCTCTGCGGTTCGTAGCCGATGCGTGACGAAAAACTGGGCGGCAGAGACCAACGTCCCTACCGCCCAGTGTCGTCACGCGTTAGCGAGAGGACTTCTCGCGAGCCTCGGCAGCCTTTTCCGCGGCACGCGCGGCGTCGGCCTCGGCCTCTTTCTTGGCCACGTCGCGCTGCGCGTTGGCCTTGTCCTGCTGGGCACGGCCTTCCTTGCGCAGGTCCTCGTGGTTGATCACGATCCCGAGGATCTCTTTGGCCTTACCTACGACGTCTTCGACGATGCCCCGGATGGCGGCTTCGGGTCCGCTGCTGCTCATACTGACTCCTCACTTCTTGGGGATGGATACTCATCCGATACCCCGACCCGTGGGCCTCTAACGGCTTGTGGCGTGTCGCAAAACGTTCGGCCGCGTGTGAGGTGGTTCACTCTCAATTTACAAAAGCTATGGCTTGATCCGGATCTTGCCCGGCGACCACCAGCCGAAATGCGTTGCGGTGCCGAGGTTTAACTGCGCCGGTGGCGCGTCGACCAGCGTGTTGAATTTTCGCAGCGAGCCCCAGTCGCGGGCCCAGTCGTGGGACAGGTAAGTGGCCATCACGTGCGCGCGCAGCAAAAGGTCGGTGATGCCGAGCAGTCCGCCGTTCACGCCGTCCTCCCAGGTGTCGGTGTCCATCTTCTTCGCCGTGTAGTCGGGCGTGATGCGGAACTTCGGGATGTCGGTGACGCCGTTGGAATGCAGCATCGGCTGCTGGCATGGGAACGCCAACCCGACCGCCCAGTCCAGCAACACCGGTTGGGTCGAGCCGACATACTCCTGTACGGAGCGCAGTTCGGGCACTCGCGGCGGCGTCACCGCGATCCAGTCTTCCGGTGTCAGTGACAGATCTTCGGCGATCACCCGCACGGCGATGGCGTCCGCGGGGATCGAGGAGCGGGGATAGCGCAGGTTTCGCCACGCCTTCGGCTGTTCGCCGTAGAGGTCATCGGGCACCAGCCGGCCGGCCGGGACCACATCGCCGTTCGGTCCGGGCTTGCCGTACTCCAGCACGACGGTCTGGCCGTCGGTGTGGTGGTGCAGCACGCTGTTGCCGGCGATCTTGCCCGCGGCGGTCACCACCACCAGCGGATGGCCTTGATCGGCGGGCGGCAGCTGATACCACGCCGAGGCCAGCTTGCTCTGCTGTTGGGCGTCGGTGGTGTAGCTGCCCAAGACCGGAACCCGTTGCGGGTCAAGGCTATACGGCAGCGGCACGGTCGAGCCGTTGGCGCCGGGGGTCTTCAGCTTGGCCGGCGCGTCCCAGTCGTAATCGGTGCCGGGCTGGTTCGGGTGCATCACCACCGCCTCGGCCACGGTGTGGTCCGGAACGCCGTTGGGCGTGAAGCCGACCGGGTTGGCGCCCCCCAGGGGGCCCAGCGGGCCCGAAGAATCCGGGCCGCCGGGCCTCGGAATCATGAAGCCGGCGTTGGTGTCTGGCTCGACGAGGACGTCGTCGGCCAGTCCGCAGCCACCGGCGAAGGCGCGGATGTTGGACGAGCCGTTGGAGAACGTCGGGTACTGCCGGACGATGCCGATCGCCATCGAGGCGACGAACACCAGCGCCATGAAGCCGGCGGCAAGCGGGATGGGGGCGGCGGTCAACGCGCGGGCGATTCGGCCCTCCCCGTGGTCGCGGGGCGCGAAGTGCAACCACGCGGCGTACAGCGCGATCATCACGAACAGCGCGAAAAACATTGTGCTGATACTGATCCCGGCGATCTTCGGCATCGCCGCATTGAACGGCACCCCGTAACTCGACACGTACCACCAGCCGTTGGTGGTGGCGAAGCACAGCGCCAGCAGGAAGAGCAGCGCCGCCAGGAACGCCATCCGGTTGCGCGACCAGCGCAGCACCGCCGGCGACACCAGCGTCGTGGTCAGCGCGGCCATCGCCGCACCCACCGCGGCGAACAACCCGAAGTGGTGCACCCACTTGGTGGGGGTGAACATCAAAAAGAACATGGTGCCGAAGATGACGCCCATCAGCCGCCACGCCGGCCCGCGCGCTACGCCGCTCACCCGCTTTCGCCGCAACAGGATGAATACCGCGGTGAACAAACACAGCGCGGTGATCAAGAAGCCGAACCGGCGCGACAGCGAACCGTCGACGGTCGGCAGGATCAGGTAGTAGTAGCGCAGGTTCTCGGTGTACCAGGCCTGGCTTGGCCCGATCGCGGTCCGAATCCTGGTGGCTTCCAAGACCGTTGAGAGCGTCTGGTCGGCGAACACCACGGTCAGGATCACCGTGCCGGCGGCCAGCATCGGCGCCACCAACGGCCAGGTGCCCACCAGTCGATGGCGGCGGACCAGAATTCGCAGGATCGGACGACCACCGGCCACCAACGCGGCTACCGCGATCAGCCCCGTCGGCTGCACGCCCAGCGTGAAGGCCGCGGTCACCACCGCCAGCGCGGCGGGCGTCATTCGGCTGTACCGCATCGACCGCTCGATCAGCACATAGGTGATCAGCGAACCGACGGCGATGATCGGCTCGGGCCGCAGGCCGTTGTCAAAGGGCATCCATGCGGTCAGCAGCACCAGGCCGGCCGCCCAGTTGGCGGCCTTGCTGCGAGTGACCGCCGGCCCCAACCGGGGCAGCACCTCCCGCGACAGCAACAGCCAGCAGACCAGTCCGGCGACCAAGTCGGGCGACCGAATCCACAAGCTCGAGTCGCTCACATGGGTCATGTAGGCCAGCAAGTTGTAGTACCAGCCGAACGGGTCCTCGGGGCTGCCGAACCAGCGGAAGTAGTTCGACATGTAGCCGGCCCGGTCGGCGACCCGGGCCATGCCCAGGATGTAGCCGTCGTCCGAAGAGTTCGCCCCGATCACCCACCACAGCACGAACCCGAAGATGATCGTGGCGTCGGCGAGGGTAAAGGTCCGCCAACTCGCCGGTATCCAGCGGCGCATCCGGTGACCGTCCAGCTGGTCAAGGCGCCACAGTGCAATCAGCGCGACGATCGTCGCCAGGATCGCCCCGATCATCGCCACGAGCTTCAACGTGGTTGGGGTGGTGGAGAATCGGGTGTCGATGGTGGCCGACATCTTCAGCCCCGGCGGGGCCGGCCCAACCAAATCGGTGAACACCCCGACGATCTGGGGGCGCAGGTTGGGGTCGGGGTAGCCGCTGCGCAACTCCTTGCCACCCGGGTCTTTCAGCCCGACAAAGGTGGCGTACGTGCCGGCCGACGTCGAGGTGACGTCGATGTGCTGGCACTGCGGTGACTCCACTTGGTCGCGCGGCACAGACACGATCACCACGTTGCGGTCGGTGACGTCGACCCGTTGCTTGTTGACGACGATGAACAGCGCTTGGAGGTTGGCGTCCTTGCCTTTTCGCGGCGCGGTGCCCAGTACGACCCCGCCGTCGGCCGGCAGGCCACGAACGATCTGGCAGGGCGCGGTGGCGTGGAAGTCGACGGGCGTCAGCGAAATCAGTGGCGCGGTAACGCTTTTCAACTGGCCGTTCTGCGGCCAGTTCAGGTCGGCGGTGGTCTGAACGACCGGTAACAGCGGGGTGGCCACCGACAGCAGAAAGCCGATCATCCCGGCGATGGTGGCAACCCAGCGGGTCGTCTTCCCGTTATTGGTCAGCATGGTGTCTGTCTGTGCGGTCACGGCAGTGCTCGAATCGGTCCTTGTCGGCTCCAGCCGTACACGGTGCTGACGCCCTGGTCGATGGCGGCCAGCGGGGCAACATCATCCGGGAGCCAGCGATGGTACTGCTCCACCTGACCCCAGTCGCGGTACCAGTCGCCGTTCAAGTACGTCGGCACCGTCGACGTCCACATCAGCGCCTGGGTGAACAGGAACGGCCCGCCGGACTTGGACGCCTGCCAGAGGTTCGACGACGCCGATGTCTGCTTGTGGTCCGGCTGGATGCGGTAGTCGGGCAACTCGGCGATCCCGAGGTGTTCCGAAAACGGGCGCTGGCACGGGAAATTCGCGGCGGTGGCAATGTCCATCAGCACCGGCTTACGCGGGCCGACCAGTTGCTGCAGGGTCTTCATCACCGGCACCCGCGGCGGCGTGAACGCGAACCACTGGTCCTCGCTGAGGTTCGGGTCGTAGGCGACGATCCGCACGACGTTGGCCTGGGGCGGCGCCCAGCTCATCGGAAAGCGCAGATTGCGCCAGGCCGGCTGCGGGCCGATGTCGATCGGGAACATCAACCCGAGCGGCTGCACGCTACCGTCGAGTCTGGCTGCGCCCCACTGCAATCGGAGCGACTGCCCGTAGGAGAAATCGCCGTCTTCTTTGTACGACCAGATGGCGCCGGAGGCGGCGACGACCACCAGCGGCCGGTCCGGTGTGCGGGGCGGCATCTGGTACCACGCCGAGGTGGCGGTCGCGGCGCCGGAATTCTCGCCGTAACTGCCCATCACCGGGGTGCGGGCCGGGTCGAGGCCGAACGGCAGCGCGGCCTGTGAGCCGTTGACGCCTTTGGGGCCCTTGCCGCCGGCGGTGCCGGCCGAGTCGGTGATCGAGGCGTTCGGCTTGTTCGGCGAGGCGTCGGAGTTGACGACGCCGGGCTTGGTCACCACCGGGTCGGACTGCAGGTTGTCGCCGACGCCCTGCGGCGTGAAGCCGACCGGGTTGTCGCCGCCCAGCGGTCCGCCGGGGCCGAACTTCTGGCCCGGGATCGGTTGGAGCACACCCTCGTTCGGGTCCGGCTCGGCCAGCACATCGTCGGCCATCGCGCAGCTCGTCGACGAGAGTCCGGACGTCAGCGCGGAGAAGTTGGCCTTGCCGGTGGTGTACATCGGGTAGCGCAACACGGCGCCCTTGCCCAGCGAGGCGACCTCGCCGAAGACCATGATCACCGCAACGACCAACAACGGCGTCGATGCGAGCACGCGGTTGCGCCGGGTGTCGGCGACCTCGGTGTGGCCCGCGTAGTCCATCCGGAAGTGCTGCCAGGCAGCGAGCAGGCCGGTCGCGATAGACAGGGCCAGGAACATCGACGTCACCGGGTGGCTCGCGATCACCGGCTGGATGTCGTACCACGGGACGCCGTAGTTGTTGACGTAGAACCATCCGTTGATGCCCGACGTCGCCCACGCCAGCATGAACAGCAGCGCGGTCACGTACAGCGTCAGGTTCCGCCGGTTGTGCAGGCCGATCCGAGCCAATGCGAACGCCGTGACGGCGCCGAGAGCGCCGGCCAGCCCGGCGAACGCGCCGAATTGGATAGCCCACTTCGTCGGCGTGACGTGTAGCAGCAGCAGACCCATCGCGCATGCGCCGATCAGCCGCCAGGCCGGTCCGACGGCCACGCCGGGCACCTTGCCACGGCGCAACAGGATGACCAGCAGCCCGAACAGGCAGAGCATCATGATCAGTACCGCGAAGCGCCGCGTCATCGAGCCTTCGGCGTTGCTCTCCACCGTGAGGAAGTAGTAGCGCAGAAATTCCTGGTACCAGGCGACGGTCGGGCCGACCTTGTACTTGATCCGCGCCGCCTCGGCGACCCCTGCCAGCGTCTGGGACCGGAACACCACGACGATGATCAGCGACAGCGCGGCGGCCAGCACCGCCAACGGCGCGAGCAGTCCGTCAGTTGCCCTACGCCGCAGGATGATTCGTGCGATCGGCCGGGAGGCGGCCAACAATGCCGCGACGGCGATCAGGCCCTGCGGCGCCAGCGTCGCAGACAACATCGCCACGATGATCGCCATGGCGGCCGGCACCAGGCGGCGGGTTGCGATCGCGGTCTCGGCCAGCACCCAGGTGGCGACCACGCCCAGCGCGATCAGCGGCTCGGGCCGCAGGCCGTTGTTGAACGGTAGCCACGCCGCGAGGAACACCGCACCCGCTGTCCACACCGCAATCCGGTTGCTGCCGAGGCTGCCTCGGCCCGGGCCGAGCCGGCGCAGCATGTAGCGGCTGATGATCAGCCAGGTGCCGATCCCGGCGAGCGTCGCGGGAAGTCGCATCCAGACGCCCGCCGTGCTCACCGACGCGAACTGCGCGAGCACCGACTGGTACCAGTCGAAGGGCGCCTCGGCGGCGCCGAAGTAGCGGTAGTAGTTGGCCACGTAGCCGGCCTGCCCGGAGACCCGGGCCATGGTCAGGTTGTAGCCGTCGTCCGAAGAGGTTGCGCCGATCACGTGCCATACCAGCAGCGTGCCGATCACGCCGGCGTCGGCGAGCCAGGTGGCGATGCCGGCGCCGAACCACGCCTTGAGGTGGCGCGGTGTCCGTCGTCCAGACCGCCGATCGAGGACGCCCAGCGCGACGATCGACACCAGCACCGACAGCGCACCCAACGCCATCACGGCCGTCTTCAGTGGGGTGGGGGCCACGATGAACCGGGTGTCGACGTCGATATGTGCCGCTAAGCCGGGCTGCGCGGGCACCGTCAGGTCGGTGAAGATCCCGCCGACCGCAGGCTTCTTCTCGGGGGCCAGCGTGCCGGTGGCGCCGGGGATCCCGACGAAATCGGCGTGGGCCCCGACCGCGTCCGCCCAGATGTGCAGGGTGCTGCAGTCCCCGGCGGCGATCGCCGACCGGGGCGCGCTCGCCGCGACCGAGTCGCGGAACGCGACGGTGACGATCTCCTTGTTGGCTCGGACGAACAGGCCGTTTTTTCCGGTCTCGAAACCGGCCACCGGCAGCGTTGAGACCACCAGGCCGCCATCGGCCGGCAGCGTGGCGATCGCGGAGCACGGAATGGAGATGTCCAGCGCGCGTGGCGCCCCGGACACCAGTGGCGCGGTGATGTCGGTGACGTGGCCGTCCTTGAGGCCCTGCGGCCACACCACGGTCGCCGTCGTCTGCTTGACCGGAAGCAGCGGGACCACCGCGCAGAGCAGCGCGCCGACGATCCCGGCGATGATCGCGACTAGTCGGGCGAGCCGGTACGAGGATCGCTGACTGTCGTCGTAGGGCACGAGGGACGATGGTAGGCGACCAGCCTGGCGTAGCCGGGGAGGTAGCCGGATAACGGAAATAAGTCCGGCCGCGATCCAAACCGAATTCAAAGAAAGTCGGTCGACGACCGCGCAGGTCAATGCGTCGTCGATCCCGCCTTACCCCCCGCGACGAGGGCTTACGCGCGTTCACCGCGCGTTCGACTCCCCGTAGGAATCATGGTTTAGTAAGTCAGCGGTGGTGAATTTGACGCAACAGCAACAATCCACCACCGGCCATTGGCGTGAGTTGTGGAGTTCCCCCTATTCGCGAACGACCGCTGTGGTCGCCGGGGGCGTGGTGCTGTATTCCACCAACGAGTTCCTGACGATCAGCATGCTGCCGAGCACGATCAACGACATCGGCGGCGAGCGTATGTATGTGTGGGTGACGACGCTGTACCTCGTCGGGTCGGTGGTCGCCGCAGCAGCTGTCAACGCGCTGCTGCACCGCATCGGTGCCTGCATCTCCTTCTTGGCGGGCTTCGTGGTGCTGGCCGCCGGCAGCTTCGTCTGCGCGGCCGCCCCGACCATGGAGGTCCTGCTGGTCGGCCGGTTCTTCCAGGGACTCGCGGGCGGTCTGCTGTGCGGCTTGAGCCTCGCGGTGATCAACGCGGTGCTGCCGCGAAGACTGTGGAGCCGGGGTAGCGCCCTGGCGGCCTCGACGTGGGGCATCGGCGCCCTGCTCGGACCGGCGCTGGGCGGACTGTTCGCTCAGTTCGGCGCGTGGCGTTGGGCCTTCGGCCTGCTGGCCATGCTCAGCGTCGCGATGGCCTTCTTGGCGCCCCTTCTGCTGACCATGGACGGCTCCGAGCAGCCCAATCGCGACTCGGCCCGCATCCCGGTCCCGTCCGTCGTCCTGCTGGGCGCGGCCGCGTTGACGGTCAGCGTCGCCTCGGTGCCGCACAACGCCCTGGCCACCGCGGGGCTGCTGGTCTTCGGCGCGCTGCTGCTCGGGGCGTTCCTGGTGGTCGACCGCCGGATGGCCACCGCGGTGCTGCCGGCCAGTGTCTACGGGTTCGGCCCGCTGAAGTGGGTCTACCTGACGCTGGGTCTGCTGGTCGCCGCCACCAAGGTCGACCTCTACGTGCCGCTGTTCGGTCAGCGGCTGGCACACCTCGGACCGATTCTGGCCGGGCTGCTGGGGGCGGCCCTGTCGCTGGGCTGGACGATCAGCGGGCTGGTCAGCGGTTCGCTGAACAGGACCCGCACAATCGTCACGGTCGTGATCGCTGCGCCGTTCGTGATGGGCGGCGGCCTGGCGGTGGCCGGTGTCACCCATGTGCAGGATGCGAACGCGGGCGTCGTCGTTCTGTGCGCGTTCGCGCTGCTGGCCGTCGGGGTCGGTATCGGCGCCGCGTGGCCACACCTATCCGCCTGGGCGATGAGTGACGTCGACGATCCCGCCGAGGGCGGTGCCGCCGCCACCGCGATCAACTCGGTGCAGCTGATCTTCGGCGCATTCGGCGCCGGCTTGGCCGGTGTCGTCGTGAACCTCGTCGACGGCGGTGGGGCTTCAGCGGCCCGCTGGGCCTTCGCCGTGTTCGCGATCCTCGCTCTGACGGCCTGCGGCACCGCTATGCGCGCGGGCCGCCAACAGGTCGCGTACTAAGCCGCTCCACTGCCCGATAGCTCTATTGCCTGAGCGGCGCCGGGCTCCACAGGCCGCTGCGGGTCGCCGAACCGAGGTCGAGTTCCGCGGGCCCGGCGTCCGGGTAGTACGGCGTGAGCTGTTGCAGTGCACCCCAGTCGCGAGACCAGTCGTCCTTCAGGTACGTCGACACCGTCGCGGCGCGCGCCAGCAACTCCGTCACGCCGAGCGGGCCGCCGCCGTTCTTGTCCATCACCGGAGAGTTCGCCTCAGCGCCGAAGCGGTCCGGCAGGATGCGCCACTTCGGTACCTCGTCGACGCCGTTCTGGTGGCCGAACGGCCGCTGGCACGGGAACGCCAGGCCGACAAGCCAATCCAGCAGCACTGGGTCCGACGAGCCGACCACGTCCTGCAGGGTGCGCAGCCGCGGGATCCGCGGCGGGGTGACGGCGATCCAGTGCATTGGCGCGAGGTCCTCGTCGCTGACGACGACGCGCACCTGGGTGGCGTCCGCCGGCAGGTCGGACAGCGGCGCCCGCAGGTTGCGCCAGGCCGGCGCCGCGCCGACGTCGGCGAGACCGGTGGAGCCGCCGGGCTTGTTGTCGGCGGCCTGCTGGTCGTTGGCCCACTGGATGCGGACTTCGCCGTAGTTGAACCGGCCCGCGGCCGACACCACCAACAGCGGGCCGGATGCACTGCGCGGCGGCAGCTTGTACCAGGCCGACCGCAGCCGCGCGGGCATCTGGACGCCGGATCGCCAGCTGCCCAGCACCGGGGTGTGGGCCGGGTCCAGGCCGTAGGGTAGCCGCGCGCGTGAGCCGTTGACACCGGCCGCGGCCGTGGTGCCGCCCTCGTTGCCGGCTTGGCCGCCGACGGTGTCGCCGTCGTCGCTGACGAAGCTGCGATCCCCTGGGCGCTCCATCACCGGGTCCGCGGATACCGAGGACGGGATGCCATTGGCGTCGAAACCCTCGGCGTAACCGTCTGCCAAGGCGTCTTTCTCGTCCGCGGAGACCGGCTTGAGCATGGCGGAGTTCGGGTCCTGCTCGACGAGGACGTCGGTGGCCAGACCGCAGGTCTTACCAAGCAGCGCCTGCAGGTTGGACCGGCCGACCGACCATGCCGGGTACTGGTCGGTCATGCCCAGCGTCAGCGACAGGACCTGAAAGAACACGATTGCCCACGCGGCAACACCCAACGGGGAGCGGATGATTGGGCTCAGCCGCGACTCGGCGGGCGGCACGGCGTCGGTGTCGCCCTTGACGAAATGGAGCCAGGCGGCCAACAGCGCCACCAGGAGGGTCAGCCCCAAGAATCCGGTGGTGAAGCCAAAGTGCCACTGCGGGAAAGCATTTGACCATGGCACGCCGAAATTCGAGACATACCACCAGCCGTTGACGCTGGCGAACGACAGCGCGACGATGAACAACACCACCGTGGCGAACAACGTCCGGTTGCGTCGTGAGCGCATCGCCGTCGCGGTCACCGCCACCGCGGCCAGCGCGCCCAGCGAACCGGCCAGCCCGGCGAACACACCGAAGTGATGCGTCCACTTGGTGGGCGTGAACATCATCGCGATGAACGAGATCACCGTGATGCCGATGATGCGGCGGCTCGGCCCCGCCGCGGTGCCCGGAATTCGGCCCTTGCGCAACGTCATTGCGATCGACACGGCGAGTGCGACCAGCAACGCCAGCAGCGCGAAGCGGCGCGCGACCGACCCGTCCGGGCTGGCCATGAACAGTCGCTCGTAGCGGATGTGCTCGTCGAACCAGCTGAGGCTGGGACCCAGGGCGCGCTTGAGCGCGGTCGCCTCCAACTCGCCGGCCAGCGTCTGGTCGCGGAAAATCAGGATGGCGTTGACGGTGACCGCGGCGACGATCGGCGCCAGCAGCGGCAGGACGCCGAACCGTCGCGAGCGGCGGTGAATGATGGTGCGCAGCGGGCCGATCGCCACCAGCAGCGCGCCGATCGAGGCGATGCCCGTCGGGCCGGAGAACAGCGTCAGCGCGCCGATGATGCAGGCCACCGCCACCGGCAGCAGGCGACTGGTGGCCACCGCACGTTCGACCGAGCACCAGGTCAGCAGGATGCCCACCGCGATGATCGGCTCGGGGCGCAGACCGTTGTCCAGCGGCAGCCACACCGCCAGGAAAGTGCCCGCCGCCGTCCAGGCCGCCGCCCGGCTGGTTTTGACCGAATGGCCCAGCCGTGGGATGACTTCCCGGCTGATCACCCACCAGCAGGCCAGCGCCATCAGCAGCGTCGGCAGCCGCATCCAGATGCTTGCGGTTGTGACATGGGCCCACAGCGCCAGCAGGTCGTAGTACCAGCCGAAAGGAGCCTCCGGAGTGCCCAGCCAGCGGTAGTAGTTGGCCATGTAGCCGGCGTGCTCGGAGACCCGGGCCATGGTCAGGATGTAGCCGTCGTCGGCGGTATTCGCGCCGACGAAATGCCACCACACCAGCGCCAGCGTGACCAGGCCGTCCAGCCCGCTCAGCGACCACCAGCGCGGCGGCAGGAAGCGGCGGTGCCGGATGCCGTCGGAGGTGTCGAGGATGTGCAGCGCGATGAGCGCGAGCGAGGGTCAGCGCAACGCCGAGCACCATCGCCGCCATCTTCAGCGGTGTCGGCGAACTGCTGTAGCGGGTGTCGATGGTGGCCGAGAACGTCAGGCCTGGCGGCGCCGCCCCGCGCAGGTCGGTGAAGACGCCGACGATCTGCGGCCGGAAGTCGTAACCGCTGCGCTCACCGCGCAGCGCCGAGCCGGGGTGCTCGGCGTTGGGTCCCTGCTTCAGGCCGACGAACTCGCCGACTACCCGGTCGGCGTGCGCGGTGAACACCAGCTGCTGGCAGTCGGCGCTCAACACCTGGCTCAGCGGCGCGACGACCAGCGGCACGTTGCGCACGACCAGCACCAGGTCGTCGTTGGCCCGCTCGATCAGCAGACCGCGGTCGACCGCCTTGGGTGCCTGCTTGGGCACGGTCGACAGCAGCACGGTCTTGGCGGGGCCCCCGAGGCCCGCGGCGGCCCGGCACGGGATGCTGATGCGCAGGTCGGTGGCGACGTAGCCGATCAGCGGCGCCTCGACGCTGCCGAGCCTGCCGTTCTGCGGCCAGTTGAGTTGGGCGGTGGTCTGTTTGACCGGCAGCAGAGGCGTCGCGATGGCCAGCAGGGTGCCCAGCAGACCGGCGACGACGGCGACGAGTCGGGCGCTCCGATAACTCTTGTCCGCCGCTGAATCCGTCGAGCGCCGCTCCTCCTGCTTATCCGGGATCGCACTGCTCGGTTTATCGTCGCTGGCGCGGCTCACGGACGTAGATGCTAATTGCCCGGCATCGCTCGCTTCGGTAGCCATCAGGATTTGCGAATGGCCAGCACGAAGGGGCCGATCGTGGTCACGGTGAACCGCGGATCGTCGAAGATCGCGGCATTGAGCTCGACCGTGTAGCGCCGCACGTTGGGCTGGTTGGGGTAGACGTCCTCGGCCAGCCGCAGGGTGTAGGTGCTGGACGCGCCGGCCGCTCCGCCGTGCCGCATCAGGAACACGGTCGGCGGCGCCCACGGCAGTGTGTCCAGGGCGTGAACGAACGGGTCGGCGGTTTTGAGCTTGCCCCACTCGTTGATCGCGGCCGCCCGCTTGTCGAACTGCGCCAGCGGATTGGCGTAATGCGACGTCAGACCCTGGAAGCCGTAATACGGGTAGTAGGACAGGAAGCTGTAGTCGGCGGTCAACACCACCGTCTGGTCGCGCGGCCTGCCGGTCGCCTGCGTGATCGCGCTGTCGATCTGCGCGTAGAACTTTTCCGAGCTGGGCGGTCGACGGTCACCGCGCTGGCCGTGGCCGTCGGTGTCGGTGTAGGCGATGGTCAAGTCCGGCCGAAGCACGTCGGGGATGTCCTGGCTGAACGCGATCGCGGCGGCCAGACCGATCGCCGCCGCGACCGGTGCCACGGCGCGGCCCCAGGCGCGGTCCCGCCCGCGAGCGGTGAGCTCAGCCGTCAATTCCACGAAGCCGAAGACGCCCGCCGTGGTGAGCAACACCGTCAGGGTCGGCTGCAACCGGAACGACAACAGCGTGGTGCGGGCCAGGGTGGCCAGCATCGACAGCAGCGACCACAGATAGATGGCCAGCACGCCGATGGTCAGCCCGGCGGCCCGCACCGAGTCGTGGGCCCGCACCACCAGCCACAGCGTCCCGAGCAGACACAGCGCGCCCACGAGCGTGAACGTCAGCATCGGGAAGGTCAGCGCGGCGCCGTCGGCCGGGAGGTAGTGAAAGGCGCTGCCGCTGTTGCTGACCGGGTCGTGGGCGGCGCGCAGCAGGAACGGCAACCAGGTGACCGACGCTCCCGCCGCCGCGAGGGCGCCGATGACGACCAGCCGGATCAGTGGATCCATCGCGGCTTTGAGCCCGTCGCGGCGTCGGGCCGCGGCCAACCCACACGCCATCAGCAGCACGGTGAATGCGCAGTAGGCCGGCAGCAATGTGTAGCAGGTCGCGGCGGCACCGAGGAACAGCCCGACGCCGATCACCGCGGCCCAACCACCCGAGCGCGCGCCGCCGCGCAGACCCGACCACGCCAGGATCAGCACCGGCGGGAGCAGCACGGTGATCATCGCCGAGTAGGGCTCCGGTGAGGCGTAGGCCAGCGTCATCGCAGCGGTCGCGGTCGTGACGATCAGCGCGTACTCGAAGCGGATCAGCCGCGACCACAACACCAATGCGACCGCGATCGCGATGGTGATCGACGTGATCGCCCAGGGTTTGAACGTCTCCCAGCCGGACGAGCCGGCCAGCGCGGCGACGCGGCCGCCGACCCAGAACCAGCCGGGCGGGTAGAACGGCGGCAGGCCTGTGTACGTCATGTCGTGCAACGTTGGGCTGTCGGTGAGCCGGGTCAGGTATTCGGTGCGGAACTGCTGGTCGACGGAGATTCCGAACAGGTACAGCTTAGTGGCGCCCAACGGCATGCCCAGCGTCACCACCGAGAACGCGGAGATGAACACCAGCGCCAGCGGCTGAGCCAGCCAACGATGTGTGCCGCGGCGCCATAGCCAACCGGTACACAGCAATCCGACGATGCAGCCGACCTGGCCGACGGTGGTGAGCGCATGCAGTTGGTTCGACGACGGGAAAGCCGGCCACTGCACCCGGGCGATCGCGGTCAGCGAGACCACCGAGACCGCCGCCGCGACCGCGACCGCGGTCACCATGTGGCCGAGGGTGGCCAGCGCGTTGCGCATCTAGAGGGGCAACTTGCGGAAGATCGGCCGCGGAATGTGCCGCAGCACGGTCATCAGGTACCGCACCGGGCCCGGGGCCCAGACGAGTTCCTTGCCCTTGGCGGCCGAGGTCACCGCGAGCTCCGCGACGAATTCCTTGTCGACGGTGAACGGCGCCTCCTTGGCGCCGGTCGACTTCCAGTGCTCGAGTGTGGTCGTGGTGCGGACCTGGCCCGGCCGGATGACGAGTACGCGAACTCCGTACTCGCGCAACGCCTCTCCGAGGCCGAGGTAGAAGCCGTCGAGGCCGGCCTTGGTGGAGCCGTAGACGAAGTTGGACCGGCGCACCCGCTCGCCGGCCACCGAGCTCATCGCGATGATGCGGCCGAAGCCCTGGGCGCGCATCTTCTCGCCCAGCAGCACGCCGACCGAAACCGCTGCGGTGTAGTTGATTTGGGCGATTTGCACCGCCTTGCGCTGGTCCTGCCATAGCTCCTCGGCATTGCCGAGCAACCCGAACGCGACGATCGCCACGTCGATGTCACCATTGGCGAATGCCGCATCGACCATGGCCGGGTGGCTCGCGGTGTCGACGCCGTCGAAGTCGATCCACTCGACCGACTTGGCGCCCGCCGCCTTCATCTGCGCGACCGCCTTGTCCTTGGCCGGATGGTTGGGCAGGTCGGCCAGCACGATGCGGGCGTGTGCGTTGCGCAGGTAGCGCTCGCAGATCGCCAGGCCGATCTCGGACGTGCCGCCGAGCAGCAGGATGGCCTGGGGGTTTCCCACGGCGTCAAGCACCATTTACAGCAGCTCCAAACGTCGGGCCATGTCCGAGACGAAAACCCCGGTTGGATCGACCTTGCGGCGCACCGCAATCCATTCGTCGATGCGGGGATACATGGCGTGGAAGTTGTCGGCACTGACCCGTGAGTCCTTGGCTGTGTAGACCCGGCCGCCGAATTCCATGATGCGGGCGTCGAGCTCGTTGAGAAATTCGTTGACGCCGGCCTTGTTCGGGAAGTCCATCGCGACGTTCCAGCCGGCCATCGGAAAGCTCAGCGGCGCGCGGTTGCCCGGACCGAAGAGCTTGAAGACGTTGAGGAACGAGTAGTGCCCCTGAGTCTGGATCCAGCGGATGATGCGCTTGAACTCGTCCATCGCGTCCGGTGGCACCAGGAACTGGTGCTGCGCGAAACCCGCAGGGCCGTAGGCGTATTGCCACCCGGTTGTCAGGTCCAGCATGTGATAGAACTGCGTCAGATTGACGATCTTGTTCTGGTAGTTACCGCTCATCCGGTAGAACGCCTCGCCGACCATACTGCCCGTAAGCTTGTTCATCACGCCGACCGGGAAGACGTTCGGCACCGCGGGCAACTGAGGCGCGGTGAATTGCAGCGGATTCTTGGCGAGCTTGTCGGGCAGTTGATCCAGCCTCGCCAGGCTGCCGCGGCTCACCGCGGCGCGGCCGAGTTTCGGCGGCGGGCTGATCAGATCGAACCACGCGCTGGAGTAGGTGTAGTTGTCCTCGGTTCCGTCTAGGTGGACCGCGACGGTCTCGTCCAAGTTGTGTGTCGCGATGCCGTCGGCGATGAAGTACGCGGTCTCGGTCGGCGTCATCTCGATGACTGCCCGCAGCACGATGCCGGTCAGCCCGTTGCCGCCGACGGTGGCCCAGAACAACTCGGCGTCCTCGCCGTCCGGGGTCAAGTGGCGGATCTGCCCGTCGGCCGTCAGCAACTCCATCGACACCACGTGGTTGCCGAAGCTGCCCGCGCTGTGGTGGTTCTTGCCGTGGATGTCGCAGGCGATCGCGCCGCCGACGGTGACCTGTCTGGTGCCCGGCAGCACCGGTACCCACAGCCCGAACGGTAGTGCCGCCTTCATCAACTGGTCGAGGCTGACGCCGGCGTCCACGTCGGCCAGCCGGGTCTCGGATTCGATCGAGTGGATCTTGTTCAGCGGCGTCATGTCGATCACCAGGCCGCCGCCGTTCTGGGCGTTGTCGCCGTAGGAACGGCCCAGCCCGCGAGCGATCACGCCCCGGCCTCCGGCGTCGGCGACCTGGCCGACCGCCTTGGCTATCAGCTCGGCGTCCCGGGTCGACAGCACCTCGGCGACCGACGGCGCGGTTCGGCCAAAGCCTGTCAGCCTGGTTCTGGTGGTCGGAATGTCGCTGCTCAACATCGTCAAAAAGGGTACCTGCCAACGGTGCCTGGTTAGCGCAGCCGGAAGATCACGGACCGCTGCACGACGAAGTTGATCACGGTCGCGGTGCCCTGTGCAATCACGAACGCGGCCGGCACCCGCCACGACTAGTGAGCAAACTGCAGGTAGAAGACGTAGTTGATGCCGACCTGCACGCAGTACGTGAGCGCGTAGAGCACGCAGACCGCGATGAACCGGGCGCGGCTGGGCGGCGCCTGAAACGTCCAGCGGCGGTTGATCAGGTAGGCCGTCGTGGTGCCGGCGATGAAGCTCAGCGATTTGGCCACATTGACCTGCAGACCCAGGTGCAGCAGCAGGACGTACAACCCGAAGTCGACGACCGCCGACAGCCCGCCGGTGACGATGAATCGCCACGCCTGTGTTTTCAGCGGCAACTGGGTGCTCGCCGCGATCTCAGCCATCGGCGGAAAGTCTACGGGCGGTTGATCGCCGTGAGACAGCAGTCAGGGTCGTGCTCCGGCCGGAATGACAGCCCTGGCTTGTGTTTCGCGGACTCGGCGAGGGGCGGTGCCGTCAGATTCGACGTCCGCCGCGCCCCCACCGTCCGCCGAACGATTCCTTGACCTGTTCGCCGACGTCTTTCACGTCGGCCTTGAACGGTCACCCACGCCGCGACTCTGGAGCTTTCGGTCACTTGTCGCGCGGCCGACGGTTTCCTTCGCTCTACCTCTGACACGCTGAACCTTGTTTCTCAACCGGTTGATCGCACTCATGGCAGCGCCTCCTTTGATCGTGCTGGCGGATACCCGCCCGCGGATCGAGGCAACCCGGCCCTGGCTAGACCCAGTAGGCCACGCGAGCGCGGTACTGCCGCATCGCGAAGGCCGCCACCGACCAGCCCAGCACGGTCAGCCCGATCACCACGGCCCAGTGCCGCAGGTCCTGGTGTGCGCCCAGCAGCGGCGCCCGCACCAGATCCAGGTAATGCAGCAGCGGGTTGAGTTCGACGATCTTCGACCACTGCCCGGCGCCCTGCGCGCGCAGGGTGTCGTCGTTCCAGATGATCGGCGTCATGAAGAACAGCAGCTGCACGACGGAGAACAGCAGCGGCCCGATGTCGCGGAAGCGTGTCGCGAGGATGCCGAAGCACAACGACACCCAGACGCAGTTCAGCACGATCAGGCCCAGCGCGGGAATCACCGCGAGGTCGGCCCAGGACCACGGCTTGGGGTAGACGATCGCGATGATGACGTAGATGACGATGTTGTGCGCGAACAGAATTATCTGCCGCCAGACCAGGCGGTAGACATGCACGCTCAGCGGCGTCGGTAGCTGTTTGATCAGCCCTTCGTTGGCGACGAACACCTCGGCGCCTTCGAGGATCGACGCGTTGATCAGGTTCCAGATGATCAGGCCGAGCGTGACATAGGGCAGATGCACCGACAGCTGCAGATGGAACAGCTTGGAATACAGCCCACCCATCGCGACGGCGGTGGTGCCGGTGGCGATGGTGATCCAGAACGGACCCAGCACCGAGCGGCGGTAGCGCTGCTTGATGTCCTGCCAGCCGAGGTGCAGCCACAGCTCCCGGCGGCGATACCCGGCGACCAGGTCGCCCCAGGCCCGGGTCATCGTCTTTGACTGTGCTGCAACGTCAACGATCGTCACTAGAAGGCCTTTCGAACTGTTCCCGTCGGCCCAGCCGGCGCAGCCGCAGCCACTCCTGCAGACCTTTGGGGTCGCGACGGGACACCAGGAAGAACCAACCGAACCGAAGCCATTCCTGCACAAGCAGTTTGCGCAAGCCCGGCTGCGCCATCAGGTAGCCGCGGTTGCGATAGGTGAAGTAGCGCTTGGTGGCGTCGTCGGGATACTGCGTGTGCATCCGGCCACCGAGGATCGGCTTGAACTCCGCCGAGCCGCAGGGGTGCAGGTACGCAGTGTCCAGACAGGTCCCGAAGGCGAGTCCGGAGCGGACCAGCCGACGGTGCATCTCCACCTCGTCGCCGCGGACGAACAGCCTCAGGTCGGGCACGCCGATCGCTTCGAAGGCCGACGCCCGAAACAGCGCCCCGTTGAACAGCGACGCGATGCCGGGCAACAGATCCTGGCCGGCGTCGGTGCGCAACTCGCTGACCAGTCGACGCCAGACCAGGCCGCGGCGCAACGGGAAGGCCAGCTTCGCCGGCTCGTCGGCGTTGCACACCATCGGCGACACCTCGGCCAGCCGATGCTTGTCGGCGCAGTCCAGCAGCGTGGCCAGCACCTGGCTGTCTTGCGGATGGCCGTCGTCGTCGGCCAGCCACACCCAGTCGGCGCCGAGGGACAGCGCATGCAGGATGCCGAGCGCGAAACCGCCTGCGCCGCCGAGGTTTCGGCGCGACGGCAAATAGGTGGTCGGAATGGGTTGCCCCGCAACCAGATCGCGAACTACGCCATCGGTGTCGTCAGAAAAATCGTTGTCGACCACGATCAACTGGTCCAGCGGGCGACTCTGACCACTCAGCACGTCCAGCGACTTGGCGAGCAGATCGGCGCGCCGGTGGGTGACGACCACGGCGCACACCAGCTGGCCGCTCATACGCTGTCGCGTTCCGTTTCGGCCAGCACCTCGCGCACGTGCCGGGCCGCGTCCTCGCCCTCGTAGGCCCGCACCACGTCTTCGATGCTGCCGGTCTGGCGGATCACGCCGTGGTCGATCCACATCGCGGTCTTGCACAACCGGGCCAAAAATTCGTTGGAATGGCTTGCGAAAACCAGGATTCCGGACCGCTCGACCAGGCTCTGCAACCGCGTCTGCGCCTTCTTCAGGAAGTCGGCGTCGACGGCGCCGATGCCCTCGTCGAGCAGCAGGATCTCTGGGTCGATGCTGGTGACCACGCCCATCGCCAACCGCACCCGCATACCGGTGGAGTAGGTCCGCAGTGGCATCGACAGGTAATCGCCGAGCTCGGTGAATTCGGCGATCTCGTCGACCTTGGCCAGCATTTGCTTGCGGGTCTGCCCGAGGAACAGTCCCCGGATGATGATGTTCTCGTAGCCGGAGATCTCCGGGTCCATCCCCACCCCGAGATCGAACACCGGCGCCACCCGTCCACGGACGATGGCCGAGCCGCGGGTCGGCTCGTAGATGCCCGAAAGTAGGCGCAGCAGAGTCGATTTCCCAGCTCCGTTGTGGCCGACCAGTCCGACTCGGTCTCCGAGTTCCAACGACATGGTGATATCCCGCAGCGCCTCGATGACCACCACGTTGGACGCGTTGCGGCCGATCGAACCGCCCAGGAAGGTCTTTTTCAGCGAGCGCGACTTGGCGTCGAAGATCGGAAACTCGACCCACGCGTTGTGGGTTTCGATGTGTGGACCGGTCGGTGTCACCGGTTGCCTACAGGTACTGCCCGGTGCCCGAGCCCGGTCGACCGGGGCCGCCGCTGCCGGGTGGCAGGACACGCTGCTCGCGCATCTGCTCGAGCTGTGAGCGCGCGGCCATCTGCTGCGCGAACAACGCGGTCTGGATGCCGTGGAACAGTCCTTCCAACCAGCCGACCAGCTGGGCCTGCGCGATCCGCAGCTCGGCATCCGACGGCACGCTGCCGTCGGTGAACGGCAACGTGAGCCGGTCGAGTTCTTCACGAAGCTCGGGCGCCAGCCCCTCTTCGAGTTCCCGAATGCTGGTGGCGTGGATCTCGCGCAACCGGCTGCGGCTGGCCTCGTCCAGCGGAGCCGCGCGCACCTCCTCGAGGAGTTGCTTGATCATGGTGCCGATCCGCATCACCTTGGCCGGTTGCTCTACCAGGTCGGTGATCGAGCGGTCGTCGTCATCGTCATTCGCGGCCGCCATCAGGCGGGGATCGCCGCCGCCGATGACCTCGATGTCGTCGTCGTTACTCAATGCTTCTCACCTTTGGGATTAGTTGGAACGCCCTGAGGACCCCGCCACTCGTAGATCCAGGCCTCACCGTTGTCGTAGATCTTCGTCCACCACTTCGATCGGTCTATTGACACTAGCCCGTCGGGAACCTTGAACCCGCGAACCGTGGGTGCGCTGGTCAGGACGTAGCGGATGTTGAGCGCCCGGATTGCTTGGGGCACCAAGGCCCGCTTGTCCGGGGATACCCCGGGTAAGGCGTCGGCGTCGGCGTAGGCCCAGAAGATATAGCGGTAATAGCCCGGCCCGGCCTGCTGCGGAAAGTCGTAGTGCGTCCACAGCGGATGCAAATCGGCGACCGCATACATCCACGCGGTGCCGTCGACATTGGAGTTGCCGATCAGGGTGTCTCGCGCGCCCGGCAGCGCGGCCAGGTGGGCCATCGCGTCGAGGTCGTTGTGGTTGATCATCACCGAGTCGTACTTGTCGCCGAACAACACCAGGTGCCGGTACAGGTAGTGCCGGCCGCTCAGCACCGTGGTCAACGCCGCCAGGCCGACAATCGTCGAAACCCACACGGCGTCAGGTGCTTTGACGACCTTGCGGGCCAGCGCCACCGCGCCGGCCACCAACGCGAACACCGCGACCGCTGCCATCGGTGTCACAAGCATCGTCACCACGGCCGACAGCCGACGCGGGTCGTTGTAGAAGAACTGACTGAACTGCTCGATCGTGGTGCCCAGCGGATTGTGGAACGGCGCGCCCGAGTAGATGGTCGCGATGGTCAGCATCAGCCAGACCACCGGCGGCCACCAGACTTTCTTGTACAGCAGGATCAGCATGCCGAGGCCGCTCAGCGCGACCAGCGCGTACTGCGTCGGGAAGTCGTTGAGGTGACGGGTGTGCAGCAGCAGCGCATCGATCACGCCCTGCTTGACGGTCTTGAAGCTGGGGAAGGCGTGCCCGGCGATGATGCCGGCCTGCTTGGCCACGCCGTAAAACTGCGGCGCCAGGATCAGCAGCGCCGGCACCGCCGACGCGCACAGCGTCAGCAGGTCCACGAGCCGGCCGCGCACCGGATGCCACCACGCATCCATCAGCCACCAGGCCGCCGCGAACAGGATTACCACGAAGCCACCGGTGAGATGCACTGAAAAGATGCCGACGAGGGCCAGCACCGAGGCCGGGATGCGGTCACGATGTCCCAGTGTCGAGACGACCAGGACGAAGGTCGGGATCGCGACGCCGTAGGCCGCCAGATTCGCCATCGCCGCCGTGCCGAACTCGACGTAGGGCACCGAGGTGAACGACGCGGACAGCGCAGCCGCGGTCGCCGCCACGCCGGCGGCGTAGGGCGTCCGGGAACGAAGCAGCTGCCAGGTCAACATCGCGGCGCTGGTCGGGAACAACCAGACCGCCGCAGCCACCGAGCTAAGCGTGTAGCCCGTCGTCGGCGCCGCACCGGTCAGTTGGCAGTAGACCGCGGTCAACGCGTGAAACACCGACGGGTAGTACAGCGGCTGATGGGTTTCGACGTTGCGCAATGCCCCCATCTGGGTCGACGACGCCTGGCCGGTGTCGAGGATGAAGCGGACCGTGTTCGCGTGCCAGACCGCATCCCAGGTGCTGGGGATCGACTGCCAGTGCACCAGGCCGCGGTAGGCCGCCCACATGATCAGCAGTGCGCCCAGCACAACACCGGCCGCGACCGTCAGGGCCTGCCGGCGGTCGATCGCGAGCGCTTGGGCCGCGGCGTCGCGATAGCGGGACAGCAACGGCTGTACACCGACCATCACGACGCACACCGCGGCGAGGGTGGCCAGTGCCGTCCAGCCGTTCCACGGGATTCCGAGAGCGCCGAACGGGATGATCGCCAGCGCGACGACACCGTAGGTCAGCGCCGGTCCTACGGCGATGGCGATCGGCCACGTTAGCTGGGTGATTCGTCCGACGATGGCCCCCGGGACGATCAGCAAAAACAATGCGATCAGCGTTCCGAAGCAGAGCCCCACCCGACTAGTATGGCTGGCCGGGTGACCTGGCTAGGGTCGGCGGGGGACGTATTCGGGCGCCCGCTACCGTCACGGTTTCACTTATTGTGCATGGCTCTAAGGTGGCTGGTATGGCATACGACGTCGCCCGAGTGCGCGGGTTACACCCGTCACTCGGAGACGGTTGGGTGCACTTCGACGCCCCATCCGGGATGCTCATCCCTGACTCGGTGGCGACCACGGTTTCGACCGCCTTCCGCGGCTCGTTTCCGAGCACCGCCGGTCCGCATCCGTCCGCCAAGCGCAGCGCGGCCGTGCTTGACGCGGCCCGGCAGGCCGCCGCCGACCTGGTCAACGCCGATCCTCGCGGGGTGGTGCTGGGCGCCGACCGCGCGGTGTTGTTGGCCTCGCTGGCCGACGCATCGTCGACCCGGGCCGGACTGGGCTACGAGATGGTTGTCACCCGGCTCGACGACGAGGCGAACATCGCGCCCTGGTTGCGCGCCGCGAATCGATTCGGCGCCAAGGTCAAGTGGGCCGAGGTCGACATCGAAACCGGCGACCTACCGTCCTGGCAGTGGGAGGGCCTGATCGGTCAGGCGACCCGACTGGTCGCGGTGAGTTCGGCGTCGGGAACGCTCGGCACGGTCACCGACCTGCGGCCGGTGACCAAGCTGGTCCACGACGTCGGCGGGTTCGTAATCGTCGACCACTCCGCGGCCGCGCCCTACCGGTTGATCGACATCGACGAGATCGACGCCGACGTGGTGGCGATCAACGCCGTCAACTGGGGCGGTCCGCCGGTGGGCGCGTTGGTATTTCGCGACCCGGCGATGATCAACACCTTCACCTCGGTGTCGACCAACCCGTACGCCACCGGGCCGGGCCGTCTCGAGGTCGGCGTGCATCAGTACGGGTTGCTCGGCGGATTCGTCGCGAGCATCGAGTACCTCGCCTCGCTCGACGAATCGGCTCGCGGTACCCGGCGCGAAAGGCTGTCCACCTCGTTAAGGTCCGCGACGACCTATATGGACGGAATCTTCGAGTACTTGATGGGCTCGCTACGCTCGCTGCCGCGGGTGGTGGTGATCGCCAGGCCCGAGTCTCCGATACCGGTGGTCAGCTTCGCCGTCCACGACGTGTTGGCCGAGCGGGTGGTGCAACGGTTGGCGGACAACGGGATCCTGGCGATCTCCAACGCCAACTCGCGGGTGCTCGACGTGATCGGCGTCAACGACGTCGGCGGCGCGGTCACCGTCGGCCTCGCGCATTATTCGACGATGGCCGAAGTCGACCAGTTGGTGCGCGCGCTCGCCTCGCTGGGCTGACTAGATCGTCAGGACGATTTTTCCGGTCACCTCGCCCGCGGACAGCATCCGGTGCGCCTCGCCGGCCTGCTGAATCGGCACGCGCGCCCCGATGATCGGCCGGACCCGTCCGTCGGCGATCATCGGCCACACCGATTCGGTCACCGCCGCGACGACCTCGCTTTTACTGTTCGGCCCGTTGGTCGGCCGGGCCCGCAGCGTGGTGCCGATGACGTGCGCCCGCTTGCCCATCAGCTTGCCGATGTTGAGTTCGCCCTTGACGCCACCCTGCATGCCGATGATCACGAGCCGACCCTCGGTGGCCAGCGCGTCGATGTTCCGGTCCAAGTACGCCGCGCCCATGATGTCGAAGATGACGTCGGCACCGCGGCCGTCGGTGGCCTCATGTAGCCGAGCGACGAAGTCCTCGTCGCGGTAGTTGATCAGGATTTCGGCGCCGAGTTCGCGGCAGAAGTCCAACTTGCCCTGCGAACCGGCCGTGACCGCGACCTGGGCGCCCAGCGCGCGGGCGACCTGTATCGCGTGGCTGCCCACACCGCTGGCGCCGCCGTGCATCAGCAGCAGTTGGCCCTCGCGCAGGTGGGCCGTCATCACCAGGTTCGACCAGACCGTGCACGCCACCTCCGGAACCCCGGCGGAGTCGACCAAGTCGAGGCCCGCGGGGTGCGGCAGCAGTTGACCGGCCGGCACCGCGACGTATTCGGCGTAGCCGCCGCCGGCCAGCAACGCGCAAACTTCCTGCCCCGGCGACCAGTCAGCGACGTCGTCGCCCACAGCTTCGATGACACCGGAGACCTCCATACCGAGCAGCTCGCTGGCGCCCGGCGGGGGTGGGTACAGGCCGGCCGCCTGCAGCAGGTCGGCCCGGTTGACCCCGGCCGCGGCGACCTTGACCAGCACCTCGCCGGGGCCCGCGGTGATGTCGGGGACGTGCTGCCAGCGGAGTTTGTCGGCGGATTCGGCGACGATGGCGTGCATTGCCGCCACGCTACTAGGCTCTGTTCCAAAGCCGATGTGTCGCATAGCATGACGTGATGGCCGCCCTCATTGCCGGCCGGACAGCCAGCGAGATGCCCGGGCTCGATATTGCTGAGCAGAAGTCGTGGCAGAACTTCCTGGATTCGACGCTGCGGTTGTACGCGACGCTCAACCGACGACTCACCGAGGTGCACCAGTTGTCGATGTTCGACCTCAGGGTGCTCGACATGCTCGACCACTCGCCGACCGGTTGTGCCCGAATGGGTGACCTGGCCGAGGCGTTGGCCTCACTCCCGAGTCGGCTCACCCGTCAGGTCCGCCGTCTCGAGGCGCAGGGACTCGTGCGCCGCGAGGCCAGCCCGGACGACCGGCGCGGGGTAGTCGCCGCGATCACCGACGACGGCCGGGCGGTAGCGCGAGAGGCGATGGCGACGTATGCCGAAAGCATCCGCGTGCACTTTCTCGACCCGCTGTCGCGATCGCAGGTCGTCGCGGTCGGCGAGAATTGCCGTCGGATCAGCGCCGCGCTGAAGGCTTCTGAGTAGGTCCCGCTGAGGATGCGGCCCGGAACGGGCCGAGGAGGAGGCGGGCGCATGAACCCAGCCGCTACCCTTGTCCGCGGTGGCGTGGCAGAGCGGCCTAATGCACTCGCCTTGAAAGCGAGAGACGGCTAAAACCGTCCGGGGGTTCAAATCCCTCCGCCACCGCCATTGCGCCGTTAATTGCTGTGCATGGTCACGTTGGCCAGGTGTACGCCGATCCCGACGGAGATCGCGATCAGCACCAACGACACCGCCGGCCAGACCCACATGACGTGATTACGGACCGCCGCCACGATGACCCCTGACGGCGCCGACCAGAATGGCCACACCGATTCCGCCCCACGTCACCACGTACGCGGCACCGAGCGCGTCGTAATTGCAGGCATGCGATCCGCACGAATCAGTGGCCATCACGAATAAAAACGAGAACGACACCGCAGCCAGCGCGGCCAACCCGGCGACCGCGCCGAGGATCACCGTCAGGGTGATGTCAAGGACCGAATGTCGCCGCGGCGGGGCCGACGGCGGATACCCCGAGTAGTACGGGTTCGGCGGATACTGCGGCTGCACCGCTCAACTATGACGCAGGTTTACGAAACGCGCGGCATCTCAGCGGCAATGCGGTCCATCAATGCGGTGTACCGCTTGACCTCGGGGTCCCGGCCCGGCTTGCCGCTGCTGACGACTCCGGCGGCAAGCTGCCGCTCGGGATCGTTCCAGATCGCACAATTGACCAGCCCGAGATGGCCGAATGCCTTGTCTGCGCCGCGCCCGAACGGCCCGAATCTCTTTGTGCCGAGCTGGAATCCGGTACCCCAGCGGGCCGGCATTAGGCCTGTCGCGACGTCCGGTCGCAGTCGGCGGGCCTGCTTGGCCGCACCCCGCAGGGTTTCCGGGCTCATTACCCGAACGCCGTCGAGTTCGCCGCCACGACGCCATATTTCGGCGAATCGCGACATCTCGTCGGCGTTCGAGACGGTGTTGGATGACGGGACGACGGTCTTGAGGAACAGCGGTGTGTTGGTGATCGGGATGATCTCGTGCGTGGTGCCGCCGACCGCCTTGCGGAACGCGGCAGCGATCGGCGCGGGCAGCAACGGGCTGCCGGTCGGGTGGCTGTGCGCGACACGCGGGATATCTTCTTCTGCCACACCGAAATTGGTCCACCGAAAGTTCAGCGGGTCGAGGATCTCGGTGGCCAGGATTTCGCGGATGTCCTTCCCTGTTGCGGCGTAGACGATTTCGCGCATCAACGGACCCCAGGTCAGGGCGTGGTAGATGTGCACCAGGCCGGGCCGGTAGATCGGTCGCAGGTTGCCGAGTTGCTCTTGCGCGTACTCGTGGTCGTCGGCCCGCTTGAGGTCCGGCCGTGGTCCGGTCGGAAACGGAACGCCGGCGCTGTGCGTGATCACGTGCCGGATGGTGGTCCGGTCTTTCCCGTGACTCGTATACGAGGGGATGTATTGACAGACCTTGTCGTCGAGTGAGAAGTGGCCGCGTTCGACGAGCATGTGCACGACGGTCGCGGTGATCGCCTTGGCCGACGAGTAGACGCAGAACGGCGTATCGGTCCGAACCGGTATCTTCTCGGCGTCCGGTGGGTCGGTGGGGGCGTTGCCCCAGCCATGTCCGATCGCTCGGTTCAGCACGACCTTGCCGTTGTGTCGTAAGCAGACCTGAATCGCGGGGTGCATGCCGGCCTGGTACCAGTGGCGGGAGGCCTGCCAAATTCGTTCGACGGCCTGCGGGTCGATTCCGGAGTGGTCTTCGTCGCCGACCGCGGTGACGGAGTCGAGGTCGTCGGGGACCTGGATTCGGCCCTGTGAGTCGTTCATGACGCGAGGGTACGTGGCGGCGATCCAGCGGAGTTATCCACAGTTGGACGGTTATCCACAATAGGCACTCTGGCGAGGTGTTTCGTCCGCGGGGATAGGTATCCTTCGAACATGCGTTCTAATAGTCGTGAGGAGATCGTCGAGGTGCTCGACGCGCTTGAAGCCGACTACAAACGCGCCCTGGATCTGAGCTTCGACGTACTGACCACGCCGGAGCGGTTGTCGGTGCTGGAGCGCTTTGAAGGTTTTCGCCGTGTCCAGCCGGCGATCGAGCACGGGCTGATCAACGAGCTGACGCGCATCGAGCCGGCGGTGTTGGGCGGCAAACTGCCGGCGGTGTTGGCCGACCGGTTGCGGATCAGCCGGGGCGAGGCCTCCCGGCGCGTGCACGAGGCCGCCGATCTGGGTGAGCGCCGCGCGTTGAATGGCGAGCCGCTGGCGCCGGTGCTTGAGGCCACCGCGGCCGCGCAACGCAATGGCGAGTTGGGTGCCGGCCATGTGGCGGTGATCCGCTCGTTTTGGCAGCGGCTACCCTCCTTCGTCGACGTCGAGACCCGCACCCACGCCGAAGCTCAGCTCGCCCGGCTGGGTCGCGAACACCGGCCCGACGAGCTAGCCAAGCTGGCCGACAAACTCATCGACTGCCTGAACCCCGACGGCGACTTCTCTGACGTCGACCGCGCCAAACGCCGCGGAGTCACCATCGGCCGCCAAGACATCGACGGCATGAGCCCCATTAACGGCTGGCTCACCCCGGAAGCACGGGCCACGATCGACGCGGTATTCGCCAAGCTCGCCGCACCCGGCATGTGCAACCCCGACGACGAGTCGCCCTGCATCAACGGCACCCCCTCGACCGCGGCGATCCAGGGCGACACCCGCGGCGCCGCCCAACGCACCCACGACGCGCTGCTCGCCGCCTGCCGCGCGTTGTTGGCGTCCGGTGACCTCGGCCAGCACCACGGGCTGACCACCTCGATCATCGTCACCACCACACTGCAAGAACTCGAGACCGGCGCCGGGCGCGGCCTGACCGCCGGCGGGACCCTGCTGCCCATGTCTGACGTGATCCGCCTCGCCGCCCACGCCCACCACTACCTGGCGATCTTCGAGCACGGCAAAGCGCTCGCGCTGTATCACACCAAACGCCTGGCCTCACCGGCCCAGCGACTGGTCCTCTTCGCCCGCGACCGGGGCTGCACCGCACCGGGCTGCACCCGGCCCGCCGACCAGTGCGAGGTCCACCACGACGACCCCTACCGAACCAACCCCGTCAGCGACGTCAACCACATGACCCTGACCTGCCGACCCAACCACGCCCTCACCGAACAAGGCTGGACCACCCACAAAAACACCCGCTACCAAACCCAATGGATCCCACCCCCACACCACGACAGAGGCCAACCCCGCATCAACACCTACCACCACCCGGAGAAGCTGTTGCGACGGGATGACGATGAGATCCCGTAATGCGTTGCGGTCAGTGCAAAGTCGGTGCGTAGCGCAAAACCGCGCCGACGCCGTCGGCCGGCGCTATCCGCTCGTCGGTTCGGACCAACGCGGCGCCCACCGAGACGGCAAACATCGGCAACGCCTCGTCGGCGCGCAGGGTTTGCGCCGGGGCCGCGCCCTGCTCGGAGAGCACCTCGGCGGTGGGCGCGAAAGAGGTCAGGTCCTCGTCGGCGACCACCGTCTCTTCGCCGATGTCTCCGATGATCAGCGTGTCCACCGCGCCTTGGCGCAGCCCCGAACACACCGGGCCGAGTCCCTCGGCGGCCAGCCCGGACTGCCGACCGACTTCGGCGGTAAACCGTTGTGCCGCATCATCGATCGCGGCAAGCCGTAGCTTCAGCATATGGGTGCGGATGGCCTGCTGCACGTCGTCGGCATCGTGACCGCTGTCGCGAGCTCCGACTTCGAGATCGACCGCCAGCGACTGCACCTGGGACGGCAAAGTGCCGAGGAACTCCGAACGGGAGCGCTTGTCGCCAATCACGAAGACCGCTTCCGGACCGTGTTGGCCGAGTAGGTGCTCGAGGTGGTCGGCCACGGCGCGAAAGTTCTTGCGCGCGTCTTCCTCGCTGGGCAGCTGTTGGACGGCGTCCTGCGAAGCGACGGTTTCGGTGTGCTGCCGGGATCCGGTATGGATCGTCACGTCGGCGCCGGTGTGGTCGATCGCGACCAGCACGTAGTTCAGGTCTTGGAAGCCGTGCTCGATGATCGGGACGACGTAGGGCAACTTCGACAGGCGGACGACCGGAGTCTCAGGGGGCCGGATCAGGTGTTCGTTGAGCACAACCCCGTCGGCGCCGGCGACCACCCCGCGGCCGCTGCGGCCGACCGGCGGGCGGGCGTCCAGCACCGCACGTTCCATCTCATTGGTCACCGCCTCCGCGGCGCCCAACTCCTCCAACTGCTCGCGGATCGCACGCCAGCGCAGCTCGAGCTGGGCCTCGGCGTCGGGGGTGTCGTGGGAATCCTCGAAATAGACCGATGCGAACGGTCCGCGGGCTGTCAACAGTGGTCGTAGGCGTTCAGAATCCATGTCGAGTCGGGTTGCCCACCCGCACCACGGCCAAACTCAGGCCCGGTCGCCTTCGGTGTCGTCGAAGAACCGCCAGTCGCCGTCCGCTTCGACCTCCATCCGCCAGCCGAGCTCGGAATTGTCGGCCTTCGCGTCGACGAACCAGGCGTGCGCGTCCTCGGCGCTGGCGATCTCCTTGGTGTCGACGACGTCGCCGTGCGGGTTGAGTACTCGGTAGTTAGCCATGGCGGGGGGTTACCCGCTGCGGCCGTGGCGAATCGCGTTACTCGCCGGTGAATTTCGGCGGCCGCTTGGCGAAGGTCGCCTGGATGCCCTCGGACAGGTCCTTCGACGGCAGGAACGCCGCGTTCCACGCCGCCACATAGCGCAGGCTGGCCGAAACCTGCGAAATCCGTTGCTGATCAAGGACATCCTTGACGCCGCGAACGGTCAATGGCGGATTGTCGGCGATCTCGGCGGCCGTGGCGTGCGCGGCCCGCAGGGTGGCGTCGGCGTCGGCGAACACATCGTTGACCAACCCGATCTTCTCGGCCCGCGCCGCGTCGATGTCCTTGCCAGTCAGCGCGAGTTCGCGCAGGTGCCCGTCGGACAGGATCAACGGCAGCCGCGCCAGACTGCCGACGTCGGCAACGATCGCGAGCTTGACCTCGCGCACGGAGAACTTGGCGTCGGCGCTGGCATAGCGAATGTCTACTGCGGAGATCAGGTCGACACCACCACCGATGCACCAACCGTGAATGGCCGCGATCGTCGGCGTGCGGCAGTCGGCGACGGCGCTGATGGTGCCCTGCATGCGCATCACTTCGCGGTGGAATTCGCTACGCGGGCCGGCCATTGCGCCGTCGGCCAGCACCGGGGCCAGCGTCGCACCCATCGCGGGCAGGTCGAGGCCGTAGCTGAAGTTGCGGCCGGAGCCGGTGAGCACGATTGCCCGCACATCGGGGTCAGCATCGAGCTCGGCGAACAATTCGGGCAGCTCCGCCCAGAACGCCGGGCCCATCGCGTTGCCCTTGCCCGGTCCGATCAGCGTCACCTGCGCGACGTGGTCTTTCGTCTCGAGGAGGACGGATTCGTATGGCTGACCCATAAGCGAGACCGTACCGTTGATTTCATGGCTTCCGACCTGCGACCTGGACCCGACTCGCCACCCACCGACGAGCTACGTGCGGCCGAAGCGGCGCTCGGGGTGTTGCAGCACATCGTGCATCCGATCTCGCGCGACGACCTGTCCCGTCCGACGCCAAGCGAGGATTTCGACGTGGCGCAGCTGACCGATCACCTGGTGGAGACGATCGGTTCGATCGGCGCCGCACTGGACGCCGACCTGCCCCCGCGCGACTCCGACGACACGGTCGAGCGTCAGCTCGTTGCCGTCGGCCGGGCGACCCTGGATGCCTTCCATCTGCGGCATGGACTGGACGGCACCGTCACCTGGCGTGGCAGTGAGGCACCCGTGCGGACACTGGCCGGTGTGTTGGCTTTCGGCATGCTCGTGCACGGGTGGGACTACGCCGCGGTGACAGGCATACCCGCAGACGTTCCCGACTCGTTGGCGAACTACGTGCTGGACCTGGCCGAACAGTTCGTCACCCCGGAACGACGCGCCAACGGGGAATTCGGTGAGCCCGTCGAGCCGCCGGACAAGGCCAGCGCCTTCGACCGGTTGGCCGCGTTCACCGGCCGCGATCCGGCCCGCAGGGTCTAGACGCGCTCGAGGTAGAAGTAGAAGTACCGGCCGTTGTCGACCACGCCCTTGCCGTTCATGATTCCCATCACGGTGTGGTCGTCGACCTGCTTGAAATGGTCGTGCACCGGCTGGCCGTCGTAGACCATGGTCGCGGTCACTTCACCGCGGAACTCCTCGAGCCACAGGCTGGCTTCGCCCTTGCCCATCTTCACGTTCGAGAATCGGTTGCCGTCGTCGTCGAGGCAGACGAGCGGCTGGACGTCGGTGGGGGAGTTGAACGTCTTGCCGAACCACCGGGACTTATCCAGCTGGCCGTTCATTCGGTGACCGGTGACGAACTCGCCGCCCTTCCACTCGCCGAGCATGCCGTCGACGGTGGCCGGCGGGAGGCTCGCCCAGTAGTCGTCCAACTCGGCGTCGGCGAGCGCGTCGGTGCGATTCCTTAACTCGTCAAACTTCTTGCGCGCCAACGTTTCACTCATGATCGATCTCCCTTGATCTCCATCCAACTCTCAGCGAACTTCAGCAACGCATCGTTCTCGTCCGGCGCACCGATGCTCACTCGGACACCGTCGCTGCCGTACGGACGGACCACAATTCGCGCGGCGGCGGCCTGCTCGACGAAATCCGCCGTGCGCGGCCCCAGCGGCAGCCAGACGAAGTTGGTCTGCGACACCGGCAACGTGAAGCCTGCGCCACGCAACGCGTCGCTCACCCGGGTCCGTTCGGCGACCACGGCGTCGGTTCGGGCCAGTAGCTCTTCGGCGGCGTCCAGCGACGCGATTGCCGCCGCTTGGGAGATGCTGGTCGCGGTGAACGGTACGTAGGCCTTGTCCAGCGCGGTGATCAGATCCGGGTGTCCGGCCGCATAGCCCACCCGCAGCCCGGCCAGGCCGTACGCCTTCGAAAACGTCCGCAGCACAACGACATTGCTGTGTTCGCGCACCAGAGCGAGGCTGTCGGGCAGCAGGCCGTCGCGGATGTACTCGACGTAGGCCTCGTCGATCGCGATCAGGATGTGCGACGGCACCGACTCGACGAACCGGGTCAGCGCCTCGGGGTCGACGACCGTCGAGGTCGGGTTGTTGGGGTTGCAGACGAAGATCAACCGGGTGCGATCGGTGACCGCGGCCAGCATCGCGTGCAGGTCGAAAGTGTGGTCGGCCAGTGGAATCTGCACGGGCGTGGCACCGGCGAGGCGGATCTGCAAGGGGTAGATCTCGAAACTGCGCCAACCGAAGAGCACCTGGTCACCGGTCGTCGACGTGATCTGGACGAGCTGCTGGCACAGGCTTACCGATCCGCAACCCACGGCGATGTGTTCCGGCCCCCAGCCGCCGGCGCTGCCGACCCGGCCGGAGTTGAGGTGCTTGGCCAACGCCGACTTGAGTTCGACACAGCCGTTGTCCGGATACCGGTTGATGGCGTCGGTCGCGTGCTCGATGGCGGTGCGGACACTCGGCAGTGGGCCCAACACCGTCTCGTTGCTGGCTAGTTTGATCGCACCCGGGACGGTCTTGCCCGGAACGTAGGCAGGCAGCTCGGCCATTTCAGGGCGAAGGCGAGCAGTCATTTCGACAGCATATGTCCGCGCTGTGTACGCTGTGCTCCGCGGCGGTTCCGGGGCGCACGTTCGGTTCCGGTACCCTCAGACGGTCCAGGGAGGCGTGCCAGAGCGGCCGAATGGGACTCACTGCTAATGAGTTGTCCCCCTTAAAGGGGACCGGAGGTTCAAATCCTCTCGCCTCCGCCACGCGTGGCGATCGCGAGCGCGGCGTAAGCCGGGCGAAGCGGGTCGACACATCGGTACGAGACAGCTAGACAACTGAACACAGGCGCCCGTAGCTCAACGGATAGAGCATCTGACTACGGATCAGAAGGTTAGGGGTTCGAATCCCTTCGGGCGCGCTCAGCACAACATCTGCCGGCCCGTCGATCTCCCCCACCGCGACGGCTGAATCCGCACCCCCGTGCCCGCGAAAGCGCCTGGGTCATGGCTGCGCGTGCTCGATTAGGGCCGCGGCCAGGTCCTGCTCATCGGCGCGCAGACTGCCCGGCGTCGTCGACCGCAGCTCCCAGCGCGCGACGCTGCCGTCTGGGACGGTCAACTGACCGGCGGCCAGGGCGTCGCCGATCAGGGAGCGCACGTGCTGCTCGCGCGTCGGTTCGGTTGCGAAAACCACTCGGACCGCGACAGTGGCGCCCATGGGGTTACTGCTGACGAGGTGCGGCGCCAGCGGGCACGGCGGTGGATGGTCCCACCCTCCACACAACGCGGTGGTGATTGCGCCGCCGAGCGCATTCGGGCTGTCGCCGTCGCACATCGCGACGACGGCGTCTTGGGCAAAGGCTGTGCGCGACGGATCCACGAATCAATTCAACCGGACTGATTGCGACACGGTCACGGATCAATACCTATTGAAAACTCGTAGGTTTCGTCTGCCTCATTCGCCTCTATCGTCACACGGGTAACTGCGAACGTCAACGTTTTCGGGGTGCCCCAACGGCGACGGCTCGCCCCTGGAGAGGTGGGACATGTCGGCGAATCGTCGAGTTGTTTCGGTACCCGTGGCTCTGGTGACCGTTGTCGCTTTGATCGTGCCGGTCGGGTACGCGCCGCCCGCTTTCGCGGTTCCGTGCAGCGCTCCCGAGGCGAACGTCCCACCGCCCGCCGGGATGCCGACCATGCCGACGCCCGGACCGGTCGCCCCGCCGACGGGCCGCAGGCCGCGCGGTACCAACGACAATGCGCCACTGCCCAAGCTGGGCCCGCTGATCTCGGGCCTGCTCAAAGCGATTCCCCAGCGGCCGGCGCAGCTCCAGGCGGCGGTGACGCCCGTCCCGCCGGTCCCCGGTGCGGCTGTGCCGCAATCGCCGAACGCCAATCAGGCTGTCCCCGAGGCGGTTCCGGTTCCGCCGTCGCCGCCTCCGGCTGGAATCGCGGGCGCACCGACCTCGCTCGTCGACTACGTCACCGGGCCCAACAGCCCCAACCGAACGCTGGAACGCTTCGGCATTTCGGGCACCGACCTCGGAATCCCATGGGACAACGGCGATCCGGCCAACCGTCAGGTGTTGATGGCGTTCGGTGACACCTTCGGCTACTGCGCCGTGCACGGCCAGCAGTGGCGCTACAACGTCCTGTTCCGCAGCCAGGACCGGGACCTGTCCCATGGCATCCATGTCGCCGACGGCGTGCCCAACAACCCGTATTCCGGGTCACCGGTGTGGGCGCCGGGCCTGTCCAAGCAAGTGCTCAACAGCATCCACAAGGCCAGCCACGAGACCGGAATGATTCCCACGTCCGCGATCTCGCTCGGGCGGACCCAATACATGAACTTCATGTCGATCAAGAGCTGGGGCCGCGACGGCGAATGGTCGACGAACTACTCGGGCATCGCCCGATCGCTGGACAACGGCCAGTCATGGGGCATCTACCCGGGCAGTGTCCGGCTGGCCGCGGCCGACACCGTGCCCGGCGCGCGGTTCTTTCCCGGCAACGAAAACTTCCAAATGGGCGCCTTCATGCGCGGCAAGGACGGCTACCTGTATAACTTCGGTACGCCGGCCGGCCGCAGCGGTGCGGCGTTCCTGTCCCGAGTGCAGCCGGGCGCGTTGCCGGATCTCGGCAAGTACCAGTACTGGAACGGTGAAGGACGCGGCTGGGTCCCGGTCGACCCGTCGGCGGCAACACCGATCTTCCCGGGTCCGGTGGGCGAGATGTCGGCGCAGTACAACGACTACCTGAAGCAGTATCTGGTGCTGTACACCAACGGTGGCAACAACGACGTCATCGCGCGCACCGCACCCGCGCCGGAAGGTCCCTGGAGTCCTGAGCAGCCGCTGATCTCGTCGTTCCAGATGCCGGGCGGCATCTACGCGCCGATGATCCACCCGTGGTCGAACGGCAAGGACCTCTACTTCAACTTGTCGCTGTGGTCGGCTTACGACGTGATGTTGATGCACACCGTGCTGCCCTAGCTAGGGTTCAGGCTGAAACTCATATCGACCGTCGTTCCCTTTGGTGTGCAATCCATTTCGAGCCAGTCGCTGACGGCGCGGATCAGCAGCAGCCCGCGGCCGCGGACGCCGGGATCGGTGGCCGCCGGCTTCCATGACCCCTTGTCGATGATCTTGATGCGCACGCGCGCCCCGTCGTTATCGCCCTTGAGTTGGACCTTGCCCAGCTTACGGCCCTGGTAGCCGTGCTCGATGCTGTTGGCGACGGCTTCGTTGACCGCCAGCACGATGTCGGCGACCCGCTCGTCGCACACCCCGCCGTCGGTCAGCCACGCGGAAAGCTGGTGTCGGAGGTCGCCGAGCTGGTCGGCCTTGACGACCTGATGGATCGCCAGCGACGGGTAGGGCCGCCGGTACACGACGATCGCGATGTCGTCGTCGTAGCCGTTTTGTGGCACCAGTTCGGCGAGCGCCGCGTCGGCGACATCGTCGACGGTGTGGTTCATGGTGCCGGCCACTGTCGCGCCGAGGTGGGCGATTCCGTCGTCCAGTGAGACGTCGCGGCGCTCGACGAGGCCGTCGGTGTAGAGCATCAGCGTCGAGCCGGGTGGCAGCGTCACCGACGCCTGTGGACGAGAAGCCTTGCGCTTCACCGCTAATGGCACCGAGCGGGCGTCGGTGATCAGTCGATGCGCCTTCCCCGGCGCGGCCAGTATGGCGGGCGGATGCCCGGCGCAGCTATAGGAGAACTCGCCGGTCTCGTCGTCGAGGATGGCCAGGAACACCGTGGTGCAGAACGCATTCGGGATCAGCTCGGCAACTGCGTCGAGCTCTTCGAGCAGCTTCGCCGGCTCGGCGCCGGTGAGCAGCAGGGCCCGCGCGGAGGCCCGAAGCTGACCCATCACCGCCGCCGCCGAAAGCCCGCGCCCGACACAGTCGCCGACGATGATGCCGATCCGGTGCTCACCGATCCGCAGCACGTCATACCAGTCGCCGCCGATCTCGAGCGGCGTTACCGCCGGCTCGTAGCGCACGGCGAAGCCGGGTGGCAGCTTGGAGGGGGCGAGCATCGCGTGCTGAAGGGTCAGCGACGTTTCGCGGGCCGCCTCGAACTGCCGCACATGCTGAATCGCGAGCCCGAGGTGACCGATCAGCACCGTGATCAGCAGGCGGTCGTCGCCGCTGATTCGTCGCGGCACGCGAAGTTCGAGCCAGAGCGCGACGGTGCCACCACCGGTCAGCACGGCCACCACGCCACTCGATTGGCCGGGGGCGTCCGGGCTTTCGATCGGCTGAACGGTCAGCGGCAGCTGGCGGCGTGACTGCTCGAAGATCTCCCGCAGCGTCGGATCGAGGTGACGCCAATCCGGGGAGGTCCGCTTTCCGGCGACCTGGATGATTGGTTCGGCACCCTCGGTCGGCCATAACGCAGCCACCACTCGGTGCACGTCGAGGGTGAGCCGGCACTCGTCGAGCGTGATCGACAGAACGTCGGACATGCTCTTGGCCACGCTGACCGCCGTTGCCAGCCGCAGCACCGCGCTTTCCCGCGCCGCGAACGCGCGTTCAGCGGTGATGTCGCGCAATGTGCCGACATATACGTGGCTGTCCCCGTCACCCGATTCGACCCAGTTGATATTGACCGCGACCCACACCAGGCGGCCGTCACGATGCCGGATCGGGGTGTCGTACTGCACCTGCTTCTCTACGACCAGCCTGGTCTGTTGCACTCGTGCGGATTCGTGATCGACCAACCATGGGTGCGGCCACAGGTATGGCACACCGTCGGCGGGGTAGCCGGTGAGTCTGGCGAAAGCGTCGTTGATCTCGGTCACGGCGCCACCGGGTTCGGCGACAAAGAAGCCCTCCTGCAACGAGTTGACCACCGCGCTGCGAAACTGGTCGCGGTCGGCGAGGTCCTCGGCGCGGGCCCGCTGCTCTTTGAATCGCCGGGTCGCGGCGTCGAGCGGGGCGAGGGTGTGCAGCAGGAACGCCAGCGCCTCGGCGCTGTCGAAGTCCGGATTCTCCTGTGTCAGTTGATAACTTAGCTCCGCGTGCGTCTCGACGATCTTCAGCATGCTGACGTCGTTGTGTAGCGCCTGGCGTCCCAGCTCGTTGCCGACTCCGAGGTCTCGTGTTCCGCTCGTCTGCAGGTACGCACGCAGCGCCGCCGCGTACTGGACGAGGAAATCATCGGTCGTCATGGGCTGTGCACCGGCGCGATGGTCACCAGAACCGGCGCGGGGGCGTCGACATTGAACCTCCCGGTTCTCCGCGGCGGGCTTAAGTCTCGCGCTCAGACTAACCGAGTCTCGCACCTGCGGACCTTGCAGTACGATTTCTGCGAATTACCCGGCGGGCAGGGTCGGCACCGCGCTCGCCGGTAATGCGAAAACTTCAGACGAAGGATGGCCGTTGTCAGCTGCGGATCCGATTACCACGTCCGTCGCGCACCGAGACCGCGCCGCCGTCGTCAGCGTTGGCGGCGAGATCGATCTGAGCACTGCGGCGGCTTTTGAAGAGGCCATCGCGCAGGCCCTCGACGCCAATCCCGCCGTTCTCGCCATCGAGCTCTCCGGAGTCGACGTTCATGGCATCGGTCGGGCTGCGGATACTCGGCGGCTACCAACGAGAAGGTCGGCGACGCGACCCGGATCGCCGTCGTAGCGAACAGCCCGGCGGCCAGCAGACCGATCCAACTGACCGGCCTGGACAACGTCGTCGCGCTCTATCCCAGCGTGGATGCCGCGCTGACGGCGACCGACTAAGGTCGCAGCACCTGGCGGGCGATCGCGTACTTGTGAACTTCGGTCGGACCGTCATAGAGCCGGAAGGCCCGCATGTCGGAGAAGATCATTCCGACCGGCGTCTCGTCGGAAATGCCTATGCCGCCCAGGATTTGGACACATCGGTCGGCGACCTTGAACAGCTCCTCGGATACGTAGGCCTTGACCATCGAGCTTTCGTGTCGGCCGGTGCCGCGGTCGCCCATGTCCAGCGTCCAGCACGCCCACCAAATCGCGAGTCGGCATTGCTGCAAGGCGATTTCGTTGTCGGCGATCATGAAGCTGACGCCTTGGTGCTCACCGAGCGTCTTGCCGAACGCGGTGCGCTCGCGGGCGTGTGTGATCGCAATCGACTGGGCGCGGCAGGCTGCGCCCAACCAGCGCATGCAGTGCGTCAGCCTGGCCGGCGCCAGCCGCATTTGGGCGTAGCGCAGGGCCTGACCGACCTCGCCGAGCACCGCTGAGGCGGGTAGGCGCAGATCCGTGAACCGCACCACGCCATGTCCCTCGACGTAGTTGCGGTCCATGGTGTTCATCACCCGTTCGATCACCAGGCCCGCTGGACTTCCTGCTCCGCCCTCGCACAGGAACAGGGTGGGGCCGTCGGGCCCATGCGGGTTCGGCGCGACGCGCGCCATGATGATCCAGGTTCCGGCGCCGTTGGCGCCGGTGATCAACCACTTGCGGCCGTTGATGACGTAGTCGTTGCCGTCGAACTCAGCGGTTGTGTTGAGCTGGTTGGGATCCGAACCGGCGCCCCCGGGCTCGGTCATCGCGAACACCGAGCGCTGTCGGCCGTCGATCACCGGGATCAGGAATTGCTCTATCTGATCTTCCCGAGCGACGCGGCCGAGCAGGAACATGTTGCCCTCGTCGGGGGCGGCGCAGTTGAGCGCGATGGGGCCCAGCGTCGACCAGCCGGCCGCCTCGAACAGCACCGCCTGCTCGCGGTGCGAAGGCTCGCGTCCGCCGAATCGCTTGGGCGCCTGGAAGGTCAGCAGCCCGGCGTCGCGGGCCAGCTCGACCAACTCGGCACGCAGCCCGTCGTCGGGGCCGTGCCGGGTGAGGCGGGGGTCGGTTTCGTACGGGACGATCTTGTCGTTGACGAAGGCGCGGATCTGGTCGCGTAGCGCGGCGACGTCGGCGGGGATGTCGAAGTCGATCATGGGGTGTCCATCAGGGTCAGGGCCTGCTCGAAAAGTTGGACGGTGGCCCCGTGGAGCAGGTCCCCGATCTCCCTGGGCGCCTTGCCCGCAAAGGCCCGGGCGTGGGTGCCCTCCAACACGATCCCGAGCTTGAAGCACGCGAGCACGGTGTACCAGGTGATGTGCGACAGGTCGCGGGTGGTGTTGCGAGCGTACTGCTCGACGAGGTCGCTCGGCGCGGCCATCCCGCCGTGCTCGAACAACTGGCCGCCGAACGCCGCGGACTGCCCCCAGGTGGCCAGCAGCCAGCCCAGGTCCAGTAGCGGGTCGCCGATCGTGGACATCTCCCAGTCGACGATCGCGACGACCTCGGGTCCGGTGCGGGAGAACATCACGTTGGCGGCGTGATAGTCGCCGTGCAGGATGCCCGGCGTCCAGTGCGCGGGCCGCCCCTCGTCGAGCCACGTCGCGACGTCGTCGACGCCGGGGATGTCGGGCCCGGGGTAGTTGTCGAACTCTCGGTAGCTCTCCAGCTCCGAAAGCCACCGCGGCACTTGACGTTCCAGGAAACCGTCCGGTTTGCCGTAGTCGCTCAGGCCGACTTTCTGATAGTCGACGGCGCCGAGCTTGGCCAGTGACTCGGCCATCGACAGTCCCATGCCGAAACGCACGGCGGGGTCGCCGGCGTGCAGTTCCGGCAGCTCCTGACCGGCGTTGAACCCGTCGATGGGTTCCATCAGATAAAAGACCGCGTCGCCCAGCACGTCGGTGTCGGCACAGCTGGCGATCAGCCGGGGATGCGGGACGTCGCTGCCCGCCAGCGCCGCAAGCACTTCGGTCTCGCGCATGATCACGACGTTGCTGCGCGGACGCAGATGTTTGGGCCCGCGGCGCAGCACGTACTCGCGTCCCGAGCGGGTGAATCGCAGCATGATGTTCTGAGTTCCGCCGCTGATCTTGGCGACGTCTTCGAGCGGGCCATCTCCCAATCCCTGGTCCGACATCCACTCCGCCAGGCCGTCCGGGGCTCTGAGCTCCTCCACGAAGGTGAAGCTACTACTGCGCCCACCGCCCTCACAGGCGGCCCGCGTAGTGTCCGATGCTGGCTACTAACGGGAGGAACGAGGGATGGCGCGGACCGACAACGATTCCTGGGAGATCACCGAGAGCGTCGGCTCGACCGCGCTCGGCGTGGCCGCCGCCCGCGCCGCCGAGACCGTCAGCGAGAACCCGCTGATCCAGGACCCGTTCGCGCAGCTGTTCCTCGATGCGGCCGGTCCGGGGATGTGGAGCCTGACGTCGGACCCGAAGCTCTTGGCGGCATTGTCCGAACGGGAGCCCGACGTGGGCGCCCACCGGCAGGTGATGGTCGACTTCATGGCAGTACGGACCAAGTGGTTCGACGAGTTGTTCCTCGACGCGGTGTCATCGGGCATCCGGCAGGTGGTGATCCTGGCGTCGGGCCTCGACTCGCGGTCGTGGCGGCTGCCCTGGCCCGACGGCACCACGGTCTACGAGCTGGATCAGGCGAAGGTGCTGGAGTTCAAGTCGGGCACGCTGCAGCGCCACGGCGCACAGCCCGCCGCGCGACTGGTGAATGTGGCGGTGGATCTGCGCGATGACTGGCCGAAAGCGTTGCGGCAAGCCAGTTTTGACGCCTCCGCGCCGACGATGTGGTCAGCCGAGGGATTGCTGCGTTACCTGCCGGCGGCGGCCCAGGATCTACTGTTCGAGCGCATCGACTCGCTCAGCGCGCCGGGCAGTCGACTGGCCACCAACGGCCCCTCGAAGCACGCGGTGAACCCTGACCTGCTGGCCCGTCAGCGCGAGCAGTCGACCCGCTTCCGCGCCGCCGCGGCCGAGGTGCTCGGCGCGGAGATTCCCAATGTCGAAGACCTCTGGTATCCCGAGTCGCGCACCGAGATCGTCGACTGGCTGGGCGAGCACGGCTGGGAGGCCTCGGCGATCGGCATGGCCGATTTGCTGGCCCGGCATGGCCGCGACGTCCCCCCGGTCGATGTGATGCCGCCCGTCGTTTTCACCTCCGCTCGGCGCCCCTGATTTGCTGCTGCCGCGAAACCGGCCAGGGCGAGGGGTCGTTCACGCCGCATTCTTTGTAGTACTCGCGTACCCATTCAGTGCGGCCGCCGCAAGAAATCCGCTGCTCAACAATGCCGTCGAGAATATCTCTGTCTATCGGTAATTCAGCTATCGAGTCCGAATGTTTGGACGTTTTCCGGCGGGGGTACCTTAGCTCTGCTCTCGGTTTTGCCCGAAGTAGTGGAGGTCAGGATGCGTGGCGGAGGTTTGATCAGTTCGATTGTGGTGGTCTGGTTGGTGATCGGCGTGATCGCCGCTTTCCAGCGGGACTACCTGAAAAACACCGAACAAAATTGTGCCACTCTGGGCACGATCGCAGTCACCGTAATAGCGGGTCCGCTGAATTATGCGGGTGTCAACCCGAAAGTGACCGATTGCCATTTACCGCAACCCAGTTCGATGCCGGCGTTTGACATCGACCAAATGATTGGAGTGGAGGCGTCATGATCGCTCTGGGTATCATCCTGCTGATTTTGGGGTACGTCCTCAAAGTAGCTGTGCTGCAGACGATTGGCGTTGACTGCTGGTTATCGGCGCGGTGCTGTGGATTCTCGGTTCGGTCGGTCGCCCGGTGGGCGGCAGGCGCTACTGGTACTGACGCCGACGCAAGACGGTGCCGAACAGACTGCGTCACAAATCTCAACAACTAAAGAAAGAGGATTCATCATGATCGTGCTCGGAATCTTGCTGCTCATCATTGGGTATTTCGTCCCAAGCCTGAGCATTCTCTACACAATCGGCGGCATTCTCATCGTCATCGGGGTGATCCTCTGGATCCTCGGGGCAGTCGGACGCCCGGTAGGCGGGCGAAAAGTCTGGTTCTAGCCCCTCGGGTTGGCTCACAGCTGGCGCATAGGAGCGGCATAGCAAGACCTCATCGCTGTGCGCATACTAGGAAGTTGTGAGCCAACCCCAAGCCCCCGTCGAGCGCGTCGTCATGCGCCGCGCCGACGGAAATCCGATCAACGTGCTGGTGGTCGACGACGAGGCCGTTCTCGCCGAGATGGTCTCGATGGCACTGCGCTACGAAGGCTGGAACATCGCGACCGCGGGCGACGGCGCTGCGGCCATAGAGGCGGCCCGCGCCCAGCGACCCGACGTCGTTGTTCTCGACGTGATGCTGCCCGATATGAGCGGGCTTGGACGTCCTTCGCAAACTTCGCGAGGAAACCCCTCAACTTCCCGTGTTGTTGCTGACCGCGAAGGATGCGGTCGAGGACCGCATCGCCGGTCTGACCGCGGGCGGTGACGACTACGTCACCAAGCCGTTCAGTCTCGAAGAAGTGGTCTTGCGGCTCCGCGCTCTGCTGCGTCGTACCGGAGTGACGACCGAAGACAGCGGTGCTCAGTTGGTGGTCGGCGATCTGGTGCTCAACGAGGACAGCCACGAGGTGACTCGCGCGGGGGAGTCAATCTCGTTGACGTCCACAGAGTTCGAGCTGTTGCGCTTCATGATGCGCAACTCCAAGCGGGTGCTGAGCAAGGCGCAGATCCTCGACCGGGTGTGGAGCTACGACTTCGGCGGCCGGTCCAACATCGTCGAGCTGTACATCTCTTACCTGCGAAAGAAAATTGACAGCGGGCACGAGCCCATGATCCACACGCTGCGCGGCGCCGGTTACGTCCTCAAGCCGGCACGCTAGACATGGGCGGGGCCTGGTCCCTTCGTTTTCGTCTGCTGTTCGGTCAGGTCCTGATCCTCGTCATCGTCTGCGTCGGCACCGGGGCGGCGACCGAGCTCGCCCTGTACAAGTACCTGTTGGCGCAGCTCGACACCCAGCTGCACGACGCATCGCAACGCTCGGTGCGGATCTTTCTCGAGCCGCCGATGGCGCCATGGCGACACCACCCGCGGCCGTTCCCGCGACCCGGGCCGGGTCCGGTCTTCCTGGACGCGCCGGCTCAGCCGGTCGGCATGATCGGGGCCGTGATCAGCTCGAACGGGACGGTCGAGGCCGGCTACCTGACCGCCGCCGGCGGACGGGCCGCGCTGACCGACGCCGCCCGCGCCGAGTTGGCCGCACTACCGGTCGACCGGCAACCCACGACCCGCGTCATCGCGGGCCTGGGCCGCTACCGCGTGGTCGCCGCGAACTCCCGCCGCGGCGACGAGGTCGTTGTCACCGGCCTGTCGATGTCCGATGTCGACGCGACGATGATCCGCGTCTTACTGATCTTCGGCGTGGTCACCGCGATCGCGGTGGCCGCCGCGACCACAGCGGGCGCCGTGATCATCCGGCGTGCGCTGGCTCCGCTGCGGCGCGTAGCCAAACCGCCACCGAGGTGGTCGACTTGCCACTGGACCGCGGCGAAGTCGCGCTGCCGGTACGGGTGCTCGAGTCAGATGCCAACCCGCGCACCGAGGTTGGTCAGCTGGTGTCCGCCCTGAACCGGATGCTCGACCACATCGCCGCGGCGTTGTCGACGCGGCAGGCCAGCGAGACCCGGGTGCGGCAGTTCGTCGCCGACGCCAGCCACGAGCTCCGCACGCCGTTGGCGGCGATCCGGGGCTACACCGAGCTTGCCCAGCGCGTCGGTGACGACAGCGACGCGGTCGCGCACGCCATGAACCGGGTGCAGTCCGAGACCGAGCGGATGACGCACCTCGTCGAGGACCTGTTGTTGTTGGCGCGCTTGGATTCTGGGCGCCCGCTGGAACGCGAGGCGGTCGACCTTTCGAGGGTCGCGGTCGACGCGGTCAGCGATGCGCACGTCGCCGGCCCGGACCATCAGTGGGAGCTGGACCTGCCGCAGGAACCGGTGATGGTGTCCGGCGACGGGGCCCGGCTGCATCAGGTGATGACGAATCTGTTGGCCAATGCGCGGGTTCACACCGGCGCGGGCACCGTGGTTACCACCAGGCTGTCTTCCGATGGCACGCACGCCGTGCTGAGTGTGTGCGACAACGGCCCCGGCATCCCGGAGCGGTTGCAGTCCGAGGTGTTCGAGCGGTTCGCCCGCGGAGACACGTCGCGATCGCGTAAAGGCGGCAGCACCGGACTGGGCCTGGCGATCGTCTCCGCGGTGGTGAAGGCACACCACGGGACGATTACGTTGCAGAGTGCGCCGGGCCGCACGGACTTCACGGTCCACTTGCCGCTTTTCAAGGAGTAACGAAGGCGCGCAATGGGATTCAAACCCGCCGAGCGGTAGTGACGCCGGGTCGTCACTACCGTGTCGGCGGAGTTCGTGCTATGCCCGCCAGCCCCCGTCTAGGGGCAGGTCACATCGATTTCGAAGGGCTTGTTGACGGGCTGCATCGGGTTGGCCATGTCCACCCCGGTCGCGGTCCCGCTGATCTTGTACTTGTTGCCGTCCTTGGTTGCGTCGGCTTTACCCGCGCCGGGAACGCCGGGGGTGTAGCCCAGCGTCACGCCGTTGACATTGCCCAGACCGACCGACTTCACCACCGGCGGAGAGGCGTCCGTCAGCACGGCGCCGATGCCGGCCGCGTTGCCACCGACGGCGATGTTGACCGTGCCGGCAGCGGTGGTGCAGGCGACCGTCCCCTGCACGTTCTGATCTTTGCCGTCGATGGTGACCTTCGCTGTCGAAGATCCACTCGAGGCCGTTGCGCCGCTCGTACCTGACGACGCACTGGCCCCGCCCGACGACGACTTGTTGCTCGAACAGCCAGACATACTTACGCCGACGATCGCCAGCGCTGCTGCAGCGACCGTAACTGAACGCTTCACCCGGTTCTCCTCTTGTTTTTGTGGCGGCGCGTCGTTAGTGACGAGCCGTTTCGGCAGTATGCAGCGTTGCTGAAGTGGCGGATAGTGAATTGGAAAAATTCGAGCTGCCTGCTGAGAGGCCATCAGCTCTATTTACCCGATATTTGCCGGGCCGCTGCCCGGGCGGGTGCCGACGTGTCTCTTCCTACATGGATGCAATAGTGGCAATCTCGATCCCGTGGACCACAAGCCGCCGACGGCCGTCATCGCATCCGGCTCACCAGCACCGCCAACTTCCGCTCGACGACGACACCGACTTCGCCGACGCGGACCGCGGCTTCATCGGCGCGTTGACGCCGTGCGTCGTCACGACCGCCGACGGACGCGTGGTGTGGGACAACGACAAGTACGCGTTCATCACCGGACACGCGCCACCGTCCGTACATCAGAGTCTGTGGCGCCAGTGCATGCTGACCACCAAACAAGGCTTGTACGAAGTCGTGCCGGGCATCTATCAAGTACGCGGACTGGATCTCTCGAACATCAGCTTCGTCGAGGGCGAGACCGGGCTGATCGTGATCGACCCGCTGGTCTCGACCGAGGTGGCGGCCGCGGCTCTGCAGCTGTACCGCACCCACCGCGGCGACCGCCCCGTCGTCGCCGTGATCTACACCCACAGCCATGTCGACCATTTCGGGGGCGTGCTGGGTGTGACCTCGCAGGCCGACGTTGATGCGGGCGCGGTGGCGGTGATCGCGCCGGAGGGCTTCACCGAGCACGTCATACAGGAGAACGTCTATGCGGGGCCGGCGATGACGCGCCGCGCCACCTACATGTACGGCAGCATGCTCGAGGTCGGGCCGCGCGGGCACGTGGGTTGCGGGCTCGGACAGGCGACGTCGACGGGTGAGATCGCCTTGATCGTCCCGACCGTCGACGTCGCACGCACCGGTGAGACCCATACGATCGATGGAGTCGAGATCGAGTTCCAGATGGCGCCGGGCACCGAGGCGCCGGCCGAAATGCACTTCTATTTCCCGAAATTCCGCGCGTTGTGCATGGCCGAGAACGCCACCCACAACCTGCACAACCTGCTGACGCTACGCGGGGCGCTGGTCCGCGACCCGCACGCCTGGTCCGGGTATCTGACCGAGGCCATCGACTCGTTCACCGACCGCACCGACGTGGTCTTCGCGTCACACCACTGGCCGACGTGGGGGCGCGAGCGGGTCGTCCAATTCCTTTCGCTGCAGCGGGATTTGTACGCCTATCTGCACGACCAGACGTTGCGGATGCTCAACCAGGGGCACACCGGCGCCGAGATCGCCGAGACCATGCAGATGCCACCGGCGCTGGACAAGGCCTGGCACACCCACGGGTATTACGGCTCGGTCAGCCACAACGTCAAGGCGGTCTACCAGCGCTACATGGGCTGGTTCGACGGCAACCCAGCCCGGTTGTGGGCACACCCGCCCGAGGCGCTGGGTGCCCGCTACGTTGACGCGATCGGCGGTATCGACCGCGTGCTCGAGCTGGCCCAGCACGCGTTCGACGAAGGCGATTATCGTTGGGCTGCAACGTTACTCGACCATGCGGTGTTCGCCGGCGGCGATGATGACGGCGTTCGGGCGCTGCTCGCCGACACGTTGGAGCAGTTGGCCTATGGTGCGGAGAATGCGACGTGGCGCAACTTCTTCCTGTCCGGCGCGACGGAGTTGCGCGACGGCAACTTCGGCACCGCGGCGCAGACCTCGTCGCCGACGCTGTTGGCGCAGCTGACGCCGGCGCAGATCTTCGACGGTCTGGCGATCAGCGTCAACGGGCCGCGGGCGTGGGACCTGGACATTGCCCTGGACGTCACGTTGGGCGAGCCGGCCGCGAACTACCGGCTCGCGCTGCGCAACGGGGTGCTGGTGCATCGTCTTGCGCCCGCCGACCCGGCGACCGCGGCCGTCACCATCAAGCTGGACAACGCTTTTCGACTGGTCCAGTTGGGAGCGGGCGATTTCACCTCGCCCGGCTTCGAACTCTCGGGCGACCAAGGGACCCTGCAGCAGTTCCTCGGCGTGCTCGATCGGCCCGACCCGTCGTTCAACATCGTCACGCCGTGACGTCGATGACCACCTTGCCGACCGCCTTGCGATCGGCGACCAGCCGCAGTGCCGCGGCGGTGTCCGCCAATGGAAACCGCGCGCCGATGTACGGCCGGATCACGCCCGTCGCGAACATCTCCGTCAGCTCACGCATGTCGCGCGCTGAGTCGTCCGGTCGGTCACCCATGAACGTGCGAATCTCCATGCCGCGGACGGTGATTCCCTTGAGCAGCACGAGGTTCAGCGGAATGGAGGGGATCGCACCGGCGGCATAGCCGAGCGTGACGAACGTGCCGCCGCGGGCCAGGGCACGCAGCGCCGGTTCCGCGTAGCCTCCGCCGACCGGGTCGAGCACCGCCCGGGCGCTGTCCCCGGTGAGCTCGCGGATGCGACTCTTCAGGTCTTCCCGGTCGTAGTCGACCGTGGCCGTCGCGCCGCGTCGGCGGCACAGCTCCAGCTTCTCCGGGCTTGACGCAGCGGCGAGCACGCGTGCCTGCATAGCCACGGCGAGGTCCACCGCCGCCAGACCGACGCCGCCGGCGGCGCCGAGGATCACTACCCATTCGCCCGGCTGGACTTCGGCGATCGAGCGCAGCGCGTGATAGGCGGTGCGATACGTGACACCGAACGCCGCGGCGGAGGCGAAGTCGGCGCTGTCGGGAATCGCGGTCACCGCCGCTTCGTGGAGCAGCGCCTGCTCGGCGAATGCACCGACAAACGTCGTCGCCGAAACCCGTTGTCCGGGACGAAGAGTGACGTTCTCGCCGACGGCGATCACCTCACCGGCGAGCTCGCTGCCCGGGGTGAATGGGGGCGGAATCTTGACCTGGTACTTGCCGTCGATCAGCAGCACGTCGGGAAAGTTGACCGCCGCCGCGTGTACCCGCACCAGCACTTGTCCGGGGCCCGGTGCGAGGTCGGGGACCTCCTCGACGACGAGGTCTTCGGGCGCACCGTAGGCGCGACAGAGCGCGGCCCGCATCAGCTGACCCCTAGTCCTCGCAGACAGAACCGCACCAGATGGTCGACATCGGTCGGGTGAGGGCGTTGCGCGGAATCCAGATAGCGTCGCATCGCCGATACCGTGCACAGGAACACGGCATCGGCGTCGCGGTCGACCTCCGTGCTACCCAGCGCGGCAATCGGCTCGGTCAGCAGGGCGCGCATCGGGCGCATGATGGCGTCATCGGCGGCCCGCCAGTCGGTGGTGGCCGAAACCTGGCCAGCCGCAGCGCGACTCATGCTGATCAGGTGCGGATCGGCGACCTGCGCCAGTGCGCCCTCGATCCAGCGTCGCACCTGACCCGCCGGCGTGCGCTCCTTGGTCATCTGGTGCTGCAGATATGAGACGACGATCCCGACGCCGCGTTCCATCACCGCGAGGATCACATCGTCCTTGCCGGCGAAGTAGCGGTAGAACGCCTTGTTCGACGAGCCGGCCTCGGTGACGATGTCGCTGACCCGCGGCGGTTCGGGCGCGACCCGTTCCATCACCCGCACGGCCGCGGCGAGGATGCGCTCGACCTCCTCGGTCGCCTCCCGCTGACGATCGTCGAGCGCACGCTCGACAGCCGCGGTCACCCTAGTGGTCAACGAGCGCACCGTATTTCGCGCGTAAGACCTCGCGGCGCACGTCCAGCATCTCGCTGGGCCACTCCGCGCTCTCCGCCTCGACACCCTTGAGCAGCATCCGGGCCAAGTTGACCTTGTGCGCCTCGGTCGGCCCGTCGGCCAGGCCCAGGGCGATCCCGCCGAGCAGGACGTTGACCAGCGGCAGCTGATCGGTCAGGCCGATTGCACCGTGTACTTGAATCGCGCGCAGCGCAATCGATTTCAGCACCTGCGAGGCCAGGATCTTGCAGGTGGCGATCTCGGCGCGAGCGCCGTGCTCGTCGCCGCTGTCGATCAACCAGGCCGCGTGCAGCACCGTCAGCCGGAACGGCGTCAGCTCGGTGTAGGAGTCGGCGACGAACTCTTGGACTAATTGCTTGTCGGCCAGCAGAGTCCCTTGGGTGAAGCGGCTTTTGGCCCGCCGGGCCATCATCTCGACGGCTCGCTGTGCCATCCCGATCGAGCGCATCGCGTGATGCAATCGCCCGCCGGCCAACCGGGTCTGCAGGATCAGGAAGCCCTGGCCGGGCTCACCGAGCAGTGCGGAGGCCGGCACCCGCACGTCGTCGTAGTGCACCAGTGAATGGCCCGGCTCGTGCGGGTCGGCGCCGACCAGATGGTGGTTCGCCTCGACCTTGAGGCCCGGGGTGTCCGCCGGGATCAGGAACGTCGACGCGCCGTGATGCACCGCCACGTCGGGGTTGGTGATGGCGACCACGATGAAGAACGATGCGACGGACGCGTTGCTGGAGAAGTACTTTCGCCCGGTGATCACCCAGTCGTCACCGTCCTGGACGGCGCGGGTGGTGAAGACTCGCGGGTCGGCACCGCCCTGCGGCTCGGTCATCGAGAAACAGGAAAAGATCTCGCCCGACAGCAGGCCGGCCAGGTAGCGGTCCTTCTGTTCTCCGGTACCGAAGCGGGCGATGATCTCGGCGTTGCCGGTGTCGGGCGCCTGGGTGCCGAAGACAATTGGCGCCCAGGGACTGCGACCCAGGATTTCGTTGATCAGCGTCAGCTTGACCGCGCCGAAACCCTGGCCGCCGAGGTCGGGGCCGAGGTGCGGCGCCCACAGACCCTGGTCGCGGACCCGCTGTTTGAGGGGGTCGATGATCTTGCGGCGTTCGTCGTTCAGCGGGAGGAATTCACAGCCGGGGAAGAGTACCTCGAGCGGCTCGACCTCCTCGCGGACGAACTCGCGCACCCAGTCGAGCTTCTCGGCGAACTCGGGCTCGGTGGAGAAGTCCCATGCCATGTCGGTACCCTTTGCTCGTTTTACGGAATCCCGCCGTCGGCCCGCAGAATCGAGCCGGTGGTGAAACTGGACGCGTCCGACGCTAAAAACAATGCAGCGCCGATGATTTCGGATGGGTCACCGGCCCGCTGCAGCGAGAGGCCGGCGAACGGGTTGTGCGATGCCTGCTCGATGTTCCACGACTTGCTGACGTCGGTGAGGAACGGCCCGGCCATCAGCGTGTTGACCCGGACCTTCGGCCCGAGTGCCCGCGCGAAACCTTCGGTCATCGCGTTCAGGCCGGACTTCGACGACGCGTACGGGATGATGTCCGGCGCGGGCCGCAGCGACCCGGAGGTGCTCACGTTGATGATCGAACCGCGGCCGGCCGCGACCATCCGCTCACCGACTAACGCGGACAACCGAAATGGGCCCTTGAGGTTCAGGTTCACGACGGCGTCGAACAGCTTCTCGGACACGTCGGTGAGCTTGTCGTAGACCGGAGACATGCCCGCGTTGTTGATCAACGTGTCGACCTTGCCGAACCGGTCGTACACCGCATCGACCAGACCGTCGAGTTCGTCCCACCGGCCGACGTGGACCTGATACGGCATTGCCGCGCGACCGGTCTCGCTTTCGATCTGCTCGGCGACCGTGACGCAGTTGTCCATCTTGCGGCTGGCGATCACCACGTCCGCGCCGCAGCGTGCCACCCCGAACGCCATCTCCCGGCCCAACCCGCGACTGCCGCCGGTGATCAGGATGGTCTGGCCGGTTAGATCGAAAAGCTGCTCTGCATAACTCATTTCAACGCTTCATCGCCGGTAGCGAGGCTGCCAACCCGGCCGCTGTGGTGATCAACTGCGGGACCATCGCCCCGAATGCGTCCTGGATCTTCGGGTCGACCTTGCCGCTACGCACTCCAGCAGCGTAGGTCTTTTCCAGCACGATGCCGAGCTTCCAGTTGGCCAGCACCAGGTAGTAGTCGATGTTGTCGCATGCCAAGCCGCTGACCTGCTCGTAGCGCTCGAGCAACTCGCTGCGGGTGGGCATGCCCTTCATATCCAGATAAAACCCGTCTTCCTTGGGGTTTTCACCGTCGTAGCCCAACAGGCACCAGGCCAGATCCAGCAGCGGGTCGCCGACCGTGGTCATCTCCCAGTCAACGATCGCGGCCAGCCGCGCGGGCTTACCGTGCGCGAACATCACGTTGGCGAATTGGTAGTCGCCGTGCATGATCCCCGGCCGGTAATGCTCCGGCCGGTTGCGGCGCAACCACTCCGCGGCTTCGTCGAGGCCGGGCAGCTCACGCACCTGGTAGCTGTTCAGGAAGGCCAGCCAGCGGTCGACCTGGCGTTCGTGAAATCCGTCCGGCCGGCCGAAGCCGGTCAGACCCTGTGCCTGCCAATCCACTCGACCCAGCTTGGCGGCGCCCTCGACGAGTTGGAAGGCCAGGCCGCGGCGCGCCTCGAGGTCGTCGTCGAACGGCGCCTCCCACCCGCCGTCCATTGGGCTCCAGCCGTCGATCGCCTGCATCACGTAGAACGGCTTGCCGAACAGGTCGCCGGTGTCGTCGGCCGCGATCAGCTCGGCGTGTGGGACGTCGGTGCCGCCGAGCGCGCGGACCAGCCGGATCTCGCGGAGCAATCCGTCGATGCGGGCGGCATCGGCTCGCTCGCCCGGCATGCGCAGCACCATGCGGTTGTCGCCGCGGTGGATCAGGTACAGCGCGTTCTGCGAGCCTCCGGACAACTGCTCGTGGACTGTGTCCTCGCCGTGTCCCGGGGCGCCGTTGTCATCCAGCCAGCGTCCGAGTAACTGTGCGTCCAGCATCTGCACACCCCAATCTCCATGCGGAGAATAGCATTCTCCGGCGCCGTCGCAAGGGGCACGGGACGCATGCGAGGCTGTCCGGATGCAGTTGCTTCTGGTCCGGCATGCGTTGCCGCTTCGCAGCGAACCCGCGCCGGACGGCCAGGAGCGCGCTGACCCCGAGCTCTCCGACGAGGGACGCGAGCAGGTGGCCCGGCTGCCCGATGCGCTGGCCCGCTTTCCGATCACCCGGGTGATCAGCAGCCCACAGCGCCGCGCGGTGCAGACCGCGCAACCGGTGGCCGAGGGGCGCGGGCTCGACATCGAGATCGACAGCCGTTTCGCCGAATACGACCGCGAGCTGCCGGTCTACATCCCGATCGAGCAGATCCGCGATGAGAATCCGCGAGAGTGGGCGCGGATGGCCCAGGGGCATCTGCCGAGCACGGTCGACGAGGGCGCGTTTCGGGCCCGGGTGCAGGCCGCGGTCGACAACGTCGCCGCCACCGCCGACCATGACGACACCGTGGTGGTCTTCAGCCATGGCGGGGTGATCAACGTGGTGTTGCACGAGATTCTGGGCACCAGGCGAATCCTGTCGTTCCCGATCGACTACGTCTCGGTGACGCGATTGCTGTTCTCCCGGTCCGGTCAGGCCAGCGTGGTGGCGGTGAACGGCACCGAACACGTATGGGACCTGCTGCCGAGAAACCGGCGGACCGGCCCTGATAAACAGAAGCCGTGACTGCCTCGAATCTCGACGGGCTCGACCTCCCCGCGCTCGACAAGCACCTCCGATCGGCCGGTGTCGCCCGCGACGGCGAGCTCACCGCGCAGCTGATTTCCGGGGGCCGGTCCAATCTGACCTTCCTGGTCGCCGACGACTCGTCGACGTGGGTGCTGCGCCGCCCACCGCTGCACGGCCTGACTCCATCGGCGCACGACATGGCGCGGGAGTACACCGTGGTCGCCGGGCTGGCCGACACCGACGTGCCGGTGGCCCGCGCGATCACGCTGTGCAACGACGACTCGGTGCTCGGCGCGCCGTTCCAGATGGTCGAATACGTGGCCGGGCAGGTGGTGCGCAGCCGTGCCGAGCTCGAGGCGATGGGTGAGCAAGACGTCATCGACGGCTGTGTCGACGGGTTGATCAAGGTGCTGGCCGACCTGCACGCCGTCGACCCGGCGGCGGTCGGCCTTGCCGATTTCGGTAAGCCCAGCGGATACCTCGAACGTCAGGTCCGGCGGTGGGGTTCGCAGTGGGAGCATGTGCATCTGCCCGACGATGGCCGCGACGCCGACGTGGCGCGGCTGCGTCAGTCGCTTGCCGACTCGGTCCCGCGGCAGAGCCGGACGTCGATCGTGCACGGCGATTACCGGATCGACAACACGATCCTGGACTCCGACGATCCGACGCAGGTGCGAGCGGTCGTCGATTGGGAGCTGTCGACACTGGGCGATCCGCTCAGCGATGCCGCGCTGATGTGCGTGTACCGCGACCCTTCGCTCGACCTGATCATCAACGCACAAGCGGCGTGGACGTCGCCGCAGTTGCCGGGCGCTGACGAGCTCGCGCACAAGTACTCGGAGATTTCCGGACAACCGTTGGCGCACTGGAACTTCTACATGGGGCTGGCCTACTTCAAGCTGGCCATCATCGCGGCCGGCATCGACTTCCGCAGACGGATGTCCGGTGGGGCGAACGATGCTGAAGCCGCGTCCGATCGGGTGGGGGAGACGGTGGCGCCGTTGATCGCCACCGGGCTGGCCGAGCTACAGAAGTCCTGAGTTACCGGCCCGCGATCAGGTTTTTCTTCGCGGCACGCCGCAATTGGTAGATCCGCGCGGTACCGGCGAGGAACGTGATCAGGCCGCCGCACACCGCGGCCAACAAAATCGCAACACCCAGCGGCAGGGACCAGTGCCAGCCGAGGAACGCGATGTCGCTCGATGCCGTGTTCTGGGTGATGAAGATCAGCAACACGATCAGAATCACGAAGCCGGCCGCCAAAAACGACCACAACCCCGCCGTTCGCGTGAATTTCACCGCCGATTCGGGCGGCGGTACCCGGTTCGGCCCCGGTGAGGGAGTACCCAACGGCTCTTCGGGAGTTGCTGATGCATCGCTGCTCATGTAGCCATGTTTACCCTTTGTCGGAGCAAACGGAACCAAACGAGTCGGGAACGGGCATTAGTGTCGGTTGCTATGGGCATGCGGCGACGGCGCGGGCACCGCGTCGCGGTGTGGCTGACGACCGTGTGTCTGGCGGGGACGGCCTGCGGCAGCCCGAACCCGCTGGGCGGGGCATCGAGCGGTCCTAACTCGATCGTGGTGGGCTCGGCCGGGTTTCCGGAGTCCAAGATCGTCGCCGAAATCTACGCACAAGCGTTGCAGACCAACGGTTTCAATGTCGGCCGCCAGATGGGTATCGGCAGCCGGGAAACGTATGTGCCTGCGCTGAAAGACCATTCGATCGATCTGGTGCCGGAATACGTCGGCAACCTGCTGCTGTACCTGGAGCCGGACGCCACCGCGACGCTGCTCGACGACGTCGAGCGGGAGTTGAACCGACGGCTGCCGCCGGACCTGTCGATCCTGACCCCGTCGCCGGCGTGTGACACCGACACCGTCACCGTGACCACCGACACCGCCGCCAGATGGCATCTCACAACCATCGCCGACCTCGCCCCGCACTCGGCCGACGTGAAATTCGCCGCGCCATCCGACTTCCAGGTGCGCCCGTCGGGTTTGAAGGGTTGCAAGAGGTTACGGACTGAACGTTTCCCCGGGTAATTTTGTGGCAATCAGTGACGACGGGGGTGCCGTGACCGTGCGCACCCTGATCGAAGGGAAGGTCAACGCGGCCAACATCTTCAGTACCTCACCGGCAATCCTGCAGGGCAACCTGGTGGCACTCGACGATCCACTGCACAACTTTCTGGCCGGAAACATCGTCCCGCTGGTGAACTCGCAGAAGAAGTCGGACCGGCTCACCACGGTACTCAACGCGGTGTCGGCCAAGCTGACCAGCCGCGAGATGGCCAACCTCAACGCCTCGGTGTCGGGCAATTCCGGTGTCGACCCCGACCAAGCTGCCCGAAAATGGCTGCATGACAACAACTTCGACCACCCGATCGAGGACAGGCAGTGATCAGCTTTCACGACGTCCACAAAGTCTACGGCGACGGCACCGTCGCCGTAGACCGGCTGAACCTGGAGGTGCCGCCGGGGACGCTGACGGTGTTCGTCGGCCCGTCCGGCTGCGGCAAGACTACGTCGATGCGGATGATCAACCGGATGGCCGAGCCGTCATCGGGAACCATCGTGGTCGACGGGCGTGATGTGGCACGCGTCGACCCGGTGCGACTGCGCCTCGGTATCGGGTACGTGATCCAGGGTGCCGGGTTGATGCCGCACCAGCGGGTGATCGACAACGTCGCAACGGTTCCGGTGCTCAAGGGCCAGTCACGCCGGGCGGCACGCACGGCCGCCTACGGCGTTCTGGAGCGGGTGGGCCTGGACGCCAAGCTGGCCGAACGCTATCCGGCACAGCTGTCCGGCGGCGAGCAGCAGCGCGTCGGGGTGGCGCGCGCGCTTGCCGCGGACCCGCCGATCCTGTTGATGGACGAGCCGTTTTCGGCCGTCGACCCGATCGTCCGCCGCGAGCTGCAGCGTGAGATCCTGCGTCTGCAAGCCGAACTGCACAAGACGATCGTGTTCGTCACGCACGACATCGACGAGGCGATCCGGTTGGCCGACCGGGTCGCGGTGTTCGGCCGGGCCGGTGTTCTCCAGCAATACGACGAGCCGGCCCGGTTGTTGTCGCGTCCGGCCAACGACTTCGTGGCCAGCATGATCGGCGCCGGCCGTGGATACCGCTGGCTGCAGTTCCTGGGTGCGACAAGCCTTCCGCTGCACGATCTTCCCACCATCACCGATCCGGTCGCCATCGGCGAGGAGCGGTTGCGCGACGGCTGGGCGCTGGTGGTCAAACCTGATGGGACCCCGTTGGGCTGGATTGACGTGAACGGTGTGCGTAAGCATCGGGCCGGCGCGCCGCTGCGCGACAGCGTGACCTCGGTTGGTGCGGTGTTCCGTCCGGGCGCCAACCTGAGCCAGGCGCTGGATGCCGCCCTGTCGTCGCCGGCGGCGATGGGGGTGGCCGTCGACGGCGCGGGCAAGGTCTCCGGCGGAGTGTGCGCGGGAGATGTGTTGGCCGCGTTGGATTCTCACCGGCGAGATTAGCCGTGCACTATCTGCTGCACCACCTTCCGACGGCGTGGGCACTGACCGTGATCCATCTGCGGCTGTCACTGGTACCGGTGCTGGCGGGGATCGTACTGGCGTTGCCATGGGGTGTGCTGACATGGCGGACCCGGGTGCTGCGACGGTTCACCACGGTGGCCGCCAGCGCGATGTTCACCATCCCGTCGCTGGCGCTGTTCGTGGTGCTGCCGCTGGTCATCCCCACCCGGATCCTCGACGAGGCCAACGTCCTTGTCGCGCTGACGCTTTACACCTGTGCGTTGCTGGTCCGCGCGATCTTCGAGGCGCTGGACGCGGTGCCGGCGCACGTGCGCGACGCCGCCAGCGCCCTCGGATACCGTCCCATCACCCGGGTGTTGAAAGTCGAACTGCCGCTGTCGATTCCGGTGTTGGTCGCGGGATTGCGGGTGATCGTGGTGACCAACATCTCGATGGTCTCGGTGGGCGCGGTGATCGGGATCGGGGGCCTGGGCACCTGGTTCACCGAGGGCTACCAGGCGAACAAGAGCGATCAGATCGTGGCCGGGATCATTGCGATCTTCGTGCTGGCGGTGGTGATCGACGTCGCGCTGATGTGGGCCGGCCGACTCGCTACGCCGTGGGAGCGGGTGTCGCGGCCGGGCCGGCGTCTGCTGACGGCGCCGGTGGTGGGTGGTTCGCGATGAACTTCCTGGCGCAGGCACTGTCCTACTTACTCACCGCCGAAAACTGGTCCGGACCGGTCGGCTTGGCGCAGCGGACGCTGGAGCATCTGGAGTACACCGTGGTGGCCGTGGCGGCTTCGGCGCTGATTGCCGTGCCGCTGGGGTTGGTGGTCGGGCACACGCGGCGCGGCACGCTGGTGGTCGTCAGCGTGGTCAATGCGCTGCGCGCACTGCCGACGCTGGGGATCTTGCTGCTGGCCGTGCTGGTGTGGGGGCTGGGCTTGATACCGCCGATCCTGGCACTGATGCTGCTCGGGATTCCGCCGCTGTTGGCCGGAACGTACGCCGGGGTGTCGGCGGTGGACCGCATCGTGGTCGACGCCGCGCGCTCGATGGGCATGAGCGAGTGGCGGGTGCTGTTACGGGTCGAGGTGCCCAACGCGCTGCCGCTGATCCTGGGCGGGTTGCGGACCGCGACGCTGCAAGTCGTGGCGACCGCGACGGTAGCCGCCTACGCCAGTCTCGGCGGGTTGGGGCGATACCTGATCGACGGCATCAAGGTGCGCCAGTTTCACATCGCACTGGTCGGTGCGCTGATGGTCGCGGCGCTGGCGCTGATCCTCGACGGCGTGCTGGCATTCACAGTGTGGGCGGCGGCGCCGGGCACCGGGCGACTGCGCCGAAGGCCACACCACCAGGCGTCGATATCTCCTGCGCCGTCGCCTAACGTAGACGCGTGAGCCAAACATTGTCAGACCCGACAAGCAACGCGTGGTCGACGATCTTGACCTGGCGCTCACAGGATCACCGGCGGATGGAATCGGTGCGGGTGCAGTTGTCCGGCAAGCGAATCAAGGCCAATGGCCGCATCGTCGCCGCCGCGACCGACACCAATCCGGCGTTCGCCGCCTACTACGACCTGCTGACCGACGAGACCGGCGCGACCAAGCGGCTCGGCATGACCGTCACATTGGCCGAACGTGAGCGACAACTCGTCGTCGCTCGCGACGACGAGAACGTGTGGCTGGTGACCGACCACGGGGGCGACTCGCGAGCGTCCTACGACGGCGCGGTGGACGTCGACGTGGTGTTCAGCCCGTTTTTCAACACGCTGCCGATCCGCCGGATCGGACTCCACGAACACACTGATTCGGTCGCAGTCCCCACGGTTTACGTGAGTCTGCCGGAGATGAGCGTCGCGGCGGCAACGGTGAGTTACAGCAACATCGGTGAGGGTATGAAGGTGCGCACGCCGGTGTCCGACACCACGCTGACCGTCGACGACGACGGCTTCATCGTCAGCTATCCAGAGTTGGCAGAGCGGATCTGATCACCCCGCCGGCCCGTCCGGCGGCAGCCAGTTCGCTGCGCCAATTCTCGGCGCCGACGAATACGCCGACGATCTCCGGCCGCGAGAAACTGTCGTAACGCGCCCGGGCAGCGTGCCCGTTCTCGACCAGCTCGGCCACGGAGTGGTTGTGCGCCAACGAATTCCGGGCTTCACTCAGCAGTTCGATGACTCGGTCCACCCGCGGCAGCAGCTGGCCCGCATTGGCTTCACACATGGCCCGCACCAGATCCGGCGCGCTGCCGGCGACCCGGGTGCCGTCCCGGAATGAACCCGCGGCCAGTGCGAATGCCAGCGGCATCTCGGCGGCCGTCACGGCCAAGGCCTCCGCGAGCAGGTGCGGCAGATGTGAGATCGCGGCAGCGGCTGCGTCGTGCTCGTCGGATCGGGCCGGCACCGCGACCGACCCGCAATCCAGCGCCAGACCCAGCACCGTCGACCACACGACCGGGTCCACGTGGTCGTCGACGCTGATCACCCAGGGCGCGCCGATGAAGAGCCGGGCATGACCGGCCTCCCAGCCCGAGCGCGTGGTGCCCGTCATCGGGTGCCCGCCGACGAAGCGGGCCTGCAGTCCCGCGGCGGTGACCGCGTCGAGCACCGCGCTCTTGACGCTGGTGACGTCAGTGAGCGGGCAGTCGGGAGCGATCCGGCGGATGCGGCCGAGCAGGATCGGCAGCGCGGGCATCGGCACCGCCAGCACGATCAGCGCCCCGACGTCGGCGGCCCGACTGAGCGTCTGGGTCAGATCCGTCGTCGCGGCGAAGCCGTCGAAGCGGGCGGCCTGAGCACCCTCGACCGAGCGGTTGTAACCGAAGGCTTCGCGTCCGGCCTCGGTGGCGGCGCGCAACAGCGAACCGCCGATCAGCCCCAGGCCCAGCACGCACACCGGTGTCCCGACCGTGCTCGTCGAAATGGGAGAAGCCACCCGTCAAGGTTGGCATATCGAGCTGCGGACGCGACACCGGTTTGCTGAGCATGTGCTGGTCAACCGGCTTCGGCGCGACTAGCGTAGGCGCCCATGGGAGCACAGCGGGCGTCTGCGCAGGCCGATAATCCAGACGGGTTCGGTGTGGCTGTCGTGCGCGAGGACGGCAAGTGGCGTTGCTCGGCGATGGGGCCCAAAGTGTTGGTCAGCCTGTCCGCGGCCGAGACCGAACTGCGCGAGTTACGAAGTGCCGGAGCAGTTTTTGGTCTCCTCGACGTCGACGACGACTTTTTCGTGATCGTCCGCCCGGCGCCGTCGGGAACCCGTCTGCTGCTCTCGGACGCAACCGCGGCCCTGGACTACGACATCGCCGAAGAGGTGCTGGACAACCTCGACGCCGACATCGAACCGGACGATCTTGAAGACGCCGACCCGTTCGCGGAGGGCGATCTCGGGTTGCTGTCAGACGTGGGATTGCCCGAGGCGGTGCTCAGCGTGATTCTCGACGAGACTGATCTCTACGCCGACGAGCAGTTGGGCCGCATTGCCCGGGAAATGGGTTTCGCCGATGAACTGTCGTCGGTGCTCGACAAACTCAATCGGTGATCGCAAGCGCGGCGGAGCCGGGCGCAGCGGGTCGCCGCCATGAGCCCGAGCCGGTGAGATCTGACGACGACCTGATCCGCGCCGCGCTGGCAGTTGCCGCGACCGCGGGCCCACGCGATGTGCCGGTGGGCGCCGTGGTGGTCGCGGCCGACGGAACCGAGCTGGCCCGCGCCGTCAACGCCCGCGAAGCTATGGGTGATCCGACCGCGCACGCCGAGATCCTGGCGATCCGCGAGGCCGCCCGGCTGCTGGGCGACGGGTGGCGGCTGGAAGGTGCGACGCTGGCCGTCACCCTCGAACCGTGCACGATGTGCGCCGGGGCGCTGGTGATGGCCCGGATCGGCCGGCTGGTGTTCGGCGCGTGGGAGCCCAAAACCGGCGCGGTCGGCTCGCTGTGGGATGTGGTTCGCGATCGCCGGCTCAACCACCGGCCGCAGGTGCGGGGCGGCGTGCTGGCCGAGGAGTGCGCCGGGCTGCTGGAGACGTTCTTCGCCAACCAGCGATCTGGATAGCCCTGGCACCCCCGCGGCGTCGGTATGTTGAAAGCATGGAGTGGACGCAGCGGTGCTGAGAGCGGCCGCGCGGATTGCCAAGTCACTGGTCGAGGCGGGCGGGTCAGTGGTTGGGTTTCGCCGGCTCACCGAGGAGCCGGCCTACACCGCTGAGCCGCTTGCCGGCGGCGTCGAGATTCGACGCTATCCCGCGCGGATCGCGGCACAGACAGCGGTCGACGCCGATGAGGTGACCGCCAGGCAAATCGGTTTTCGGCGGTTGGCCGGGTACATCTTCGGCGGCAACCACGCGGGTGCGGTCGAACAGTCTCGCGGCCGAGCCGGCGAAAAGATCGCCATGACGGCGCCGGTCGAGCAGTCTCGCGACGGGAGCGGGGAGAAAATTGCGATGACGGCGCCGGTGGCCCAGCAGGCCGACGCCGACGGACAGTGGGTCATCCGTTTCTTCATGCCTTCCGCGAAGACGCGCGAATCGCTGCCCGAGCCAAACGATCCCGCTGTCAGCCTGGTGACGGTTCCGGCGGAAACCGTTGCCGTCAAACGGTTTACCGGGAGCACCGATCCGCAGGCGGTCGAAGCCAACGCCGCGGCCCTGCTGCGGACGCTCGACACGCAGGGATACCGAGCTGTCGGCACGCCTGCCGCGTGGTTCTACGACCCGCCGTGGACGCTCCCCTTTCTGCGCCGCAACGAGGTATGGGTGACCGTCGAACCTCCTCACTGAGCCCCCGCTCGGCCGCGATTGGGATAGCGGCGTCGACGTTGGGTAAGCTCTGCGGCGGTGGCGTGTCCGAGCGGCCTAAGGAGCACGCCTCGAAAGCGTGTGACGGGTAACCCCCGTCCGAGGGTTCAAATCCCTCCGCCACCGCCATTGTGATGAGTCGAGTCTTCGCTGTTCTGAGTCATCGGCTCAGCCGCCGGGGTGCAACCCGTCGCTGATGTCCTGCAGATCGCGGTTGATCCCCTGCAGATCACCCTCGATGGCCTGCAAGTTGCTGACGGACTTCTGATACGTCTGCTGCGCTTGGTCGGTGCTCGCGGACTCGAATTGCGGGCAGTACGTGACGATCGCCGCGGTGGTGAAGTCGGCGCTCTGAGGGGCATCCCAGATCGTCGACCGCTGCACGAACGCAGCGGCGTTCGCGACGTTGGCGTCTCGTCCCAGGAAGTCGCACACCGCATGCCCCTGCGTCGCGGCGTAGTCGCTGTTGGGCACCGGCACCCCCTCGCGCTGCAGGACCTCAACCATCGCCTTCTGCGCGATGTCGGCCGGCGACGGACCCTTGACAGGCAGAACAGGTGGCGGGGGAGCGACGGTGGTCGGCTGCTCCTCGGCCACCGGGGTCGGCGCCGCTTCGAACGACCGATGATGCCGATGCGCCATGAACATCACCACCATCACCGCGATGACGGCCAACGCCGACAGCGGGACCGCGCAGCGCAACGCCAGACGCAACAGCAGACCCCGACGACGGCGACGCGGACGCTCGAAGGTTTCCTCGAAGGGCGCCAGGATCCCGTCGAGAACCGCGGTGTCGCACAGCACCTCGACCGGGTGCCCCAGGCGTTCGTCGAGAAGCGCGTCGACTTGTTGACTGGACGGCAGCCCGCCACGCTCGCGGATCGAGCGGAGCTCGGCTGCCACGCGGCGTAAGTCGGAGTCAATCGTCTCCCGGTCGCGCATCCCAAGAGCTTAGGGCGGAGCGGCCTTTCGGGTCACCGTTACCACTCGATCTCGTCACAAATCAGCCTGACGATGCCCGCGATCGGATCGTGGGAATCCTCCCCAGTTCGGCGCCATAGCGGCTCATGGTGGCCGTCCAGAACCTGTTGACCCTCACCGGCATCCAGCCGGAATGTTAACGAGTTGAACCGATTCGTGGATTCGCTGGCCCTGACTGTCGGCAGCGCCTTAGATGAACTGATGGAGTTAATGAGTCCCCTCGACTTGATCTTTCTGACGATCGAATCGCGCGAGCACCCAATGCACGTCGGCGGCCTGCAACTGTTCGAGCCGCCAGAGGGCGCCGGGCCGGAGTTCGCTCGTGAAATGCGCGACAAGCTGGTCGCCAACCACGACTTTCAGCCCACCTTCCGCAAGCACCCCGCGTGGACGTTCGGCGCAGTGCCCAACGTGGCGTGGACCTACGACGACCCCGGCGACGTCGACACCGACTACCACGTGCGGCGTTCGGCGTTGCCGACACCGGGACGGGTCCGCGAGCTGCTCGAGCTGACCTCGCGGTGGCACAGCGGCCTGCTCGACCGGCACCGCCCGCTATGGGAAGCGCACTTTGTCGAGGGCCTGAACGACGGCCGGTTCGCCGTCTACAGCAAGTTCCACCATTCGTTGATCGACGGTGTCTCAGCGTTGCGCCTCATGCAGCGGACCCTGTCGCCGGATCCCGAGGCCACCGACATGACGGCGATCTGGGACCTGCCGCGCCGCCACCGCGACCACGCCGAGAAGTCCAAGCGGCCAGGGTTGACCGATATCGCGAAATCTGTTGCGTCGTATGGCCCTTCGACGTGGTCGTTGGCTCGTGCGGCGCTGCTGGAACAGCAGCTGACCCTGCCGTTCGCCGCGCCGCGCACCATGTTCAACGTGCCGATCGGGGGAGCGCGACGGGTCGCCGCCCAGTC
>CAWIKT010000050.1:0-82133 GCA_963836555.1 uncultured Actinomycetota bacterium | reverse complement strand
AATCGCGGCAGCCTGCTCGTTCCCAATGAACGTCATGACCTGCTGATTGGCGATCGGGATCGTCTGGCCACCGCCGTTCGCCTCCGCCTCGCCTGCACTCACTCTGACCACCGTGGTGTTGCCGGCTTCGTTCACATCGACACGGTACTGCCCTGCCTGATCCAACAGCACGGCGACGTTCGGCGTATCGATTTCGTAAGTCTGATTTTCCAACAGCTCACGCACGCGTCACACTCACCGTTCCCGGCAGTGAGCTGCATCTGCGCCACGTTGTCATCGAGAGTGAGGGACGAGAAACCGGTGTCGGAGCCCACGCGAATCACGGCTCCGCCGATATCGAGCTCCGCTCGCGAGCCTGGCGTGTCCGACCAGAGCCGGTCGTTCGTCGTCAGGGGGCGATTGAGCTCCGCGGAAATCCAGTTTTGCGCACCCGCGGGCTGAGAGACCGAGCCCTGCAGAAAGCTCAAGCGTGCGACGCGCCCCGAAGGGTCCGTGTCATCGGCGAGAGCCACGCCGAGCATGAGGAACGAAAGAAGTACCAACGCACCGAGCCGAATGGCACCGGCTGACAGAACTGAGGAGGCACGCGTCCGCATTTAGACCCTAGCTTACCCGTTAAACACGCGGGGCTGCACACTGTAAGCAAGTCTAGGCAGTCAGGACTGAACGCGCTGTGAATTGCGCCACCAATGAGTCAGTGCGAAGCCAATGGCAGCGGCTCCGACAACCTCGTGTATGAAACCGGCGACATCATGCAGACGGTCGGTGGTGTAGTAGAGGCCGTAACCGCTGGCCGTAAGGACCACGGCGAGCGCCGCAAGCGAGAAACCCGAAATGCGATTGCGCGACCTGCGCCACCGCTCGCTGATGTGTTCCGCGGTAATCCAACCCAGCAGGAACACGCGCACCAACGGCAACCCACCCGTGGACCCGCAGGAGCACCGGCTCCCACGGATTCGGCGCAGGTCCAAACTCCGTCGTCGTCGGAAAACCATAGTGCATGACCAGCCATATACAGCCGCTGATCCACAACAAGGAACAGACGAAGTAGATTGCGCGGCGCAGACCCGTAGACATGCGAAAGCGTCGCTGGCTCAAGCCGCGGGAACAGTGGCATCCGGACGAAGAGTGACTTCCCACAAGGCCACCAGCCAGCGGACGCCCTGCGTAACGTGTCCACACGACAATGTCGATCCCGCGATGTTCTTGATATCCGCCTCGAAGCGAAGTTGGTCGAGCTTGTGCCGCCCGGCGAACTGGTGCCGCCACGAGTCGCTGCGCACCTCCCCACCGTGGCTTTCCCGGTAAGCGAGCACCTCGAGAGTTCCCAGCCGGCCCGCCGGGTCGATTCCCGCAGCGTAGGTGATGAAGTCCTGCCGCCCGACCACCTCGTCGACGAAGACATACCCGAGCAACTCGTCGCCCCGGAATGCTTTCCAGGATCGCAACGAGCGGTGCGGCGGCTGTGGGGACGCGCCTGCGCCGGACGCAGCCGACCCGCCGGCACCGACCAGACCCGCGATCGCCGAGAGAACAGAGACAGCGTAGAGGTAGGCCGGCTCACGCCGGCCCGTCGAGAAGGAGAACACGGATGGCAGAGCGAATCCGCGTGGTACCGGCCGACTTACGGGAGGCCGCCGGTCACCACCAAGAGACATCGGACTACCTGCGGACTCTGCCGGCCTCGCATGCGGCAATACAGCAGAGCCTCGATTCGCTTGGCCCGATCTTCGGAGACCTGCGCGAGGCCGGGCGTGAACTGCTCGAGCAGCGGCGACAGTGCTACGAGCAACAAGCCGACAATCACGCGGAAATCGCCGACAACCTGACAAAATCGGCAGTCATGTGGGAAGAGCACGAGGCCGAATCCGCCCGGAAATTCGACAGCCTCACCGACGACGGTCGATGACCGACGCTGATCCCGCGTTCGACACCGTTCATCCGAGCGGGCACATCCTGGTCCGCTCCTGTCGTGGCGGCTATATGCACAGCGTGATGCTGAGCGAGGCCGCGATGCACACCGACGCCGAGAGCCTGACCGAAGGCATTCTGCTGACCGCCGACGTCTCCTACCTGAAGGCGGTGATGGAGGTTCGTGGCGAAATCGTCGCCGCCGGTTACACCCCGTCGGCGGAAGTCCCCACCGCCGACGACCTCGACACGGCGATCGAACGATTGGTCGCCCACGAACTGCCGGACCGCGAGGACACGGACGATTAGCTAGCGAATCCAGGTCTGCACGGCGTCGCGGGCCGGGGCGATGTCGGTGGGCGGCTCGACGGGTTGGCGCCGAACAACTCTCGCGCCCGGCTCAGCAACGCCCGCACTTCATTCAACTGCTGCTGAAGCCCCGAATCAGCCACGCGCTTCACGCTACCCAGACGCCGTAATTCGCACAATTCACCCGCGTTTCTCGAGCGCCAAACAGCGCGGTAGTCGAACCGCGTGCCACGGTACGCTTGGCCGGTGGCAATCTTCGGACGGAATACGGCGCGTCAGCGCCTCCGAAGAGCTGCCCAGGAATCGCTGAAGATCCCCGCGTTCACGTCGCCCGTCGACGCACCCCATGGATCACGGGTGGCCTCTGGCCTGCGGAATTGTCGATGTTGACCGCCGAGACCGCGCCGCTGGTGAAATATCTGAAAGCCGACTTGCAGCGGATCGTCAATTCGGCAAATGAAGAACTCAGGAACATTCGGTGCGCGGGATTGGTCGATTCGACGCGACAGGCAGAAGAAGCGCGCGTCATCAACGACGCGCGCGCGTTCGCCGTACGCCGAGTCGAATCGACAGTGCGCCATCTGCACAACATGAAATCGAAATTGCCGGCCAAACACCGGCCCGTTAATGGCGTCGACGAGACCGAGAAAACAACGCGATTCAAACTCGCTCCGCCACGCCTGGATCCCGACCAGACCACCGTCATACCTGTCGTGGAGGCCTCAGCGCCGGTCAGTCCGGGCTCAGTGCAACCGAAACCGCCTCCGGCGCAAGAGTCTATCGAGCAACCGGACCAATGGGAGCCACCGGCGGACGTCCCGGATGTTGCCCAAGCCGAAGCGCGCGACTTCCACGCCTTCGAGCCGGCGCCTACCAAGCCGGAAGCGTGGGAGCCAGAACAGCCCTACGCAGAAGAGTCGGCGCCAAAGCACGCGTTCGATTCCGACGACACCGAGGTACTCGAGGAGTTGGCGACGCTGCTGCAGGAGATCTCTCCGCACACCGAGCCCCCTGCGACGCCTCCCGTCGAGCCCCCGCCGATTTCGGCTCCGGAACCGCCGGTCGAGACCACAAGCCGCCACGCCGAGCCCGACGTCGACGACACCGAGGCCACGCGTCACCTGCCGGTAGCCGAGCCGGGGGAGTCGGAAACGCGAACGGCTGGAACGCATTCTGAAGTTCGTCGCCCGGCAAGAACCCGGCCTGCGCTGGGCCGTCGGCGTCCGCGAAGACGGCACCACGTTGCTTGTCACCGACCTTGCCCACGGATGGATACCGCCGGGAATCAAGCTGCCCGACGAAGTCCGGCTGCTGGAGCCGGGCCGGCGAAAAGGCACCGCTGCGGCCCTGCTCGGCCGGACCACGCTGTCTGGCGACCTATGCGCCGGGCGACCCGCTGGGCTGGGCGACCGATTACGAGGTCACCGACACCTCGTCGCACCCCGCGAGCTGCCGGCGGTCGACGACCTCGGATGGGTGCTCGGCGAGGCGACGCATTGGCGCGACGGCCTGCCGCGGATGGTCAACACGCTGGCCAAGGCGGGCGCGGCCGGACACCGGCATCGTCGATGCCGAGATCGACATATTGCGCGTCTACCTCGACACCTCGCGGTACCAACTCCTGGCGCAGTACCCCGACGTCGACCCAGGGCTACTGCTGAACTGCCTGCTGCTGGCCGCCACCGAAGGCATCGCCACCAAGAACATGGTCAGCGCGAACTACCACTTCGCCTGGTTTCAATTGCTCAGCTCTCCACCGGCCAGCGGCTGGAAGGCCGGCCCGTGACGGACCGCCGTGCGTTGAGCCTGCAGACAATGAATTGACGCTGGTCGCACGGCGTCGAGATACTGCAATGATGCCGGGGCCGAGCAGTCGCGCGCAGCTGAGCGACAAGGATCTCGTCGAGTCGGTTCTGCGTGAATTGAACGAGGCCGCCGACAAGTGGGAAGCCCTCGTCGGGCAAGCCGAGACCGTCACCTACAGTGTGGATCTCGGCGATATTCATGCGGTCGCAAACGGCGACGGCCGCCTGGTCGATTTGGCCTTGCATCCGAGCGTGATGTCCGGCTACACCCACGGAGAACTCGCCGATCGGTTGAACCTCGCTGTCACCGCGCTGCGCGAAGAAGCTGAGGCCGAGAACCAGACGCGATACGGCGGATCGTTGCAGTGACCTGTAATTCGTTGGGATGCAGCATGTTTGAGACATGCGGCGGAGGCGCACCAGCCGCCGAAAGGATATCGACCGTGCCACTGAATCTCTCCAACCGCGACCAGAACTCGGGGCACCTGTTCTACAACCGCAGGCTGAAAGCCGCGATTACCCGGTTCTCGGTGCGGATGAAGCACGACGACCGCAAACAGCAAGCGGCGGTGGCACTGTCGATGGTATTCGTGTTGATCGGCATCGGCTGGATGGCACTGCTGCACGTGATGAAGCCGGCCGGTCTGGTCGGCCAATCCGTCGATCATCGGAAACCGCGACACCGGCGCGGTCTACGCGAAGATCAACGGCCGGCTGTACCCCGCGCTGAACCTGACTTCTGCCCGGTTGGCCGTCGGCAACGCCGCCGCCGCCGCCTGGGTCAAAGCGTCCGAGATCGCCAAGTATCCGACCGGCCCGATGATCGGAATCCCCGGTGTGCCCGACGATCTCACCGTCACCCCGAGCTCGGTGTCGGCGTGGTCGGTGTGCGACACCGCACCCACCCGGGGTACCGGGACGCTGCCGCTGGTGACATCGATCGCGGGCGAGCTCGCCACAGGCGGCCGGGCCGCGCCGATGCAGCCGAGCGAGGCCGTGCTGGTCGACCCACGTGGCGCGACCTACGTGATCTGGGGCGGGCAGCGGTCGGAGATCGACCCCGCCGACCGGTCGGTGACGTTCAACCTGGGTCTCGATCCCGGCGTCACCTATCCGATCGAGATCTCCAACGCGCTATTCGACGCGATGCCGTCGACGGAACCCCTTGTGATACCGGCGATTTCCGGAGTTCGGGAACGCCGTCAACCTTGCTTCCCGGGCTCGACGGTGGGCAGCGTTCTGGAGACCCGCGACGCCAACGGCAACGTCACCGGCTTCTATGTGTTACTGCCCGACGGCGTCCAGAAAATCACCAGCTTCGTCGCCGACCTGCTCCGCACCGCCAACTCGCAGGGATCCGCCACGCCGACGTTGGTGTCTCCGGACAAACTTGTCCACGTTCCGGTGGTCGAGAGACTCAATGTCGACTTCTACCCGTCCGGCAAGCTGAATTTCGTTGACAAAGCGGCGAATCCGGTCACATGCGTGGCGTGGCAGAAGCAGACCACCGATCCGCAAGCCTCCATCACGGTGTATAGCGGACGAGGGTTGCCAGTCCCGATCGGAATGGACAACCGACTGGTTCGCCTGGTGCGCGATGACCGCCACCCGGAGTCGGTCGAGGCGGACCAGACGCTGGTGTTGCCGGGCGCGGCGAATTTCGTGGCGACCACGAGCGGCGTCGCCACCGCCCAGAGCCGTGAGAGCTTGTATTGGGTTTCGCCGCAAGGAGTTCGGTTCGGAGTCCAGTGGGACGACAAGACGCTGCAGGCGCTCGGGCTGGACTCGCGTAACGCCACCCAGGCTCCGTGGCCGATCGTCCGTACCTTCGCGGCCGGGCCCGCGATCAGCCGTGACAGCGCCCTGCTGGCACACGACACGATCAACGGCGTCGGCGCGGTCGCGCCGATCCCGGAAGCCAACCAACAGATGGGAGGTTAGGCATGTCGAAACGCGGATTTGTGCGTGGCGGACGTAAACCCGCGCCGACTGTGCCTCCGGTACGGGTAGCTGTCGCGCCGCCGTTGGCGCTGCCGGAACGCGAGCCTCGCAACATCCTGTTGATGATTGCGTTGCCTGCCCTGCTGGTCGGGATCATCGGCACCTTGGTGGTGATGTACACCTCGGGCGTCCGGTCGCTACAGTCCGGCTTTTTCCCGATGATGGGTCTGGCGGGCTTCGGCGCGTTGATGTTCAGCGGTCGGTTCGGCCGAGGTCGGCGAATCTCTTGGGGCGAACAGGAAAAGCAGCGACGGGTCTATCTACGACAGCTCGACGAGGACCGCGACGAGGTTCAGCGCGCCGCCCAGGATCAACGGCGTAGCCAGCTGTTCGTTCACGGCGATCCGCAGAACTTGGACACCGTCATCGGTGGCCCGCGGATGTGGGAACGCCGCCCCAGCGACTCCGGACTTCCTGGATGTCCGCCTCGGTATCGGGGTGCAGCAAGCCAGCGACTCGGCCGTCTCGCTGCAGTGGCCCGACGTGCCGATCGGCGAAGAACTCGAGCCGGTCACCGGTGGCGCCCTGCGTGACTTCATTCTCGAACAGAGCAAGATCCGCGGGATCGGCAAGGTGTTGAGTCTACGGTCCAAACCCGGATTCAGTTTCATCGCAGGCGATCCCGCCGAGCTGCACAACGTCGCGCGCTCGATCTTGTGTTCGCTGGCGGTCTATCACAGCCCGAACGACGTCAAAATCATGGTCGTCACCCGCCACCCCGAACTGTGGTCATGGCTGGTGTGGCTGCCGCACAACCAGCACGACGAGATGTTCGACGCGTGCGGCCTGCGCCGGTTGGTGTTCATCTCGCCGGCCGAACTGGAAGAGGCGCTCGACGCCGAGCTGCACCGCAAGGGCCGCGGGCCGTGGTCACCGCCGGTCGGGACCAGCCCGACCTCGATGCCGTCGGCGATGGAAGTACCTGGCCTGACTCTCGGTCCGCACTGGGTGATCGTCGATGACAACGTAGGAACCCCCGAGCAGTGGGAGAGTGTCACCGGGCAGAAGGGCATGGCCGGAATCACCGTGCTGCGCTTGGCAACTCGATCCGGCGTCGGGGTGGGCTTCCTTGACGACGACCAGCGATTCGAGCTACGAAAAGGTCGGCTCTACCATCGCGGCGCGTTTTACGCGGTGGCCGATATGCTGGCCGATTCGACCGCCAGTCGGTACGCCCGGGCGTTGGCGCGGTGGTCACCGATGAGCGCTGACGACCTGTCCGAAACCGACAGCCAGGGCGCCGAGTTGCTCCGCGCGCTGGGCATCAGCGACCCGCGGCAACTCGACGTCGACCGGCTGTGGGCAGACAGCCGGGGACGCGGTGACGCGAAGTGGGCGATGGTGCCGGTCGGCGTCAAGCCCGGCGGTGAACTGCAATACGTCATCTTTCGCGCGAAAGACTTCGGCGGTTTTGGTTTCCACTCAGTCGTCATCGGCACATCGGGTTCGGGCAAGTCGGAGTTCTTCCTGTCGCTGGCCAACGGCATCGCGCTGACACACTCGCCGGAAACGTTCGCGGTGATCTTCGTCGACATGAAGTTCGAGTCGGCGGCCCAGGACTTGGAGGGCTTGCCGCACGTCGCCGGCTCGCTGTCCAACCTCGGCAAGGACGACCGCCACCTCGCCGAGCGGATGCGCAAAGCCATCAATGGCGAAATCGCCCGGCGCTACCGGCTTTTCAAAGATGCCGGCGCGCGTGACGCCAACGAGTACGAAGAGATGCGGCTCGCCGGACGCGATCTCGAGCCGGTACCGGTGCTGCTGGTGATCATCGACGAATACCTGGAGCTGTTCCACCATCACCAGGAGTGGATCCAGCTCGTCATCCACATCGGCCAGGAAGGCCGAGGCTGCAACGTGTTCTTCACGCTCGGCGGTCAGCGCCTGGACCTGTCCTCGCTGAGCAAGGCCAAGAGCAACATCGCCTTCCGGGTGGCGCTTCGCGCGGAGACCGCCGAGGACTCCCGCGATGTGATCGGCAGCGACGCAGCGCTACATCTGCCGTCGAAGGAAAACGGTTACGCGCTGATGAAAGTCGGGCCGCGTGACCTGGAGCCATTCCGGTGTTTCTACCTGTCGGCGCCGTTCGTGTTGCCGAAGAAGGCCGTCACCGTCAGCAAGACCGTCGATGTCAGCTTTTCGCAGCCGCGACCACTTACCTGGGAGTACCAGCCGCTCAGCGACGAGGACAACGCCGCGTTGGCAGTCGCCGAGGCGCCAGAGGAACCCGACGAATTCCTCTTTCACGCAGACGGTTTCCGGAAGAAGAAGCTGCTCGACGTCATTCGTGAGTCGCTGATCTCGCACCCCGCGCGGCTTCCACACCAAATCTGGCTTCCTCCACTGGAAGTCAGCGAGCAGGTCGACGCGCTGGTGGCCTACTGGCGCGACAAGCCCTGGCACGTCGACTACGGACAGAACCCTGGGTTAGTGCTGCCGTATCGCGATCGTGGACATCCCGGAGGACCACGTTCAGCGGGTGCAGATCCTCGACGCCGAGATGGACAACATCATGGTGGTGGGCACCGCGCAGCGCGGAAAGTCCACCACGTTGATGACTCTGATGACGTCGGCGGCGCTCATGTACCGCCCCGAACGGGTCACGTTCTTCTGCATCGGCGCCGCCCTGTATCCGGTGGAGGAGTATCCCCATGTGGGCGGCGTGGTCAGCCTGAACGACACCGAAGGGGTGTCCCGGACCATCGCCACGATCGAGGGATTGATCCGGGCCCGGGAGGCGTCGTTCAAGCAGTATCAGATCGATATCTCGGAGTTCCGTGAGCGGCGCTTCGGCGCGGCCGGTGGCGGCGGAACCGATCCGGACGATAAGTTCGGCGACGTCTTCCTGGTCATCGACAACTATGGCGACCTGTATGAGAAAGACTCTACGATCGGGGACCGGGCGATCTCCATTGCCCGCCAGGGACTTTCCTACGGAATCCATGTGATGACCAGCGCCACCGCCTGGTTCGTCGGCCAGAAGCAGGGCCTACTGAACGTCTCCAACGCGCGGATCCAATTACGCTTGAGCAACCCCGACGAGTCGCAGATGGGCAATTCCCTCGAGCAGCGCCGGGCAGCGCGAAACACATTGGACAGGCCCGGGTTCGGCCTCACGCGCGACGGGCACGAGCTGCTTGTCGGTGTGCCGGAAGTGGTCGGCACCAACGGCGAGCGAGTCGGCACCCGGGGCATCGGCGCGCTGATCGCTGAGGTCACCGGAACCGGCAAGGTCGAAACGTTGTCGCGCCTGCCTGACCGTGTCTCGCTCACCGAGATCATCGCCCACTTCGCGGGCTCGCCTGCCGCGGCGGACCCGCTGAACATCCCCTTCGCGATCGGCGAAAGCGGCCTGCAACCGGTGGCCTTGCCGACCCGGGCTTTGCCGAACGTGTTGGTGGTCGGAAGGCAATTATGCGGGAAGACAACAACACTCGCGGCACTCGGTCGGGCCATCACCGAACGGTTCACGCCCGAGCAAGCGCAGATCACCATCATCGACCCCAAGACGACTCTGATCGGCCAGATCCGCGGCCCGCACGTGCGTGCTTACGCCTACACGGCCGACGACATCGACATCGTTATCGGCGAGCTTGCGGCCCTGCTGAAGGACCGGCTTCCGCCGTCGGGCCTGACGCAGGAAGAGCTGCTGGACTTGAAGCCGTGGGATGGTCCCCGCCACTTCCTGTTGATCGATGACGAGCACGAACTTCGGCCGCACAATCAAGCGATCCGGCCTGCGGCAACGGCGCCGCTGTGGGGGTTGGTCGAACGAAGCCGTGAAATAGGGCTGCACGTCATCGCTTCGCGCTTGCCAGGCAACTGGGCTGCTCAAGTCGTGATGAATCCGTTTATCCAGAAGCTGACCGGATCTCGCTCACCCACGCTGTTCATGGACAACGATCCAGCGAGCGTGAAGGTGTTCGGACGGACAAGCGCCCAACAATTGGCGCCCGGACGTGGCCTGCTGGTGACCACCGAAGGTGACATCGAAGGGGTTCTGGTCGGAAGTCCGGATTAAAAAGTCCTGACTCGACACCGCAAATTGGTCAATTAAACTCAAACGACCTGCGTTCGCGGAAAGCTATTCGTGGACAAACCTGGGAGGCAGCATGGGCACCGGATTAGGCGTAACTCCAGCCGCAGTCAATGTGTCGTCGGCAACCGAGACGGGAATCGCCGCCGAAATGGCAGCCACCACGGCCGCCGGTGCAGCGGCACTGACCGGGGTGACCCCGATGGCGGCCGACGCCGATTCGGCGGCCTTCGCCGCGGCGCTGAATGCGACCGGAACGGCTTACCTGGGGACGATGGCCGATCACGTCCAGCAACGGACGGGGTTTGCGGGCGCGCAATCGTTGGCGTCGACCACATACGAGGCCATGGACGCGATCCACGGCACCGCGCTGGGCTAGACGGACACGCATGCCGGGCGATCCACGCTGGACCGGGCCACCGGAGGCCATCGCAGCGACCTTCGAGGCGGGTTCGCCGGTCTCGGTGGTTGCCAACAATACGGTCTGGGTGACTGAGACCGTCCATCACGAGATGGCCGCCGGCGTATCGAGCGCCAACACCGCGGCGACGCTTGCTTCGTGGGCGGGTCAAGGATCCGTCGCGTCGGCCGCGGCCGCGAACGGCCTCAACATGGGCCTGCACACGGCGGCCGGATGGACCGCGCACAAGATTGCGATAACTCAAGGCGCAGTCGACGCCTTCATGACGGCCCAGTCATCGGTGATTCCTGCAGTCGTCAGCCAATCCAATCGGATCAGGCGCGAAGCAATGGACAAAGCCAACCCGAGTGTGCTGTGGCAGTTCACCCCGGCGATCGCGCAACACGACCTCGAGTACTACGGCGAGCATTGGCCACACAACTCGGCCGTCGGCATGGGTTATTCAACGGCCATCAACGGATTCGCCGCCGCGCTCGGCTCCGCACCACCACCGCTTGCACCCGAGGGCGCGTCGCCCGCCGCCCCGGCCGCCGCGGGTGCGGCGCTGAGCCAGGCTGCCGGCAGCACCGGCGCTCAGGACGGGGTGAGCCTGTCGAGTCAGGCCGCCCAGGCGGCCGGACCGGCGCCCGCCTCGGCGACCGGCGGCGCCGAACAGATCAGCTCATTGCTGGGGCCGTTGCAGGAAGCGGCATCGGGCGCGTTCCAGCCGGCATCGCAACTCCTGCAAGCCCCGACGCAGGCGCTGCAGGGTTTCAGCAGCGTGCCCCAGTCGTTGATGGGGGCCTTCGGCGGCATGTTCAACTCGGCGTCGGCGTCGCGCCGCAGGCCGCCGAAATGGCCTCTCTCGCTGGACCACTCGGCTCCGGTGCCGGTGCGGCCGGGGGTATGGGCGGCGGTGCGGCCGGTGCGATGGGCGGGATGGGAGCCGTATCCGGTGCGGGTTTGACCAGCTACACGCGACCGACCAGTACGTTCGAGCCGGCAGACGGCGGCCGGCCGGCGGGTCTGCGAACCGTGGTAGCGACACCTGGTTCGCCCACGTCGGCGGGCGGCATGGGCGGCATGCCGATGGCGCCGCTCGCGGCTCGCGGCAGCAGCGAGGAATCCAACCAGAAGGCCGCTGTCGCGCACGCCCGGATCGTGGTCGCCGGCGATCGCGTCGAGGACGAGTAACGCTGGACACCGGCGGAGATGACCGCGAATTTTCGTGCATATGCGGTCGACGCAGTTCGGTTACGATCGCTGCAAGCGTTTTAGCGGTTGGAGGAGGTAGGTCGTGACGTTCGCGATGGTTCCCGAGGCAGTGGCTTTGTCGGCCGCGACTGAGGCGGGTTTGGCAGCCGAAACCGGTGGCGCCGCGGCGGCAGTGGCGCCGGCGTTGTTGAATCCGGTTCCGATGGGTATGGACGGCGATTCGGCGAAGTTCGCTGCGATTCATGCGGCGGCGGGTGCTGCGCATGTGGCTGTGGCCGAGCAGCACGGTCTGATGCGCGGCTTGTATTCGGGGGCGCAGTCGTTGGCGATGGCCACCACGGTGGCCACCGAGATGATGCGGGCCGCGGCGACGGCGATCTGAGTGCGCAGAGACGGGTCTGTGAGTAGTGCGGGGGTGTAGTTCGTGACCCATCCGTGGCCGATGTTTCCGCCGGAGGTCAACCACGAGTCGTTGATGTTAGGCGCCGGTCCGACCCCGTCGTTGGCGGCGGCGGAGGCCTACGTCGGCCATCATGCGGCGATCATGAGCACGGTGGGGGTGTCATCGTCGCTGGGCGCGGTGACCGCGGAATCCTTTGTCGGGCTGGGTGGCACGGCTTCGGAGGCGGCGCTGGTGAGCCACAACACCGAGCACACCACGCTGGCCGCGGAGGCGTTGACCAAGGGTCAGATCATGCACATGGCCGCCGCGGCGCATCCGGCGACTGCCAGTCAGATGGTGCCGGCTCCGGTGGCGCATGCGAATCGATTCGAAGAGGCCGCCGATGAGGTCATCAATCCGATCGTGTTGGGCGGGTTGACGCCGCGAATCGCGGATTTGAATCTGGAGTATTTCGGGTTCATGTGGCCCAACAACGCCGGTGCCGGGGTGCGGTATGGGGCGACGCTGGATGCGTTGGGGGCGGCGTTGATGACGCCGTCGATGCCGGCGATCTCGGGTGGGTCGATCGCCGGTGCGGCGGTCGCGGCCGCCTCGGTTGCTGAGTCCGCGGCGATGAGTGGGATGCAGGCCGCGGTCGGGATGGTCGGTTCGGGTGTGAGCGCGGTTGCGGGACCGGCGGCGGCGTTGCCGGCTTCGGCGATGTCGGCGGTGTCTTCGTCGGGATCTTCGACGGCCTCGGCTCCGGTGACCAGTTCTGCGCCGGCGCAGTCGTTGGCGGCGGTCACCCAGACCGCGCCGCCGACTCCGGCGCAGACGATGGTCCCGGCGCAGTCCTCGACCGGAATGTATGCGCCCTCGCCGAATGCGAACCTGATGACTCCGCCACCGGTTCCGCCTTCGCAGGCCCCGATGCAGCCGATGATGCCGCGCCCGCCGATCACCCCGCCGATGTCGGCCGCGCCGGGGGTCACCAGCTTCACTCCGCCGGCCCAGCCGTTCTCCCCACCCCCGCCACCATCAGGTGGGCAGGCCGCCGGACTCAAACCCGGCATGCTCAACGCCGCCGCCCTACGCGGACCCGTCTCGGCGATGCCACTGGTCACCAGCGGCGCCAACTCGGGCCTAGCGACCGCCACGCAATCGCTCGCGTACGTGCCACCCGGCCCGCCCATGCCTCCGGTGCCGCCCTCGCCCCCGGTGCCGCCCATGTTCAACCCGGGTCAAACCGCGCACACGCTTAACCCGCCGCCACAACCTGAGCAACAACCACCGCCGCACCACAACCCGCCTGAGCACCCTCAGCAGCAGCCGCAACCACAACAGCAGCAGCCATCGCCGCCGCAGCAGCCGCCGAACAACGACCCGAGCCAACCGGCGTCGCAACCAGGCAGCGGAAGCGGCACGGGCTCCGGCGGATTCGGCGGACCGGGAACGGGCGGCGGATCAAGCCCGGGCGGCAATGGCACGAGCCAGATGCCCAATCTGAACCACCCCAGCCCGACCCAACAGCCCGCGCCACCCGCACAGCCTGACGCGAGCCAATCGGCGCCCAGCCACCCAGCGCCCCCGCAACACCAGGCGCCACCGCAGCCGCCGCAGCAGCAGGCACCGCCGCCACCCCAGCATCAGCCGCCGAGCCAGCCTTCGCCGCCGCAACAGCAGGCACCGCCTCCGCCGAGCCATCCGGCGCCTCCGCAACCGCCCCAGCAGGCTGCGCCGCCGGCCGAACTCGGTCATCCCGCTCAGGTGAACAAGCCGCCATGCATATCGGACATGTGAGCCGGTTCGAACGCCGCGGGTTCGTCTATCGCTACCGCTGGCCGCTCGTCGCGGTTGCCGTCCTGATCGCAGCATTCGCCGTACCGTTCGCCGGGGCATCCGGTCCGGAGGTAGTCATTTACCCCACGCGCGATTTCACGCAATTACCGGTCGGCGCTACGGCATCGACCAATCCGATGCGCCGGCCATCCTGCGTTTCCATCCAACGCACGGAAGGGTCGCCGAAGCTCCTCGACAGAACATGTGGGTCACCGGACAGCACCTTCCGGATCATTGACCGAGTCAGCGACGTATCGAAATGCTTACGGGACGCCGACCAGACTTACACCTGGAGATCGGGTTCCAATTTTGGCGCAATATGCCTCGACTATGACTGGGCCGCAAACCAGTGCCTGAATATTACCAATACATCGGTGTCGAAGGTCGGTTGTGGCCAACCCGGCGCGGTGCTCCCAGAAATGGCAATCATTGGCGCGGTTGACGTTTCATATTGCCGAGAGGGCGGAATCGCACATTCAGTGCGACACTTCACCGTCTGCACACTCGCCGGCAAAAATTGTAAAGGAAAGCCAGTTGAGTCCTGAACGCACGCAGGCCATCGTGCTGGCCGCAGTGATCGCTGTTCCAGCGGTCCTCGTCTCAGTCCTTTTCATTCCGCTGGTATCGCGAGCCGCGAGCGGTCAACTCGAACGCAACCAGTGGGTGGGAATCCGGACCCCAGCGACGATGCGCAGCGATCAAGCATGGATTGCCGGGCACCGTGCCGCCCTGCGCCTAGTACCTCTGTACGTGCTCACGACTGTTCTGTCGTGCGCCGCGCTCTTGGCGGTCGTATTGTTCGCCCCGACAATTTCGGCCATTGCGACCGTCGGAGTGTGCTCGGCGGGCACTATCCTTGCGGTCTTTGCTTACAGCGGAGTAGTCGCCGGCAAGGCCTCGAAATTAGCGGGAGGGGAATCCGGCAGTGGACCGCCACATTGACCAACCGGGGCCCGAGAGCGTTGAAACGTTAATCGCTCGGCGCCCCACCGCTACCTGCCGGCGTGTGTTTAACACAAGATGAGGAGCCACAAGTGGAACCCGCTCGTCTTACGATGTCAGCTTTCTGGGCTATGTGTCAGATCACCGTGTGCGCGGTGCTTGTTTGGGTGAACTGGCGTGCCGCCAGCGGGCGGCTCCCGCGCAACCCCAAGACTGGACTTCGCACCGCGGCAACGATGAGCAGTGACACCGCCTGGGTGGCCGGTCACCGCGCCGCCTTGCGATTTACGCCGTTCTATGTGCTGGTGCTCGCCGCGACATTGGCTGCGCTGGTAGCCGTCGTTCTGCGCAGCGACACGATGGGCCTCGCCATGGTAGTCGGATGCGGCGGGCTTATCGCGTTCGTTCCGGTAGCCATTTACAGCACGATCGTGGCGAACAGGGCCGCGAAATCCGCCGGGCGGTCTCCTAATGACCGGCCGCAGTTGTGAAGGTTCGCACCTTATTCTGGGTTCTAGGGTTGGTCGCCGCTGCGAGCCTACCGATCTACGTCGACCTCGGAACGTCGCAGCCATCCAGACCAGTTAAGAAATTCTCCTACACGCCGACGGATGTCGTCGAATTCTTGGCATTCCAAGAGGGACCAGTCGCTACCGACCATCCGGCCCTGGCCCGACAAGATGTGGACAAATCTATCTCGCTGCGCCCTGGTCAGTTCAGAGCTATTGCGCAGTCGGTCACCGACTGTATCCATAGCCTCGATGCGGCCGCAGGGCCCAGCTTGGCCGAAGCGTTCAACTCAACCGATCCGCAACGTTTGGACACAGCAGTACGTAGGTTCAACATGGCGTCGAAGAGATGGCTCACGACGCCATTCGTGCAGGGAGCACCCTGCCCGCCGCCGCCTCCTCCTCCGTCAGTGCCGCCCCGCACCGGAGACGGATCCGGATTCTGGTGGCAAAAGGGGAAGGGTCTTGTCGATTGGTTCGTCGTCGGAGTGGTCTCGATCGGTGCTGGCTTTTCGGTCACTGTAGGCGCGGTGTTTCACCTACTGGTTTTGGCAATGGGAACACTCGTAGTTGCAGAAACGGCAGTGATCATCCTATGGCTGTGGCCTCCGATGCCTAGTTACGAGTTCGACAACATACCCTCGGATCTGGATCGGCAGACCGCGATAGCCAAGATCATTGAGGCATTACGGTCTTGAGACGCTTCTCATTTAGACACAGCATGGAATCCACTGTGGCACTTGCGATTGTGTACGGTTTACTTCTGGCGTCCGCCGGGCTTGCGAGCCTGGCGGCCACCTTGCCGTCGAATATCGTGTGGGGCCGTACGCAGCTACTGGATGTGCGAGCCGAGCTCAATGTGATTGCGGGACAGAACTTCGCATTCTTCACTCGATCCCCGGAAAGCGATCAAGTCGTCGCGTATAGGATTAACAACGACGATACAGTCGGAGAAAGTCTGATGGTGACGCCACAAAACCGGGCAGGCAACCTATTAGGCCTGTCTCGCACCCAACGGGCCCAGGGTCCTGAAATGGCGTTGCTCTTCAACGCGGTCCCAAACGACGCGTGGCGCGATTGCACCGAATTGGACCGACCGGCATGTTTGGAATACGTCCGACATCAGCCGACTCGCTTTATGCGGAATGGCAGTCGGGTGCCTACACTGTGTGGCCGGGTCGCGTTGACCGTGGAAAGTACGACGACGTGGGCGTACCGACAACTCACCGAAGCGAAATACACCATTCAGCGGATTGCAGTCGCCAATGTCGACTGCACATTCGGGCCGTAGGACGGCGTCATTTTCAACGTCCCGCGCGCCGTTGTGGCCAACGCGTTGAGGTTCGATTATCGCACCGGGTGGTTCGCCAGCGGTCGCAGCACCTTGGCCTTGGCCACAGCGTCAGAATTGATCTGGACTCGTCCGGCCGCATTGTTCACCCAGGTGGGTTCTACCACCGGGCCGTATTGCATCGCCCAGCCTAGAATTTCGGTTTTCTGCCTCGGTAGCCCACACGAGTTCGTCGAGATTCGATACTGGTTCGCCGTTATCGGACTACTGGCGGTGGCCTCCGGGTACAGGCCGAGATTTCTCAGCATTCTTCATGTCTGGATCGTGTTCTCTGTCAGCACCTCAATCACGCTGCCCGATGGTGGCGACGCGATCGCGCTCATCGTCACTTTGCTGGCTACCCCCATGTGCCTCGCCGACCCGCGGAAATGGCAATGGTCACCGCCGAGCCGACACATGTCGCGGAACGGTCGCGTGGTCGCTTATTTGTCCTTTTGGGCGCTGCGTCTGCAACTTGCGTATGTGTACGCCGACAGTGCTATCGCAAAAATGGGGGTCGCAGATTGGCAAAACGGCTCAGCCTTCTATTACTTCACTCGCGACAACCTCTTCGGCTCAGCGGGGCCGCTCGGCCCGGCGTGGCTGTGGTTATCGGAGCAGAGCGTCACGACATTAGCCATCACTTGGGGAACAATCGTTACCGAATTGGTGATCGCTCTGTTTACGGTGCTAGATGCACGCTGGCGGATGGCGGCATTCTGGCTGTGCCTAAACCTGCACGTCTTGATCTTTCTGAGTATGGGGCTGTTCAGCTTCTCGGTTGTCATGGCCGCATCGGCGTCGCTCGCCGCAACTACGACGAGCAAAGTGCGATTTTCACGGCCGCAGAATCCATTGAGAGTAAGCGGGCAACAAACCTACCCTGATGACAAGTCACAGAGTGTGTCAGCGGAGCTCAAGGGACCAGAGATTCATGGATGTTGACCCGGCAGTGAACGGTCGATACGGCCGGATGACCATCGGCCTGTACCTGGGCGTTAATGCGTTCCTGCTGATCCTTATCTCGGGGGGCTCGTGGTTCTTCGCCGCGCGAGCGAACAACCGCGGTATCGCGCCGAACACGTCGTTGGGGTTTCGTAGTCAGTACACACTATCTTCGCTGCACGGATGGTATGTGGCACAACGGGTGGGGTTCCATTTCGCCGCAGTGGCCGCGACCGCCATCACGTGTGCTGTGTTTGCGATCGTCGCCATCGCTTTTTTCCGCCGGTCGAATCCAATGTGGATGTTGTTTATTCCGGTAATCGGCGACCTGGCTATTGCGGGTTGCTTCATTGTTGCGGGTCAGCGGGCAGATCAGGCAGCCATCTCGGTCGAGAAATCGGTTGCTTTCGCATTTTCGGTGGTTCGTGAACCCAACTCTAGGTGCCAAGACGCTTGTAGCGGGCGCCTGCGTGCTGGAGAGCGCGGAAGTATAGAAGCCCTTCTTATAGGACTTCAGCCCGCAACGGTGGGGAAGACGTCTTGGGCGCTGGCTGGGCTGTGTGAAGTTCGTGGATGAGCTTTGTTGGCCCGTGCTGCGGGACCTTGCACGCCAGGTAGTAGCTGCTGAGACCTCTCTGACCTGCTTCGATCTGCGGGGCCCCTCAAGCGCCGACAAGGCTGCGGTTCCGGCGCCAACCCCACCGGCCGAACAATTGCGATGCCCTGACTGACGAATAAAAAGGTGAACTGTGCAACCCCCGAAGCGTGCTTACACTATCGGCACGTCCCGCTGTAGGGGGCACTAGCTAAGGGAGAGGTAATGGCACTACTTCAGGTAACGCCGGAGATGATGCGCTCAACGCAGCAGGCTATCCAGACGGCGTTAGAGCACGCGACAGTCATCGCAAACCAGTACCTGGCCAACCACGAGGCAATGGGCGCTGCGTGGCAGGGCGATGGCTACACGTCATCGACGAACACCGCGACGAAGGTGCAGCACGACCTGGCACAAGCGGTGACGTGGGGGACCAAGCTGGCCGAGGGTCTTGGCAAGGTTGCGGTCATGATGGAGCAGCACGAGATGGACGCGGCGCACAACTTCGCAAGCTTCGCGGGCACCAACACCTAAACGGCATTCGGCCGAGCCATTCAATTCTTTGCGAGTTAGGAACTCCCACATGACAATTCAGTATGACCACGGTTCAGTCAGCGACCTCGCTTCCGGCGTTGGAAACCAAGCGGCGATCCTGATGGAGCACCATGACGACATCAAGCACCGCACCGACCAAATCGGCGGCTTCTTCCAGGGGCAGGCGCACCAGGCATTTTACGAGGCGCAAATCCAGATGCTCAAAGGGTTCGAAGGCCTCATCGAAACGGTTGCGCAGCACGGCCAGACGATTCACTCCGTGAACCAATCGGCCCACGCCACCGACGCGAGTTCAACGAACTTCTTCGTCTGACGCACCTCGAAATACCTCAGCTGGGGCGCACGGGTGTGCGCCCCAGCGGCTTGGATAGACCGGCATGTTGACCACCACGATCGATGGGCTGTGGGTTCTCCAGATACTCGCGGGCATCGAGGTGCTCGCGCCTGAATTAGGTCTGCGCCCGATCCTGCCGAGCTTCGAGACAGCACATAAAGCGTTGGCGCATCCCATTGCGGCCGAGTTGCGTGCCGCGGGTGTCATCGACGAAGCGGGAACCGTCGATCCGGTTGTCGTCGAATGGATGACGGTCCTTTCACGCAGGGACGTCGCGCTCCTCCTCCACGTGCGCAACCCCGAGGTGGGCGGGCAACCGGCGAGGGCGGTCCTGGCACGCTTCGCCCAATGGTGGGTGGTGATGGAGCGTTCCGAGGATCTGATCCGAATTGGGGGCGCGGGAACCGCTACCGCCGAAGGTGCGGCCAAATCGGTTCTGCTTGCTCAGATCAACAGACTTTGCGGCACGAACACCCCCGCTCCGATGCGGCCGATCACGCTCGACAGCGACGCACTGCTGTCTCAGGTGACGAGCCAGGACTCTCTGAAGAGATTTCTGAGCGCTCAACACATGGATGCCGATCAGCTGCGCATGTTGATGTTGGCAGCAGACCCGAGCCGATCAACGCAGGCCTCGATCGTTGCGCTGCAGTCCGGCGTCGAAACGGGCAAACCCACAAGAACTTTCGTGGAGCAAAGCGCCGTAACGATCATCGACTCCCCTGAGGGCCGATTGGTTTCCGAACAAATCCCCTCAGGAAGCAAGAGGTGGATGGTCGTCGCCCCAGGCTCAGGCACCAACATCGCTACCGCGATCAACAACATGATGCGGCGGCTGCCGGCCAATGAAGAATGGTTTTCCTACCGAAAGGTTGTGTAGGTAGAGGTTATGGCGCGCATGTTAGCATCTGCATCGTGACAAATCCGTGGAACACGCCAGCGAATTCGCCGGAGCAAGGGGCGCCTTCGTCGAGGCAAAGCGCGGGTTCGCGTCCGCAACATCCCGACTCCGTTTCGGGAACATTGCGCATCTCCGACATGGTCACGCCGCGCAAAATACCGCCGGGTTCCGGATGGCGTAAATTTCTCTATAGCGCATCTTTTCAGACGATTAATCTCGGTGAGTCTCCCGCCGAGCGGCATTACCGCGAACTGCAGGGCCGGATCCGGCGCCACATCCGCAAGCAGTACGTGGTCGGCGTGGTCTCGGGCAAGGGCGGCGTCGGCAAGACCACGATGACAGCGTGCATCGGCGCGGTGTTCCGCGAGTGCCGGCCCGAGAACGTTGTTGCCATCGATGCGGCGCCCGGCTTCGGCACACTCGCGGGCCGGATCGACGAGGCACCGCCCGGGGACTACTCCGCCGTGTTGAACGACACCGATGTGCAGGGCTACGCGGACATTCGGGAACACTTGGGGCAGAACAGCTTAGGTCTGGATGTGCTGGCGGGTAACCGGGCTTCGGACCAGCCGCGGCCGCTGGTTCCGTCGATGTTCGCCGGGGTGCTGTCGCGGCTTCGCCGCACCCACAACGTCATTGTTGTGGACACCTCCGATGACCTCGAGCACCCGGTGATGAAGGCGGTGTTCGACGCCTGTGACACCCTGGTCTTCGTGTCGGGTCTCACCGCCGACACGTCCCTGCCCGTCACTAGGGCGATCGACCTGCTGCGGTCGATGGGATACCACGAATTGGTGTCGCGCAGCATGGTGATTCTGAATGACAGCCGCGATAAATATGACGCTGACGCACGCGCTTATCTCACCGAGCGTTTCAGTCAATCAGGTGCGACAGTTGAATTCATGCCATTCGATCCGCATTTGGCTAAAGGCGGGATCATTGACACCCAACATGAATTGCAAAAGAAAACGCGCCTGCGGTTGTTTGAGATCACTGCGGCGTTAGCGGACAAATACGTTCCGGACGCTGACAGGCCACGTTAATGCCGAAAGTCGCATTTCCGGCACGCTGCGCAGTTGCGGTCGTATGTGGCGAACATCTTGTGTCGCAGGTTTATCCGGCGTCGGTGCCGGTGGAGGTGTTCGTCGACAACATTGTCGAGCTGCTCAACGATGAGCTGAAGCGTCGCGGCTTGGCCGGTCTCGAACCCGGTGTCGGCTACGAGCTGCACAAGGCCAACGGCGTGCGGCTCGACGTGACGAAGACTCTCGACGAGCTCGGTGTCGAGGACGGCGCCACCCTGGTGCTGGCTCCAGTCGTCGAGGGCGATTCGTTCGAGCCGCAATACGAGTCGTTGTCGACCGGCCTGGCTCGGGTTGGCGAGAAGTTGTTCGAACCGGTCACGGCTGTCACCGCGGCGCACACCGCGCTGGCCATCCTCGCGATGCTTTCGGCGGCGCTGCTCGGCCTGGCTTTGCGGATTCGCGTGGCCGGTGACTCGCTGGCGCCGAGCGTCGTGACGGGCGTGGCCGGCCTGCTTGCCGCTGGTGGAGCGGGCGCGGTAGCGCGGTGGTACCCCCACCGCGGCGACCTGCTCGACGGGTTCGGCTGGCTGGCGATCCCGCTGCTGGCGGTGAGCCTGGGTGCCGCGGCGCCGGGGAATGTCGGTGCGGCACATGTGTTTATCGCCGCTCTGGCGACGGCGATGCTGACGACCGGCATCGCGGTCGTGACGCAACGCCACATCACGGTGGCGGCAACGGTCGTGACGCTGTGCGCGATCGGCGGTTTGGTCGCCGCGGCTCGGATGTGGCGACCGATACCGGCGCAGTGGATGGGCATGATCACGCTGGTGGGCCTGCTGTTCCTGCTGACGCTGGCGCCCACCATTGCGTTGTGGGCGGCCCGGATCCGCCCACCGTATTTCGGGTCCGTCACCGGTCGCGACCTCTTCCAGCGCAGCGCGGGATTGCCCGCCGACGCGGTGTCACCCGTCGACGAGGCCGCCGATGAAGAGGTGAGCCCCGATACGACGCCTCGCGGTGCGCAGATCGCGGCCGGGGCCGTGACGGCCAACAGCGTGCTGACCGGTATCTGCGTGGCAGCGGGTGTGACGCTGCCCGCCGCCGTGTGGGCTACGTTGATGCCGGGACGTGGTCGTAGCGGTGCCGCGTTGGTGCTGTCCTGGCTTTTCGTCCTGATCTTCATCAGCCGCGGAAGAGCCTTCGCCGACAAGCGCCAGGCCGTCGCGCTGGTGTGTGCGGCGGTAGCCGCGGTCTGCCTCGGCGTCGTCAAATATGTTCTGCACACACCGGGCAATGCGGGGGGTCCGCTGCTGTGGGGCGCACTGATCTTGGGCCTGTTCGGTGCCGCGGGTCTCGTTGCGGCGCTTCTGGTTCCGATCACCCGATTCACCCCGTTGGTGCGAATGATCGCCGAGTGGCTGGAAATCTTCGCGATCATCGCCGCGCTCCCGATGGCCGCGTGGATCGGCGGGCTCTTCACCTGGGTGCGAATGCGATGACGCTCGTTCTTGCGACGCGGCGGATCGCCGCGCTCAGCCTCGTGGGTCTGCTGGTCGGCGCCCCTATCACTCTTCCGCTGGCGCAAGCCATTCCACCGCCCAGAGTTGACCCGGCGCGAGTACCCCCGGACGGCAAGCCCGCTCCTGATCAGCCGATGCGGCAGAGCAACATCTGCGCGCGCACCATCACCGTCGCCGAACCGAATGTCACGGTGCCTGCGCCCGGCTACGTGATGCTCAATGTGTCGAAAGCGTGGCAGTACTCGACCGGCAACGGGGTTCCCGTCGCCGTCATCGACACCGGCGTCAATCCCAGCCCCCGGCTGCCGGTGGTCCCCGGCGGGGACTACATCATGGGCGGCGACGGGTTGATGGACTGCGACTCGCACGGCACCATCGTGGCGTCGGTGATCGGTGCAGCCCCGCAGGGCGCTCCCATGCCTGCGCCGTTGCCGGCGGCCCCCGCATTCCCTCCGCCGGCAGGTCCGCCGGCCGTCGATGCCGCTCCGCCACCGCCGGGCGGCCCGCCGCCTCCGATCGCGCCGCCGCCACCGCCCACGCCGGTGACCATCACCGAGACCAAGCCGGCTCCGCCGCCGCCGCCCCCACCACCGCCGGGGGACGAACCCTCGAACGGGCCCGGCGACCCGATTGCCGGCGCACCCGACGACCCCGAGGTGCCGCCGCCCCCGCCCGGTGTTCCGGATGGTGTCGGAGGAGTCGCTCCGCACGCGCGAATCATTTCCATCCGCCAGTCGTCGCGGGCCTTCGAACCGGAGAAGCCCGGCGGCGGCGACATGGACGCCCGCAAGAAGGCCGGCACGATCGCGTCGCTGGCCAGTGCGATCGTTCACGCCGCCAACATGGGCGCCAAGGTCATCAACGTCAGCGTCACCGCATGCTTGTCAGCCGCAGATCCGTTGGACCAGAGCGCTATTGGGGCCGCAGTGTGGTACGCCGCGACCGTCAAGGACGCGGTCGTGGTTGCCGCCGCGGGCAACGAGGGCGAGGACGAGTGCGCTCAGAATCCCGCCTTCGACCCGCTGGATGCCGCCGATCCCAGGGACTGGCATCAAGTGAAGACGGTGTCCTCGCCGTCATGGTTCTCCGACTACGTGCTGTCGGTGGGCGCGGTGGACAACACCGGCGCTCCGATCAAGAAGAGTCTGGCCGGGCCGTGGGTCGCGGCGGCGGCGCCCGGTGTCGGGATCATGGGGCTCTCGCCGCAAACCGGCGGGCCGGTCAATGCGTATCCGCCGATTCATCCGGGCGAGAAGAACATCCCGTTCTGGGGGACGAGCTTCTCGGCGGCCTACGTCAGCGGTGTCGCCGCGCTGGTGCGGGCCAAGTACCCGGCCTTGACCGCTCACCAGGTGATCAATCGGATCCTGCAGACATCCCACAACCCGCCACGCGGTGTCGACAACCAGGTGGGCTACGGCGTCGTAGACCCGGTGGCGGCCTTGACATTTGACGTGCCACCCGGCGATCGGCTCGCCCCCGGCGCTCACAGCCGGCTGATCATCCCGGCCGCGCCGCCCCCGCCGCCGGATCACCGAGCCCGCAACGTGGCACTGGGTTTTGCCGGTGTGGTCGTGATCGCGGTCGTCCTCGCGTCGTTGATTGCCCGGGCTCGGCGAGAGCGATGACTGCGACGACGAAGCTGTTCGTGATCGTCGGCGTCCTGCTGGCCGGCCTCGTCGGCTGGATCTTCGGTGGATACCCTGGCGCTGCAGCGGGTTTGGTGCTGGGCATTTTGGTCGGCGTGATCCCGTGGCGCCGTCACCAGTTGTGGTCCTGGATGATTCTGCTGCGCCAGCGTGGCCGCGCGATCACACTGGACGAGCCCATCACGGTTGCCAACGACCGCTCCGGTGGTGGAGTGCGCTACCAGGACGGTGTAGCGGTGGTCGCCGTGCAATTGCTCGGCAAAGCGCACCGGCCAACACTTTTCACCGGATCGACCGCGACCTACACCGCGAACACGGTCGATGTCGCCGAACTGCGTCCGCTGTTGCAGCAGAGCCTTGGGCTTGCGATCGAGTCGCTCAGTGTGGTCAGCGTCGGGTCTCGCCGGCGAAGCACCGGTGACTATCCCCGCGTCTACGACACGTTGATCGGCACCCCTCCCTACGCCGGGCAGCGAGAGACGTGGCTGATCGTGCGAATCAGTGCGCTGCCCAACGCCGAAGCGCTGCAATGGCGCACCTCGATCGGCACCGCGACGCTCGCCGCGGCCCAGCGGATCGCAGCGGCGTTGCGCCAGAACGGTATTCGCGCGAAGGTCGCGACCGCCACCGACATCGTGGAGCTGGAGCGGCGGCTCGGCAATTCCGGCCTGAACGCGCACCACCAGCGCTGGCGCACGACCCGCGGCGAGGGCGGCTGGCTGACCACTTACTGGTACCGGCCGGTAGACATCAAAGCCGAGAATCTGGCACACGCGTGGGCACTGCGAGAAGACGGAATCATCCAGAACATCACCGTTTTCGGCGATGGCAGCGTCACCGCCACCGTTACCGTGCGCAGCGCGCAGCCGCCGACGGCCCCGCCCAGCGTCATGTTCCGAGTCCTGCCGGGCGAGCAGGCCCGGGCGATCGCCGCCAACCTCTGCGGACCGATGCCCCAATTGCGGGGCGTTCGCCGAGGCGTGCTGGACCAACCACTGGTCATTCCGATCGGGCCGTCGGGTGTGCTGCTGGGCAAGGTCGACGCCGGTAACCGGCTGATGCTCCCGCTCGACGATCCCGGCGAGTTCAGTCGGGTACATATCGGCGCGCAGGACGCACTGGCCAAGCGCATCGTCGTGCGGTTGGCGGGCGCGGGTGAGCGCATCACCGTGCACACTCGCGATCTGCAACGGTGGGCCAGTGTGCGAATGCCCGAGATCGCCGTCGGCACTCAGGTCAGGCCGATCGCCGGCACGACGGTCAGCGTGGTCGACGGGACGGTCACCCCGGCGCCGCGGCCGAACACGTTGATCTCGATTGGCGAGCCGGGCACGCCGTATCGCGGGTCCGCCGATGTCGTCATCACCCAGATCGGCCCGGCGACCGTCGACGTGACGGCGGCCGGGCAGCTGCATACGGTTGAGGTTGAGCTGTTCCGGGCCGAGAATCGCTACATATCCTTGGAACCGACGAACATCGGCAGCTCCGAGCTCGAACCAGTGGACTAGGAGAGCGGCGCGTGAGTTCCAGCACCGACACGGTCGCCGCACGTAAGCGGTTCGATCAGGCGATGGCGGTGTTCGACACCGATGTGGCTACCGCCCAAGCGCGGTTCCGCGAGGCCAGCGATCTCGATCAGTCGATGGCCGACGCGTGGCTGGGCCGGATCGCCGCCGGCGACGAGGAACTGTCCACGCTGCAACAGCTGTACGCGTACGGGGCCCGGCTGCACCGGGAGACCAATCGACTGGGAGTCCGGCTCTCGGCCGCGATCAAGGCCGGACCGTTCCTGTCGATCTCGGTGACGGAGTCCTCGCATGCCGGCCTGGCTCTGGCCAGCGCGTTGGTCGACGACGGTCAGTACGAGAAAGCCGAAGCGCTGCTGAAAGATCCGGCGCTGCTGGACACCTGGGAGAACCACCAGTGGCAGCAGTACGTGAAGGCCTACCTGATGTTCGCCACCCAGCGCTGGCCGGATGTGATCTCGGTGGCGGCGACCGTCCTGCCGCCGCAGGCAATCATCATGTCGGCGGTGACCGCGGCCACCAACGCGCTGGCCGCACACGCGGCGGCCCACCTCGGTCAGGCGCGGGTCGCGCTCGATTGGGCGGACCGGGTCGACATGCGATCCGGCGGCGTGGTCGAGGCACGTCGCCACCAGTTGACCGACACCGCGGTCACGGCGATCGACCCGAACGAATTTCCTTTGATTGCAGCCGATCTCGCCTACGTGCGGGGGATGGCGCACCGCCAGCTCGACGAAGAGGACAAGGCGCAGATCTGGTTGTCCAAGGCGACAATCAACGGCGCGCTGACCGAGGCGGCCAAGGAGGCGCTGGCCGACCCGCAGCTGCAACTAGTGGTCACCGACGAGGAGACCATCAACACCCGCAGCAACAAGTGGGACGTCAGCACCGAACGGTCGGAATCGGACCGTCGGGACGAGCGGAACGAGGAGCGTCGCGAGGAACTGCTGACCGAGGGTCGTGCGCTGCTGAACAACCAGGTCGGTCTCAGCGAAGTCAAGCACGCGGTGGCCGAGCTGGAAGACCAGATCGAGGTCCGAGCACTGCGGATGGCGGCCGGGCTGCCGGTGAACAATCAGACAAATCACATGCTCTTGGTCGGGCCTCCCGGTACCGGTAAGACGACGACGGCCGAGGCGCTGGGCAAGATCTACGCCGGATTGGGCATCGTGCGCCACCCCGAGATCATCGAAGTCAAGCGGGCCGACTTCTGCGGTGAGCACATCGGCGCCTCCGGCCCGAAAACCAATGAGCTGATTGCTCGTTCGCTCGGACGCATCCTGTTCATGGATGAGTTCTACAGCCTGGTGGAGCGTCATCACGACGGCCGGCCGGACATGATCGGCATGGAAGCGGTTAACCAGCTGCTCGTCGCACTCGAGGTACACCGCTTCGACTTCTGCTTCATCGGGGCCGGTTACGAGAAAGAAGTCGACGAATTCCTCACGGTCAACCCCGGTTTGGGAGGCCGGTTCAACCGCAAGCTGCGGTTCGCCTCCTATGCTCCCGACGAGCTCGTCGAAATCGCGGTCCGCTACGGTCGACCACGGGCCACGGTGATCGAGCCGGCCGCGCGCGAGGCACTGAACATGGCCTGCAAGACGTTGCGGGCCTACTTGGCGCCGGACGGCACGCACGGGATCGACGTCATGCAGAACGGGCGCTTCGCCCGCAACGTCGTCGAACGTGCTGAGCGGCTACGTGATTCGCGGGTGGCGGCGCAGCACCGCACCGACAGAGGCTCAGTCACCGTCGAAGACCTCGAGACGTTGCGCACTCAGGACATCGTCGCGGCGGTGGCCGACGCCTGTGCGGAAAAGAATGTGCCCGTTCAGCTTTGAGCGTTAATGCGCCAGAGTTTCGAACCGAAAGACCGCGAGGCGTCCGGCCAGGGCCTCGAACTCATCGGGTGTGCCGTCGACGACCATCCCGGAACTCTTGGCGAACGTGACTCCGACCGGCACCTTGACGGGAAACGCCCGGAGTACTGGCCGTGCCTGCGCCGCAGTCAGTTCCACGATCCGGACCGGTCGCCTCCGGCGTCCGCGGCTCAGGGTGCCGGTACCGGCGGCCCGGGCGTTGGCGGCCCAGTCCGCACCGGGATATCCCGCGACGACGTAGAGATTGCCGTCGAGACGAAACGGCGTCATCGGTGTGCTTCGGGGCTTGCCCGACTTGCGGCCTGGCACGGTCAACACCATCGCGGGCCCGGTGGGTATGCCGAGCTTCTGCACCGCTAGCATCAGCTTGTTCATCGGTTTCAGGTATCGCGGCGGACGTGGATCGGACATGTGTTGTCTCCTCGCTCATTTCGTGAACAGCTGGCGGTGTTCGCCCACCCACTGAGCGAACGAGGTGGCCGGACTGCCGGTGATCTTCTCGACGTCGTGGGTGACCAGGGCCGGCTTGTCGACGGCGTCGGCGAGCATGGCCATGTACGCATCGGCGAAATCGGCACCCAGACCGATGGCGATGAACCGCTGGCGCACGACTTCGGGCGGTGCCTCGACGTAGCGCAGCGGACGCTCGAGCACGTTGCCGATGACGTCGACCAACTCGGCATTCGTGAGCGCCTGCGGTCCGGTGAGCGGGATCCGTTGGCCGACAAGCTCATCGGTCAGTAGGGCCTGCGCGGCCACCGCAGCGATGTCGGCCTCGACGATCGGAGCGCTGGATGCCGCGGCGTAGGGACCGCCGACCACGTCGCCGGCCCGAATCTGCGCCGACCACATGCCAACGAAGTTGGTCGCGAACACGCTGGGCCGCAAGCTCACCCACGCCAGGCCGGAGTCGACGCAGAGCTGCTCGACTTCCTTGTTGCGGTCGCCGCGAAACCGCGACGGCTGCCGCGCGAACTCGTCGTCGGCGTTGATGGCCGACAGCGCGACCAGCTTGGCCACTCCGCTGTTCCGGGCAGTAACCACGATGTCCGCGAGCTCGTCACCGAGTGCGCGCGAGTTCAGGAACACCGTCGATGCCCCGCGCAGCGCGTCGCCGGCCGCACTCACCGCCTGGACGCCGGCGGGAAAACGCGCGGTGTCCGGGGTGCGGGTGATCGCGCGCACCCGCGCACCGGCGGCGGCGAGTAGCGACACCAGCGGGCGTCCGACGTTGCCGGTCGCGCCGGTCACAACAATGGTCATGGTGGCCTCCTTGTCAGCGTGCTTTTCATCAAGGACGGGGGAGAAGGTGGGAAAGTTACGGCCGGACCTTGTAACTTTCCGCTCCTCCAGATCGTCGTGAACACATGAGCAGCTCCGCTTCAGCCCTCACCGAGGCCTGGCGACACCATCGCCCTTACCTGGTCAACCTGGCCTACCAGATGCTCGGCGACGTCGGTGAGGCCGAAGATGTTGCGCAAGAGGCGTTCCTGCGGCTATCCCGAACCGACGTCGACGCGATCGACGACGTGCGCGCTTGGCTGACCGTGGTCGCGGGCCGGCTGTGTCTGGATCTGGTGCGATCGGCCCGTGCGCGCTACGAACGGCCCGACGACATCGGGGCGGAGGCGGTTGCGGTCAACCAACCCGCCCGGCTCGATCCCGCCGACCGGGTGACCCTCGACGACGAGGTCCGTACGGCGCTGCTGGAGGTGCTGCGCCGCCTGAGCCCGGGGGAGCGGGTCTCGTTCGTTCTGCACGACGTGTTCGGAATGCCGTTCGACGCGATCGCCGAGACCGTCGGCCGGCCCGTCGGCACCTGTCGCCAGCTGGCCCGCCGGGCGCGCGCGAAATTTGCTCTCACACAACCGAAACCGGGCGAGGTGTCGATGGCCGAGCACCAGCTGGTCACCGAGAAGTTCATCACCGCGTGCGCGAACGGCGATCTACCGGCCCTGGTCGAGGTGCTGGACCCGGCGGTGTGGGGTGTCGGCACCGTGCTCGCGGATCCCGCACCGCCTCCGCAGATCAACCACGGGCCGCACGATGTCGCGGTCAATCTGCTGCGCTACCTGGGTCCGGGTGCGACGGTGGTCAGCGGCCCGGCCGGTCAACCCGTGCTACTGGCCTTCGCCGAGCGGCGCCTGTTCGCCGTCATCGTGCTGACGATCGGCGAGCACCTGGTGACCAAGATCGAGGCGACCGCGGACCCTTCGGCGCGGGTCTAATGGCCTTCTCTCGGGCTTTCAGCGCGTGGGCCGTCCGGCCGGGCCGCGAAGAAGCCGGCGACCGTCGCGGCGATCTCCAGAAACGTGCGCCGCGTCTTACGCGCCAGTTCGCTCTGCACATCGATGACGCCGCCGGGCCGCAAGTGCGGGTCGAATGGCACTTCGACCACCTTCTGGCCCCGCTCGAGAAACTGGTTGGCCAGCGCCGATCGGTGACGTTTGTCCGAGTGGCCATCGGAGTCGTTGAGCACCACCACGGTCCGGCGCAGCAGGCTGGTGCGGCCGTGTGCAGCCAGCCACTCCATCGTCTGCGCGGCGGCCCCGGCGCCGTCGGCCCACGGCGACGACACCACGATCAGCGCGTCGAGGTCGCTCAGCGCCTCCTGGGTGACCGGCGCGTCCATCGTCGAACCGCAGTCGATGATCGCGATCGTGAAATGGCGATCCAGCCGGGAGGTGGCCTCGCGGTATAGCGCAGGGTCCAGCACCCGACGCGGGCCGGCCGTCGGCTCGCCGGCCAGCACGTACAGCCCCGCTGAATTGCTGCCGACGCGGGTGCTCACGTCGGCGAACGACCGTAGGTTTCGGTCCGAGGCGATCTCCCAGTACGACCCGTTGGTTCGCGGGTCTATCCGGCTGCCGAGCCGGCCGAACGCGGTGTCGGCATCGATCGCGACCACCCGGTCCTGACGACGGAGTTCGGCGAAGATCGACCCGACGCTGGCGGCGACGGTGGTCTTGCCGACCCCGCCCTTGCCCAGCACCCCGACCTTGTAGTTGCCCCGCAGGGTGGATGCGATCGCGGCCTCGTAGGCGGCGTCCTGCCGCTCACCGGCGGATGGTCCGAGGTTGACCAACCCGAAGGTGGCCTTGAACACGATGCGCTGCCAGCCGTACTTGGGCCCCGGCCCGCGCGGGGCCGGCGCGGCCACCGAGAAATCGAGGTTGCTCCACGACGGCGACGCGGTCGGCAGGGGAGCGGGAGCGGGCGGGGGAGCGGGCCGCGGCGGGGGCGCCGGACGCGGATCGGCGGCCTGCGGCCACGGCGGTAGCGGCTGCGGAGATATCGGAGGCGGGGTGGGTCGCTGACGGTCTCTGAGGAAGTCGTCGGACTCGGTCATGGGCTCACTCGCTCGCAGGACCAGTAGTCACGGATGCCGCCCGGCTCATGGATGCATCGTAAAGCCGGCGACGCCGACCCTGCCACGAGCGCCGACCGCGCAGGTCATAGGCGTGCTGCGGACGCGGGATCAAAAAAATTTCTCGGCAACTTTTACCGAGCGCCACGCGCACCGCCAAAACCGCGCCCACGGCTGTTCTGGCTGGCTGAATCACCTGGTTAACGCCTTCACTGTGAGACGAACCCCCGGCCGGCCGGTTCGGCGACCGGCATCACAGCAAAGTGCCGCCGCCGGACGCGCCGCCCGGGTCACGCGGGCCGGCCCGCCGAAGCGGCCCCGCGCGCACCGAAACAGCCTGCGGCACACTGTGACTGGCCGGCCGCAGGTGTGGATGGCGTCACATCGGCGTAACACCGCCGACCAACGAGCTAAGATGGGCCCAAGTTGGCATGTCAGGCGGGTTTTGTCATATCGTTTTACGACTTGTCGAAAACCGGTAACCGGGCCGCCGTTCAGCGCCGTACGGATACTCCCTACCGGGATCGTCGTTCCGGCGAGCAGCACCTCGATAAGACCGAAGGGGCCCAACCCTCAGCCTTCAGGGCGCGGCATCCGACGGAAACGATGCGTAATGCTGCGGCAGAAATCTTTGGTGAAGGAGCAGGTGCGAATGGCGCCCAACCGCTCGCGGTCTCAAGGGCTCTACAACCCCGCATTCGAGCATGACTCATGCGGGGTGGCCATGGTCGTCGATATGCACGGCCGCCGCAGCCGCGACATCGTCGATAAGGCGATCACCGCGCTGGTCAACCTCGAGCACCGCGGTGCCCAGGGCGCCGAGCCGCACAGTGGTGACGGCGCCGGCATCCTGATCCAGGTTCCTGACGAGTTCTTCCGTCAGGCGGTCGACTTCGAGCTGCCCGAGGCGGGCAGCTACGCCACGGGCATCGCGTTCTTGCCGCAGTCGTCCAAGGACGCCGCCGCCGCGTGCGCCGCCGTCGAGAAGATCGTCGAAGCCGAGGGCCTACAAGTACTGGGCTGGCGCAACGTCCCCACCGACGACTCCTCGTTGGGTGCACTGGCACGTGACGCCATGCCGACATTCCGTCAGGTCTTCATCGCCGGCGCCGAGGGCATGCACCTGGAGCGTCGCGCCTACGTCATCCGCAAGCGCGCCGAGCACGAGCTGGGCACCAAGGGCCCCGGCCAGGACGGCCCGGGCCGCGAAACCGTCTACTTCCCAAGCCTTTCCGGTCAGACCTTCGTCTACAAGGGCATGCTGACCACGCCGCAGCTCAAGGCGTTCTACCTCGACCTGCAGGACCAGCGCCTGAGCAGTGCGCTGGGCATCGTGCACTCGCGGTTCTCCACCAACACGTTCCCGTCCTGGCCGCTGGCCCACCCGTTCCGGCGCATCGCGCACAACGGCGAGATCAACACCGTCACCGGCAACGAGAACTGGATGCGGGCCCGCGAGGCGCTGATCGACACCGACGTGTTCAGTGACCGCGGGGACGTTGAAAATCCGGTCAAACTGTTCCCGATCTGCACGCCGGGCGCGTCGGACACCGCGCGCTTCGACGAGGCGCTCGAGCTGCTGCACCTGGGCGGCCGCAGCCTGGCGCACGCGGTGCTGATGATGATCCCCGAGGCCTGGGAGCGGCACCCGTCGATGGACCCCGCACGTCGGGCGTTCTACGAGTACCACGCCTCGCTGATGGAGCCGTGGGACGGCCCGGCGTCGATGACCTTCACCGACGGCACCGTCGTCGGGGCGGTGCTGGACCGCAACGGCCTGCGCCCGTCGCGGATCTGGGTGACTGACGATGGCCTGGTCGTCATGGCCTCCGAGGCCGGCGTGCTGGATCTCGATCCGTCGACGGTGGTGCGTCAAGATGCGGCTGCAGCCGGGCCGGATGTTCCTGGTCGACACCGCCGCAGGGCCGCATCGTCTCCGACGAGGAGATCAAGGCCGAGCTGGCCGCCGAACACCCCTACCAGGAGTGGCTCGACAAGGGTCTGATCCCGCTGGGCGAGCTGCCGCCGGGCGACTACGAGCGGATGCCGCACGCACCGCGTCGTGCTGCGCCAGTAGGTATTCGGCTACACCTACGAAGAGCTGAACATGCTGGTCGCGCCGATGGCGCGGACCGGTGCCGAGCCGATCGGCTCGATGGGCACCGACACCCCGGTCGCGGTGCTCTCGCAGCGCCCGCGGATGCTGTACGACTACTTCCAGCAGTTGTTCGCCCAGGTCACCAACCCGCCGCTGGACGCCATCCGCGAAGAGGTGGTGACCAGCGTGCAGGGCACTGTCGGTCCGGAGGGCGACCTGCTCAACCCGAACGCGGACTCGCTGCCGGCAGATCATGCTTGCCGCAGCCGGTACTGCGACAACGACGAGCTGGCCAAGCTGATCAACCTCGACCCCGATGTGGAAGTCAACGGTCGGCGTCATGGCCTGCGCTCCAAGGTAATTCGCTGTCTGTACCCGGTCGCCGAGAATGGCGCCGGGCTCAAGGCCGCGCTCGACAGTGTGCGCGAGCAGACGTCGGCGGCGATCGCGGACGGCGCGCGGATCATCATTCTCTCCGACCGGGAGTCCGACGAGAAGCTCGCGCCGATCCCGTCGCTGCTGGCCGTCTCGGCCGTGCACCATCACCTGGTCCGCGAGCGCAGCCGCACCAAGGTCGGCCTGGTCGTCGAGACCGGCGACGCCCGCGAGGTGCACCACATGGCCGCGCTGATCGGCTTCGGCGCCGCGGCGATCAACCCGTACATGGCATTTGAGTCGATCGAGGTCATGCTCGACCGCGGCGACCTCGCCGGCCTCGACCGCGAGAAGGCGCTGAACAACTACATCAAGGCCGCCAGCAAGGGTGTCCTGAAGGTGATGTCCAAGATGGGCATCTCGACGCTGGCCTCCTACACCGGCGCGCAGCTGTTCCAGGCCGTCGGTGTCGCCGAGGACGTGCTTGACGAGTACTTCACCGGATTGACCTGCCCCACCGGCGGGATCAACCTGGCCGACGTCGCCGCCGACGTCGCGACCCGGCACGCCCTGGCCTTCCTAGACCGTCCGGACGAGCGGGCGCATCGCGAACTCGAGGTCGGCGGGGAGTACCAGTGGCGCCGCGAGGGCGAATACCACCTGTTCAACCCGGACACCGTGTTCAAGCTGCAGCACTCGACCCGCACCGGCCAGTACAAGATCTTCAAGGAGTACAGCGAGCTGATCGACGACCAGAGCGAGCGGATGGCGTCGCTGCGTGGCCTGCTGAAGTTCCGTGAGGGACTGCGCCCGCCGGTGCCGCTCGACGAGGTCGAACCGGCCAGCGAGATCGTCAAGCGCTTCTCGACCGGTGCGATGAGCTACGGCTCGATCTCCGCCGAGGCGCACGAGACGCTGGCCATCGCGATGAACCGGCTCGGCGGCCGGTCGAACTCCGGCGAGGGCGGCGAGAACGTCGCCCGCTTCGACCGCGACGCCAACGGCGACTGGCGCCGCAGTGCGATCAAGCAGGTCGCGTCGGCCCGCTTCGGTGTCACCTCGCACTACCTGAGCAACTGCTCCGACATCCAGATCAAGATGGCCCAGGGCGCCAAACCCGGTGAGGGCGGCCAGCTTCCGGCCGGCAAGGTCTACCCGTGGATTGCCGAGGTGCGGCACTCCACGCCCGGTGTGGGCCTGATCTCCCCGCCGCCGCACCACGACATCTATTCGATCGAGGATCTGGCGCAGCTGATCCACGACCTCAAGAACGCCAACCCGCAGGCCCGGATCCACGTGAAACTGGTATCCGAGAACGGTGTCGGCACCGTCGCCGCGGGGGTGTCCAAGGCGCACGCCGACGTGGTGCTGATCTCCGGTCACGACGGTGGTACCGGCGCGACCCCGCTGACGTCGATGAAGCACGCCGGCGCACCCTGGGAGCTCGGCCTGGCCGAGACGCAGCAGACGTTGCTGCTCAACGGGTTACGCGACCGGATCGTCGTCCAGGTCGACGGTCAGCTCAAGACCGGCCGCGACGTGATGATCGCGGCGCTGCTCGGCGCCGAGGAATTCGGTTTCGCCACAGCACCGTTGGTGGTATCGGGCTGCATCATGATGCGGGTGTGCCACCTGGACACTTGCCCCGTCGGCGTGGCCACCCAGAACCCGGTGCTGCGCGAGCGCTTCGCCGGCAAGCCGGAATTCGTCGAGAACTTCTTCCTGTTCATCGCCGAAGAGGTCCGGGAATACCTGGCGCAGTTGGGTTTCCGCACCGTCAACGAGGCGGTCGGCCAGGTCGGCTCGCTGGATACCACGCTGGCGCGCGCGCACTGGAAGGCACACAAGCTGGACCTGTCGCCGGTGCTGCACGAACCCGAGTCGGCGTTCATGAACCAGGACCTCTACAACAGTTCTAAGCAGGACCACGGCCTGGACAAGGCGCTGGACCAGCAGCTGATCGTGATGAGCCGCGAGGCGCTGGACTCCCAGAAGCCGGTCCGCTTCTCCACCACGATCGCCAACGTCAACCGCACGGTGGGCACCATGCTCGGCCATGAGGTCACCAAAGCATATGGTGGCCAAGGGTTGCCGGACGGCACCATCGACATCACCTTCGAGGGTTCGGCGGGCAACAGCTTCGGCGCGTTCCTGCCCAGCGGCATCACGCTGCGGGTGTACGGCGACGCCAACGACTACGTCGGCAAGGGACTCTCCGGCGGACGCGTCGTGGTCCGGCCGCCGGACAACGCGCCGGCCGACTATGTCGCCGAAGACAACATCATCGGCGGCAACGTGATCCTGTTCGGCGCCACCAGCGGCCAGGCCTTCCTGCGTGGCGCGGTCGGCGAGCGGTTCGCGGTGCGCAACTCCGGCGCGCACGCTGTGGTCGAAGGCGTCGGCGACCACGGCTGCGAGTACATGACCGGCGGCAAGGTGGCGATCCTGGGCAGCACCGGCCGCAACTTCGCGGCCGGGATGTCCGGCGGCATCGCCTATGTCTACGACCCCGAGGACGCGTTGGAAGCCAACCTCAACACCGAGATGGTCGAGCTCGAAGGGCTCGACGCCGACGACCTGGAGTGGTTGCACGGGATGCTGCAGGCGCACGTCGACGCCACCGACTCCGCGGTCGCCCAGCGCATCCTGGCCGACTGGGACGCCCAGCAGAAATGCTTCGCCAAGGTGATGCCGCGCGACTACAAGCGCGTGCTCGAAGCGATCGCCGAAGCCGAGCGCACCGGCGCCGACCCCGACGAGGCGATCATGGCGGCCGCCAGTGCCTGATCCCAAGGGTTTCCTCAAGCACACCCACCGCGAGACGGCGAAGCGTCGCCCGGTGGACCTGCGCCTCAAAGACTGGAACGAGGTCTACGAAGACTTCCCGCACGACAACCTCCAGACTCAGGCGAGCCGCTGCATGGACTGCGGAATACCGTTCTGCCACAACGGTTGTCCGTTGGGCAACCTGATCCCGGAGTGGAACGACCTGGTCCGCACCGATCGGTGGCGCGAGGCCATCGAGCGGTTGCACGCCACCAACAACTTCCCCGAGTTCACCGGTCGGCTGTGCCCGGCACCGTGCGAATCGTCGTGTGTGCTGGGCATCAACCAGGACGCGGTGACGATCAAGCAGATCGAAGTCGAGATCATCGACAACGCCTTCGACGAGGGCTGGGTGGTTCCGTTGCCGCCGGAGCCGGACCAGCACACCGGCAAGAAGGTGGCCGTGGTGGGATCGGGGCCGGCCGGCTTGGCCGCAGCGCAGCAGCTGACCCGGGCCGGGCACGCGGTCACGGTGTTCGAGCGTGCCGACCGCATCGGCGGCCTGCTGCGTTACGGCATCCCCGAGTTCAAGATGGAAAAGCGCCACCTCGACCGTCGGCTGGAGCAGATGGAGGCCGAGGGAACGGAATTCCGCGCGGGCGTCGACGTCGGCGTCGACATCAGCGCCGAGCAGTTGACGTCCGACTTCGACGCGGTGGTGCTGGCCGGCGGTGCGACCGCTTGGCGCGATCTGCCGATCCCCGGCCGCGAGCTGGGTGGCATCCACCAGGCGATGGAGTACCTGCCCTGGGGCAACCGTTACGCCTCAGGCGAATTGGACGAACCGCCGATCACCGCCAAGGGCAAGAAGGTTGTCATCATCGGTGGTGGTGACACCGGCGCCGACTGCCTGGGCACCGCCCACCGCCAGCTCGCCGAGAGCATCCACCAGTTCGAGATCATGCCGCGTCCGCCCGAGACCCGCGCCCCGTCCACGCCATGGCCGACCTACGCGATGATGTTCCGCGTCTCGTCGGCACACGAAGAGGGCGGCGAGCGCGTGTTCTCGGTCAACACCGAGGAATTCGTCGGCAAGGATGGACACGTCACCGCGCTGAAGGTGCACGAGGTGACGATGCAGGACGGCAAGTTCGTCAAGACCGAAGGCAGCGACTTCGAACTCGAGGCCGACCTGGTGTTGCTGGCGATGGGTTTCGTCGGCCCGGAGCGCAGCGGCCTGCTCACCGACCTCGGTGTGGAGTTCACCGATCGCGGCAACATCGCGCGCGGCAACAACTTCGAGACGTCGGTGCCGGGTGTGTTTGTCGCCGGCGACGCCGGTCGAGGTCAGTCGCTGATCGTGTGGGCGATCGCCGAGGGCCGCGCGGCGGCCGCGGCGGCGGACCGATTCCTGATGGGTGAGACGGCCCTGCCGGCGCCGATTGTTCCGTCCGCGGCGCCGCAACGTTAGTCACATTTGTCACAGTCGCAACATTTGATAAATTGCGCGGCGCGTCCTACACTATTTGCCAGCAAATGGGTGTCTAATAGTTCGAGATGGGCGCCGCGGGGTGTGGAGCCTGGTTGAGCTAATCGACCGCAGGAGTAACTAGCGTGTACGTGAACCCGATGACCCGTTCCCGGGTCAGCCGAATCGCCTGGTCATGGTTCCGCCACCCGGTAAAGAGCCGAGAATTTCCCGCCAAGCACGAGCGCTTGGTGACTGCCGACGAACTGCTTCGCTACGGCGTCTAGCAGCCCGTCATCACGCTCGCTGATAACAGCGAGCGTTTGCTAAACGTCACCGCGTCGTGACTTTTAGCTCGGCCTCCCCTCATGAGGGACGCACACCGCCTGGTGGAAACGACGCTGTCGAGAAGCCGCGCGATCTCAGGTGATCAAGCCCGAGTCCCGAATCGCCTCGGCCAGCGGCTCGAGCACGTCCGGCGTGTGCGGCGGCGGCAGGTAGACGATGCCCAGATCCAGTCCGACCTCGGCCAGCGCCGCGGCGTCCTCGATCACCTGTGCGTAGTTCAGATCGGGTTCCAGACGAAGGTGGGCGGACGTGGTGATCTCCTTCGGGTCGCGCCCGATGTCGGCGCAGTGTGACGCCAGCACGTCGCGCTTGTGGGCGAACATCTCCGGCGGCCCACCGACGAAGTTCCAATGCTGCGCGTATTGCGCGGTGATTCGCAGCGTGCGCTTCTCGCCGCTGCCACCGATGCAGATCGGCGGGTGCGGCTGCTGCGGACCCTTCGGTTCGTTGCGGGCGTCCTTGAGTTGGTAGAACTTCCCGTCGAAGCTGGTGGTCTCCTCGCTGAGCAGGCTGGTCAGCACCGCGCAGGCCTCTTCGAACCGGTCGAAACGTTCCTTGATGCTGCCCAGGTCGATGCCGTACGCGCCGGACTCTTCTTCGTTCCAGCCGGCGCCAATACCCAGTTCCAGCCGGCCATTGGAGATGATGTCAAGTGCGGCAACCATATTCGCCAGGACCGCGGGGTGGCGGTAGTGGATACCGGTCACCAGCGTGCCCAGCCGCAGCCGGCTGGTCGCCTGGGCCAGCGCGGTGAGCGTCGTCCAACCCTCCAGACAGGGCCCGGTACTGTCGCTGAAGATCGGATAGAAGTGGTCGAATGTCCACCCGGACTCGTAGACGTCGATGTCGTCGGCGGCCTGCCAGACGGCCAGCATGTCTGCCCAGATGGTGTTTTGGGGTGAGGTTTTGAACGCGAATCGCATGATTCCGAACGTAGCCGAGGTTGCACATTCGTGGCGGGACGCCCGTGAGTACGGGGACCCAACGGTAGCTACCACGCTGCCCGTGGACGTGAAGATCACCCTGCTGTCGGCGGGATTGATCTTTCTGCTCGCCTTGGTGCTCGGCGTCTGGAAATACCGCCAGGTGCTGGTCTCCGAGGAGCACCGCGCCCACCCCTACGTCGATATCGCACACCGGGCTGCGCTGCTGTACTCGTTTGCAACCCTGCTGGTCGCGGTGTTCGTCCAGTTGAGCGCGTGGCCCGCATGGGTCAATCTCACCGCGGCGATGGTCCTGGTGTTCTTCTTCGTCATCGCGATTCTCAGCTACATCGCCCACGGCTGGAAGCAGGACACCGACAACCAATTCGCCAATCCCGACCGGGCGCTGCGGGTGGGGATGATCGCGCTGGTGATTGGCGAAGTGGGCGGCTTCGGCGTCCTACTGGCCGGCTTCATCGCCGGCCAGTTCTAACCACCGCGGGGCACACTGGAGAGATGGACCCGGTAGCCGCGCTACGGCAGATCGCCTACTACAAGGACCGAGCCCGCGAAGACTCGCGACGGGTGATGGCGTACCGCAACGCCGCCGACGTCGTCGAGAAACTGGACGACGGGGAGCGCGAGCGGCACGGGCAGGCCAACAGCTGGCAGACGTTGCCCGGCATCGGACCCAAGACCGCCAAGGTGATCGCGCAGGCCTGGTCGGGCCGTGAGCCCGACGCCCTCGTCGAAATACGCTCGGCCGCTGAGGATCTCGGCGGCGGCGAAATCCGCGCGGCCCTGCGCGGCGACCTGCACCTGCATTCGAACTGGTCCGACGGCTCGGCGAACATCGACGAGATGATGGCCACCGCGCAGGCGCTGGGCCATGAGTACTGTGCGCTGACCGACCACTCGCCGCGGCTGACCGTCGCCAACGGGCTGTCCCCGGCACGGCTGCGCAAACAGCTCGACGTGATCGAAGGGCTGCGAGATCGGTTCGCGCCCATGCGAATTCTGACCGGTATCGAGGTCGACATCCTCGACGACGGCAGCCTCGACCAGGAGCCGGAGTTGCTGGAGCGCCTCGACATCGTGGTGGCCAGCGTGCACTCCAAGCTGTCGATGGATGCCGCAGCGATGACCCGGCGGATGGTCCGCGCCGTCAGCAATCCGCATGCCGACGTGCTCGGCCACTGCACGGGTCGGCTGGTCAGCGGCAACCGCGGCATCCGCAAGGAGTCGAGCTTCGACGCCGAGGAGGTGTTCACCGCGTGCCTCGAACACGGCACCGCCGTCGAGATCAACTCCCGGCCCGAGCGCCGCGACCCGCCCACCCGGCTGCTGAATCTCGCGCTCGAGATCGGTTGCGACTTCAGCATCGACACCGATGCGCACGCGCCGGGCCAGCTGGATTTCCTCGGCTACGGCGCACAGCGCGCACTGGATGCCGGGGTCCCTGTCGACCGGATCGTCAACACCTGGCCGGTCGACCAACTGCTCGCCCGCACGCGCAACTAGTCCGGTAGGTGCGGCACCTCCAAGCCGACCTCGCGACCGACCAGCACGCCGCGGGTCAGCGCCGACTTGCCGTAGCGGCGCCGCACGCTGTCCACTGCGGCATCGACGGCGCCGATGTCTTCGAGCTGCCGCCCCGATGTGGTGAACGGCAACACCAGCTGCTCGGCCCCGTCGCGGTCGATCTCTGACACCGCGAAACCCACCAGCGTCAGACCCCGCTCGGCGATCAGCGGCGCGGCGGCCGTGACCAGTTGCCGGGCCGCTTCGAGCAGGACATGCGTCGAGCAGGTCGCCCGCGGCAAGGTGCGCGACCGGGTGGCACGGCCAAAGTCGTTGAATCGCAACCGCAACGTGACGGTGCGACCGGTCCGTCCGGCGCCGCGCATCCGGCTGGCGATCCGATCGATCAACCCGATCACCACCGCATCCACCTCGGCTGCCGACATCGTGTTGCCGGCGCGGCCGAGCGCTCGCTGAGCACCCACCGAACGCCGCCGCACGCCCGTCGTCACCCGCCGGCGATCGATGTTGCGCGACAGCCCGTAAAGCTGGCGACCCATTGCGGCGCCGACCATCGACGCCAGCATCGATTCGCTGAGCTCGGCCACGTCGGCCACCGTCTCGATGCCGTGCGCCCGCAGCTTGTCGGCGGTCACCGCGCCAACACCCCACAACCGGCGCACGGGCAACGGATGCAGGAACGCGAGTTCGCGGCCGGGCGGAACCAACAGCAGGCCGTCGGGTTTGGCTTCCTGGCTGGCGACCTTGGCGAGGAACTTCGTCCGCGCGATGCCGACGGTGATCGGCAGGCCGACCCGCTCGCGCACGTCGCTGCGCAGCCGCGCGGCGATCTGTACCGGCGTTCCCGAGACCCGCCGCAACCCGCTGACGTCGATGAACGCCTCGTCCACCGACAGCGCCTCGACGAGCGGCGAGGTATCGCGGAAGACCTCGAACACCGCCTCGCTGGCCTGGCTGTACGCCGACATCCGCGGCGGAACCACTACGGCCTGCGGGCACAACCGCCGGGCCGCAGCGCCGCCCATCGCGGTGCGCACGCCGTAGGCCTTGGCCTCGTAACTGGCCGCGAGCACCACCCCGCCGCCGACGATCACCGGCCGCCCGCGCAGTCCCGGGTCGTCGCGCTGCTCGACGGAGGCATAGAACGAATCGAGGTCGGCATGCATGATGACGGCCTCGCCACCCACGGTGTGCACGAACATATGTTCGCATCGAGCACCGACTTCTGTCGATTGCTCGTCTCCTCTTCAGTCCGCGCGGCGGACTGCATCGTCGACGGGCGTAGCTAGACCCGATCGCCGTAGATGCTGGCCACCCAGATGTGCACGAGAGTTTCGAGCAGGCGCTCCTTCGGCACCGACGGACGATCGTCGGCGAAGGAGCTCAGCATCAGCTTCTCGTTGAGCAGGTTCAGTGCCGCCGAGAGTTCGCCGGCGGGCAGTGTCACCGGCGCCGCGCCGCGGGCGCGTTCGGTCTCGATCACCATCGCAATGTGACCGACCCACTTCTCCATGAACCGCGACCACAGCTTGCGGATGTCTTGGTTGGTGCGCGCCGAGTCGGCGGCCAGCGAGACCGAGCGGTGCGAACCGAAGGTCTCGACGAAGACGTTGATACCGATGCGCCACAACGCCTTCAGGTCAGCCGGGGGATTGGCGACCATACCTTCCAGCGCGGAGTCGGCCTCGACAATGACCCGCTCGAACAGCGTCAGCAGCACCGCGTCCTTCGACGGGTAATAGAAGTAGAACGTCGGCCGGGAGATGCCGGCCCCTTTGGCCAGGTCGTCGACCGAGATATCGGCGAGGGGCCGGTCCTCGAGCAACCGTTCGGCGGTGGTGAGAATGGCCAGCTCGCGGTCGTCGCCGGACGGGCGCGCGGAACGCCGCCCCCGGGAAGATCGGTTCGAGCTGACGGTTGCCACCCGGATTACTTTACACGGCGTTGAGAGTTTCGACAGGGTGTTGACTGAATCAACACCGCGTTGATAGCGTGTCGCCATGACTGAACACCTCGACGTTGTGATCGTCGGCGCCGGCATCTCCGGCATCAGCGCGGCCTGGCACCTGCAGGACCGCTGCCCGACCAAGAGCTACGCCATCCTCGAGCGCCGCGACGACCTCGGCGGCACGTGGGACCTGTTCAAATACCCCGGAATTCGTTCCGACTCCGACATGTTCACGCTGGGCTTCCGGTTCAAGCCGTGGGAGTCGTCGACCTCCATCGCGGACGGCGCGTCGATCAAGTACTACATCAAGGAAGCCGCCGCCGAGAACGGCATCGACAAGAACATCCGCTACCGCCACCGGGTGGTCGCCGCCGAATGGTCGGATGCCCAGAACCTCTGGACGCTGACCGTCGAAAACGACGGGCAGAAGAACGAGCTCACCTGTTCGTTCCTGTTCGCCTGCAGCGGCTACTACAACTACGACGAGGGCTACCTGCCGAAGTTCGCGGGTTACGACGACTTCGAGGGCACCATCGATCCACCCGCAGCACTGGCCGGAGGACCTGGACTACGCCGGCAAGAAAATCGTCGTGATCGGCACGGGCGCCACCTCGATCACCCTGATTCCGTCGCTGGTCAAGACCGGCGCGGGCCACGTGACGATGTTGCAGCGCTCGCCGAGCTACATCGGGTCGCTGCCGTTGAAAGACCCGTTCGCCGAGCAGGCGAAGAAGCTGCTGCCGAAGCGCGCGGCCAACGTTGCCACCCGGTGGAGGTGGATCGCGTTCAGCACCTTCCAGTACCAGTTCTCCCGCAAGTTCCCGCAGCAGATGCGCAAGACGCTGCTGACGATGGCTAAGCGCCGACTGCCCAAGGGCTTCGACGTCGAGAAGCACTTCGGCCCGAGCTACAACCCGTGGGACCAACGGCTGTGCCTCGCGCCCAACGGCGACCTGTTCAAGACCATCCGCAACGGCCAGGCCGACGTCGTCACCGACACCATCGACCGGTTCACCAAGACCGGCATCAAGCTCGGCTCCGGCAAGGAGATCGAGGCCGACATCATCATCACCGCAACGGGTTTGAACTTGCAGTTGTTCGGTGGTGCGGAGATCCGGCGCAACGGTGAACCCGTCGACCTGAACGACACAATGGCCTTCAAGGGCATGATGCTGACCGGCCTGCCGAACATGGCGTTCACCATCGGCTACACCAATGCGTCGTGGACGCTGAAGGCCGACCTGGTGTCCGAATTCGTCTGCCGCGTCCTCAATCACATGGACGAGAACGGCTACGAGACAGTGGTCCCGCAGCATCCCGACGACTCGGTCGAGGAGCGTCCGCTGATGGACTTCACCCCCGGCTACGTGTTGCGCGCCCTGGACTACCTGCCCAAGGCCGGCCACGTCTCACCGTGGCGGCTCAAGCAGAACTACTTCGTAGATCTGCAGCTGATCCGGCGCGGCAAGGTCGACGATGAAGCGCTGCACTTCGCCAAAAAGCCTGCAGCCCTGGCGGTTTAGTTCAGAGAGCTAGGCGCGCGACTCCGCCGCAGCGACGACGACGATTCCGTCATCGTCGCTGTAGGCGATGTCGCCGGGGATGAATTCCACTCCGCCAAGGCTGACCGTCACGTCGCGCTGACCGGCGCCGGTCTTGCTGCTCTTGCGGGGATTGGTGCCCAGCGCCTTGATGCCGAGTGCGAGGCCGCGCAGGGCCGCGGCATCGCGGACCGCGCCGTTGATGATCAGCCCGGCCCAGCCGCCTGCGCGGGCCAAGTCGGCGATCAGGTCACCCACCAGCGCCGTGTGCAGCGAGCCGGCGCCGTCAATCACCAGGACACCACCATCGCCGGGCTCGGAGAGCACCGATTTCAGCAGCGCGTTGTCCTGATGGCAGCGGACCGTGCTGATCGGTCCGGCGAATTCGGTGTGCCCGCCGAACTGGCGAAACTGAACGTCGCAGCTGCGGACATCGGGGCCGATCTCGTCGACGAGATCGGCGGTAGCGCGGAAAATCAGGGTCACCGGGCCAGGCTAGTCATCGTCGTGACGAAGCTGGCGGATCAGCAAGATGGCCAGCACGCTGATCGCGATGGCCACCGCGAACGGCACTGGAGAGCGGCCCGCGGCCTCGGCTGCGGGTTGCGCGGGCAGCGGATTGCGGGCCGCCTCTACCGTTGACTTGGCTTGCGCCGCAACGTCTTTGGCGGCCGCGGCGAGGTGGCCGTTGGATTCCGGCGCCGGTGGCGCAATCTTCTTGGCGGCGGCCTTTTTCGCCGGTGCCTTCTTGGCCGGCGCCTTCTCAGGGGGTGCCTTCTTAGCAGGCGCCTTCTCAGCCGCAGCCTTGGCCGGGGCCTTCTTCGCCGCCTTCGCCGGCGCGGCCTTTTTCGCGGCCTTCTTAACAGGGGCTTTTTTCGCCGGTTTGTCCCCAGCTCCGGCGGCCGGGGACGGTGGCGGCACGGCGGGTGGAGGCGCGCTCAGGGGTGGCTCAGGCGCGGGGTCGGGCGCGTCGTGCGGGCGATCCTGCGGGTCTGCCATCCGGAAAGCTCCTTTGCCGTTCTCATCCGAGTCTCGGATCCATCATGCCAGCGTCGGGTTGGTGCCCTGGCGGGCGGCGAACTGTCCTGGTCACGGCCTATTTCGCAGAGCCCACAGTGCCCCGCCGCCCACCAGGATCACCGCGCCCAGCACGAAAGGCCAGATCGGAAGGTCGTCGGGCGAGTCGCTGGGAGCCTGCGCCGACGGACCGGGTGTGCCCGATACCGGGCACTGTCAACCGAAACGACCAGGACCCGGCGACGACGTGGCCGTCGGCCGACGTCACCCGGTAGTTGACCGTGTAGTTGCCGACCGGACCCAGTGGGCGCAGGCCGACGCTGACGACCGTGCCGTGCACCTGGGGGTCGCCGATCGCCCACAGCTTGCCGTCCGGACCGACCACCGTCATCGCTGCGAACGTGGTCTGCAGGTCTTCGTTGAAGGTGGCGCTGACCCGCACCGGCCCGGTGGTGACGGACGCGTTGTCGGCCGGATCGGTGGACACCCGGGCGGCGTGAGCGCTGGCAGCGCCCGCAGCCAGCGTGGTGGTGAACGCGACCGCGGCCAGGAGCAGCGCCGCCACGAGCAGGGGAGCCCGACGGCTCACGGCCGCCGCACGATCAACGCCAGGCCGACACCGAGTGCGCCGACCAGCAGGGCCGCGCCGGCGAGGATCCGGCTGGTGGTGTCCACGACCTTGCGCCCCTGCGGTTCGGCGGGGGTGGCGCTGGCAGTGGGCGCGGCGGACGTGGTCGGGGCCGCGGAATCGGCGGGCTTCGGGGCGGCGGCGCCGGTCAGCGTCAGCGTGGGCGCGGGATGCTCCGGCTCGGCCCCACCCGGGGGCGTCGCCTGATTCCACTTCACCTCGGTGCCGTCGGCGTAGGTCTGGGTGGCCGGGAAGCTGACCGAATCGGCGTCGGGAAGCTTCGCGGTAATCCGGAAGACGTCGAATTGGTCGACCGGGATTCCGCCGTTGGGCGCCGACGTCCAGGTCACCGACCGGACTTTGTCGCCGTCGCGGTCGATCTTGGCTTCCCAGCCGGGCTTTGCCTCGGTCCGCACGGCGCTGACGTTGGGCAGGTCGATGGTCAGCTTGGTGGTGGCGGAATTCGCCGTCGACTCGTTCGGCACTTGGAATGTGACCGTCGCATAGCCACCGCGGGCGGCGTCGTCGCTGCTGGCCTTGATGTGCGCCGACGCCACCGCGACTGGGCCGAGGGAGGCCATCGCGGCGACAGCCGTTCCGATCAGGGTGCGGCGAATGATGTTGCGAGAAAAGGGCATCGGGGAGGCAGCTCCTGTCTGAAAGGGCCGGATCTCAGGTCAGTCCGAGGCGCGCCATCAGGTCGGCGTCGACCTCGTCGAGCTGGTGGGTGATCGCGGCGTGCGCGCCCTGTCGACGGGCCGCCGGCATGTTTTCCGCAGCCGTCACGGCGGCCGCGAGGTCGGCGAGCCGTTCGGAGATTGCCGTGACGAACTGCTGGGTCTCGGGATCCTTCGGCTTGTTCTGCTGAACGGACCGCAGCGACTGCTCGGCGCCGGCGATGCGTGCCGAAAGCCGGCCACCGCTTCCGGAGAACCGACCGATTTGGGCCAGCGGAACCCCGAGCTGGTCGGCGCGGCGCTGGTCGATAAGCCCGCGCGCCGCGATGGCGACCCGGTAGGCCACCGGCACCAGAATCGGTGCGAGCAGCCGCGACACCGTCAGAAGTCGCCGAATTCGCGTCGGTGACAGCAGTGCTCCCTCGCGGACCGCCTTCAGGTTGGCTTCGGCTACCTTCAACGCTGTCCGGTCGCTTTCGCGCTGGGATTTGATTTTCTCGCGCAGCGCCTTGGTCTCGGCCCGTTGCGCGGCTTTGAACCGGCGGACTTCGTTTTTCGCTGACAGCTTGGCCTCGAGTTTGGCTTTGGCCTTGATCGCGCGAGCCTCGGCGCGACGGGTGGCGCGGGTTTTTCGCTTGCCGAACAGGCCCATTCGCGCACTACCTCCCCGGAATCTCGTCGGCTATCGCGGTGCCCGTGCGGCATCGATGCGCCAACCCTAACTGTGCCGGCCGGGCGGATCGCCGTCAGGCGTCCAGGTGCTCCTTGCGACGAAGTTCGTCGACGCGATGAATGACGTCCTCTTTCGACTCCGGCGACAGTTCACTGGCACCCATGGCGATTCGACGAACGCCCTCGTCGCGCATCACCAGCAACCACGAGAGCTCCTTATCGAGCTTCTCGTAATACTCGTCGTCGGTGAAATAGGCGGGTTTGATTCGGAAGAAATTAGCCAGGGCCGTCATCGTGGTGGACGACGGGTTGGTTCGGTTCCCAGAACGTAGCTGCGATAAGTAAGGAGCCGACATCGTGACTCCCTCCGCTTTGAGCGCCGCGATGACTTCCGCCGAAGTGTGCGGGCCGCGTCCGGGCGGGTAAACCGTGTCGAACAGGCGGTTCAGTCGGGCGGAAAACGTCGTGCTCATCGATATGACCTCCACCAAGTTAGGTAGATCGGCAAAATGCGTCAAAGTATTTGCTGATCATCGTAGCCAGAGTTAACGGTGCAACCAAGTGCGAAACGTCGAATAAATTGACGCTCACGGTATTTGTGGTCGGTCGACTGCGTTCCTCATCGACCAAAGCCGTTGTCCAGCACATACACATGAAATTTTAAGGAAATTGCGTGAGCTTTCATCGCTTTGAGGACTAATGACAGCGGTCCCGCGCATCCAGGGCTACCGGTCCAACCCGTGTCGCCGCCGTGGACTCGATTTGCTGCAGACGCGAGCCGGCGCGCTGTGTGCCGGGCATCCGCCGAGCTATGCCTGGGTCGGTAGGAGGTGCAGCTTGAACGAGGAGTCCAGCGAACCGGTCAACGCGGTCGAGCGCCTAGAAACCCGGCCGAGGGCCGGCATTCCGCCTTTCGATTACGGATCGGCTATGCGGCAAGCAGCATCGCCAGGATTGCTGTGTCGGGGTGACTGATCGGGTCGACGCCGACCCGGCTGACCATCGATGTGATGGTGCCGTCGGCCTCTGCCTCCACCCACGCCGCTCGGTGTTCCAGACCCAGATGCGGCAAACCTGGCAACAACACGCATCCCGACGCCGCTCCGCTGCATTCGGGCAGCGACGGCGTGGTCTCCGAGGGCGGATGCAGCATCAGCAAGGCGGGCGGTTGATGATCGCCGAAGTAGCCCGGCTGGATCGCTGACTCGCCGACGACCGGTCCCTCGGCCAGCACCAGACCGACCGTGCCGGGCACGGGCACGTCCGGAAGTTCCTCGCGAACACCGAATACCGTTGTGGTGTCCAGCAATCCGGGTAGCGACGCCACTCGGACCGCAACCATCAACAGCTGCGCCCATTCCTTGGTCGAATCTGGCCAACGACCGGAAATCACAAAGCCTTTCAAGGCACCGTGAGAATGGAAGGGGGCCACTTCGATGGCCCGGCCTGAACCACTGTCCATTTCGCCCTCCGCCACACTCGACTCGGGTATCCCGCGATACGCCGGTGGGTCGATCCGCTCAGCATGCGGCAGGCCGCCACCGCTCGCAAGCGGACACGGGCACCGAACGGCGACGAATGCGCAAGTGACGCTCGCCCCGAAATAGCATTCGGGGCGCCACGCCCTCAGCGCGACGCCCCGAATGGGTTGAGATCAGTTGGCGATCAGGTGCTTGGCCTTGGAGGTGGCTTCGGCGTAACGCTTCTGCACCTCTTCCCAGTTCACCACGTTCCAGAACGCCTTGGTGTAGTCGGCCTTGACGTTCTTGTAGTCCAGATAGAAGGCGTGCTCCCACATGTCCAGCAGCAGGACGGGCACAACGCCGAGCGGAAAGTTGGTCTGGTGGTCGTACACCTGGAAGGTCAGCAGGCGGTCGCCGAGGCTGTCGTACGCCAGCACCGCCCAGCCCGAGCCCTGAATTCCGTTGGCCACTGCGCTGAACTGCGCGCGGAACTTGTCAAAGGAGCCGAAGGCGTCGTCGATCGCGGCGGCCAGATCGCCGGTCGGCTTGTCACCACCGTTGGGAGACAAGATCTTCCACCACACGACGTGGTTGACGTGACCCGCCAGGTTGAACGCAAGGTTCTTCTCGTTGAGCAGGATCGTTGAATGGTCGTCCTTGCTCCGCGCCTCTTCCAACTTCGCGACGGCGTCGTTGGCGCCTTTGACGTAGGTGGCGTGGTGCTTGTCGTGGTGAAGCTCGTTGATCGCACCCGAGATGTGGGGTTCCAGGGCTCCGTAGTCCCAGTCCAAATCGGGCAAGGTGTAATCAGACACGACGTTCCTTCCTGGTGATGATCGATTTCAGATCTACTCTGACGGGCCGCTCGCAGGCTGTTGGCGGCGGGTCGGCATTGTCTTGATCAACCCTGCTCTATCGCCGCGCACGCCGCAAGAACGGCTGCGAGGCGGGAGTACCCGGAAGGGGTGTATCAGAACCAGATGATGACGGCGAGCACCGCCAGCAAGACGAGGGCGATCAGGCCGGCCCGTAAACCGGCGAGCAAGTAGGAGCGATTGCACGTCGCCGACGTCGTGTACCAACGCGACGGCGAGGTCGCCGATTGGGGTCCAAACGGTTGCGTCGTCATCGGGTGGCTCCGGCCTGCTTGTTCAATTGCTCCCCCAGTGAGATGAGTCACAAGTGATGTCGATGATCGCGATCATAACCCCTCCTGTACCGCCTGAGAAATTGAGCCGATCGCGGCTCGCTGACCAGCAGGTTGTTGCTGGAGATATTGTTTCTCGTGTGTCAAATACGCACAGTGTCGATGTGACGTCTCGGCAGCGACACGGTCGCGAAGACTGTGATATCGCCCATATCGCACGCATCTCAGGAGGGCAGTGAGGCTGGCTAAGAATTCGCTGAGCACCGGGTCGGCCTGTCGATCACGATCCGATCACGGCCGCGCGTTATCCACAGTGAGTGTCCAGGCGCAGGCGCGTAGCGCTGCTGCAATGCCGAAATGACCACTCGTGGCGGCTGTGGATAAACCTGTGGAAACTGTGTATAGCTCGTTTTAGCTGGGCGACGGACTTCGCCGCTCGGACCCGGGCGTGCCAAGATCGATGACGTGAGCCCAGAACCGTCGATCACGCAAATCACCGTCGGCGAACTGCCCGCCGAGTTCGGGCCGACCGAAGTGTTGCTGGACGTGCGCGAGGACGACGAGTGGAATCGTGGCCACGCGGCCGATGCGCAACACATCCCGATGGGCCAGGTGCCGGCCCGCCTCGACGAGATCGACCGATCGTCGACGCTGTACGTCATCTGCAAAGTGGGTGGCCGTTCGGCGAAGGTCGCCGAATTCCTGGCCCGCGACGGCTATGAACCGATCAACGTCGACGGCGGCATGCTGGCCTGGGCCGCGGCCGGTCGTCCGGTTGTCGCCGGTGACGGTGGCCCCGGAAGCATCTGACCCGGCTTCTGCCCGTTGCACCGTTAGGCTGGTTCAGTGATTCGCGCCGGCGACGCCGAAGGCCGTTGCGATGAGGAGGATCGGCGCCAATGATTCAAGTGTGCTCCCAGTGCGGCACACGCTGGAACGTCCGCGACAAGCAACGTTCGTGGTGCCCGCGCTGCAACGGGACGCTGTTGGCGCCGACGGCGACTGAACCACCGCGATCCGCGAATCCCAACGCATGGAGCGCCGGGCCACGCCATTCGCCCCGGCTGCCACCGGGCTATCGATGGATCGCAGTGCGCCCCGGCCCGCCGCCACCGCCGCGGCGTCGTCGCCGTCCGCTGGGCCCGACCCCCCGCTATCAAGGCATTCCGCGCTGGGGTCTGCAAGACCGCGTCGACCAAGACACCGGGTCCGGCCGGGTCCGGCGCGAGGCGCCGACGCCCGAGCGCATACGTACCGCGTTCTTCGTGGCCGCCGTCGCGTTGGGTGCGGCCGCTCTGGTTCATCTGCTGCGCTACCTGCTGCTGGTGATCAACCGCAACAGGTTGTTGAACTGGCTGGTCGCCGACGCGGCCGCGCTGCTCAGCGTGCTGGTCAGCCTGGCCGCCGTCGCCGCGGTGATGACGGTCGCCTACCAGCTGGCTGGCTGGCTGATCGCCCGGCGGGCGGCGGCATTCGAGCATGCGGGCCTGCCGGAATCCCGATCGCGGCGGGCCTTGTGGATGGGCACGCTCCTGCCCCCGACGATAGCGATGGTGCTGGCCATCACTTTCGCCGTGGTAGCGGTGACGACGGGCCATTACGCCAGCTGGGCGTTGATGGCGGCGTGCGTGACGTTCTGTTGCCTGCCGCTGCTGGGGTCTGTCTGGGCGTTGGTCTACCTCATCGAGCTGGCCAAGACCGAGGACCACTATGCGCAGTTCCGGTCGCTCATCTGGAGCTGGTGGCTGATGTGGCTGCTGAGCAGCGTGACGTCGGTGTTCGCCTCGATCACCAGCGGTGCCCAGGACTCTCAGGGCATCGCCAACAACACCGTGGCGATGATCGTCGCGTATGTGATCGCGTTGGGCGCGGTGCTGGCGACGTCGAAGCTGTTCGAGGTGTTCGAGCGCAAGCCGGTCGAGCGGCCCGCGCATCGGTGGGTGATCGTTCCTGATGACGAGGTCGTTGCAACGAAATCTGCTGCAGCGGTTGAGCTGCCGGGTGAAGAACCGGCAGCATAGGCATATGACGTATGCCGAGGGCGTGGACTCTCGGCATCCATTCGTCGTCGCGCACCGCGGCGCGTCGGCGTCGCGTCCCGAGCACACGTTGGCTGCCTACGATCTCGCCCTTCGCGAGGGCGCCGACGGCGTGGAATGCGATGTCCGGCTCACCCGCGACGGACATCTGGTGTGCGTGCACGACCGCAAACTCGACCGGACCTCCACCGGGGCGGGTCGGGTCAGCATGATGACGCTGGCGCAGCTGCGCGAGCTGGAGTTCGGTTCGTGGCACGGGAGTTGGCGTGCCGACGGAGGCCACGGCGATACCGGGTTGCTGACGTTGGATGCTCTGGTCTCGCTGGTGCTGGACTGGAAGCGGCCGGTGAAGATCTTCATCGAGACCAAACACCCTGTCCGCTACGGCGCGCTCGTTGAGAGCAAGCTGCTGGCGCTGCTGCACCGCTTCGGTATCGCCTCGCCCGCTTCGGCCGACCTGTCGCGCGCGGTGGTGATGTCGTTCTCCGCCGCGGCGCTGTGGCGGGTCCGGCGGTCGGCGCCGCTGCTGCCGACGGTGTTGCTCGGGCGCAGCCACCGATACCTGGGCAGCAGCGCCCCGAGCACGATCGGGGCCACCGCGGTCGGCCCGTCGATCGGGACGCTGCGTGAGCACCCCGCGCTCGTCGACCGCGCGGCGGCCCAGGGGCGGGCGCTGTACTGCTGGACGGTCGACGACTACCAGGACGTCAAACTCTGCCGCGACATCGGGGTGGCCTGGCTGGCGACCAACCACCCGGGCCGCGCCAAGGCGTGGCTCGAAGGCGGACTGGCCGGCGCCGGCCCGCACTGACCTCGGCTCAGGGTTGTCCGCTGCGCACGCTCACTGGCACCGGCTGATCAGCGGCCAAGGCGTCGAACAACGCGGTCGCCTTCTCGTGATCCCAGACCACGACCGATCCGGCGCCGGTGCTGGTGAATTGCCCGATAGGCACCGTCAATTCGGCGGGTGAGCCTTGCAGCGCCCAGCCCAGCCGGGCCAGGTCCCAGATGTGGTCGCCGCGGTCGACGGTCAGTGCGGCGACGGCGGCGTGCGGCACCGCGTACCAACGCCATGGGTTGAGCCAGACCGTCGGGCTGACCGCCCGGTGCAACAGCGCCGACATGAACTGCCGTTGGTCGACCATCCGATCCAGGTCGGCCCGAGGGGTGGCACGGCTGCGGACGTAGCCGAGTGCGTTGGGACCGTTCAGTTTCTGGCATCCCGCGGGCAGTGCGATCCCCGCCAGCGGGTCGTCGATCGGCGCCTTCGGGCACACCGTGACCCCGCCGAGGCCGTCGATCAAACCGGCGAATCCGCCGAAGCCGATCTCGGCGTAGTGGTCGACTCGAAGGCCGGTCGCTTGCTCGACGGTCTCGGCCAACAGCGATGCACCGCCCATCGAGAACGCGGCGTTGATCTTGTCGCGGCCGTAGCCGGGTACCGGCACATACGAGTCACGGGGAATGGAGACCATCGTGGTCGACGCGCTCGAGCCGATGGCGGGAACGTGCACCAGCATGATCGTGTCGGTTCGCCCATTGCCGGTGTCACCGCCGGTGGCCAGCGCCTGCTGTTGTTCGGCAGTCAAACCCTGACGGCTGTCGGAGCCGACCAGCAGCCACGTGCTGCCCTGGCTGGCCGGCGGACGGCCCGAGTAATCCGTCAGCGCCGGCTCGCGGTGCAAAGCGGTCTCCAGCCATAAGGCGGCGCCGAGGACCGCGGCGCAACCCAGCAGCACGACGACCACCAAGCTCAGCGAAACAATCTGCAGCCACGGCTTTTTCGGGCGCCCGGTGCGGCGAGGCGACGGCGACGATGCGAGCGGTTGCGACCGTTGACCGGGACCGCGACGAGTGGGCGACACCGGCCGTGGTGGGGGTGTCCCCGGCGGTGGCGGCCGCTTGCGCCGGCTCTGGTCGTCCATGCTCAGTGCAGCCATCGCAGGTGGCCGGCCAGCAGCGCGTACCCGACGAAGGCCACGGTGTCGATCACTCCGTGCGCGATCACCAACGGCCACAGGCGGCCGGTGCGCTGCCACGCGTAGCCGAATACCAGGCCCATCGCGATGTTGCCCAGCCCGGCGCCGAAGCCCTGATAGAGGTGGTACGCGCCGCGCAGCAGGCTCGAGCAGGCCAAAGCGGCCCGAGGTCCGACGCCCAATTGACCGAGCCGGGTGAGCAGATAGCCGACGACGATCACCTCTTCGGCCCAGCCGTCGGCGAAAGCGGTGAGCACCAACATCGGGATCCGCCACCAGGTGTCGCCCAAGCCGGACGGGATGACCGACGCGTTGACGTGCAGGGCCCGCGCCGCGAGGTAGAGCGCCAACCCCGGCACGCCGATCAGCGCGGCCAGCCCGATGCCGCCGAGCAGATCGGGGCGCCACCGGAATCGCGTCAGACCGACGTCGGCGGCCGCTAACCCGGTGCGCCACAACAAATACAGACCGAGCGCGCCCCAGGCGACCAGCTGCACCACGACGGTCACGTTGAGGCCCAGGTCGATCAGATCGAAGTAGGACCGCTTGGGGTTGAGCGGAATTCGCTGGTTACTCAGACCGCGCAGCACCGAATCCGCGAGCTGCAGGGCCGCCTCGACGGCGCTGAGGCCGAACGTCACGGCGAGCGTGATGACGAGCTCGACGCGCAGCGGCCGACGCGCGACATCGCTCAGGGGCGCAACCACCCCGACACGGTAACCGGCCGCGGGCGTCCCTCAGTCCCGTCGCGGCCGAAGGCCGCTCACGCCGCGGCCGAACGGGCAGCCCATCAGCACCCGGATGGCCTTGCCCAGCCCGGTTACGTCGTCAACCGGCGTGCGGAACGGCAACCGGACGTCGCGGTCGCCCTCGGCGCTTTCCACCCGCAGCCGCACGCCGTAGCGGTCGATGCCGAGCGGGCGAATATCGCCGCACCGCAGCCGGACCGGCAGCCGTGCGGCCAGGCGCGCGATCACGTCGCGGTGTGCGGTGTCCAGGTGTCGGATCCAGCATGATTCGACTTCGCAGAACGGGTCTGGTCGGGCGGCCAGCAGCGCCGCCGGGTCGACGGCTTCGGCGCCGGTAGCATCGGTGACCACCACCGACTCGATCTCCAGGCGGGCCAGCAGGTACTGGGTGTCTGCTCGATCTTCCTCGGCCACCGGCCGTGATGCCGGCGTGCGCACCTGCAGTAGCGCCGGGTGCGGGTGCTCGGCGGCGATCAGGTCGAGCATCTCGCGGAGCTCTTCGGGCGGCACCGTGTGCAGCCCGCCCCGGATCCACACCAGCGAACGGACGGGTTCGCGCAGCGGTAACGGCGCGTAGTCGGCGAGCTCCAGCACGGCCTGGACACCGTCGACCCCGCAATCCGCCGGCAGCGCGACCGCAAACGATCCGTCAGCCAGGAGGTGATGCAGGGGAGTGGTGAGCGGTTCGGCGCCGTCGACTGCGAGCAGCGCGCCACCGGCGCGGACGCAGGTACTGCGGATCCGTTCGGCGGTCGTGGGTGCCGGGCAGTGAGCGATTGTCATCGTGACCGTCCTTAGTAAGTGAGGTAAGCCTTACTTAACTAAAGACGGTCAGGCGGCGCAAGGGCTACGACCCGATAGGGTTATCGGTCGTGGCCAGCATCGCGTATCTCGGTCCGGCGGGGACCTTCACCGAAGCGGCGCTGTTACAGATGACCGAGGTCGGTGCGGTTCCGCCGTGCCCAGCGGACGCGTGGCAGCTGATGCCGGTGGACAGCACGCTCGCCGCGCTCGAGGCGGTACGCGCCAGCACCGCGCACTACGCCTGCGTGCCGATCGAGAACTCGATCGACGGCTCGATCATGCCCACGCTGGACAGCCTGGCAATCGGGACCCCGTTGCAGATCTACGCCGAGCTGACACTCGACGTGGCGTTCAGCATCGCCGTCCAGCCCGGCCGGACGGCCGCCGACATCCGCACGCTGGCCGTCTTCCCGGTGGCCGCCGCGCAGGTGCGGCACTGGCTGGCCGCCAATCTGCCCGCCGCCGAACTACGCCCGGCGATCTCCAACGCGGACGCCGCGCAGCAAGTCGCCGACGGACTGGTCGACGCCGCAGTGAGCTCCCCGCTGGCCGTCGCGCACCGCGGGCTCTCGACACTGGCCGACGGCGTCGTCGACGAGGCCAATGCCCGGACCCGCTTCGTCTTGGTCGGCCGGCCCGGGCCGCCGCCGGCCCGAACCGGCGCCGACCGCACGTCGGTGGTGTTGCGGATCGCCAACACGCCGAGCTCGCTGGTTTCGGCGCTCACCGAGTTCGGTATTCGGGGAATCGACCTGACCCGCATCGAATCTCGGCCCACCCGAACGGAATTGGGCACCTACGTGTTCTTCATGGACTGCGTCGGCCATATCGACGACGACGCCGTCGCCGAGGCGCTCAAGGCCTTGCATCAGCGCTGTACCGATGTGCGCTACCTGGGTTCCTGGCCGACGGGCGAGGTCGCCGGGGCGCCGCCCCCGCAACTGGACGGGGCCGCGCGCTGGCTGGAGACGCTGCGCAAGGGGTCGGCACCGTGAGCGGTCGGCTGGTGTTGGTGCGGCACGGCCAATCCTGCGGCAACGTCGACAAACGCCTGGACACCCGCCCGCCTGGGGCGGAGCTGACGCCATTGGGTCGAGAGCAGGCACGGGATTTCGCGAAGGCGCTGCCCGCGCCGCCGACGCTCCTACTGCACTCCGTGGCCACCCGGGCCGTGCAGACCGCCGAAGAGATCAGCGGTGTTGTCGGCGTGCCGGCCCGCGAGGTCACCGGCATCCACGAGGTCCAGGCGGGCGACCTGGAAAACCGCAATGACGACGCCGCCATCGACGAATTCCACGCCGATCTACCGAACGCTGGCTCAAGGGCGAGCACGAGGTGTCGATGCCCGGCGGTGAAAGCGCCGACCAGGTGCTGGGTCGCTATTTGCCGGTAGTGAACGAGCTCACGCACCCGCTACCTCGACGACGACGGTTGGACCGGAGACATCGTCGTGGTCAGCCACGGGGCGGCAATCCGGCTCACCGCGGCGGTATTGGCCGACGTGCACAGCACTTTCGCGCTCGACCACCACCTGGCCAACGCCGAGTTCGTGGTGCTGACACCGCAGAACGACGGCCGATGGACCTGCGAGCAGTGGGGAGAGCAGACGCCGCCATTCGACCCGGTGCCGCGACGCGGAGGACTCGATCTCCGACCCGATGGGCTGACCGCTCTAGATCGCCAGGGCCGTTGACGCCGGCCGCGTCCATCCGGGCGCACTCGCAGCCGACGGCATCGCAGTCGACAACGAAGGTGTGCGCCAACAACTCTGGGCTGGCGCAGTTTTCATCGGTGCATTCCGAACGGTGCAGCCAATGATGGATGAGCGTCCCGTGGCAGTGCTCCAGGCCTGCCCGGCAGTCGCGGCAGTCGTTATTCATGAGCCATGTGTAGCACCGATCGCCGACAGATCCGCGGCGCCGCGCCAACCGGGCCAGCTGCAGTGCCCGGTTCCTCAGCGGCCCGTGCCGGGCCGCATCGTCGCCGGGTTACGCCCAGCCGAGTTCGTGTAGCCGCTCGTCGTCGATCCCGAAATGATGGGCGATCTCGTGGATCACGGTGATCTTGACCTCCTCGACCACCTGCTCCTCGTCGTCACAGATCTCCAGCAGCGCGCCGCGATAGATCGTGATGGTGTCCGGTAGCGACCCGGCGTAGTGCGAGTCGCGTTCGGTCAGCGCCACACCTTCGTACAGCCCCAGCAGCTCGTCATCGTCGGGATCACGGTCGGCGACCAACACCACGACGTTGTCCATCACGGCAGCCAGCTTGGGCGGGACCAGGTCGAGCGCGTCAGACACCAGTTCGTCGAACCGTTGCGGATCCATCCGAACGGCCACCCGGCTACTGCCCCGGTGGCGGCCGGGGGAGGCGGCGGCGCAGGGTTGGCGGCGGCGGCTCGGGACCGTCCCGGGGCGGCGGCCGGCCTTCGGGGCCGGTGGCGGGGCTTCGGGGGCGGGCGCGGGTGCCGGCGGGGCGGGCGCCGGCGTTGGCCCGGCAGGTGCTGGTTGCCCTGTCGCTGGCTGGTCGATCCCCCGGACGTTCCGGACGAGCCGCTCGAACCCGGCGCGCCGGACGAGCCCGACGACCGTTCGATCCGGTCGCCGAGGCGCCGCCGCCGGGTGTCCGGCAGGCCGGTCGGAATCGGGCGGCAGGTTGAGCCGCTCCTGCGGGATGTCGGGCGGCGGAACCGGCGGCTGGCCGTTGATCTTCAGCGGCGCCCTTGGCGCTGTTCAGCAGCGTCGCCCAGCCGCCATTGCCCAGCGTCGCGCCGATGCTGCAGGCCACCTCGCGGCTACCCGCCGACCAACTGGGCAGCGACAGCGTGCTGTAGATCAGCGTCAGCGTGGTGCTGCGCAACTGCACCGGCGCCAGGTAGGCGTCGGTCAGCTTGGTGCAGGAGTCCTTGATGAAGCCGTCCTGCTCGGGCTCGGGCGGCAGCCCCTCGGGGAACCTGCGCGAGCAGGTTGACCGTCCCGGTGACCTCCATCGCGTGCGGCGCGACGCAGTCGACCGGGATGTCGGTCGGCTGGTTGGTGGCCGGGTCGATGCCCAGGCAGGTCCCGTCCGGCCAGACCTTGGACTGGTCGACGTCGGCGACCTTGCCCTTGAAGGCGACCTGCTGGTTGCCCGCGCCCCGGCAGCTGCAGGCCGCACAGCATCCGTCGCTCGCCGAACTGCCGCCATGCCTTGTCGCCCGACCACAACATGCTGATGACGAACTTGCTGTTGGGGTCGAACTTGGGACCCAGATAGCGGCGCACCGCCGACTCGCACTGCTCCTGGCTGATCTGCTCGATGCGGGTCGCCGTCGGCGGCGGCGCCGACGGGGCCGTACTCCGAGCCGGGGAAGGTGCGCATGTCGATCGACTCGGCGACCTCGAAGCGGTGGTCGTCTTTGCAGTCGACGATGTTGGCGGCCTCCGGCATCCGGTCCGGCCACATCAGGCAGTTGCCGCTGGCCGCGCGGTTGAACGCGTCGTTGCCCTTGGCGCCGGTCGGCGGCACGGGGTCGATGTAGCCGGCCAGCCGTCCGGGCCCGCTACCGATCGGCAGGGCGGTGACGAGTCCGGCGATCAACAGGCCGCCGAGCGCGGTCAGCAACAATGCCCGCCGGGTCGCCGAAGCCTGCAGCGTCCCGTTGAGCGAATTCACCCGACGCGCGGCCGCCGACGCTGGGCCCGTGCTCCGCCGCCTCAGCGACGTCGCGCTCGTCGCGCTCCGATTGGTGCCACATCGCCATCCATTCTGACAGGCGAACCGTGATACGTGACGGCTGTTACAGAAGTGAAATGGTTGTCGGTGCCTCCGGCCACCACGTAGGGTTCTAGCCTGTGATCGACCTGAAGCTGCTGCGGGAAAATCCCGACGCCGTGCGCGCGTCCCAGCAGCCGCGGTGCGAAGACCCTGCGCTGGTCGACGCGCTGCTCGACGGCAGACGCTGAGCGCCGAAACGCGATTTCTACCGCGGACACGCTGCGCGCCGAGCAGAAGGCGGCCAGCAAGAAGGTCGGCGGCGCATCGCGCCGACGATCGGCCCGCGCTGCTGCAGCAGCGCGAAGGAGCTCGCCGAGCAGGTCAAGGCGGCCGAGGCCACCCAAGCCGAGGCGGAGACGGCGTTCACCGCCGCGCACCTGGCAATCTCCAACGTCATCATCGACGGCGTCCCGGCCGGTGGGGAAGACGACTTCGTCGAACTCGAGCGGGTCGGCGAACCGGCCGCGATCGACGACCCCGAAGATCACCTCGAACTCGGCGAAGCGCTGGGTCTGCTCGACATGGAGCGCGGCGCCAAGGTGTCTGGCTCGCGGTTCTATTTCCTCACCGGACAGGGCGCCCTGCTGCAGCTGGGCCTGCTGAACATGGCGATCCGGCTGGCCGCCGACAACGGATTCGTGCCGATCATCCCGCCGGTGCTGGTACGCCCGGAGGTGATGTCGGGAACCGGGTTCCTCGGCGCGCACGCCGACGAGGTGTACCGCGTCGAGGCCGACGACCTCTATCTGGTCGGCACCTCCGAGGTGCCGCTGGCCGGCTACCACTCGAACGAAATCCTCGACCTGTCCGACGGCCCGCAGCGCTACGCCGGCTGGTCGTCGTGCTTTCGCCGTGAGGCCGGCAGCTACGGCAAGGACACCCGCGGCATCATCCGGGTGCATCAATTCGACAAGGTGGAAGCGTTCGTCTACTGCGAGCCCGCCGACGCCGAGGCCGAACATCAGCGGCTGCTGGGCTGGCAGCGCGAGATGCTGGCCCGTATCGAGGTCCCCTATCGCGTCATCGACGTTGCGGCGGGCGATCTCGGCTCGTCGGCGGCGCGCAAGTTCGACTGTGAGGCTTGGGTGCCCACCCAGCAGGCCTATCGTGAGCTGACTTCGACGTCGAACTGCACCACCTTTCAGGCCCGTCGACTGGCCACCCGCTACCGCGACTCGGCCGGTAAGCCGCAAATCGCGGCGACCCTCAACGGCACGCTGGCCACCACTCGCTGGCTGGTCGCGATCCTGGAAAACCACCAGCAGCCGGACGGCAGCGTGCGAATACCCGCGGCACTGGTGCCGTTTGTCGGGGCCGAGGTGCTCGAACCGAAGTAGTGAATACGCTCTCACCCGAAGCGGCAAACGTCCGCCAGGGTTTCCCTGCTGCTTTATCATCTTCTGATCCGTGTCCTGCAGAAGAGCTGGGACGACCGCGTCAAAGATTTGTGAGAGCGCGATGGGTTGGCTCGGCCAATGGTGGCGCCAGTCCGATCACTATGACCGGCTGAGTGCACATCTGGCTGCCCGCGGAATGGCCACAATCACCCGCTTGACCGTGGCGTTCATCGCGGGCTGCCTGTCAGTGGTTGCGGTGGGGACGACGTTGACTCCCACCGGCCCGGACACCACCGCGGAGCTGGCCTGCGCGTGGATCGCAGGCGTCGGCGCCGCGGCCGGCGCGGTGTTGTGGGCGACGCGATGGCCGAGCCGCACGACCGCCGATCTGGTTCGCGCTGTTGTCCAGTGCCTGCATCGCGCTGGTCGCATTCGCGCAGCGCGACCCGCTGGTCGCCATGCTGACCTGTGCCACGTTCGGCACGCTCGCCACCTACATCGCGTTGTTCCATCGGGCGTGGCTGATGGCCTACAACTTCGCGTTCGCCGGGGCGATCGGGGCGATCGAGGGTGTCCGGATCTCGAGGGACCATGGCGTCGCCGTCGCGGCGTGCGGCCTCGCCCTGTTGTTGTTGCTGAACCTGGCCGTTCCGTTCGGCGTCCAAGTCGTCGTGCACGTCCTCGGCGCCGACGCCGTGCGGGCCGAGCGTGACCAGCTGACGGGGCTGTTTACCCGGCGGGCCTTCTATCGGCGGGCCAAGGCCTGCCTGGAGAAGGGCAGCTTGCAGCAGGCCTACGTCGTGGTCTGCGTGATCGACCTGGACCGTTTCAAACAGCTCAACGACAGCTACGGGCACAGCACCGGCGACGACGCGCTCGTGTCGGTGGCGCGGGCGCTGCGCGACACCACCGACGACACTGCGGTGATCGGCCGGTCGGGCGGTGAGGAATTCGTCATCGCCGATACCTGGCACCCCAATGAGGTCCATCGTCGAGCGCAACAGCTCTGCGACGAAATCGCCGCGTTGCCGTTCGGCATCACAGCGAGCATCGGCACCGTCGGCATCCACCCCGCTTACCGCACCGGCAGTCGCAGAGACCTGCTCATCGAACTCATCGCCGCCGCCGACGCCGCGATGTACGCCGCCAAACGGCGCGGTGGCAATCAGGCCGGCCACCACGAATGGCCGCTCCCGCCGCCGCTGGTCAGCTTTGCCGAGGACGAAACCGACTACCGCGACGGGGTCAGTGCCTGATCACGTTTCGCGAGCCGGTGCTGGCGCTCGATGGTGGCGAAATAGAACGCGAACGCGAACGCGAAACTGGTGAACAGGCTGGAGATGAAGTACAGCCATGGCCGCCGCAGCCCACGCCGATAACCATCCACGATGGTAAACAGCGGTAGCAGAACAACATTGGCGATCGTGTAATCCTGGCTCGCCGAGCTGGCGGCCGGGTTGGTGAACATCAGCCGGATGTATTCGGCCCAGCTCCCGTGTTGCCCCCACAGCGGGTTGGTCGAACCTTGCGAATACTCCTGCACGAAACGGATATTGAAGTACCAGCCCAGGAAGACCGAGGCGATACCAATCACGTAGTACAGCGCCTCCAGCGGCGAGAACAGCCCGCCGTCGCCGACACGGGAGAAGACCTGACGGTTGGAGGCGACGATCCAGGTGATGACCGCGATGCCGAGGATCGCATGGGTGAGAAGAGAGACCATCGCCGCAGTCTCATCCCGACCCCGAAGTTTTGTCAATATTGCCACAACGGGTTCTGGGGTAAATTCCAGAGATGATCCGCCCGGCGCAGACCGCGCGCAGCGAGCGCACCCGGGAGGCGCTGCGCCAGGCCGCGCTGGTGCGATTTCTGGCCCAGGGTGTCGAGGGCACCTCGGCCGAGCAGATTGCTGCGGACGCCGGCGTCACGCTGCGCACGTTCTATCGCCACTTCTCGTCCAAGCATGATCTGCTGTTCGCCGACTACACCGGACTGAACTGGTTTCGCGCGGCGCTCAACGACCGGCCGGTGACCGAACCGATCGTCGACTCGGTGCAGGCAGCGATCTTCGCGTTCCCGTATGACGTTGACGCCGTTACCAAAATCGCCACGCTGCGCGATCACGAGATCGATCCCGGCCGGATCGTGCGCCACATTCAGGACGTGCAAGCCGATTTCGCCGACGCGATCGTGTCTCAGTTGCAACGACGCAGCGGCGCCGCCGATCGGGCTGTCGACCTTCGGGTGCGCTTTGCCGTGACGGCGCGTTGCATCGCCGCCGCGGTGTTCGGCGCGATGGAGGTCTGGATGCTCGGTGACGACCGATCGCTGGGCGAATTGGCCCGGCTCTGTCACCTCGCGCTGGAGACGCTACGGGCCGGAATCAGCGAGGCATGGCCGGACCAGGTTTCGTCATAATTGACAAAACTGCTCATCCCTGCCAGCCTGCTGAGCAGAGCGGAGAGGTGCGAGCAGATGAGCGACTACGACGCGATCGTGATTGGCGCCGGACACAATGGCCTGGCCGCCGCGGTGCTGTTGCAAAAGGCCGGCCTGCGGACGTTGTGCCTGGAGTCGAAGCTGTACGCGGGCGGGATGGCCTCCACCGTCGAGTTGTTCGACGGCTATCACTTCGAGATTGCCGGCTCGGTGCAGTTCCCCACCGCGCCGATAGTCCGCGAACAACTCGGTCTGGACACCATTCCCGCCATCGACCTGGACGTGATGTCGGTGGCCCTGCGCGGGGTCGGCGACGACCCGATGATCCAATACAGCGACCCGGTCAAGCTGTTCACTCATCTCAACGAGGTGCACGGCGCCGAGGCCGTCAACGGCATGGCGGGCCTGATGGCCTGGGCGATGGCGCCCACGCGGGCGCTCGGACGCTTCGATGCCGGTGCCCCGCCGAAAACACTCGACGAGATGTATGCCTGCGCGACAAACGAATTCGAGCGCTCGGCGATCGACGAGATGCTGTTCGGTTCGGTCACCGATGTGCTCGATCGCTACTTGCCCGACCGTGAGAAGCACGGTGCGTTGCGCGGCTCGATGACCGTGCTGGCGGTCAACACCCTCTACCGCGGTCCGGATACGCCGGGCAGCGCGGCCGCGCTGGCCTTCGGGCTCGGCGTCCCCGAGGGCGCCACCATGCAGATGAAGAAGCTGCGCGGTGGAATCGGCGCGCTCACTGCGCATCTCGTCGACTCACTCGAGCGTGACGGCGGCGAGGTCCGGCTGCGCACCAAGGTCAGCGAGATCGTGGTGAGCGACGGGAAGGTCCACGGTGTGCGCACCGAGGCCGGCGAGACGGTGAGCGCGCCGATCGTGATCTCGGCGCTGGCGCCCGACCTGACCGTCAACGAGCTCGTCGACCCAGCGGCGTTACCGGCCGACATGCGCGCGCGCTACACCCGAATCGACCACCGCGGCAGCTACATTCAGATGCACTTCGCCCTGGACGAGGCACCGGAATTCGTGGCGCCGTACGAGATGCTCAACGACCCGAGCATGCAGGCGTCGATCGGTATCTTCAGCACTCCCGAAGAAGTCCAGCAGCAGTGGGAGGACTGCCGGCGGGGCATCGTGCCCGCCGACCCGACCGTCGTCTTCCAGGTGCCGTCGCAGAACGACGCCGACCTCGCGCCGCCCGGCAAACACGCCGCGTCGGCGTTCGCGCTGTGGTTCCCGATCGAGGGCGACGTCGACTATGGCGCGGCGAAGGTCGAAATGGGGCAGCGGGTGATCGACAAGATCACCCGGTTGGCCCCCAACTTCGAACGCAGCATCAGCCGGCACACCACGTTCACGCCCAAGCACATGGGGGTGATGTTCGGCGCGCCCGGTGGCGACTACTGCCACGGCCTGTTTCATGCCAACCAGGTCGGGCCCAACCGGCCCGGGCCGAAAGGCTTTCTCGGAGCAGCCACTCCCCGTCGACGGGCTCTATCTGGCCAGCACCGGATGCCATGGCGGACCGGGTATCACATTCATTCCGGGGTATAACGCGGCCCAGCAGGCGCTGGCCGACGCAGGACGCTGACCCGCGGCGCGGACGTCAGCCTCGCTCGTCGAGCAGTCGATCCAGCAGCGCGGTGAACTCGTCCGGGTGCGCCGGGGTGAACGCCGGACTGGGCCGGGTGCCCGGCACGTCGAGCGTGATCATGGTCGACCGAAACGGCCGGCTGATGTCCAGCGGCAGCCAGCGGCGCAGGTCGGAACTGCCCCAGATGCGGAACCGGTGCAGGAACAATCCCAGCGATTCCGCCTTGTAGCCGCGAACCTGCTGCAGCGCAATGATCTTCGAGGTTCCGGATGGAAAATGGTAGCGCCGCAGCGTGATCGCCTCGCGGTCCAGTTGCACCAGACCGTCGTCGTAGGTGTCGGCGCTCACGGGCGGGCGCTCCGGAGTTGATGACCGCGGGCGGTCAGGCACCGGCCGTTCTCCAAATTCCATTGCCAGCCGTGCAGGTTGCAGGTCAGCGTGTTGCCCTCGACGATGCCGAACTTGGACAGGTCCGCTTTCAGGTGCGGGCAGCGTCGCTGAATCTCCCAGCCATCCAGGGTGATCGAGGCGGAGTCGTCGTGCGTCTCGGCGAACCAGCCGTCAGCATAGGCGATCCGCTCACCAGTCAAACACTTGAAGAACGTGTACAGGTACTCGTTGTAGCCGCCGACCCGCCAGGCGCGGAACCGGGTGGACAAGAAGATGGTGTTCACCCAGTCCGGCTCGTCGTCGCGCAGCACGGTGCGCACTAACTCGGCCGGAATGGCGAACCCGTAGCGAAACTTCTCGTCGGGGATCGGTTCCCGCACAGTTCGTTTGGGGAAGTCCAACACCACCCGCTGCGAGCCCATCACCAGCTCGACGGGGTAGCCGATGCCGTCGCAGATTTCGTTGCCGGCGAGCATGATCGGTTCGAACTTCGCCCGCAGCGGTTCGAGCAGCGAGTCGCCGGCGGCGGGTGCCCAGCGGGCTTTCTCCGCTGCCAGCACCGGCTCCATCCGCGCGGCGTAGTCGGCGATGTAGTCCGCCTTGCCGGTGGTGAAGATCGCCTCGACTTGCTCGACGGGCAACGGGTGGTCGAGCGAGATCAATTGCGCACCAGTGAAATCCGCCGTCGTTCCCGGGATCATCAGCAGCCCGTGGTCGTGGCCGTTACTGCGCAGCTGGTCGAGGAAGACCATCTGATCCGGAAAGATGTTGGCCGGGTCGCCGTGGTCGTCATTGAGGTCACGCAACTCCGGGTCCAGGAAGCAGGGTGGGCCGGCCGACGGCACCACCCAGGTCGCGCCGACCTGCGCGATGTACTGCCGACACCGGTCCATCTGGCGCTGCCGCTTCTGGATGCCGAACGACTCCTTGGCGCGCTCCGGCATGTCGTAGACCATCGGATACCAGATCGCCCCGGAGTACTGCAGCATGTGCACGTCGACGTGACCGAACGCGGACGTCAACGCATCCAGGTCCACCGGTCGTGCGTCGTTCATGTTGAACGCCGTCGTGACGCCGTCGCTGACCACCAGCCCCGAGTCGCCGATCGGCCCGTCGGCGGGCGCGCGCAGCGCGATGATCATGACGTCCAGCTCGCCCTTCGGCCCACCGATCCGGTGCACATGCGAATCGGTGGTCTCGAAGAACCGGTGGAATCCGAGCATCTGCAACGCGTTCTTGAGATCCGGCACCGGAAAGTCGGGCAGCAGAACCATCGCGTCCTTGTTGACGTGCGCGGTCAGCAACTTGGTGTCGAAGTGGTCCTTGTGCAGGTGCGAGACGTACAGATAGTCACAGTCGCCCAGCGCGTCCCAGTTCAGGCCGCTGTTGTCTGGGAACGGAAACCACGATGCGAAGTACGCCGGGTTGACCCAGGGGTCGCACAGAATGCTGCCGGCCTGGGTATCGATCCGGAAGCCTGCGTGGCCGATGCTTGTGACCTGCACTGACGTCCTTCGAAGGCTGGTTCCGCGACGCTTGTCTGACGCCCCGAGCTTAGCCGCCGAGCCGGGAAACGACCGACCCGCTAGAGCGGCAACGCCGCGAACACTAGGCTTGATCACTGTGGAACCGGTATACGGGACAGTGATTGCCCTGGTGCGACTGGCCTGGCGGGCGCAGGGTCTGCGCTTCACCGTTGTCGGCGAGGAGAACATTCCCGACGGCGGCGCCGTCATCGCGATCAACCACACCAGCTATTTCGACTTCACCCTTGCCGGTCTGCCTGCTTTCAAGCAGCACCGCAAGCGCAAGGTGCGGTTCATGGCCAAGCAGGAAGTCTTCGACAACAAGATCACCGGGCCGATCATGCGAGGCTGCCGGCACATCCCGGTGGACCGGTCCAGCGGCGCGGCGTCCTACGAGGCCGCGGTCGACCGGCTCAAAGCGGGAGAGCTGGTCGGCGTCTACCCGGAAGCCACCATCAGCCGCAGCTTCGAGATCAAGGAATTCAAGTCCGGCGCCGCCCGGATGGCGATCGAAGCGGGTGTGCCGATCGTCCCGCACATCGTCTGGGGCGCCCAGCGGATCTGGACCAAAGACCACCCCAAGAAGCTGTATCGCCCCAAGGTGCCGATCGTGATCGTGGTCGGCGAAGCGATCGAGCCGACGCTGCCGGCCGCCGAGCTGACCGCGTTGCTGCACTCCCGGATGCAGCACCTGCTCCAGCAGGCGCAGGACCTGTATCCGTCGCATCCGGCCGGCGAATGGTGGGTGCCGCACCGGCTTGGCGGCAGCGCGCCCACCCTGGCCGAGGCCGCCCAGCTGGACGCCGAGGAAGCCAGCCAACGGGCGGCTACGCGCGCCGCCCGCGAGGCGGATCGCACCGAGTAGCGGCCATGGAGCCGGTGTACCGCGCGCTGGAGATCACGGCCAAGGCTTTGGTCGCGGCGACCGGCACCACAATCACCTATCAGCACCTCGAGCACATCCCGCGCAGCGGTGGAGCCGTCATCGCGATCAACCACACCAGCTATGTCGACTGGCTGCCGGCCGCGCTGGCGGCGAACACCCGCGGACGGCGGATCCGCTACCTGATCAAGGCCGAGATGCAGCAGGTAAAGGCGGTCAATTTCCTGATCAAACACACCAAGACCGTCCCGGTCGACCGGAGTTCCGGCTCACGTGCCTACGCCGATGCCGTCCGGCTACTGAAAGACGGCGAGGTGATCGGTCTGATGCCGGAGGCGACCATCAGCCGCAGCTTCGAGCTCAAGGAGTTCAAGAACGGCGCGGCGCGGATGGCATTGGACGCGAGTGTCCCGACGGTGCCGCTGATCGTGTGGGGCGCACAGCGGATCTGGACCAAGGACCACCCGCGGGACATCGGTCGGCGCAAGATTCCGGTGATCGTGGCCGCGGGGGCGCCGTTGCCGCCCGCGGGCGATGTCGACCAATTGGACGCCGCGTTGCGCGAGGGAATGACGGCGCTACTGCATCGCGTTCAAACGCAGTATCCGCACCCCGAAGGTGCTTTCTGGGTGCCGCACAGGCTGGGCGGCGGCGCACCTACGGTAGCGGAGGCAAAACTTATTGAGGACACTGAAAGGGCAGAGCGCGCACGCAAGCGGGCCGGGCCGAGCCGCTGAGGCGGGCAACGGCAAACACGAAGGAGCGATACCATGCCAGAGCCGTTCTACCGGTTCGGAGTATGGGTGGTGCCCCCCGTCGTCGCGATGAACGGAACCAAGTTCACTTTCCGCGGGCTGGAGAACATCCCGCAGCGCGGTGGAGCGATGCTGGCCCAGAATCACACCAGCTACCTGGACTGGCTTCCGGCGTTGCTCGCCGTCCGCGAGCGCGGTCGACGGATGTACTTCATGATCAAAGCCGAGATGGCCGACGTGAAGGCGGTCAACTACGTCATCAAGCACGCCCGGCTGATTCCGGTGGACCGCAGCAACGGGCACGACGCGTTCGAGGTCGCCGTACAGCGACTGCGCGAGGGCGAACTGATCGGGATGCATCCCGAGGCCACCATCAGCCGCAGCTTCGAACTTCGGGAGTTCAAGACCGGCGCCGCCCGGATGGCGCTTGCAGGCTCAGGTGCCGATCGTTCCGCTGATCGTCTGGGGCGCGCACCGGATCTGGCCCAAGGACCACCAGAAGAAGGTGTTCCGCAACAAAATCCCGATCACCGTCGCCGCGGGGCGCCCGCTGCCGCCGCACGGCACACCCGAGGAACTCAACACGAACCTGCGGCGGGCGATGAACGAGTTGCTGTACCAAGTGCAGGAGAGTATCCGCACCCCCCTGGCGAGTACTGGGTTCCGCGACGTCTCGGCGGCAGCGCACCGACCCGCGAGGATTCGCAGAAGTTCCGGTTGCACGAATTGCAGGAGCGGCTGAACAAGCGCGGCACGGACGGTGTGACTCGTCCCGGCCAGAGTCAGAGCGGCATCCATTGACCCTGCCTGCGCTGATCGCCTGCGATGTTGACGGCACCCTGATCAACGAAGACGAAGACGTCACCCCTCGTACCCGCGATGCCGTGCGCGCCGCCGTCGACGCCGACGCGCTGTTCGTGCTCGCCACTGGCCGGCCGCCGCGGTGGATTCCGCCGGTCGTCGAGGGTCTGGGGTTTGCGCCATTGGCGGTGTGCGCCAACGGGGCTGTGATCTACGACGCGGAGACCGACCGGGTGCTGTCGGCCAGGACGTTGTCCGTCGACGCGCTGTGCGAGTTGGCCGAGATCGCCATGCGGGCCATTCCCGGCGCAGGCCTGGCGGTCGAGCGGATCGGCGAGCGTGCCCACGACACCGCCACTCCGCAATTCGTCAGCTCGCCGGGCTACGAGCACGCCTGGCTCAACCCCGACAACACCGAGGTCTCGATCGAAGATCTGCTCAGCGCGCCCGCGATCAAGCTGCTGATCCGCAAGGCCGGTGCGCGCAGTGCCGACATGGCCGCAGCGCTGAGCAAGCACATCGGGATCGAGGGCGATCTCACCTACTCGACCAACAACGGGTTGATCGAGATCGTGCCGTCGGGGTCAGTAAGGCTACCGGCATCGCCGAGGTCGCTGGGCCGCTTGGCATTCCCGACGCCGACGGATCGCCTTCGGTGACATGCCCAACGACGTGCCGATGCTGTCGCGGGCCGGGCTGGGGGTGGCGATGGGTAACGCCCATCCCGAGGCGCTGGCGGCGGCCGACGAGGTCACCCCACAAACGCCGACGACGGGGTGGCGCGGGTGCTCGAACGCTGGTGGATGTAGCGGGGCCGTCGGCAGCCGCGGGCTCGCATCAGCGGCGGGGTTCCGGCGTGCGTGGCTAAGCCGCCGGGGCCACCGGCGAGAATCGCTCCAGCTGAACCGGTGGCCCACTGGGCGACGGGGGCGGAAGTTCCTCCACCACCCCGTCGATCACCCGGGTGACCCGTCCGGTGAGCCGGTCGAAGTTCAGCGTGCCGTGCTGAAAGTTCTGCTTGACCCATTGCGGCTCTTGGAATTCCGAACTGGTCGGCAGGCCCAGCGCGCCGCGCTCGTAGCCGAGTGCGGCCCAGGCGTCGTAGATGGCTCCGGTGACCACCTGCGAACCGGTCTCTGGAGACCAGTACATCGCGCCGTTGGCGAACGTGGCGTAACGTGCGTCGCCGGCCCCGGTCGCTTCGGGCGAGGTGGGTGCACCCAACACGCTGCTCGGGCCGCCGATCGTCTGCCAGCGGTCGTAGATCGCTCCCCCTTGTAGCGACAAGGCCAGGTCTTCCGGTCGTGGTGGACCGCTGAAATGTGCTGCGGTGTCGCGGATTTCGTCGAGCAGCCCATAGGCGATGTTGCCGGGGCAGTCGGTGGCGCCGACGTCGCGGTGGGCGAAGATCGTCGGCAGCGTCGCGACGGCGTTCAGCGGGAAGTTGGTGTTCTCGCCGCCGGCCGATGGCAACGCGACCGTGCCCCGGGGGTCGACGTGGTCGACGCCGAGCCGCCAGCCGATCAACCGGCCGATGGTGTGCAGCTGGATCGGCGTCGGGGCTACATCGTCGAAATTGCCGATCATCGCGACGCCCCAGCTGTCGCTGTTGAAGCCGCCGGTGTGGTCGCCCTGCACGGGCCCGAGCAGGGCGCCCGCCCGGCCCTCGAATACCTGACCGTACTTGTCGACCAGCGCGTTGTAGGCGATGTCGCACCAGCCCAGGATCTGGGTGTGATACGCGTGGATCGACTGCACGATCGCCGCCGAGTCCTGAGGCTGGTAGTCGTTGCTCTCCGCGGTGTGGTGCACCACCGCGGCGCGGATGGGCTGATCGAACGGCCGGTCGCCACAGTGCACCGCTGGGTCCGCCCCCCATTGCGCGCGGGCGATGATGGCAGGTGCCTGGCCGGGGGCGACGATCGCGGTGGGTGGATTCCACTGGGTGTCGGCGGGGGCCTGCGGAGGGGAGATGAAAACCGCCGAGATGTTCTGTGCCAGCGGCTGTTCGGTGTTGGCCGGGATATACCCCAGCCCGGGCGGCGGCGCAGCCTTTGGTGCTGACGTGCGAGGTGCGCCGTCCGGCCGGCTGATCGAAATCTGAACGGTGGTGGTCTTGCCGACGAAGACGGGGTCGGTGCCTCGCGGTCCTGCGGCGGCGCCGTCGCCTCGGGCGGGCAGGGCTTCGGTGCCGTACCAGGGACCCCACGAACCATCCGAGTGCCGGGCGCGGATGCGGGCTGTCGTTCCGGTCAGGTCGCCGCCGGTGAGCGCAACCATGGAAAACGGTGTGGGCTGGCTGACTTCGCGGACCGTGACACCGCCGCCGAGTCCGACCAGCGGCTGCTGCGCGAGGCGGGTGTCACCCGCTGGGGATGCATGGTTCCGATCGCCGACGCTCGAGGTGACCGCCCACGGCAGGATGACGACGGTCGCCGTGATGGCGGTGAACAACATCGTCGGCGGACGACGGCGGGACGGCACGAACTGATGTTACGTATGCGTCTCGTGGTGCAAATGATTCGACACGCTACTCAAGTGAAGAATGTGGTTCACGCACGGCACGGCACCGCAGAGTTTTGGTGACCCTGGTCAGACCAGGGCTCCACTTCTGCGGTGCCGTTTCGGGGGGAAATCCGAAGCCGGGCGTGCGATCAGGGGATCGGTGCCGGCACTGGCGGCGGCGGGACCGGGGCGGCCGCGCCGTGTGCCGCGTTCTGCAGCTGCGGCAGGATCATGCCCTTGAGCAGATCGATGGCCTGACCGGCGCCCAATTGGTTGGCGGCGCTCATCATGTCGCTGACAAGTCCGCCGCTGGGGGCCGCCGCCGGAGCGGCGCCGAGATTCGGGTCACCCAGGATCGGGTAGGTGCCGCTCGACGGGTCCAATCCGACCGGGTCGCTGATCGGAAGCTCGCCCGGGCTGGACAAGCCGCCGGCACCCGTGCCGTCAAAGGCGTTCGGGCTGGTCAGGCCCGGGCTGGTCAAGCCGGGCGTGCTCAGGCCCGGTGTCGCACCCGGCGTCAGACCCGGTGTGGTGAGACCCGGCGCTGCGCTTGGTGTCAGGCCCGGAGCGGTGAGACCCGGCGCCGCGCTTGGCGTCAGGCCCGGGGTCGTCAAACCCGGTGTCGTCAAACCCGGCGACGTCAGGCCCGGAGAAGCCAGGCCCGGCGAGGTCAAGCCCGGCGAGGTCAGACCCGGCGACGTGAGGCCGGGGCTGGCGAGATCGGGCGAGCCGAAGCCGGGTGTGCCCAGGCTGCTGGGGCTGGTGGCACCGGTCAGGCTCGGAATCGGCGGCAGGCTGACTCCGAACTGCGACAGCCCCTGGGTCAGCGCGCCCATCAGCTCGCCGGGGAGGTCGGTCATGGATGCGGCCCGCACGAATTCGTGGTGCTGCGGTGCGGGCTTCGCGGTCAGGTCGCAAACTGCGATGTAAGCAAAAGGACTCGCGACCGCCAGAGCGGCGAACGCGCTCGTGGCTGTCGAGAGCCTGCGTCGACGTCGGTTCGGCACGGAAGTCTCCTCAATGTGGACTGCGGTCTGTCGTGCACGCCGGGGGCGTGCGCGGTGTCTGACTGCTGCTTATTCGGACACACAGCCGATGTTACTTACGTGAATGTTGTTACTAGAGTGACGAGATCTAATCGTGAACCAATCGCGACATTCGTCACCAAATCTCACCCAACCGTTACCCGCCACGCCAGTATTTGGGCTTGCGGCCGATCTAGTCGCGTTGCGACCCCCGCGCCGAACGGGCGATGGTCTCGCAGTCCGATACCCTAGGCAACCGATGACTTCTCCTTCTGGTCTCTTCGACCTCTATGTCGTCGGCTCCGGCTTCTTCGGTCTGACGATCGCCGAGCGCGTGGCTACTCAGCTCGGCAAGCGGGTGCTGGTCGTCGACAGGCGTCCGCACATCGGCGGAAACGCCTACTCCGAGGCCGAGCCGCAAACCGGCATCGAAGTGCACAAGTACGGCGCCCACCTCTTCCACACCTCCAACAAGCGGGTGTGGGATTACGTGCGCCAGTTCACCGACTTCACCGGCTACCAGCACCGGGTCTTCGCCATGTACGACGGCCAGGCCTACCAGTTCCCGATGGGATTGGGACTGGTGTCTCAGTTCTTCGGCCGCTATTTCACCCCGGACGAGGCGCGGGCGCTGATCGCCGAGCAGGCCGCCGAAATCAACACCGACGACGCGCAGAACCTCGAGGAGAAGGCGATCTCGCTGATCGGCCGGCCGCTCTACGAGGCGTTCGTCAAGCACTACACCGCCAAGCAGTGGCAGACCGACCCCAAGGAGCTGCCGGCGGCGAACATCACCCGGCTGCCGGTGCGTTACACGTTCGACAACCGCTACTTCAACGACACCTACGAGGGCCTGCCGGTGGACGGCTACACCGCGTGGTTGCAGAACATGGCCGCCGATGACCGCATCGAGGTCAGGCTGGACACCGACTGGTTCGACGTTCGCGACGAGCTGCGGGCCGCCAACCCGGACGCGCCGGTCGTTTACACCGGCCCGCTGGACCGTTACTTCGACTACGTCGACGGTCACTTGGGTTGGCGCACACTCGATTTCGAGATGGATGTGCTGCCGACCGGTGACTTCCAGGGCACCCCGGTGATGAACTACAACGACGCGGACGTGCCGTACACCCGCATCCACGAGTTCCGCCACTTCCATCCTGAGCGGGATTACCCGACCGACAAGACGGTGATCATGCGGGAGTACTCCCGCTTCGCCGAGCACGACGACGAGCCGTACTACCCGATCAACACCGAGGCCGACCGCGCGGTGCTGTCCGCTTACCGAACCCGGGCGGCGAACGAAACCGCCTCGGCCAAGGTGCTTTTCGGCGGGCGGCTGGGCACCTATCAGTATCTCGACATGCACATGGCGATCGCCAGTGCGCTCAACATGTACGACAACGTCCTGGCGCCGCACCTGCGCGACGGCGCCGCTCTTCAAGATCGGCCGGCCTCTCCTCAGCCCGCTCCGCGGACTGCAAAGGCGGCGACCGGAGACGAGACCAGCAGAGGAAGCACCCGGGGATGAGCAAGACCACGGTTGACGAAACGGCCCATACCGCAACCCAACACTCCAGCAAGGCGGTAAGCCTGCTGGCGCGGGTGATTCTGCCGCGCCCGGGCGAGCCGCTCGACGTCCGAAAGCTTTACCTGGAGGAGTCGAAGACGAACGCCCGTCGGGCGCACGCCAGCAATCGCACCTCACTTCAGATCGGCGCCGAGTCACAGGTGTCGTTCGCGACCTACTTCAACGCGTTCCCGGCCAGCTACTGGCGGCGATGGACGACGTGCACGTCGGTGGTGCTGCGCGTCGAGGTCACCGGCAAGGGCCGAGTCGACCTGTATCGCACCAAGGCCACCGGCGCCCGAATCTTTGTGGAGGGGCAGGACTTCGCGTCGAGCAGCGACCCCGCGGTCCTCGAAATCCAGGTCAGCCTGCAGCCTTTCGAGGACGGCGGGTGGATTTGGTTCGACATCACCACCGACTCCGAGGTGACCCTGCGCAGCGCCGGTTGGTACTCCGACCAGCCCGCGCCTGGTGTCGCGAACGTCGCGATCGGTATCCCGACCTTCAACCGGCCCAGTGACTGCGTCAACGCGTTGCGTGAGCTCACCGCTGACCCGTTGGTGGACAAGGTGATTGGCGCCGTCATCGTCCCCGACCAGGGCACCTCGAAGGTCCGCGACCACCCCGACTTCGCCGCCGCGGCAGCCCCGCTGGGCGACCGGCTCGCGATCCATGACCAGCCCAACCTCGGAGGCTCTGGCGGATACAGCCGGGTGATGTACGAGGCGCTGAAAAACACCGACTGTCAACAGATCCTGTTCATGGACGACGACATCGAGCTGCAGTCGGACACCATCCTGCGCATCCTGGCGATGCACCGGTTCGCGAAGGCACCGATGCTGGTCGGCGGCCAGATGCTCAACCTGCAGGAGCCGTCGCACCTGCACATCATGGGTGAAATGGTCGACCGCGCGAACTTCATGTGGACCGCGGCGCCGTACACCGAATACGACCACGACTTCGCCGAATATCCGCTGAGCGACGACAACCCCCGCAGCCGGTTGCTGCACCGTCGCATCGACGTCGACTACAACGGCTGGTGGACGTGCATGATCCCGCGCCACGTCGCCGAAAAACTCGGCCAGCCGCTGCCGCTGTTCATCAAATGGGACGACGCCGACTACGGCCTGCGCGCCGCCGAACACGGCTACCCGACCGCCACCCTGCCCGGTGCCGCGATCTGGCACATGGCGTGGAGCGACAAGGACGACGCCATCGACTGGCAGGCCTACTTCCACCTGCGCAACCGGCTGGTGGTGGCGGCCCTGCACTGGGACGGTGACGTCAAGGGTTTGGTCCGTAGCCACCTCAAGGCAACGCTGAAACACCTTTCCTGCCTTGAGTATTCGACCGTCGCCATTCAGAACAAGGCGATCGACGACTTCCTGGCCGGCCCCGAGCACATCTTCTCGCTCCTGGAATCCGGCCTGCCCGAGGTGCACCGGATGCGCAAGGAATTCCCCGACGCGGTGGTCCTGCCGTCGTCGGACGTCCTGCCGGCGCCGTCGCAGCGCAACTATGAGATGAAGCCACCGGTGCGCCCGTTGTCGATCGGCTACCGGCTGATCCGTGGAGCCCTGCACCAGCTGAAAAAGGCTGAACCACAACATCATCAGCGCCCGCAACTCAACGTGCCGACCCAAGATGCCCGCTGGTTCCGGCTGTCCACTCTGGACGGGGTGACCGTCACGACGGCCGACGGCCGCGGCGCGGTCTACCGTCAGCGCGACCGGGACAAGATGTTCGCGTTGCTGGGGCAGTCGCTGCGCCGACAGCGGCAACTGCTGCGTCGATTCGACGAGATGCGCCGCGTCTACCGCGCCGCGCTCCCCGAGCTGACAAGCAAAGAGAAATGGGAGACGGTGCTATTGGGGGCCCAGCCCGCCGGGAAAAATGTGGTGGCGGGCAATGGCCGACATCACGGCTGAGTCGGCTTCGCCGACCGGCGAAGTGGCCGTGCTGGTCGCGGTGCAGTCGGCGCTGGCGCACCGTCCCGGCGCATTGGCGGCCGCTCGGGCGCTGTCCTACTTCGGTGAACACAGCCTCGGGTGGCTGGGGGTGTCGGCTCTCGGCGCGATCTTGCAGCCGGCCAAGCGGCGCAGCTGGTTGGTGGCCGGAGCCGGGGCGTTCGCCGCGCACGCCGCGGCCGTGGTGATCAAACGGATCGTGCGCCGCCCGCGGCCACATCACCCCGCCGTCGCCGTCAACGTAGGCACCCCGAGCAGCTTGAGCTTCCCGTCGGCACACGCCACGTCGACCACTGCGGCCGCCCTGCTGCTGGCCCGGACCACCGGTTTACCGCTGCCTGTCATGCTGGTCCCGCCGATGGCGCTGTCCCGGGTGCTGCTCGGCGTGCACTATCCCAGTGACGTCGCAACCGGCGTGGCGGTGGGCTTCGCCGTGGCCGCAGCCACGGAGTGGACCGCCAACTGGGCAGACGACAGGTGGAGCGTGGGATGACCGAACAGGTTGACGACAAGAAGGTGGCCGGCCCGCCGGCCAACCTGGTCGTCGGCGTGATCAAGGCGATGCGCCCGCGGCAGTGGGTGAAGAACGTCCTGGTACTGGCCGCGCCGCTGGCCGCCTGGGGCGCCGACGCGCACTACGACTACCGCAAGGTACTGGTCCAGATCGCCGTCGCCTTCGTGGTGTTCAGCCTGGGCGCGTCGTCGATCTATCTGGTCAACGACGTCCGCGACGTCGAGGCCGACCGCCAGCACCCCACCAAGCGCTTCCGCCCGATCGCCGCCGGCGTCGTGCCGGAGTGGTTGGCCTACACAATGGCGGTGGTGCTGGGGGTCGCATCCCTGGCGCTGTCCTGGTGGTGCAATCAGAACCTCGCTCTGGTGATGGCCGTCTACATCGTCATGCAATTGGGCTATTGCTTCGGCCTCAAACACCAAGCCGTGATCGACATCAGCATCGTTTCGTCGGCGTACCTGATTCGGGGAATCGCGGGTGCGGCCGCCACCAGCATTCATCTGTCGCAGTGGTTCCTGCTGGTGCTGGCGTTCGGATCGCTGTTCCAGGCGGCCGGCAAGCGCTACGCCGAGCTGCAACTGGCCGAGCGCACCGGGGCCAAGATCCGCAAGTCGCTGGAGAATTACACCAGCACCTACCTGCGGTTCGTCTGGACGATGTCGGCTACCGCGGTCGTGGTCTGCTACGGACTCTGGGCGTTCGAGCGCGATCATGGCAAGGCCGGGTGGTTCGCGGTGTCGATGGTGCCGTTCACCATCGCCATCCTGCGTTACGCGGTGGACGTTGACGGCGGTGTGGCCGGCGAGCCCGAGGAGATCGCGCTGCGCGACCGGGTGTTGCAGCTGCTGTTCCTGGCGTGGATCGGGACCATCGGTGTCGCCGTCTTCCTCAGCTGACGCCGCCGACAAGGCCCCGGCCCGGATCCCGCGCTGGCCGGCGCTGAAGTCGGTTGGCCGAGCGTCCTTTCCGTACGACATCACGGTCCGGGCAAGTCTCTGGACCAGCGTCGTCGTGGTCGCGGCGCTGTTCGGCTGGGGCGCCTGGCAGCGTCGGTGGATCGCCGACGACGGCCTCATCGTTTTGCGCACCGTGCGGAACCTGTTGGCGGGCAACGGTCCGGTGTTCAATGCCGGCGAGCGGGTCGAAGCCAACACCTCGGTGGTGTGGACATATCTGGTGTACGGCGTCAGCGCCCTGACCCGGCCGTTGCAGTTGGAGTATGTCGCGCTGGGACTCGCACTCGGCCTGAGCCTGCTCGGTCTGGCGATGCTGATGCTGGGCACCGGGCGGTTGTTCGCGCCCAGCCTGCTGGGCCGGCGCGCGATCATGCTGCCGGCCGGGGCACTGGCGTATATTGCCGTGCCGCCGGCCCGCGACTTCGCCACATCCGGCCTCGAAAGCGGTTTGGTGACAGCCTATCTCGGGCTGCTGTGGTGGATGCTGGTCTGCTGGTCGCAAGCCAGGCGGGCCCGGCCGCAGGGGCGGTGGTTCAGCATCGCGCTGGCCGTCGTCGCAGGTTGCAGTGTGCTGGTGCGGCCAGAGCTGGCGCTGATCGGCGGCGGGGCACTGATCATGATGCTGATCGCCGAGCGGACCGGACGGCGCCGACTCGAAATCGTCGTGGCCGGCGGCCTGTTGCCGGTCGGTTACCAGATCTTCCGAATGGGCTACTACGGCTTGCTGTTTCCGGGCACCGCGCTGGCCAAGGACGCGGGTGGCGACAAATGGTCGCAGGGCCTGGTCTACCTGTCGAATTTCAACGAGCCGTACGCCCTGTGGATCCCGCTGCTGCTGCTCACGGGTCTAGGCCTGGTGCTGTGGGTCTCGGCGCGCCGACACAAGGGCCAGAAGGCCACCGTCGCAACGTCATCCGGCGGCGGTCCGCTGGCAAGGACGCTGCAACGGCCGGCCGCCGTCGTCATCTTCATCGTGATCAGCGGGCTGCTGCAGGCGCTGTACTGGATTCGCCAGGGCGGAGATTTCATGCACGGCCGGGTGCTGCTGGTCCCGCTGCTGTGTCTGCTCGCACCGGTCGCCGTGGTGCCGGTGGTGTTCCCGGACGGCACCCGGCTCACCCGGGAGGCGGGCTACTGGCTGGCCGGCGCGGTGAGTGCGCTGTGGATGTCGGTCGCGGGGTGGGCGCTGTGGGCGGCCAATTCGCCCGGGCTGGGCGACGACGCCACCCATGTCACCTACACCGGCATCGTCGACGAGCGCCGGTTCTACGCCCAGGCGACCGGTCACGCGCACCCGCTGACCGCCGCCGACGCTGTAGAAGAACACGTACATCGCCAGCACCGTGGTCATCGCGCGGGGCCCGTAGGCATGCTTCGCCAGGATCGCATTGTCGGCGATCAGGCCGCCATGGGCGACGCCGCGGATCAGCGCGAAGAAAGCGAGCGTCATCGCGCCCTGGACCGAGAAAGCGAGCATCACCGCGGCGGCGATCATCAGCCACCATGCCTGCACGCCACGGATCGACAGGCGGTCGAACACCCAGCCGGCGAAGATCTTGGAGAAGACGCCAAGCGCAAAGGTCGCCGACAATGCGCCCGCAGCGGCCGCCTTGCTCATGCCGATGTTGCGTTCGATGTAGAGCGCGGTGTGCTGGAATAGGCCGCCGTCGACCGCCGACGTGATCGCGATGCCCGCGGCGGCGCACCAGAAGGACGCCTTGCGTACGATTTCGGAAAAGGCCGGGCCGCGGTCGATGTCGCGCGCCGCACGGTCGGGATCGACCGACAGATCGCGGGTGATCGCTTCGGGGGCGACGTCCTCCGCCGTCGGATTTTCGCGGGCGAACAGCAGGTAGACGGGCAAGGCCACGATCCAGATCGAAAGGGCTCACACCGCCATGCCGGCGCGCCAGCCCATCGCGGTGATCAGCCAGGTATAGGTCAGCGGAAACAGGGACCCGCCCAGGCTCGATCCGGCCAGTGCGATACCGACGGCCAGCCCCTGCCGCCGCGTGAACCAGGCGCGACACCAGGATCTGCACGCCCAGGATCGTGAAGGCTCTGGCCCAGGCCCAGCGACAGCACGACCAGATTGTAGGTCAGCAGCGAATGGATCAGCAGGAAACCGGTCATGCCGAGGCCGGTGACCAGGAAAGACAGCATCATCAGCGCGCGCAGGCCGAACCTCGACGAAGGGTGCCACGACGAACAAGGCCATGGCGGCGGCGGTCCATTGCTTCAAGCTGAAGGCAAAGGTCGCCTGGGTCATCGTCCAGCCGAATTCCTTGATCGCCTCATTGTAGACGAGCGGCAGGACAGAGATCGGTATCCCGAAGGGGATCATCATGCAGACGACGCCGACGGCGACCATCTTCCAGCCCGGATAGCGGGCCGTAGCGGGGGCGATGACCGCTCCGCTCGACACGGCGCCGCTCACTTGGCTGCCCCAAAACTGCATTGCAGCGCAGCGGGCCGGAATCGGATGACCGACATGCATTCCCCTCTCGAATGTTTGGCCGGTTCCTAGCTCGCTTCAGTATATCATACAAAATATATTATTTTTAGCATTCGCGCCCGATGAAGCGCGCTCCGCAGCGAGTTATCCACGGCTTTTGTCGGGCTCGGCTCGACTCCGCGAAGCGTCCGTCTAGTCTTTCGCTCCGATGGAGGAGGAATTCGAACTGCCGCTTCGGGCCGAGCCCGAAGTCCTGACGCTGGCGCTCGGCGCGTGGGAGGGGCCGCTCGACCTGCTGCTCGCGCTCGCGCGGCGCAGAAGGTCGATCTCAAGCAGATCTCGATCCTCGCCCTGGTCGAGCAATATCTCGCCTTCATCGACCAGGCGCGCGCGCTGCAAGCTCGAACTCGCCGCCGACTATCTCGTGATGGCGGCGTGGCTGGCCTATCTCAAATCGGCGCTGCTGCTGCCGCGCGACCCCGAGGTCGAGCCCAGCCCCGAAGAACTGGCGCTGCGCCTGCAGCTGCGGCTCGCAGCGGCTCGACGCGATGCGCGAGGCGGGCGCGCGGCTGATGGCGCGCGACCGGCATCGGGCGCGACGTCTTCCTGCGCGGCGCGCCCGAAGGACTGCGCACTCGTACGCAAGCCCGTGTGGGAGGCGACGCTCTACGATCTGATCGCCGCCTATGGCGCGGTCAAGGCGCGCAACCGGCCGGTGTTCCATATCGTCGCACGGCGGCCGGTGATGACGCTCGACGAGGCGCTCGACCGGGTCGTCGACGGATGGTCGGCCAGCGGCTCGAATGGGCGTCGCTGGAAGCTTCCTGCCGCCGGGGCTGCGAGCCCGACATTATCGCTCGGCGCTGGCGTCGAGTTTCGTCGCCGCGCTCGAACTGGCGCGGCAGGGCGGCTGGAGCTTCGCCAGGAAGCGGCGTTCGCGCCTTTGATGGTACAGGCGCCGGCATGATGGCCCGGCGATCTCACCCGCGCGGTCGAGGCGGCTCTGTTCGCGGCCGAGGCGCCGATGACGCGAGGCGATCTCGCCGACGGCGACCGGCGTCGACGATGCGGCCGACGCGCTGGCGCGAGCTGGCGGCGGTCTATGCCGGGCGCGGCATCGAGCTGGTCGAACGGGGCGGCCGCTGGCATTTCCAGACGGCGGCCGACCTGGCGCACATCCTGCGCCGCGACGCGCGAGGAACCGCGCAAATTGAGCCGCGCGGGGATCGAGACGCTGGCGATCATCGCCTATCACGAGCCGGTCAGCCGCGCCGAGATCGAGGCGATCCGCGGCGTCGCAGATTTCCAAGGGCACGCTCGACGTGCTGATGGAGGCGGGCTGGGTCCGCCCGGCCGGCCGGCGCGAGGTGCCGGGGCGGCCGTTGACCTATGCGACGACGCCCGATTTCCTCGACCATTTCGGCCTGGCGTCGCGCCGCGACCTGCCCGGAATCGACGATCTGAGCGCCGCCGGCCTGCTCGACCCGATCGATCTCGCGATGGAACAGCAGCTCGCCGCTGATATGGAGGTGGCGGAACGCGACGACGAAGACTAGATACGATCTTCAAACTCTTTTTGATTCCGGCGGAATAAGTTCGGGTCGATCGGGGTCTAGCTATGGAAGAGCCGGTTCTGGTGCCTCGGACACCCGGCAACCGCGCTCTTAAGGAGAATTACGATGGGCGGTTTGAGCATCTGGCATTGGCTGATCTTGGCGATCGATCGTCGATGCTGCTGTTCGGCAAGGGCCGCTCTTCGGACATGATGGGCGACGTTGCCAAGGGCATCAAAAGCTTCAAGAAGGGCATGGCCGAGGAGGACGATCAGCCGATCCAACCGCTCCGGCCGCCGCGCCTCCAGCACCCAGCCGCCGATCGAACCCAACCCTTCGGACCGCACCTGCAGCCGATGAAGGACGATCGTCCGCAGGCTTGATCGCTTCCCTCAGTCGGGCGCATTCACGCGTCGCATGTTCGATATTGCTCCGTCGAATTGATGCTGGTCGCCACGGTCGCGCTTGTCGTGATCGGCCCCGAAGGATCTGCCCGGCGATGCGCTTCGTCGGCCAATGGGTCGGCCGTGCGCGTGGCATGGCGCGCCATTTCCGCTCCGGCCTCGACGAGATGATCCGCCAGGCCGAACTGGAAGAGATGGAAAAGAAGTGGGCAGAGGAGAATGCCCGCATCATGCCCGAACATCCGCCGGCGCCCGCCGAAGAAGCCGATGATGCGGTGATGGCCAAAGCGGTGCTGCCGGCGCCCGAAAAGCGCGCACGCCTGCGCCCGAGCCGCAGACACCCGAGCCGCCAACAGCCGAGCTGGCCGTCGAGCAGGCGCCCCCCGCCATCGAAGTCAGCCGGGAAAATGCCCGCGTTGTTGGCCCGAAATCCGCGGCCAAGCCGGCAGTGCCCGAAGGCGATGCTCCCGAATTGCCTTTCTCGTCCCAGGCCAAGGGCAGCCAGGCGTGAGCGAAGACGAGATAACGAGATAA
>CAWIKT010000049.1:0-67122 GCA_963836555.1 uncultured Actinomycetota bacterium | reverse complement strand
CCCGTGCATCAACGAAGTGTGGTTGTCGGCCAGCACCGCAATAGGGAGGTTCGCCGTTGAACCTGTCACGCGGTCTATTGTCGTCTTTTTTGCGTGCTTAGAGCATGACTTCTGCGGATCTGATTGCCCGCGTGTTGCGAGCCGGCTAGCGCGGCTTGGCCAGTGGGAAGGGCAGCGTCTCGCGGATGCTTCGGCCGGTGATCAGCATGACGACCCGATCGACGCCCATTCCCAGGCCGCCGGTGGGCGGCATCGCGTACTCCATGGCCTGCAGGAAATCTTCATCGAGCTCCATGGCCTCGGGATCTCCACCGGCGGCCGATAGGACTGCTCCTCGAGGCGGCGCCGCTGCTCGACGGGGTCGGTGAGTTCGCTGTATGCGGTGCCCAACTCGACGCCCCATGCCACCAGGTCCCAGCGCTCGGCGAGCCCGGGCTCGCTGCGGTGCGGCCGGGTCAGCGGGGACACCGACAACGGAAAATCGATGTAGAAGGTCGGGTGCTCGGTGCGGGCTTCAACCAGGTGCTCGTAAAGCTCGAGCACCACAGCGCCCGCGTCCCAGCGCGCCAGGTACGGGATCTTCACCGCATCCGACATTCGACGCAGTGTGGCCAGGTCGGTGTTCGCGTCGATGTGCTGACCAAGCGCCTCGGAGACTGCCTCATGGACGGTCTTCACCGGCCAGACACCGGAGATGTCAACCTCTTCCAGCGCATCGCCGGCACCGGGACGCATCACCACCTGGGCTCCGTTGGCGGCCTGCGCGGCGTTCTGGATCAGCTCCCGGCTGCCGTCGATCCAGTCTTTGTAGTCGGCGTGCGCCTGATAGGCCTCGAGCAGGGTGAACTCCGGGTTATGGCTGAAGTCGACGCCCTCGTTGCGGAAGGCCCGACCCAGTTCGAAGACCCGCTCGATTCCTCCGACGCACAACCGCTTCAGATACAGCTCGGGTGCTATCCGCAGATACAGCTCGAGGTCGTAGCTGTTGATGTGCGTAATGAACGGACGGGCCGTGGCACCGCCGTGAATTTGTTGCAGGATCGGCGTTTCGACTTCCAGAAAACCCTTGTCGTTCAAAGTATCTCGAATTGCACGAAGCGCCCTGCTGCGGGCAGAGATCAGCTCGCGGGCCTCGACGTTGACGGCCAGGTCGACATAGCGGCTGCGGACCCTAGCCTCGGGGTCGGTCAGGCCCTTCCACTTGTTCGGCAGCGGGCGCAGGCACTTACCGATCAGCCGCCAGTGGTGCACGATCAGCGACTGGGTGCCGGTCTTGCTGGATCCCATCTGCCCGGTGACTTCGACCAGGTCGCCGAGGTCGATAGCCTTGGTGAAGTCAGTGGTTTGGCCTTGCTCGAGAATCGAATTATCCAGCAGCAGTTGAACTTCGGCTGACCAGTCGCGCAGCTGGGCGAACAGCACGCCACCGAAGTCCCGGATTCGCAGCACCCGCCCCGACACCGACATGTCGGCCTGGTCGCCGGTATCGAGAGCCTGGGCAACTGGTGTGGCTCGGCGGTTGCCCGACCGGGTAAGCATCAATCCCGCTGTCCTGTAGGGCCTTGAGCTTGGACAGTCGGACGCGCATCTGCTCGGGCAGTCGGCGTCTGTGTTCGTCACCGTCGCCGAAGTCGGCTTCCTGCAATGCCAACACATCTGGGGCGGAGCCGTCGTCATGCAGCAGCCCGGTCGCCAACAGCGTCGGCGGAACCGACGGGTGATGGCCGGTGTGCTGCTCGTCGCGCCGAATAAAGGGGAGAACCAAAAAGCCCTCGGCGACCGACGACGCGACGCCTACCCGCGGAATCATGCGGGCGTCGTCGTAGCAGGCGAAGCGCGGCACCCAGTCGGGCTGGTACTTCATGTTGGAGCGGTACAGCGTCTCCAGCTGCCACCACCGTGAGAAGAACAGCAGGAATCCGCGCCACAGTCGGGCCACCGGGCCGGCGCCGAGTTGGGCGCCCTGTTCGAATGCGGACCGGAACATGGCGAAGTTCAACGAGATTCGACTGATACCGATGCGCTCGGCGTGCAGGGCCAGCTCACTGACCAGAAGCTCGATGGTGCCGTTGGGGGACTGCGGCGAACGACGCATCAGATCGAGCGACACACCGTTGCGCCCCCACGGCACCAGCGACAGCATCGCGACCACGGTGTCTTCGGGTCCGAGGGCTTCGACCAGAAGGCAATCGCCGTCGGCTGCATCACCCAGCCGGCCCAGGGCCATCGAGAACCCGCGCTCGGTGTCGGTGTCCCGCCACGCGTCGGCCTGCGAGGTCACCTGAGCCATTTCGGTGGGCTCGATGTCGTGGTGGCGACGGATGCGCACCGTCAGCCCGGCGCGGCGTGCCCGCGTCACCGCCTGGCGGACCCCGCGCATATCCCGGCCGGAGAGCCTGAACTCAGCGGTGTTCAGAATCGCTTCGTCGCCGAGCTCCAACGCATTGAGGCCCGCTTCGCGGAAGGCTTTGGCCCCGGCCGAGCTCGCGCCCATGTTGCCCGGTGTCCAGCCGTAGCTCTGGCAGAGCGCCAGCCACGCGTCGATGGCCTGAGACCACGCCCGCGGATCGCCGATCGGGTCTCCACTGGCCAGGCAGACACCCAGCTCGACGCGGTAGGTGATCGCCGCGCGTCCACTCGGCGCGAAAACCACCGACTTGTCGCGGCGGGTGGCGAAGTAGCCCAGTGAATCGTTCTTGCCCCACAATTCGAGCAGCCCGCGGATCGCCGACTCGTCCTCGCCGGTCAGCGCGTTGTCGGCGCGTTGCGATTGGAACAGGACGATCGCGGCGGCGATCAGCGCCATCGCGCTGAACAGTCCCATCAGCGCGTTGAGAAAGACCGGTGGCCGCCCGGTGAACTGAGCCGACTCGACGACAGCGAACCCCACCACCCGGTTCACCACGTAGAACAGCCGGTCCTCGGCAGCCAGCGAGCGGGGGAACGTCTCGATCAGACCCCAGGACAGCACGATGCCGATCACCCACCCGGTCAGCAGCACCCCGGCGGCCTTGTACAGCGCGCCCTGGCGGACCTTGGCCCAGAACTCCCGGTAGGCGAAGGCCACCACCACCACCGCAGCAAGGTGCAGGCCGAGTCCGAGCGTCTCCCCGAAGCTCTTCGCCGGGCTGGGGTGATCCACGACCAGGCCGGCCACGTTCAATCCGGCGGCCAGCAGCAGGTTGATCTGCAACGCCCACCAGGCGATACGTTTACGCGCGGTCAGCGCTCCGGCCAGCAGCGCCAGCACGAACGACCACGCGAAGCTGGTGTCGGGAAAGTTGAAGACGAAGTCGTTGATGAATTCCCGCGGCACCCGGATCGCCCACCGGATCACCGGCGAGACGCTGGCGATCAGCGACAGAGTGGCGATCACACCGACGGTCCAGCCGGCAGCTGCCGGCACCCAGCGGAGCCGGGAAGTCGACTCGATCCGTGGGCGGGACGCAGTGAGGGTCACAGACGGCGAGGATATTCGGTATTGCTATGGAATGCCTATGATCGGGCTGGCAGGAATTCATCGTGTCGGCTGCAACGCGCCGCGCTCGGCGGCGGGCGGTGCGGCAACGTGTCGGAGCAGGGTGTCCTGACTGATAGACTGACTCGCGCGACCGTCTCCGGCTAAGCCAGAGACAGCAAGAGGAGTCCCGCTCCCACCGTTGGCCGTGAAGGCTCAGCGGTCCGGTCACCGGCACACCAGTTGTGCTGGTTCTGCAGTTGGCAGGCGGCCTGACGGCCGCGATCGGTCGGCACTGGGCCCTGCTTATGCAGGGCTTTTTTGCTGATGGCGTGGCATCCCTACCGCTGACTCCGGATGGAGCAGGTGACGGTGGCAATTGACGAGAAGATCAATTAGGGAGGCCCCATCAGCACTGAGACCCGTGTTAACGAACGCATCCGCGTACCTGAAGTCCGCCTGATCGGACCAGGAGGGGAACAGGTAGGCATCGTGCGTATCGAAGACGCACTTCGCGTCGCCGCGGACGCCGATCTCGACCTTGTCGAAGTTGCCCCGGATGCCAGACCACCGGTCTGCAAGATCATGGACTACGGCAAGTTCAAATACGAGGCGGCGCAAAAGGCGCGTGAGTCTCGTAAGAACCAGCAGCAGACCGTCGTCAAAGAGCAGAAATTGCGACCCAAGATCGACGATCACGACTATGCGACCAAAAGAGGTCACGTGATCCGATTCCTGGAAGCGGGAGCGAAAGTCAAGGTGACCATCATGTTCCGTGGACGCGAGCAGTCGCGGCCCGAACTGGGTTACCGACTGCTGCAACGCCTGGGCGCCGACGTCGCCGACTACGGCTTCGTCGAGACCTCGGCCAAGCAGGACGGCCGCAACATGACGATGGTGCTGGCTCCGCACCGCGGCGCGAAGACCCGTGCCCGTGCAGCCGAAGACGCCGCTGGACCCACCGCCAAGCCCGCACCGACCGGCGACGCCGAACCGTCGCCGACCTGACACACATAGGACAGAGGACACATGCCCAAGGCCAAGACCCACAGCGGAGCGTCGAAGCGCTTCCGGCGCACCGGAACCGGGAAGATCGTGCGTGAGAAAGCCGGCCGCCGCCACCTGCTCGAGCACAAGCCGACCAAGCGGACGCGACGCCTGGACGGCCGTACCGTCGTGGCGGCGAACGACACCAAGCGGGTCAAGAAACTTCTGAACGGCTGACCGGCAGCACTGCGCCGGAACAACCACTTCCCCACGAGATAGGAACACCCCCATGGCACGCGTGAAGCGGGCAGTCAACGCCCATAAGAAGCGCCGCACCATCCTGAAGGCTTCCAAGGGCTATCGCGGTCAGCGGTCCCGCCTCTACCGCAAAGCCAAAGAGCAGCAGCTACATTCGCTGACCTACGCCTACCGCGACCGTCGTGCGCGCAAGGGCGAGTTCCGCAAGCTGTGGATCTCTCGGATCAACGCCGCGGCCCGCGCCAACGACATCACCTACAACCGGCTGATCCAGGGTCTCAAGGCCGCCGGCGTCGAGGTCGACCGCAAGAACCTCGCCGAGATCGCTGTCAGCGACGCCGCGGCGTTCACCGCGCTGGTCCAGTGGCGCGCAAGGCATTGCCCGAGGACGTCAACGCGCCGTCCGGAGAGGCCGCCTAACCGCGCCCGGCGTGCTCACCGAACGATCGACCCGGGTGGTCGCCGCGGTCAAACTGCATCGGCAGGTGGCTCGGCGCCGCAGCGACCGATTCCTGGTCGAAGGCGCCAACCTGGTCGAAGCCGCCGCCCGCCGGGGACTGATCCGTGAGATTTTCGTCACCGAGACGGCGGCGCAGCGATACGGCGATCTGCTGGACCAGCACGGCGCGGCGGTGCATGTCGTTACCGATCGGGCTGCAAAAGCGTTGTCGGACACCGTGACTCCGGCCGGTCTGGTGGCGGTGTGCGAGCATCCGAGCGCGGCCTTGGCGGACGTACTCGCGCAGTCACCGCGCCTCGTTGCTGTCGGTGTGGAGATTGGTGAGCCCGGTAACGCCGGCACGTTGATCCGCATCGCCGACGCCATGGGCGCCGGCGCCGTCGTGTTCATCGGTCACAGTGTCGACCCGTACAACGGCAAGTGTCTGCGCGCCTCGGCCGGCAGCATCTTCTCCATCCCGGTCGTCGTCGCGCCCGAGATGGATTCTGCGATCGCGGCGATGCGGGGCGCCGGACTGCAGGTGCTGGCGACCACCGTGGATGGTGAATTGTCGCTCGAGGACGCCGATCTCGCGGCACCGACGGCGTGGCTGTTCGGCTCCGAGGCGCACGGGTTGTCGGTTGACGTCGCCGAGCAGGCCGACGCCCGGGTGACCATCCCGATGTCCGGCGGCGCGCAAAGCTTGAATGTTGCTGCGGCCGCGGCGATTTGCCTTTATCGGAGCGCGAGGCCGCAGCGCGCCTGAGTCTGACTGCCGGGTTAGGCCGCTTTGCCCCGGCCACGCGCCGACCGCAAACCGGCGAGTGAGAACGTCGTGTGCACCAGCGAACCGGCCCGCTCGATGATGGATTTGCGGGGCGGAAAGTAGTGCATCGGCATGCCGCGGCGGTCCGACGGCGGCGCCGTGAATCGCGGTGCCTCGATGAGCGGTGCGTCGGCGGAGTCGCGTCCCTGGGCCCGTCGGTAGGCGGCGAGCGCTCGCGGGTGCAGCCGGATCTCGTCGGGAACCGCAAGGAATGCCAGCTCGACGAGTTTGCCGAACAGCCTGAGCACCACCTCGTCGCTCGGGGTCCAGTGCATGCCGGCCTTCTCGCGCACCGACGGCTCGAACAATCCGGCCGCGATCCAACGTTGGCCGGCGACAAGCGGTTTGAACAGTTGATCCCACACCGGGGTGGGCATCAGCACGAATCTTGGCTTGGGAATGCGGATTTGGAAGATGTCCAGGGTGGCTTGGTTGATCTCCAGCTCGTCGCGGCAGACCCGCTGCCAATACTCTTGAAAGTCCTCCCAAGACTCGGGTACCGGTCGCATGCTCATGCCGTACATCCGGTACCACTGCACGTGTTCTTCGAATAGCTGGCGCTTTTCGGCTTCGGTCAAACCGCCGCAGAAATATTCGGCGACCTTGATCACCAGCATGAAGAAGGTGGCGTGCGCCCAGTAGAACGTCTCGGGATTCAGGGCGTGGTAGCGGCGTCCGCTGGCATCGGTGCCCTTGATGGTGTGGTGGTACTGCTTGATCTGCTCGCCGGTCTGGGAGGCGCGTCCGCCGTCGTAGACCACGCCCATGATCGGGTACACCGACCGCGCCACGCGCTGCAGAGGCTCGCGCAACAGAATCGAATGCTGCTCGACGCCGGCCCCCAATTCGGGATACATGTTCTGAATCGCGCCGATCCAGACGCCCAACATGCCGGTGCGAAGGTCGCCGAAGTACTTCCAGGTGAGCGAGTCCGGGCCCAGGGGGTCGGCGGCAGGCGGCATGGCGTGGGCCGGGGCGGCCGATTCACGCTGCGTGGGTGTCATCGGCGTCACTTTCATCACAGCCTCCTGGTCCCGATCGGCGCTGATCAACCCACGATAGTGATGACAACACTTGTTGTCTACGATCTGGCGGGCGCGTCGTGGACGTCGTTATCAAGCCTCCGCCGACGCGTCGCAGCGCGGTGATCAGCCGATTTGCCGCCGGGCGTGGCGGACACCACCGCATCGGTCGTTGCCGGTCCTTCCGGAATGCACCTACTCTGAGGTTTGTGGAACTCGGGCCCAAAACAGTGTCCGGCGAGCCCGAGCAAACGGCGACCACGCCGGATTCGTCCTCCTCGCGAGAGCATTCGCCGCCGTCCCTGCGGGGGGCGGCGGAGTGGTTGCGCGGCACCAATCGCAGCCCCGGCCTGATCGCGCTGGTCCGACGCGCGCGTCGCGGCCTGCCCGGTGATCCTGATTTCGGCGACCCGCTTTCGACGGCCGGCCACGGCGGGCCCCGCGCTGCGGCCCGGGCCGCCGGCCGGCTGCTGGGTGAACGCGGCGGTGCATCCCGGGAGGTCAGCCTCGGCGCGTTGCAGGTGTGGCAGGCCTTGACCGAGGCCGTGTCCCGGCGTCCGGCAAACGAAGAGGTCACCATCGTTTTCACCGATCTGGTCGGCTTCTCCACTTGGTCGTTGCAAGCCGGTGACGCCGCCACGCTGAAGCTGCTGCGGCAGGTGGCGCGCGCGATCGAGCCGCCCCTGCTGGACGCCGGTGGGCACATCGTCAAACGCATGGGAGACGGCGCCATGGCGGTGTTCGGCGACCCGCTCATCGCGATCGCCGCGGTGCTGGACGCCAAGCGGGCGCTGAAATCCGAGGTGAATATCGACGGCTACAAGCCGCGGATGCGGGTCGGGATTCACACCGGGCGACCGCAACGACTGGCGGCCGACTGGCTGGGAGTCGACGTGAACGTCGCCGCGCGGGTGATGGAGCGCGCTAGCCGCGGCGGAGTCATGGTCTCGGGAGCCACGCTCGACCTACTCGGCCCCGACGACTTGGTCACACTCGGGGTCACGGCCAAGCGCGTGCACTGGTCGGTCTTCGGCAGCAAACCCGCAGGTCTGCCCCCTGATCTGGCGATCTACCGACTCAAGCCATCCCGGGAAACTGTTAGCGAGTTATCAGCTTCGGACAATCCGGATGAGGACGCTCCGCAGGCATAGTAGATAGCGATGATTGTGCAGGTGCTGTCGCGGCTTTCGCGTGTGCGGATCACGCTCGCGTATGCGGTGGTGCTCATCGGTGTCAGCGCGGCGCTCGTCGATCTCGGCCCGCGCGCCCGCGCTCACGTCGTCGCGCAGGCCAGCACGAATCTGCACAACCTGGCGCACGGCCACCTTGCCACGCTGCTGGGCAGCGCGTTCGTCACCGACGCGGGCCCGCTGTACTACTGGTTGCCGAGCTTTGTCTGCCTGCTTGCCTTGGCCGAGTTGATCTGGCGCAGTGGGCGGCTGACGCTCGTGTTCATCACCGGCCACATCGGTACCACGCTGCTGGTCGCCATCGGCCTGACCGCCGCCATCGAGTTCCACTGGTTGCCGCTGTCGGTGTCCCGGGCCAGCGACGTCGGGGTGAGCTACGGTGCAGTCGCTGTGCTGGGCGCGCTGACATCGGCGATTCCTCGTCGATGGCGCCCGGCCTGGATCGGGTTCTGGGTCCCGGTCGGACTGGCCGCGGCCGTGTTGGGCGAAGACTTCACCGACGTCGGCCACGCCGTCGCGCTGATGCTGGGAATGTTGGTCTCCACCAGGCTGGGCGGACCCGCCCGCTGGACCCGGGTGCGCTGCGCGCTGCTCGCGGTGTCCTCGGTCTTCGGCTTCTTCCTGCTGGCTCACGGCGTCTGGTCGACGGTAGGTGGAATAGCCGTCGGCGTGGTGGGCTCGCTGGCCGCCGCGTTGTTCGCGCGCTCGCGCGTGATGCGTCAGGCCGAAGCCGAGGCGGTGCCGGAGCCGGCCGTCACCGGCTGAGCCGTTCGCATCACGGCAGGGCCCGCGAGTACAGCCAGCTGTCCCACAACGGTGCCAGCGATTCGTCGCAGTACTCGGCGGCCAGACCGGTGAAGTCGTCGGTGCCGGCGTTGGCGTGACGGTAGCGGGTCATCCACTTCTTCAGTAGTGCGAAGAACTTCTCGTCGCCCAGCCGTCCGCGCAGCGCGTGCAAGGTCAGCGCACCGCGTTTGTAGACGCGGTCGTCGAACATGTCACGTGCTCCGGGGTCGGCCAGCAGCAGGTTCTGCGGCAGGTCACGCAACTTCTGGTGATAGTGCCGCGCGAGCTGGTCGGCGCTGCGTCCGCCGCTGTGCTCCGACCACAACCATTCGGCGTAGCACGCGAACCCTTCGTGCAACCAGATGTCGCGCCACTGCCGCGCGGTGACCGAATTGCCGAACCACTGGTGGGCCAGCTCGTGGGCGATCAGCCGCTCGCTGGCCCGCGTGCCGTCGCAGTGGTTGGCACCGAATATCGAAATCCCTTGCGCCTCAAGCGGGATTTCGAGATCGTCGTCGGTCACCACCACCGTGTAACCGTTGGCCAACGGATACGGGCCGAACAGTTCGACGAACAACTCCATCATCTCGGGCTGCCGCCCGAAGTCCTCGGAGAAGTCGCGCCGAAGCCGCTCGGGTAATGCGGCCCGCATCTCCACCGGCGACGCGCCAAGGCGCGTCATCTCGTACATCCCGATCTGCAGGGTGATCAGGTAGGTCGAGGTCGGCTCGGGCTGTTCGTAGGTCCAGACGGTCTGGGTTGCGCGTGGTCGCCGCGACACCAATCGGCCGTTGGCGACCACCCGGTAGGGATTCTCGGCGCTGATCTGAATGCGATAGGAGGCCTTCGCGCTGGGATGGTCGTCACAGGGGAACCACGAGGGCGCGCCGTTGGGTTGACCGGCGACCAGCGCGCCGTTGGTCAGTTCCTCGAAACCGACGTCGCCCCATAAGGATCGCAGCGGTCGCGGTGCGCCGTGGTAATGCACAGCGATCGACATCGCCGCGCCGGATGCCAGCGGCGAGGACAGCCGGATGCGCAGTTTCTTGTCGTGACACGAGAAGTGGGCCGGGCGCTTGCCGTTCACCAACACCTTCGACACCGTCATCGCGTCGGAGAAATCAAGAGTGAATTCTCCCAATTCGGTCAGCGCCTCGGCGGTGATGGTTGCCGATCCGGAGAGCCGGTTGATCGCAACCTTGTATTCCAGGACCAGCTGGTAGTGCGACGCGCGATACCCGAGGTTCCCGCTCTTGGGCAGGTACGGGTCGATCACCGTCGAAGCCCGGCTGGGCGCCGGATTCTTGGCGGTACGTTTCACGCGGCGGCCTTCTTGGCGGTCTTCTCCCGGACCGTATTCCACGGCCTGATCGGATTACCTTGCCAGCGAGTTGATTTGGGCACCGAGTCACCGCGGACCACGAGCGAGGCGGGGCCGACGGTCACGCCGGCGCCAAGCCGGGCCGACGGCAGCGCAACGCCGTGCGGGCCGAGCGTTGCGCCCTGCTCGAGGACGACTTCGTCCATCCGCATGATCCGGTCGTGGAACAGGTGTGTCTGCACCACGCACCCACGGTTGACGGTGCTGCCGGCGCCGAGCGTGACAAGGTCGGCCTCTGGGAGCCAATAGGTTTCACACCATGCGCCTCGCCCGACTTTGGCGCCGAGCGCCCGCAGCCACATGTTCATCACCGGTGTTCCACTGGCCGCACGGGCGAACCACGGCGCGGCGACGGTCTCGACAAAGGTGTCGGCCAGTTCGTTGCGCCACACGAACGACGACCATAGCGGGTATTCGCCGGCCCGAACTCGGCCAACCAGAAGCCATTTCGCGGCCACCGCGGCCAACGCGGCCAGCACGCCCGCCGCCAACAGCACCAACCCGCCACCGAGCGCGGCCGCCCAGATGCCGAACATCCGGGCCAGTGCCTGCAGCGCTCCCAGCACAGCCAACCCGATCGCGGCCGTCACCATCACCGGGATCACCCGGAACGCCTCGACTCCCGCCCGCATCGCCTTCAACCGCCATGGCGGCTCATAGGTACGGGTGGTGTCGGCCTCGGCCGGGCGTCGACGCAACCGCATGGGCGGACTGCCGAGCCAGGACGAACCGCGTTTCGCCTTCGGCGGGGCCGCGGACAGGACCGCGACCAGCCCGTCGTCGGGCACCCGTCGACCCGGTTGGGTGATGCCCGAGTTACCGAGAAAGGCGCGCCTGCCGACCGTCGTCGTGGCGGCGTAGATCCAGCCGCCGCCGAGTTCGTACGAGGCCACCATGGTGTCGTCGGCCAGGAACGCCCCGTCTTCGATGACGGCGAACTTCGGCGTCAGCAGCACCGTGGAGATCTCGGTGTCGCGGCCGACCCTGGCGCCAAGCACCCGCAACCACGTCGGCGTCGCGAGGCTCGCGTAGAGCGGGAACAGGTAGTTGCGCGCGCCGTCCATCAGTCGCTCGGTGGCCCACAGCTGCCAACCGCTGCGACTGCGCACCGGGTGGTAGCCCTCCCGCAGGCCGATCGACAGCATCCGTACCGCGGCGACCGTCAACACCGCGTATGTGGCCAGGCCGGACACCGTCGCGACCGGTGTCCAATACAGCGCCGGCAATACGGCCTGCGAAAGACGGTGCGTGTGCGCAACGGCAACCCCGATCACGGCCAGTCCCGCCATCAACGCGGCCAGCGGCATCGCGGCCAGCAGGACCGAGGTCAGCGCGTAAATCGCGACCCAGTAGCTGCGGCGATCCGGGCGTTCGTCGGGCCACGGGTGCTTCACGCGACCGGATTTCACTGCGGGAGAACCCTTCCAGTACTGCCGGCTCTTGACCTTGCCGATGACCCCCGAGCCTGGCGCGACGTCGGCGTTCTTGCCGACGACCGCGCCCGGAAACAGCGTGGTGCGGGCGCCGATGGTGGCGTCGTTGCCGATTGTGATCGCCCCGACATGGAACAGGTCGCCGTCGATCCAGTGCCCACAGAGATCCACCTCCGGCTCGACCGCGCTGCGGTGTCCGAGCGTCAGTAGGCCGGTGACCGGTGGCACGGAGTGCAGGTCGACACCCTTGCCGATGTCGGCGCCCAGCGCGCGGGCGTAGTAGACCAGCCATGGCGCACCGGCGAGGTTCTCGGCGCCGCTGGCTTCGGCGAGCCGCTCGACCAGCCACACCCGCGAGTGCAGCCAGCCGCCGCGCGGATAGCTGCCCGGCCGGACATTCGGCAACAACAGTCGCGCGGCCAGCACCGCGATGCTCATCCGGCCCAGCGGCGTGACGAACAGGACGACCGCGACCGCGACCAGCCACCAGTTCACCGCGACCGTCCACGGCACCAAATGCAGCGCGCGGACGACGTTGTTGGCCAACGCCAACCACGTCACCCATTGCAGCGCCGCCACGGTGGCCAGCGGCACCGACAGCGCAAGCTGAGCGAGCTGCGTGCGCCGCGGCGTCGGGCGCACCCTCCGCGTCACGACGTCCGGCGGCTTCTCCTGCTCGTCGAGGAAACCGGCGAGCGACCCGAGCCGCGGGTGGTCGTACAAGTCGGCGACGGTCACCTGCGGGTGGCGGTCCCGCAGGACGGCCACCAGCTGGGCCGCGGCGAGCGAGCCGCCACCGAGGGCGAAGAAATCGGCCTGCAAACCCTCCACGGCTGCTCCGAGCAGGTTCTGCCACAGCCCGGCCAACCATCCCGCGGTGCCGACGAGCTCGGCGGTGGCCTCGGCGTCGCCGCCCGGCGGTGGCCAGGGCAGCGCGTCGCGATCGACCTTGCCGGAGGTGCGGGTGGGCAGCTCGTCGACCCGGACCAGCCGCGGCACCAGGGCGGCCGGCAGCTGCTCGGCCAGCGTGGCCCGGGCGGTGGCGATGTCGAAGCCGGGATCGGCGCTGGCCACGTAGCCAACCAGCACCGGCGTGCCCGCCGCGGTCCGCCGAACTGCCGCGGCACCCCCGCTGACCCCCGGCAGGTGCACCAACGCCGAGTCCACCTCACCGAGCTCGATACGTCGACCGCCCATCTTGACCTGGTCGTCGGCGCGGCCGCAGAAGACCAAGCCCTCACGATCAAGCCGCACCAGATCGCCGCTGCGGTAGGCGCGCCGCCAGCCCAGCGTCGGCATCGGCGCGTACTTTTCGGCGTCTTTGGCCTCGTCGAGGTAGCGGGCCAGACCGACGCCGCCGATCACCAGCTCACCAATGCCACCTTCGGCCACCGGCTGGCCGTGGCCGTCGACGACGGCCAGGTCCCAGCCCGGCAGCGGCAGTCCGATCCGCACCGGCCCCTCGGCGCTCAGCGGGGCCGCGCACGCGACCACGGTGGCCTCGGTTGGGCCGTAGGTGTTCCACACTTCCCGGCCGTCGACGGCCAGCCGCGCGGCCAGCTCCGGGGGACAGGCCTCGCCGCCGAAGATCAACAGCCGCACCGCTTCCAGCGCCTCAGCCGGCCAGAGCGCGGCCAGTGTGGGCACGGTCGACACCACGGTCACGTCACGGCTGACCAGCCACGGCCCGAGATCCATCCCGCTGCGTACCAGCGACCGCGGCGCCGGGACCAGGCAGGCGCCGTTCCGCCAGGCCAGCCACATCTCCTCGCAAGACGCGTCGAACGCCACCGACAACCCGGCCAGCACTCGGTCACCGGGGCCAATGGGATTGTCTCGCAAGAACATCTGCGCCTCGGCGTCGACGAACGCGGCCGCGCTGCGATGTGTCACCGCGACGCCTTTGGGCGTGCCGGTCGATCCGGAGGTGAAGATGATCCAGGCGTCGTCGCGGGGAAGTGGGGCCCCGGCTCGCCAGCCTCGTGAAGAGCCCGGACCTCTGGCCATGCCGGCCTCGGTCACGATCGCGGCGACGTTGGCCTCGCGGAACACCAGCTCGGCCCGCTCGTCCGGGTCGTCGGCGTCGACGGGGACGTAGGCCGCGCCGGTGGCCAACGTCGCCAGTATCGCTTCGTAAAGCGCGAAGCTGCCGGACGGCATCCGAATGCCGATGCGATCGCCGCGGCCGATGCCGCGGGCGGCCAGCCAGGCCACGCTCACCTCGACGTCACTGATCAGCTCGCTGTAGGTGAGCTGAATTGTGCCGTCGTCGATCGCCGCGGCCTCCGGGAAGCGCGCGGCGGTGTCGTAGAGTACGTCGATCAGCGTGCGCGGACGTGCGGCGCGCGGCGACAGCAGGTACTGCGCCGGGATGCGCGCGGGAGCTTGGGGCGTCACCACCCGTACGAAAATACTCACGCCGCTGCGCTTCCCCGGCTGACGCGCGCACGGCGGGTTGGAAAAGTCACTGACGTGACCACATATGATCGGCATTTGCGCGGCACGCCGTGCCGCTCACCCGCAATCTTCCCGGCTAGAAAGAGAGTGTCACCGCGTTGGGTGCTCAGCCCCCGTCAACGGAAGCCCTGTCGCCGGAGGCGTTGACCGCCGCGGTCGACGCGGCCCGGCAGGCTTTTGCGGCCGCGGCCGATCTCGACGAGTTGGCGCGCGCCAAGACCGAGCACCTCGGCGACCGCTCACCGGTGGCGCTGGCCCGCCAGGCGCTGGGCTCGGTGCCCAAGGCCGAGCGGGCCGATGCCGGACGGCTGGTCAACACGTCTCGCGGCGAGGTTCAGCAGAGCTACGACGAGCGGTTGGCGGCGTTGCGCGCCGAACGGGACGCCGAGGTGCTGATCGCCGAACGCATCGATGTGACGTTGCCCTCGACTCGGCAGCCGACCGGGGCGCGCCATCCGATCACGATCTTGGCCGAGCACATCGCCGACACTTTCATCGCGATGGGCTGGGAACTCGCCGAGGGACCCGAGGTCGAGACCGAGCAATTCAACTTCGACGCCTTGAATTTCCCGGCCGACCATCCCGCGCGCAGCGAGCAGGACACCTTCTATATCGCGCCAGAGGGGTCCCGGCAGTTGTTGCGCACCCATACCTCACCGGTGCAGGTCCGCGCGCTGCTGGAGCGCGCGCTGCCGGTCTACGTGATCTCGATCGGCCGCACCTTCCGCACCGACGAACTCGATTCGACCCACACGCCGGTCTTCCATCAGGTGGAAGGACTCGCGGTGGATCGCGGGTTGTCGATGGCGCACCTGCGGGGAACGCTCGACGCTTTCGCCCGTGCCGAGTTCGGACCCGCAGGCGCGCACCAGGATTCGGCCGCACTTCTTTCCGTTCACCGAGCCGTCGGCGGAAGTCGACGTCTGGTTCGAGAACAAGAAGGGCGGCGCCGGCTGGGTCGAATGGGGTGGCTGCGGCATGGTCAACCCAAATGTGTTGCGGGCGGTCGGGATCGACCCGAACGAGTACTCGGGCTTTGCCTTCGGCATGGGCCTGGAGCGCACTCTGCAGTTCCGCAACGGAATCTCCGACATGCGCGACATGGTCGAAGGCGACGTGCGCTTCTCGCTGCCGTTCGGGGTCGGTGCCTGATGCGGCTTCCCTACAGCTGGCTGCGTGAGGTCGTCAGCGCCGGCGCTCCCGGGTGGGATGTGGCCCCCGCCGACCTCGAGCAGGCGCTCGTCCGCATCGGCCACGAAGTCGAAGATGTCGATCACGCTCGGCCCGGTGGCGGGTCCGCTGACAGTCGGTCGCGTCGCCGAGATCGACGAGCTCACCGAGTTCAAGAAACCGATCCGCGCCTGCAAGGTCGACGTGGGCGAGCAGCAGCTGCGTGAAATAGTCTGCGGTGCAACGAACTTCGCGGTTAGTGATCTTGTCGTGGTGGCCTTGCCGGGCACCACGCTGCCCGGCGGCTTCCACATCGCCTCCCGCAAGACCTACGGCCATACCTCCGACGGCATGATCTGCTCGGCCGCCGAACTCGGTTTGGCCGCTGACCATTCCGGCATCCTGGTGTTACCGCCCGGGACCGCCGAGCCGGGCGCCGCCGGAGTCGAGGTGCTCGGACTCGATGATGTGGTGTTCGACCTCGCGATCACTCCGGACCGCGGCTACTGCATGTCGGTGCGCGGCCTGGCCCGTGAGATCGCCTGCGCGTACGACCTCGACTTCGTCGATCCCGCCGACGTTCCCGCGCTACCGGCCGACGGTGAGGCCTGGCCGCTGACCGTGCAGCCGGCGACCGGGGTTCGCCGCTTCGCGCTACGCCCGGTGTCGGGCATCGACCCAACTGCGGTGTCGCCGTGGTGGTTACAGCGCCGCCTGCTGCTCAGCGGAATCCGGGCCATCTCACCGGCCGTCGACGCCACTAACTACGTGATGCTCGAACTCGGTCATCCGATGCACGCGCATGACCTCAACCGCATCAGCGGCGGCTTCGAGGTGCGGTTCGCCAGGCCGGGGGAGAAGGTCGAGACGCTCGACGACGTCGAGCGCACCCTCCACCCGGCCGACGTCTTGATCGTCGACCAGGTGGCGACCGCCGCGATCGGCGGTGTGATGGGCTCGGGCACCACCGAAATGCGCGACGACTCCACCGACGTGCTGCTGGAGGCCGCGGTGTGGGAACCGGCCGCGGTGTCGCGGACGGCCCGCCGGCTGCATCTGCCCAGCGAAGCGGCCCGTCGGTATGAGCGGGAGGTCGATCCGGCCATTTCCATTGCCGCCCTTGACCGTTGCACCACCTTGCTTGCCGAGATCGCCGGCGGCACGGTATCGCCGACCCTGACCGACTGGCGCGGTGACCCACCCCGGAGCGACTGGTCGCTACCGCCGATTCAGCTCGCGGCGGACCTGCCCGATCGGATTGCGGGGGTGAGTTATGGCCCGGGGACGACGATTCGACGGCTGACGCAGATCGGCGCCGAGGTCGACGACGGCGGCGACGGCCTGATCGTCACGCCGCCCAGTTGGCGTCCGGATCTGTTGCAGCAGGCCGATCTGGTCGAGGAGGTGCTGCGGTTGGAGGGGCTGGAAGCCATTCCTTCGGTGTTGCCCCGGCTCCGGCCGGCCGTGGACTGTCCGCCGTTCAGCTTCGCCGCCGCGCGATCGGCAAGTCGCTGGCACTGTCGGGCTACGTCGAAATCCTCCCGACGCCGTTCCTGCCGGCGGCCATGTTCGACGCCTGGGGATTGGCCGCCGACGATCTGCGACGGCACACCAGCGGGTGCTCAACCCCCTGGAGGCCGACCGGCCGCACCTGGCCACCGACGCTGCTGCCCGGACTGCTCGAGGCGTTGTCGCGCAACGTCTCTCGCGGCATCGTCGATGTCGCACTGTTCGCGATCGAGCAGGTGGTGCAGCCGACAGATCAGACCAGGGGTGTCGAGGTCATCCCGGTGCACCGACGCCCCACCGACGACGAGATCGCCGCGCTCGACGCATCGCTGCCGCGGCAACCGCAGCATGTCGCCGCGGTGCTGACGGGGCTGAGGGAGCCGCGCGGCCCGTGGGGCGGGGGCCGTCGCGCCGACGCCGCCGACGCATTCGAGGTGGTCCGAATCATCGCCCGCGCCAGCGGAATTGACGTGACGCTCCGCGCCGCGCAGTACCTGCCGTGGCATCCCGGCCGGTGCGCCGAGGTGCTGATCGGAGACGTCGTGATCGGGCATGCCGGCCAGCTGCACCCCGCGGTGATCGAACGGTCCGCCCTGCCGAAAGGCACCTGCGCGGTCGAGCTGAACCTGGACGCGATCCCGATCGTCGAGGTGCTCCCCGCGCCGCGGGTCTCCCCGTTTCCCGCGGTCTTTCAGGACGTCAGCCTGGTCGTAGACGCCGAGGTCCCCGCGCAGACCGTGGCGGATGCCGTCCGCGAAGGCGCAGGGGAGTTGCTCGAAGAGGTGCGGTTGTTCGACGTCTTCACTGGCCCCCAGGTCGGCGAGAACCGCAAGTCGCTGACGTTTGCGCTGCGGTTCCGGGCCGCCGACCGCACCCTCACCGAAGACGAGGCCAGCGCGGCCCGGGACGCCGCGGTGAGCCGCGCGGCGGAACGGGTCGGCGCGGCTTTACGTGGCTGACAAAAGACAAAGAATGAGTTTGCACAGGCGTGCATAGTCATGCAACGATGGGTCTCATGACCGAGGCGATACGCGTGGCCGTGGCCGGGGCCAGCGGCTATGCGGGCGGCGAGATCCTGCGGCTATTGCTCGCGCATCCGGCCTACCACGACGGACGGCTGACGATCGGCGCGCTCACGGCCGCCGCCAGCGCCGGCACCACGCTCGCCGAGCATCATCCGCATCTGTTGCCAATGGCCCAGCGGGTGCTCGAGCCCACCGAGCTCGAGGTGCTCGACGGCCACGACGTGGTATTTCTGGGTTTGCCGCACGGACACTCGGCGGCCCTGGCCGAGCAACTCGGCCCGCAGACCTTGGTGGTGGACTGCGGCGCCGATTTCCGATTGAGCGACGCGGCCGCGTGGGAGCGCTTCTACGGCTCGCCGCACGCCGGTAGCTGGCCCTACGGGCTGCCCGAGTTGCCCGGCAACCGCGACGCGCTGCGCAACGCGCGCCGTATTGCCGTCCCCGGTTGCTATCCCACCGCCGCGGTCCTGGCGCTGTTTCCCGCCGTGGCAGCCGACCTCATCGAGCCCGCCGTCTCCGTCGTCGCGGTCAGCGGTACGTCCGGCGCCGGTCGGGCCGCGAAAGTCGACCTGCTCGGTGCGGAGGTCATCGGGTCGGCGCGGGCCTACAACATCGCCGGGACGCACCGCCACACACCCGAAATCGCACAGGGGCTGCGTCAGGTCACTGACCGCGATGTGACGGTGTCGTTCACGCCGGTCCTGATCCCGACCACCCGCGGCATTTTGGCCACCTGTACCGCGCGCACCACGTCAGAGTGTCACAGTTCCGGGAGGCCTACGAAAAGGCTTACCACGACGAGCCTTTCGTGCACCTGCTGCCCGAGGGGCAACTGCCGCGCACCGGCTCGGTGGTCGGCAGCAACGCGGCACAGATCGCGATTGCGGTGGACGAGGACGCATCCACCTTCATCGCGATCGCGGCCATCGACAACCTGGTCAAGGGCACCGCGGGTGCCGCCGTGCAGTCGATGAACCTTGCACTGAATTGGCCTGAGTCCGAAGGCCTTTCGGTAGTCGGCGTGGCGCCATGAGTGACGTCGCGAACGTCGCGCCACTGATCCGCACTCAAGGCGTGACCGCGCCGGCCGGCTTCCGGGCCACCGGCATCGCCGCGGGCATCAAGGTATCCGGCAATCTCGACCTCGCGCTGGTGTTCAACGAAGGACCCGACCACGCGGCCGCTGGGGTGTTCACCCGCAACCAGGTCAAGGCGGCGCCGGTGTTGTGGACCCGCCAGGTGCTCACCGACGGGCAGCTTCGCGCGGTGGTGCTCAATTCCGGTGGCGCCAACGCCTGTACGGGCCCCGGCGGGTTCCAGGACACCCATGCCACCGCCGAAGCACTGGCCGCGGCGCTGTCCGAGTGGGGCACCGAGACCGGAGCGATCGAGGTCGCCGTCTGCTCCACCGGCCTGATCGGCGACCGGCTGCCGATGGACAAGGTACTTGCCGGAGTCGTGAACCTGGTGCACGAGATGGCCGGCGGCATCACCGGCGGCGACGAGGCTGCCAAGGCCATCATGACTACCGACACCGTGCCTAAACAGGTTGCGCTGCATCATCCGGACAACTGGACCGTCGGCGGCATGGCCAAAGGCGCCGGCATGCTGGCCCCGTCGCTGGCCACCATGCTGTGCGTCCTCACTACCGACGCCGCCGTCGACGCCAAAGCGCTCGAGCAGGCGCTGCGCCGCGCCACCGCGAAGACGTTCGACCGGCTCGACATCGACGGTGCCTGCTCGACCAACGACACCGTGCTGTTGTTGGCGTCGGGTGCAAGCGAAATCACACCCAGCCAAGCCGAATTCGACGACGCGGTGCTGCGGGCTTGCGACGATCTGTGCGCCCAACTACAGGCCGACGCCGAGGGCGTCACCAAGCGCGTCACGATCCGGGTGACCGGTGCGCTGACCGAAGACGAGGCGGTCACCGCGGCCCGCGTCATCGCGCGTGACAGCCTGGTCAAGACTGCGCTGTTCGGCTCCGACCCGAACTGGGGACGTGTCCTGGCAGCCGTCGGCATGGCGCCCGTAGAGCTCGACCCCGACCGGATCCGCGTGTCATTCAACGGTTCCGCGGTCTGCATCGACGGCGCCGGAACGCCGGGAGCCCGCGAGGTGGACCTGTCGGCGACCGACATCGACGTGATGGTTGACCTCGGCGTCGGCACGGCCCAAGCGGCCATCCGGACCACCGACCTGTCGCACGCCTACGTCGAAGAGAACTCGGCGTATTCCTCATGATCTCCACCGATGTCAAGGCGCAGGTACTGGCCGAAGCTCTGCCGTGGCTCACCGCGTTGTACGGCAAGATCGTGGTGGTCAAATACGGCGGCAACGCGATGACCAGCGACACGCTCCGGCGCGAATTCGCCGCCGACATGGCCTTTCTGCGCAACTGCGGCATCCGCCCGGTCGTGGTCCATGGCGGTGGCCCCCAAATCAGCGCCATGCTCGAACGACTGGGCATTGCCGGCGACTTCAAAGGCGGATTCCGGGTAACCACACCGGAGGTGCTCGACGTGGTGCGGATGGTGTTGTTCGGCCAGGTCGGCCGCGAACTGGTCAACCTGATCAACGCACACGGACCATACGCGGTCGGCATCACCGGCGAAGACGCGAAGCTGTTCACCGCCGTGCGACGCAGCGTCACCGTCGACGGTATCGACACCGACATCGGCCTGGTGGGCAACATCGCTGAGGTCAACCCTTCCGTGGTGCTGGATCTCATTGCCGCCAACCGGATTCCGGTGGTGTCGACACTGGCGCCCGACGTCGACGGCGTGGTCCACAACATCAACGCCGACACCGCCGCCGGGGCGCTCGCCGAGGCACTGGGAGCCGAGAAGCTGCTGATGCTGACCGATGTCGAAGGCCTCTACACCAGTTGGCCCGACAAAGCCTCGCTGGTCAGCGAAATCGACACGGCCACATTGACGCAACTCCTTCCGACACTGGAAAGCGGCATGATCCCCAAAGTCGAAGCCTGCCTGCACGCGGTGAAGGGCGGGGTGCCCAGTGCGCACGTCATCGACGGCCGGGTGGAGCATTGTGTGCTGGTGGAGTTGCTCACCGACGAAGGCTCCGGAACGAAGGTGGTGAGCGCATGACCAGCACCGAAGCCATTCAGCAGCGGTGGTCCGCGGTGATGATGAACAATTACGGCGTTCCACCGGTCGCGCTGGCCAGCGGTAGCGGAGCGGTGGTCACCGACGCGGACGGTAAGTCCTACCTCGATCTGCTCGGTGGCATCGCCGTCAACATCCTGGGCCACGGCCACCCGGCCATCCTCGAGGCCGTCACGCGACAGATGTCGACGTTGGGGCACACGTCGAATCTGTATGCCGCCGAACCTGGCATCGCGCTGGCCGAGGCGCTGGCCGGTCTGCTGGGTGCCGACGCCGAGACCCGGGTGTTCTTCTGCAATTCCGGGACCGAGGCCAACGAGGCCGCATTCAAGCTGTCGCGTCTGACCGGTCGGACGAAACTGGTTGCGGCCCAAGGTGGTTTTCACGGCCGGACGATGGGTGCCCTGGCCCTGACCGGCCAGCCGAGCAAGCAGGCGCCGTTCGCGCCGCTGCCCGGCGACGTCACCCATGTGCCCTATGGCGACGCCGACGCGCTGGCGGCCGCGGTCGATGACGACACCGCCGCGGTGTTTCTCGAGCCGATCATGGGGGAGAGCGGCATCGTCGTTCCCCCGGACGGCTACCTGGCTGCGGCCCGCGACATCACCGCCCGCCACGGCGCGCTGTTGGTTCTCGACGAGGTGCAGACCGGGATGGGCCGCACCGGAACGTTTTTCGCCCATCAGCACGACGGCGTCACCCCCGACGTCGTCACGATGGCCAAGGGTCTCGGCGGGGGCCTGCCGATCGGTGCCTGCCTGGCGACCGGCCGGGCCGCGCAACTGCTGACGCCCGGCCTGCACGGCAGCACCTTCGGCGGCAACCCGATCTGTGCGGCGGCGGCGCTGGCCGTACTGCGGGTGATCGCCGAGGACGACCTCGTACGACGGGCCGGGGAACTCGGAAAGACGTTGCACCAGAACATCGACTCGCTACAGCACCCGGCGATCGACCACGTCCGCGGCCGCGGACTGCTCTGCGGGATCGTCCTCGCGGCTCCAGGGGCGAAAGAGATCGAGGCGTCCGCCCGCGCGGCCGGCTTCCTGGTCAATGCGCCCGCACCCGACGTCATCCGGTTGGCGCCGGCCCTGACCATCACCGAGCATCAGCTCGACACGTTCGTCACGGCGTTGCCGAGCATCCTGGACACCGCCGAGGGGGCCACATGACGCGACACTTCCTGCGCGACGACGATCTGACGCCGGACGAGCAGGCCGACGTCCTGCAGTTGGCCGCCGAGCTGAAGAAGGACCCGTTCAGCCGTCGCCCGCTGGACGGCCCGCGGGCGTCGCGGTGATCTTCGACAAGAACTCCACCCGCACCCGATTCTCCTTCGAGGTCGGTATCGCCGAACTCGGTGGGCACGCCGTCGTGGTCGACGGCCGCAGCACCCAGCTGGGCCGCGAGGAGACGCTGCAGGACACCGCGAAGGTGTTGTCCCGCTACGTCGATGCCATCGTGTGGCGCACCTACGGCCAGGCTCGGCTGAGCGCGATGGCCGAAACCGCGACCGTGCCGATCGTCAACGCGCTCTCCGACCAGTTCCACCCCTGCCAGGTGCTGGCCGATTTGCAGACGATCGCCGAACGCAAGGGATCGCTGCGCGGGCTGCGGATGTCGTTTTTCGGTGACGGTGCCAACAACATGGCGCACTCGCTGATGCTCGGCGGGGTGACCGCCGGCATGCACGTCACAGTCGCCGCGCCAACGGGTTTCGCACCCGATCCGTTGTTCATCGCCGCTGCCGAGCACCGGGCCGCGGACACTGGGGCCTCGGTCACCGTCACCGACGACCCGATCGCCGCGGCGTCCGGGGCCGACGTGCTGGTCACCGATACCTGGACATCGATGGGCCAGGAGGACGACGGGCTGGATCGAGTACGGCCGTTCCGACCGTTCCAGCTCAATGCCGACGCTGTTGGCCAAGGCCGACCCGGAAGTTGTTGTACTGCATTGTCTTCCGGCTCACCGCGGCCACGAGATCACCGACGAGGTGATCGACGGACCGCACAGCGCCGTGTGGGACGAGGCCGAGAACCGACTGCACGCGCAGAAAGCGCTGCTGGTGTGGCTGCTGGAACGCCACCCATGACTGCGCGCCGGCGACCTGAAGCCGCACCGCATGAGCGGCGCCGGAGGAGCGGCGCAATGAGCCCGAGCAAGACGACGCCGAGATCACCGCGTCGGGCGACAAGCCCGCATCGTGGCGATCCTGTCGTCGGCCGAGGTCCGCAGCCAGAGCGAGTTGGCTGCGATGCTGGCCGCCGACGGCGTCGACGTCACCCAGGCCACGTTGTCGCGCGACCTGGAAGAGCTCGGCGCGGTGAAGCTACGCGGCGCCGACGGCGGAGTCGGTGTCTACGTGGTGCCCGAGGACGGCAGCCCGCTGCGCGGCGTGTCCGGGGGCACCGCCCGGTTGTCCCGGCTGTTGAGCGAGGTGCTGGTGTCCACCGACGCCACCGGCAACCTGGCCGTGCTGCGCACCCCGCCCGGTGCCGCGGACTACTTGGCCAGCGCCATCGACCGGGCCGCACTGCCCTACGTGGTCGGGACCATCGCCGGGGATGACACCATCTTTGTGGCGGCCCGCGAGCCGATGACCGGCGCAGAACTCGCAACCCTGATCCAAAACCTCACGTAACCGTACGACCAAAAGGAGATCAACCCATGTCCGAGCGCGTCATCTTGGCGTATTCCGGCGGTTTGGACACCTCGGTGGCGATCAGCTGGATCGGCAAGGAGACCGGTCAAGAGGTCGTCGCTGTCGCGATCGACCTCGGGCAGGGCGGTGAAGACATGGACCTGGTGCGTCAGCGCGCGCTCGACTGCGGTGCGGTGGAAGCCGTCGTCGTCGACGCCCGCGACGAATTCGCCGACGAGTACTGCCTGCCAACCATCCTGTCTAATGCCCTCTACATGGACCGCTATCCGCTGGTGTCGGCGATCAGTCGTCCGCTGATCGCCAAGCATCTGGTGGCGGCCGCCCGCGAGCACGGCGGCAGTGTCGTTGCCCACGGGTGTACGGGTAAGGGCAACGACCAAGTTCGCTTTGAGGTCGGATTCGCCTCGCTGGCACCAGATCTCGAGGTGCTCGCGCCGGTCCGCGACTATGCGTGGACTCGGGAGAAGGCCATCGCGTTCGCCGAAGAGAACGCCATCCCGATCAATGTCACCAAACGCTCACCGTTCTCCATCGACCAGAACGTGTGGGGTCGTGCCGTGGAAACGGGCTTCCTGGAACACCTTTGGAATGCGCCCACCAAGGACGTCTACGATTACACCGAAGACCCGACCGTCAACTGGAACACCCCGGATGAAGTGATCGTTGGCTTCGAGCGCGGTGTCCCGGTCACCATCGACGGCCGGTCCGTGTCGGTGCTGCAGGCCATCGAGGAACTCAACCGCCGCGCCGGGGCACAGGGTGTCGGGCGCCTCGACGTGGTCGAGGACCGGCTGGTGGGCATCAAGAGCCGGGAAATCTACGAGGCCCCGGGGGCGATGGTGCTCATCACCGCGCACACCGAGCTCGAGCACGTGACGCTGGAGCGCGAGCTGGGCCGGTTCAAGCGGCACACTGACCAGCGCTGGGCGGAGTTGGTGTACGACGGACTGTGGTACTCGCCGTTGAAGAAGGCGCTGGAAGCCTTCGTCGCCAACACTCAGCAGCACGTCACTGGTGAGGTCCGAATGGTGTTGCACGGCGGCCACATTGCCGTCAACGGCCGCCGCAGCGCGGAGTCGCTCTACGACTTCAACCTGGCCACTTACGACGAGGGTGACACCTTCGACCAATCCATGGCGAAGGGTTTCGTCCACGTGCACGGGTTGTCGTCCAAGCTCGCCGCGCGCCGTGACCTGCACTCTCAGCGGGGAGACCGGCCGGTTGAGCACTAACGAGGGTTCGCTGTGGGGCGGTCGGTTCGCCGACGGTCCGTCGGACGCGCTGACCGCTCTGAGCCGCTCGACCCACTTCGACTGGGTGCTGGCGCCCTACGACGTCGTCGCGTCCAAAGCACACGCGCAGGTGTTGTTCAACGCCGGGTTGTTGACCACCGAGCAGCGTGACGGGCTGTTGGCCGGCCTGGACAGCCTGGGCGACGACGTCGCCGATGGCAGCTTCGGCCCGGTGGTCACCGACGAAGACGTGCACGCCGCCCTGGAACGGGGTCTGATCGACCGGGTCGGACCCGACCTGGGTGGCCGACTGCGGGCCGGGCGATCGCGAAATGATCAGGTAGCCACCCTGTTTCGAATGTGGCTGCGCGACGCGCTCCGGCGGGTCGCCGATGGCGTCCTGGACCTCGTGGCGGCGCTGGCGGCGCAGGCAGCGGCACATCCGAACGCCATCATGCCGGGCAAGACGCACCTGCAATCCGCTCAGCCAATCCTGTTGGCACACCATCTGCTGGCGCATGCGCATCCGTTGCTGCGCGATGTCGACCGGCTCGTCGACCTCGATGCGCGCACGGCTCTGTCGCCCTACGGCTCGGGCGCGCTGGCCGGATCGTCGCTGGGCCTGGATCCCGACGCGATCGCCGCCAGTCTCGGTTTCACGGCGGCCGCCGAAAACTCCGTCGACGCCACCGCCGCACGGGATTTCGCCGCCGAGGCGGCGTTCGTCTTCGCGATGATCGGCGTCGACATGTCGCGGTTGGCCGAAGATGTGATTCTCTGGAGCTCAACGGAATTCGGCTATGTCACCCTGCATGACTCGTGGTCGACGGGCAGTTCGATCATGCCGCAGAAGAAGAACCCCGACATCGCCGAGCTGGCGCGCGGTAAATCGGGTCGGCTGATCGGAAACCTGGCGGGGCTGTTGGCGACGCTCAAGGCTCAGCCGCTGGCCTACAACCGCGACCTGCAAGAGGACAAGGAACCGGTGTTCGACTCGGTCGCGCAGCTGGAGCTGCTGCTGCCGGCGATGACCGGTTTGATCGGCAGCCTGACTTTCGACCTCGAGCGGATGGCTGCGCTGGCTCCCGCGGGCTACACCCTGGCCACCGACATCGCCGAATGGCTGGTGCGCCAAGGCGTTCCATTTCGGGACGCGCACGAGGCCGCGGGCGCCGCGGTTCAGGTCGCGGAGAAGCTCGGCGTCGGGCTCGAAGAACTGACCGACGATCAGCTGTCGGCTATCAGCGACGCCCTCACCCCGCGGGTTCGTGAGGTTCTCACGATCGAGGGGTCGGTGTCCTCACGAGACGCCCGGGGCGGTACCGCACCTTCTCAAGTGGCCCGCCAACGTGACTCGGTGCAAGCGAGCGCCGAGCGACTTCGCTCGCGGCTGCGCCGGTGACGGGCTACTCGGCTTTGCGCGCGCGCACCGAGGGAACGGACGGGATCTCGCCGGCCGGCAGCGGACCGCAGTAATAGTTGCCCTGCACGACGTCGCAGCCGAATCGTCGGAGCCACAACGCCGCTTCCTGGTTCTCGATTCCCTCGGCGACGCTGGCGATGTCGAACTCCTCGGCCAATTCGATCACCGACTGGGCAATGGTCGCGGCACGCCGGTCGAAGAGAGTCGGGGCGATCAGCTGGCGGTCAACCTCCCGCGCAACCCTCGAGCTTCGAATCTTCGCGAAATTTCCACCGGTTTCATGGGAAAACTCACTCGAGAAGTTCGGAGACCTCCATCCAGCGGTGCTCCTGCTCGGCAACATCGTTTTCCAGACGACGCAATTTCTCGGTGAGTCGGGTGATACCCATGTGGTCAGATTGATCGTGCGCGGCCAGTACTTGGTGCTGGGCTGCGATTTGCTCGGCCAGCCGTGCCAGCCTGCGGTCAATGGCGGCCAGCTCCTTCTGTGCGGCGCGCAATTCGGCGCCGGAGAGCTCCCGTGGGTCCGCCGGCCCGGCGGCCGCCGCGAGAGTGGCCGGCTGCCGGTGTGCCTGCCCGGCCAGTCGCAGGTACTCGTCGATGCCACCCGGCAGGTGCCGCAGCCGGCCATCCAGGATCGCGTACTGCTGGTCGGTCACCCGCTCGAGCAAGTAGCGGTCGTGCGAGACCACGATCAATGTTCCCGGCCAGGAGTCGAGCAGGTCTTCGGTGGCGGCCAGCATGTCGGTGTCGACGTCGTTGGTGGGCTCGTCGAGCAGCAGCACGTTGGGTTCGGCGAGCAGCGTGAGCATCAGTTGCAAGCGGCGCCGCTGGCCGCCCGACAATTCGCTGACGCGGGCGGAGAGCTGATCGCCCGCGAATCCGAGTCGCTCCAACAACTGGGCGGGCTCACTTCTCGGCCGTCGACCTCGTAGCCACTGCGTAGCCGGCCCAGCACGTCGGCTACCCGGTCGCCGGCCAGCGGTACCAACTCTCGCCACGCTGGTCGAGCATTCCCAGCCGAACTGTCTTGCCGCGCTTGACTCTCCCGTTGTTGGGCTGGACCGCACCGGTGATGAGCGCCAACACCGTCGACTTGCCGGCTCCATTGGCGCCGACGATTCCGGTGCGTTCGCCCGGACCGATTCGCCACTCCACGTCGCGCAGCACCGTCCGGTCGTCGAACGAGACCGACACGTCGAGTAGATCGATGACGTCCTTGCCGAGTCGCGCGGTGGCGAGCTTGGCCAACTCGACCGTGTCGCGCAATGGCGGCACATCGTCGATCAACTGATTCGCCGCGTCGATCCGGAACTTGGGCTTCGACGTTCGGGCTGGCGGGCCGCGACGCAGCCATGCCAACTCTTTCCGCATCAGGTTCTGCCGCTTGGATTCCGCGACGGCGGCGATCCGGTCGCGTTCGACACGCTGCAAGATGTACGCGGCGTAGCCGCCCTCGAACGGCTCCACGAGCCCGTCGTGCACTTCCCACGTGGTGGTGGCCACTGCGTCCAGGAACCACCGGTCGTGGGTCACCAGCAGCAGCCCGCCGGTATTGCGCGCCCACCGCTCACGAAGATGAGCCGCCAGCCAGGTGATGCCCTCGATGTCGAGATGGTTGGTCGGCTCGTCGAGGACGATGACGTCCAGTCGCCGATCAGCAGGGCCGCCAACTGGACGCGTCGGCGCTGTCCGCCGCTGAGGGTGCCGACCTTCGCGTCCCAGGCGATGTCGGACACCAGGCCGCTGACCACGTCACGGATCCGCGGATCGCCGGCCCACTCATGGTCTGCTCGGTCTTCGACCAGCGTCCATCCCACCGTGGCATCCGCGTCGAGATTGTCGGCCTGGCTCAGCGCCCCGACTCGCAGTCCGCTGCGCCAGGTGACACGTCCGGCGTGCGGGCGCACCTGTCCAGTGAGCAGGCCCAGCAAACTGGACTTGCCGTCGCCGTTGCGCCCGACGACGCCGATGCGGTCGCCGTCGTTGACCCCCACGGTCGTTGAATCGAAGACGACCCGAGTCGGGTATTCGAGGTGGATCGCCTCGGCGCCCAGCAGGTGTGCCACCGGGCCGACCCTAGACGTACGCCGCGCAGCGGCCCTTCGGCAGGCGGACCACTAGGCTGGGATGAGGACCGGCACCGTGATCAAAGCAACGGGCGCACCCCGCGCGATGTGCCATGATGAGCGCGCTGTCAGGCCCACGCGCAGCACAACATGGTCTTCGTTTCGAGGGAGCGGCGGCATGGATCTGAAGTTTTCAGCGGTCACCCGGCCGGTTGAGCGCCTAGTGGCTACGGCGCAGAACGGACTCGAAGTTCTGCGACTCGGTGGGCTGGAAACCGGCAACTCGCCGTCGCCGTCGCAGACCGTCGAGAGCACCGCGATGTACAAGCTTCGACGCTACTTCCCGCCGGACAGCCGGCCGGGGCACCCGCAAGCGGGCCGACCGGTGCTGCTGGTGCACCCGATGATGATGTCGGCAAACATGTGGGACGTCACTCGGGAGGAGGGCGCGGTCGGCATTCTGCATGCGGCCGGGTTGGATCCCTGGGTGATCGACTTCGGCTCGCCCGACAAGATCGAAGGCGGGATGCGACGCAACCTGGCCGACCACGTCGTCGCGCTGAGCGAAGCGATCGACACTGTGAAGACACCACCGGACGCGACGTCCACCTGACCGGCTACTCGCAGGGCGGCATGTTCTGCTATCAGGCCGCCGCCTACCGGCGTTCCAAGAGCATCGCCAGCATCGTGACGTTCGGCTCGCCGGTCGACACCCTGGCCGCCCTGCCGATGGGCCTGCCGCCGAACTTGGCCGCCGGCGTCGCCGACTTCATGGCCGATCACGTCTTCAACCGGTTCGACATCCCAGGATGGTTGGCGCGCACCGGTTTTCAGATGCTTGACCCGCTCAAGACGGCGAAGGCGCGGATCGACTTCGTCCGCCAACTGCACGACCGCGAGGCGCTGCTGCCGCGCGAGCCCCAGCGCCGGTTCCTGGAGTCCGAGGGCTGGATCGCCTGGTCGGGCCCGGCGATCTCCGAACTGCTCAAGCAGTTCGTCGCGCATAACCGGATGATGACCGGCGGCTTCGCCATCAACGGCCAACTCGTGACGCTGACCGACATCACCTGCCCGATCCTGGCCTTCGTCGGCGAGGTCGACGACATCGGCCAGCCGGCGGCGGTGCGTGGCATCCGGCGCGCTGCGCCCAATGCCGAGGTCTACGAATACCTTATCCGGACAGGGCATTTCGGTCTGGTCGTCGGATCGAAAGCGGCACACGAATCCTGGCCGACCGTCGCCGATTGGGTGCTGTGGATTTCCGGGGACGGCAAGAAGCCGACCGACATCTTCCCGATGGCCGACCAGCCGGACGAGCCCTCCGACCGAGGTGTCGCGCTCAGCTCCCGGGTGTTGCACGGGCTGGGTGAGGCCTCCGAAGTGGCGCTGACGATGGCCCGGGAGCGGCCGGCGCGGTCGTTGCTGCGAACAAGTCCATGCGCACGCTGGCCGTCGAGACCGTGCGGACGTTGCCTCGCCTGGTCCGGCTCGGCCAGATCAACGACCACACTCGGATCTCATTGGGCCGCATCATCGGTGAGCAGGCACACGACGCTCCCAACGGCGAATTCCTGCTTTTCGACGGCCGGGTGCACACCTACGAAGCGGTGAACCGACGCATCGACAACGTGGTTCGGGGTCTGATCGCGGTCGGTGTGCGTCAGGGCGAGCACGTCGGCGTGCTGATGGAGACCCGGCCGAGCGCGCTGGTGGCCATCGCCGCGTTGTCGCGGCTGGGCGCCGTCGCGGTCCTGCTCAAACCCGACACCGACTTGGCCGCGTCGGTGCGGCTCGGGGGAGTGACCGAGATCATCACCGACCCCGCCCATTTGGAGACCGCCCGGCAATTGCCGGAGCAGATTCTGGTGCTCGGCGGCGGCGAGTCTCGCGACCTGCACCTGCCCGACGACGCCAATGTCATCGACATGGAGCAGATCGACCCCGACGCTGTCGAGTTGCCGGCCTGGTACCGGTCGAACCCGGGTTATGCGCGCGACATCGCCTTCATCGCGTTCAGCACCGCAAGCGGTCAACTCGTCGCCAAGCAGATCACCAACTACCGTTGGGCGTTGTCGGCGTTCGGCACCGCCTCGACCGCCTCGCTCGACCGCACCGACACGGTGTACTGCCTCACGCCGTTGCACCACGAATCCGGGCTACTGGTCAGCCTCGGCGGAGCAGTCGTCGGTGGTACCCGGATCGCGCTGTCGCGCGGATTGCGCCCCGACCGTTCGCCGCCGAGGTCCGTCAGTACGGCGTCACCGTTGTCTCCTATACCTGGGCGATGTTGAGCGATGTCTCGACGATCCAGATTTCGTGTTGCACGACACACCCGATCCGGTTGTTCATCGGCTCGGGTATGCCGACCGAGCTTGTGGCAGCGGATCGCGGACGTGTTCGCACCGGCCCATGTGGTCGAGTTCTTCGCGACCACCGATGGCCACGCGGTGTTGGCCAACGTCTCGGGCGCCAAGATCGGCAGCAAGGGCCGGCCGCTGCCTGGTGCCGGGCGCGCCGAGCTCGGAGCCTACGACCCCGAGCACGACCTGATCCTGGAGGACGAGCGTGGGCTGGTCCGCATCCCGGAAGCCAACGAAGTCGGCGTCCTGCTGGCCGAGCCGCGGGGGCCGATCGATCCCACGGCGTCGGTGAAGCGCGGCGTCTTCGCTCCGGCCGACACCTGGATCTCCACCGAGTATCTGTTCCGTCGCGACACCGAGGGCGACTACTGGTTGGTCGGCCGCCGCGGCTCGACCGTCCACACCGCGCGCGGCATCGTCTACTGCGAACCGGTCACCGACGCACTGGGACTGATTCCCGCGGTGAACCTCGCGGCGACCTATGGGGTGGCGATGGACGGGCAGCAGGTGGCGGTCGCCGCGGTGACGACGCGCCCTGGTGCGACGATCACCGCGGCTGACCTCACCGAGGCCATCGCTGCCATGCCGTTCGGGCTCGGTCCTGACATCGTGCACGTCGTGCCGCAGCTGACGCTCAGCGCGACCTATCGTCCGACCGTCAGCCCCCTGCGGGCGGCCGGCATTCCCAAGGCAGGCAGGCATGCCTGGATATTCGACGCCGACAGCAATCAGTTCCGGCGGTTGACCGGTCCGGCGCGTGCAGAGCTATCGAGCGCGCAATGACAGTGGGAGCCAACGTGATCGACGAGACCTTACTGAAAATCCTGGTGTGTCCGTCGGATCGTGGGCCGCTGATTCTGGTTGATCAGGTGCTTTACAACCCTCGCCTCCGGCGGGCCTACCGGATCGAGGACGGTATTCCGGTTCTGCTGGTGGACGAGGCGGTCGAGGTCGGCGACGACGAGCATGCCCGGCTCATCGCGAGGGGAACTCCGGCAGCTCCCCAGTGAGGTAGCGCTGCAGGTTGGGCGCGACCGTTTCCGCGACCTGCTGCGCGGGCAATGACGCGAAGGGCTCGAGCTCCAGGATGTAGCGCGCCATGACGACGCCGACCAATTGTGAAGCGACGAACTGGGTTCGGATGATTCCGCTGCCGGGCGGACTGTCGACCCGCGGGCCGACTTCGACACCGATCACGTCCTCGATGAAGCTACGGAAGAGGTTGGCTTCGGAGCCCGCGAGAATTGATCGGAGCGTAGCGATGAAGCTGGCGCCGATCTCGGAGTCCCACAGCGCCAACAAAACTGAGGGTATTCGGTGGCCGAGTTCGTCTACCGGCACTTCGCGCAGCGGGCCGATCACATCCATCGGGTCGATCGGGATATGGATCGCCGCGGCGAACAACTGCTCTTTGGTGCCGAAGTAGTGATGCACCAACGCCGAGTCGACGCCGGCCGCCGCCGCCACCGACCGGATCGAGGTGTTTTTGATCCCGTTGCGGGCGAACAGCTCTCGAGAACTGATCAGGATGCGATCCCGAGTGTTCGAGTTGCCGGCGGGCCGGCCCGGTTTCTTGCGGCCGAAGTTGGTCATGGCGTCTGGCGCCGCAGTGTTGCGGCGGCGAGGCACAGCGCCGCGAGCGCGAAGCCCAGCACGACTGCGATGTCCCGGACCGCGACGCCGGTCAGGCCGGTGTGCGCGCCCACCTGTTGCAGGGCTTCCAGCGCATAGCTGGCCGGCAGCACGTTGCTGATCCACTCCAGCCAGGTCGGCATCATCGAGCGCGGGGCAATGATGCCGGCCAGCAGCAACTGCGGCACCATCACCAGCGGGATGAACTGCACGGCCTGAAACTCCGTGCGCGCGAACGCACTACACAACAACCCGAGGCCGACGCCGAGCACTGCGTTGACGATCGCGATTACGAATACCCACAGTGGACTTCCTGCGGTGTCGAAGCCGAGCAACCAGAACGAGACGCCGCAGGCCAGAGTGGCTTGAACCGCCGCGGCGATCGAAAACGCGGTGCCATAAGCGATCAGCAGGTCGAGCCGACGCAGCGGGGTGGTCAGGATTCGCTCCAGCGTCCCCGATGCGCGCTCGCGCTGCATGGTGATGCAGGTGATGATGAACATCAAGAACAGCGGAAACAGGCCGAGCAGAATCAGACACGCGTTGTTGAACGGGGTTGGCGTACCCGGTCGGTGCGGCGCGTTCTCGAACATGTAATACATCAGCGTGATCACCAGAATAGGCACAAACAAAATCATCGCGATGCTGCGGGGGTCAGCGCCTAATTGGCGCAGGATTCGAAAGGTCGTGGCGCCAAACGGTTTAAGCTGATCCCGCAGGCCTAACCGGCTCGGCGCGTAATGATCGACAGGAATGCGTCCTCCAGTGACCGACATCCGGTGTCCTCTCGTAGTTGAGTCGGGGTGGTGTGAGCGACCAGATGTCCGTCGCGCATGAGCAACAGGTCACCGCAGTGGTCGGCCTCGTCCATCACGTGGCTGGACACCAGCAATGTGGTTCCGCCGCGGGCCAACTCGTCGAACTGCTCCCACAGGTTGGCCCGAAGCACGGGATCCAACCCGACCGTCGGCTCGTCGAGCACCAACATCTCCGGCTGGCAGACCAAAGCGCACGCCAAGGACACCCGGGTGCGTTGGCCGCCGGACAGGTTGCCGCAGTAGGCGGTGCTGTGATCACCGAGCCCGACCCGTTCGACCGCCGCCCCGACGGCGCGACTGTCGAAGCCGTACAGTGCCGCAAAATATCGGACGTTGTCGATGACCCTTAAGTCGTCGTAGATCGTGGGGTTCTGCGGGACGTAGCCGATGCGATGACGCAGTGCAGGCGATCCAGCGGGCAAGCCGAGCACCTCGACGGTGCCCGACGCGATGATCTGGGTGCCGACGATGCTCCGAATCAGCGTGGTCTTTCCGCAGCCCGACGGACCCAGCAGGCCGGTGATGCTGCCGTGGGCCACCCGGACCGAGAAGTCGTGAAGCGCCGGGCGTTTGCCGCGAATGACGCGCAGATGGTCGATGTGGATCGCTGCCTGGTGATGGTCATGCAATAATTCATCGCGTGATGAAGTCATCATTTGATGAATAATTCGCCCCTCTCGGGCGCGTGTCAAGGGACGAAGGCAGAATCTGTCGGATGGGCGCTGACCAACTCGCGGTCGACCCGGTCGAAGCGGCGCATCGGCTTGTCGGCGCCAGGCTCATCGGTCGCGGCGTCGAGGCGACGATCGTCGAGGTGGAGGCGTATGGCGGCGTGCCCGACGGGCCGTGGCCGGATGCCGCTGCGCACTCCTATCGCGGCATGACTGGGCGCAGCGCGGTGATGTTCGGTCCGCCGGGCCGGCTTTATGCCTATCTCAGCCATGGCATCCACGTTTGCGCGAACGTGGTCTGCGCCAACGACGGGACCGCGGCGGCGGTACTGCTGCGGGCCGCGGCTATCGACGCCGGGGTCGACCTCGCCCAGGCACGGCGTGGGCCGGCGATCCGGTCTCGGGCACTGGCCCGCGGACCCGGAAATCTTTGCGCCGCCCTGGGAATTGGATTAGCTGACAACGGCATTGACCTGTTCGATCCCGATAGCCCGATTCGGCTCGAGCTCGGCGACGTCGTCGACGCGACTTCTGGACCTCGTGTCGGGGTCAGCCACGCGGCGGACCGGCCCTGGCGGCTGTGGCTGCCGGAGCGGGCGGAAGTCTCGGCGTATCGACGCAGCCCTCGCGCTCCGGCGCCGGGCGCCAGCGACTGAGTCGGGCCGCGCCCGCCGGGACCCTGGGATCCAGATGCGAGAAGATTGGTGATCGTGGGCGCTGAAATCATCGAAGAGCTGGGCTGGCGTGGACTGATCGCACAGTCCACCGATCTCGACGCGCTGGCCGCGGAGGCCGTCAAGGACGCGATCACGCTGTACGCCGGCTTCGATCCCACCGCGCCCAGCCTGCACGCCGGACACCTGGTGCCGTTGCTGGCGCTGCGCCGGTTTCAGCAGGCCGGCCACCGGCCCATCGTTCTGGCCGGCGGCGCGACCGGCTTGATCGGCGACCCGCGCGAAACCGGCGAACGAGTGCTCAACACCACCGACACCGTCCAGGAATGGACCAGCCGGATCCGTGGGCAGCTCGAGCGCTTCGTCGATTTCGACAGCTCGCCAACGGGTGCCATCGTCGAGAACAACCTGGAGTGGACCGGTGCGATGTCGGCGATCGAACTGTTGCGTGACATCGGCAAGCACTTCTCGGTCAACGTCATGCTCGACCGTGACACCGTCAAGCGCCGCCTGGAAGGTGAGGGCATCTCCTATACGGAGTTCAGCTACATGCTGTTGCAGGCCAACGACTTCGTCGAGTTGCATCGACGTCATCAGTGTGTGCTGCAGATCGGCGGATCCGACCAGTGGGGCAACATCATCGCCGGCGTCCGGCTGGTCCGCCAGAAGTTGGCCGCCTCGGTGCATGCGCTGACGGTTCCGCTGGTGACCTCCGCGGACGGCACCAAATTCGGCAAGTCCACCGGTGGTGGAAACCTGTGGCTGGACCCCGAGATGACCAGCCCGTATGCCTGGTACCAGTACTTCGTCAACACCGCTGATGTCGATGTCGTCCGCTATCTGCGCTGGTTCACCTTCCTGTCGGCCGACGAGCTGGGCGAACTGGAGGCTGCCACCGCGGAGCGGCCGCAGCAGCGTGCGGCGCAACGGCGGTTGGCCCGCGAGCTCACCACCCTGGTGCACGGTGAGCACGCCACCGAGGCGGTCGAGCATGCCAGTGGTGCCCTGTTCGGACGCGGCGAACTGACTCGATTGGACGATGCCACGTTGCGCGCGGCTCTACAGGAGACCTCGATCGCGGAGTTGACGCCGGGAGCACCGGACGGGATCGCCGATCTTCTGGTGGCCAGCGGCCTGGTGTCGAGCAAGGGCGCCGCGCGGCGCACGATCGCCGAGGGCGGGGCGTACGTCAACAACACCAAAATCGAGGACGAGGCCTGGACGCCGCAACCCTCGGACTTCCTCCACGGACGGTGGCTCGTGCTGCGTCGCGGTAAGCGGAACATCGCCGGCGTCGAGCGGCTCGATTGATCTTGAGACGGCCGAAACACGCCTTCTAGCAGCTTGTTTGACTCCAAGTTTCCAGTCGCGTAACTTAATCGCGTCGCCGCGACACGGCTAGCCCGGAGAGCGCGGCGATGTCCCAGAGGGAAACTCCACTTCGGTGGTCTTCCTTCTACGTCCGCACTACGAGTCGGCGGCTTTGAGCCGCGGGTGAGTTGCGCGGTCGGCGGGGTGTTGTTTGAGAACTCAATAGTGTGTTTGGTGGTTTTGTTTTTGTTGTTGTTTTTTGCTGCATCCTCGTATTTTTTCCCGTTTGTGGGGGTGTGGTTTTTTTGATGCCAGTTTTTGGTGTCTTTTTGCTAGTGGTCAGGTTTTTCTGATTCGAATGCTGCCCTGCTTTTGGTGGGGGGTTTTTGTTTGGAGAGTTTGATCCTGGCTCAGGACGAACGCTGGCGGCGTGCTTAACACATGCAAGTCGAACGGAAAGGCCCTTTCGGGGGTGCTCGAGTGGCGAACGGGTGAGTAACACGTGGGTGATCTGCCCTGCACTTTGGGATAAGCCTGGGAAACTGGGTCTAATACCGAATACACCCTGCTGGTCGCATGGCCTGGTGGGGGAAAGCTTTTGCGGTGTGGGATGGGCCCGCGGCCTATCAGCTTGTTGGTGGGGTGATGGCCTACCAAGGCGACGACGGGTAGCCGGCCTGAGAGGGTGTCCGGCCACACTGGGACTGAGATACGGCCCAGACTCCTACGGGAGGCAGCAGTGGGGAATATTGCACAATGGGCGCAAGCCTGATGCAGCGACGCCGCGTGGGGGATGACGGCCTTCGGGTTGTAAACCTCTTTCACCATCGGCGAAGCCTTATGCTTTTGTGTGGGGTGACGGTAGGTGGAGAAGAAGCACCGGCCAACTACGTGCCAGCAGCCGCGGTAATACGTAGGGTGCGAGCGTTGTCCGGAATTACTGGGCGTAAAGAGCTCGTAGGTGGTTTGTCGCGTTGTCCGTGAAATTCCCTGGCTTAACTGGGGGCGTGCGGGCGATACGGGCAGACTGGAGTACTGCAGGGGAGACTGGAATTCCTGGTGTAGCGGTGGAATGCGCAGATATCAGGAGGAACACCGGTGGCGAAGGCGGGTCTCTGGGCAGTAACTGACGCTGAGGAGCGAAAGCGTGGGGAGCGAACAGGATTAGATACCCTGGTAGTCCACGCCGTAAACGGTGGGTACTAGGTGTGGGTTTCCTTCCTTGGGATCCGTGCCGTAGCTAACGCATTAAGTACCCCGCCTGGGGAGTACGGCCGCAAGGCTAAAACTCAAAGGAATTGACGGGGGCCCGCACAAGCGGCGGAGCATGTGGATTAATTCGATGCAACGCGAAGAACCTTACCTGGGTTTGACATGCACAGGACGCCGGTAGAGATATCGGTTCCCTTGTGGTCTGTGTGCAGGTGGTGCATGGCTGTCGTCAGCTCGTGTCGTGAGATGTTGGGTTAAGTCCCGCAACGAGCGCAACCCTTGTCTCATGTTGCCAGCGGGTAATGCCGGGGACTCGTGAGAGACTGCCGGGGTCAACTCGGAGGAAGGTGGGGATGACGTCAAGTCATCATGCCCCTTATGTCCAGGGCTTCACACATGCTACAATGGCCGGTACAAAGGGCTGCGATGCCGTGAGGCTTAGCGAATCCTTGAAAGCCGGTCTCAGTTCGGATCGGGGTCTGCAACTCGACCCCGTGAAGTCGGAGTCGCTAGTAATCGCAGATCAGCAACGCTGCGGTGAATACGTTCCCGGGCCTTGTACACACCGCCCGTCACGTCATGAAAGTCGGTAACACCCGAAGCCAGTGGCCTAACCCTTGTGGGGGGAGCTGTCGAAGGTGGGATCGGCGATTGGGACGAAGTCGTAACAAGGTAGCCGTACCGGAAGGTGCGGCTGGATCACCTCCTTTCTAAGGAGCACCATGTATTTCCCCCGCCCCCGTGTCTGCGGGATCAGTGTGGTTGGGATATCAGTGCCGGCGTCTGTAGTGGGCGGTCCGGTCGGTGCACGACAACAATCGTTTTCCTTCGGGAAGGCAGATGAGAGTGCCAAACACACTGTTGGGTCCTGAGACAACACCTGGTGTTGGTTTCCGGTCGTGGGATCGGGGATTAGGTGTTGTTGCCTCGCTTGGTGGTGGGGTGTGGTGTTTGTTTAATTGGATAGTGGTTGCGAGCATCTAAGCAAAATTGCTGAATGTGTAGCGTTTTTGTTTGAGTATGTTTTTTTGTGTTGTAAGTGTTTAAGGGCACATGGTGGATGCCTTGGCATCAGGAGCCGATGAAGGACGTGGGAGGCTGCGATATGCCTCGGGGAGCTGTCAACCGAGCGTGGATCCGAGGATGTCCGAATGGGGAAACCCGGCACGAGTGATGTCGTGTCACCCGCCGCTGAATCTATAGGCGTCGGGAGGGAACGCGGGGAAGTGAAACATCTCAGTACCCGTAGGAAAAGAAAACAATAGTGATTCCGTGAGTAGTGGCGAGCGAAAGCGGAGGATGGCTAAACCGTGCGCATGTGTAACCGGGTAGGGGTTGTGTGTGCGGGGTTGTGGGAGTGATACGTCTGGTTCTACTCGACCGGAGGACAGTAGTGCGTGGTTAGTCGAAGTGGCCTGGGATGGTCTGCCGTAGACGGTGAGAGCCCGGTAGGTGAAAACTGCGTACCTGTTTTGTATTGATTTCCCGAGTAGCAGCGGGCCCGTGGAATCTGCTGTGAATCTGCCGAGACCACTCGGTAAGCCTGAATACTTCCTGATGACCGATAGCGGATTAGTACCGTGAGGGAATGGTGAAAAGTACCCCGGGAGGGGAGTGAAAGAGTACCTGAAACCGTGTGCCTACAAGCCGTCAGAGCCTTCGACTTTGTCGTGGGGTGATGGCGTGCCTTTTGAAGAATGAGCCTGCGAGTCAGGGACATGTCGCGAGGTTAACCCGGGTGGGGTAGCCGCAGCGAAAGCGAGTCTGAATAGGGCGTATCCCAGTGATGGGTGTAGTGGTGTGTTCTGGACCCGAAGCGGAGTGATCTACCCATGGCCAGGGTGAAGCGCGGGTAAGACCGCGTGGAGGCCCGAACCCACTTAGGTTGAAGACTGAGGGGATGAGTTGTGGGTAGGGGTGAAAGGCCAATCAAACTCCGTGATAGCTGGTTCTCCCCGAAATGCATTTAGGTGCAGCGTTGCGTGTTTCTTGCCGGAGGTAGAGCTACTGGATGGCCGATGGGCCCTACTAGGTTACTGACGTCAGCCAAACTCCGAATGCCGGTAAGTCAATAGCGTGGCAGTGAGACGGCGGGGGATAAGCTCCGTGCGTCGAGAGGGAAACAGCCCAGATCGCCGGCTAAGGCCCCTAAGCGTGTGCTAAGTGGAAAAGGATGTGCAGTCGCATAGACAACCAGGAGGTTGGCTTAGAAGCAGCCACCCTTGAAAGAGTGCGTAATAGCTCACTGGTCAAGTGATTGTGCGCCGATAATGTAGCGGGGCTCAAGCACACCGCCGAAGCCGCGGCAACATACTTTGTATGTTGGGTAGGGGAGCGTCCTGCATCCAGTGAAGCCACGGAGTGATCCAGTGGTGGAGGGTGTGGGAGTGAGAATGCAGGCATGAGTAGCGATAAGGCAAGTGAGAACCTTGCCCGCCGAAAGACCAAGGGTTCCTGGGCCAGGCCAGTCCGCCCAGGGTGAGTCGGGACCTAAGGCGAGGCCGACAGGCGTAGTCGATGGACAACGGGTTGATATTCCCGTACCCGTGTGTGCGCGCCCATGACGAATCAGTGGTACTAACCACCCAAAAGGTGACGTATCTGATCCCTTCGGGGAAAGGAGTGTCGCCGGCTGCGTGGGACCTTCACTGGTAGTAGTCAAGCGATGGGGTGACGCAGGAAGGTAGCCGTACCAGTCAGTGGTAATACTGGGGCAAACCCGTAGGAAGAGACTTAGGTAAATCCGGGTCTCATAAGTCCGAGAGGTGATGCATAACCGAATGAGGTGAATTCGGTGATCCTATGCTGCCGAGAAAAGCCTCTAGCGAGCTCACACACGGCCCGTACCCCAAACCAACACAGGTGGTCAGGTAGAGAATACCAAGGCGTACGAGAGAACTATGGTTAAGGAACTCGGCAAAATACCCCCGTAACTTCGGGAGAAGGGGGGCCCACATATCGTCAAGGCCTTCGCGGCCGGCAGCGGGAGTGGGTCGCAGAAACCAGTGAGAAGCGACTGTTTACTAAAAACACAGGTCCGTGCGAAGTCGCAAGACGATGTATACGGACTGACGCCTGCCCGGTGCTGGAAGGTTAAGAGGACCCGTTAACCCGCAAGGGTGAAGCGGAGAATTTAAGCCCCAGTAAACGGCGGTGGTAACTATAACCATCCTAAGGTAGCGAAATTCCTTGTCGGGTAAGTTCCGACCTGCACGAATGGCGTAACGACTTCTCAACTGTCTCAACCATAGACTCGGCGAAATTGCACTACGAGTAAAGATGCTCGTTACGCGCGGCAGGACGAAAAGACCCCGGGACCTTCACTATAGCTTGGTATTGATGTTCGGTACGGTTTGTGTAGGATAGGTGGGAGACTGTGAAACAATTACGCCAGTAATTGCGGAGTCATTGTTGAAATACCACTCTGATCGTATTGGACCTCTAACCTCGAACCGTATATCCGGTTCAGGAACAGTGCCTGGTGGGTAGTTTAACTGGGGCGGTTGCCTCCCAAAATGTAACGGAGGCGCCCAAAGGTTCCCTCAACCTGGACGGCAATCAGGTGTTGAGTGCAAGTGCACAAGGGAGCTTGACTGCAAGACTGACACGTCAAGCAGGGACGAAAGTCGGGACTAGTGATCCGGCACCCCCGAGTGGAAGGGGTGTCGCTCAACGGATAAAAGGTACCCCGGGGATAACAGGCTGATCTTCCCCAAGAGTCCATATCGACGGGATGGTTTGGCACCTCGATGTCGGCTCGTCGCATCCTGGGGCTGGAGCAGGTCCCAAGGGTTGGGCTGTTCGCCCATTAAAGCGGCACGCGAGCTGGGTTTAGAACGTCGTGAGACAGTTCGGTCTCTATCCGCCGCGCGCGTCAGAAGCTTGAGGAAACCTGTCCCTAGTACGAGAGGACCGGGACGGACGAACCTCTGGTCCACCAGTTGTCCCACCAGGGGCACCGCTGGATAGCCACGTTCGGACAGGATAACCGCTGAAAGCATCTAAGCGGGAAACCTTCTCCAAGACCAGGCTTCTCACCCTTTTAAGAGGGATAAGGCCCCCCGCAGACCACGGGATCAATAGACCAGACCTACAAAACCAGCAATGGTCGCAGGGAACTGGCACTAACCGGCCGAAAACTTACACACACGCAACCACTAAAACCACCCAGACAACCACTGCACCCCACCACCAAAACACCACCCAAAAAAACTTCATAAAGTTACGGCGGCCACAGCGACAGGGAAACGCCCGGACCCATCCCGAACCCGGAAGCTAAGCCTGCCAGCGCCGATGATACTACCCACACGGGTGGAAAAGTAGGACACCGCCGAACACACACCACAAACCCCGTGCCCCCCAAAACCCTTGGGGGGCACGGGCATTTATCCACCAAAACATCAAAACCTTGGCGGAACCAACCGTCCGTGGGCGATTACCGAGCCAGCCTGTTTGAGGCGCTGCGCACGAATGCTCATGTCGTACCTACTGATGTGCCTGATGCCGGCGAGGCGCTCGGCGACGTACCGGTACAGATCGTCGACGTTGCGGCAAATGAGAACGGCCATCAAGTTATTGCGTCCGCTGACCGCGACCACCGACGCGACTTCCTCATGCGCGGCAATCTCTTCGGCTACTGCGGCAAGGTGGCCCGGCGGTGTCGTCAGCCACAGCATTGCGTTGATGTCGAACCCGAGCAGGGCTGGCAGCAGGTCGACGTCGAAAGTCAATGTGCCCGAGGCTTCGAGCGCGGCAATGCGGCGTTTGACCCGCGCCGGTGACCATCCGGTGCGTTGGCCGATGCGAGCGTGCGCGGCCCGCCCGTCGGCCGCCAGTGCGTCGAGCAGAGGCTGGTCCTCGTCGCGTGGAGTCGCTGGATCAGTCGGTTGATCCGCCACGGCGTCTTGTCTGATTACGGCTGCCTGATCAGGGTCGAGTGTGTGCCCATAGGCGGTCCAATGCGCGGCGTCCGGCTCACCGAACACCCGCAGGACCAGATCGACCTCAAGGGCAATCACACTCGATGTTCGCGGAAGACGTTGCAGAATACTGTCTTTCGTATCACCGAGCGGCGCCCTAATGATGCAGACGAGTTCCGTCCAGCCCGACAACACGTTGGCGTGGGTGACCTCCGGACGCCGGATCAACGCTTCGGCAAGGCGAGGAAGGTCGTCCGGCTTAGCGCGCACCCGCACCACCCACTGGCTGTCGCCGTACACCCGCGGGTTGAGTAGTCCGATCACCCGCACGACCCCGTCGCGGTGAAGTTTGCGGTACCGCCGGGCCACTGCTTGCTCGGGAGCGTCGACCACTTCCGCGATCCGACGAAACGAGACTCGCGGAGATAGCTGCAGAGAATGCAGAATATTGCCGCCCAGCACGTCTATCACGCTGAAACTGTACGACGATTGATCTTTCGACGCTGATTTATGACCGTTTTCAGTCGGTCAATGGCCGAAATGATATTTCAGCGACGACCCTCGTAGTCGGATAGTTCATCGACCGATCTCGATGGGAGACAAGCCAATGCGGTTGACAGACAACACCATTCTGGTGACGGGCGGTGGCGGTCGAATCGGCCGCGGCTTGGCCGTCGCACTGCATCGAGCCGGCAACCGCGTGGTGATCGCGGGCCGGCGCATCGACGCGTTGCGTGCCGTCGTCGATGACCACCCGGGTATCGAATACCTGCAACTCGATGTGACTGACAGACAATCGATTCAGCGGTTGACCGTCGACATCGAACGGCGCCATCCGGACCTCAACGTAGTCATCAACAATGCCGGGGTCATGGCGCTGGAAGATCTCGATGCGCCCGACCCCGCCACCGCGTCCGCTGTCATCGCCACCAATCTGCTCGGCCCTATCACGTTGACCTCGCTGCTGGTCCCCCGATTGATATCCCGGCCCGGCGCGGCCATCGTCAACATCACGTCGGCCCTGGCATTCGTCCCGATGGCCACCGCGCCGACCTACAGCGCCACCAAGGCCGGATTACATGCCTACACCGAGTCGTTGCGTTTCCTGCTGCGGGACTGCGGAGTTCAGGTAATCGAGGTCGCGCCGCCGAGAGTGGAGACCGAAATGGACGGCTCGGGGGAATCCTTCACGATGACCGTCGACGACTTCATCGACGAGATGCTCTGGCTGATGTCGGCCGATCCGGGCGCCGACGAAGTGGTCGTCAGCGCCGCTCGGGGGCTGCGCGAGGCGGAACGGAACGGTGTGTACGCCGAACAGTTCGCCCTCGTCAACCCAGATCCTGCATTCAACCCGTGGGCCTGACACCTCACGTAACGGCAACGCAGAAGGGAAATTTCATGGAAATCGGAATCGGACTGCCCAACAATGTCGCCGGAGTGCCAGGGCCCCTGATGGCCGAATGGGCCCGTCGGGCGGAGGAACGCGGCTTTGAGTCCGTGACGACCATCGACCGGCTGATCTACCCCAGCATCGACTCGATCATCGCGCTGACATTGGCCGCCGGAGCCACCACCGAACTTGCACTGGTGACAAATATCCTGCTGGCGCCGCTGTATCCGGTGGCGATTCTGGCCAAGCAACTCGCCAGCCTCGGGCTGGCCGCAGCCGACCGGCTCACGATCGGCATTGCCGTTGGTGCGCGCGACGACGACTACATCGCGGCGGGCGTGGACTTCGGCACGCGCGGTCGCCTGCTCGACCAGGGGTTGACCATCATGCGACGAGCTTGGAGCGGCGAGCCGATAGTGGGTGATAGCACCATATCGCCTGCGTCGGTGCATATTCCGTTGCTGTTCGGCGGAAGGTCTAGGGCGGCGCTGCGCCGTGCCACCACCGTCGGAGAGGGGTGGGCCGGTGGTGCGTTACGGGATTACCGGTGGCAGTCCGAATTCGCGGATCGAGTACGGACTGAGTGGCGCAGAGCGGAACGTCCAGGACAACCGCTGCTGCAAATGTCGGTCAACTTTGCAATTGGGCCTAGCGGCGTCGCGGAGGCAGGCCGCAAACACCTCGCCCAGTACTACGGGTTCAAGCCCGACTTCGCCAAGCTCAACGCTGACGATCTCATCGACACGTCGCAGGACGCGCGTGACACCGTGCGCGTCTACGGTGAACTGGGCTTCGATCGATTGCTGTTCCACCCGGCCGTCGCATCGCTCGACCAGGTGGACTGGTTAGCCGACGCCGTCCTGTGATTACCGGGCCCACCGTCGCGCGCCGTATCCTGACACGAGGTTTCGTGGCGAAAGGTTTCCGTGGTCGACAACAGAACAGGTGGCGAGCGTCGCCCGTCTCGGGGCAGAGGGGGGGACGGTCCGCGTGGACCGCAGCGGCGCGACAGGCGTCCCGACGGCCCCACGTCGCGGCCGGGCCGTGACCGTAGACCGCCGCCCCGGAACGGCGCCGACGACCAACACGAGGGTCCGCCCATCCCGCCCGAGATCGAGGCGAAGCAACTAGCCCCCGAAATACGCCGGGAACTGAGCACTTTAGACAAGCACACCGCCGATGCTGTCGCCCGTCATCTCGTTGCGGCGGGACTGTTGTTCGACGAGGACCCCGAGGCCGCACTCAGCCATGCCCGGGCCGCCCGGGCCCGCTCCGGCCGGATCGCCGCAGTGCGGGAAGCCGTCGGCATCGCCGCCTATCAGTGCGGTGACTGGTCGCAGGCCATCGCGGAACTGCGGGCGGCACGCAGGATGGGCAGCAAGTCGCCGCTGCTGCCTTTGATCGCCGACTGCGAACGCGGCCTCGGCCGCCCCGAACGCGCGCTCGAACTGGCCCGCGGCGACGATGCGGCCAAACTCACCGGTGACGAAGCCGACGAGATGCGCATCGTCATCGCCGGTGCCCGCGCCGACCTCGGCCAGCATCGAGCAGGCGCTGACCGTCTTGTCCACGCCGCAGCTCGACCCGGCTCGTACTGGCACGATCTCGGCTCGGCTCTTCTACGCCTACGCAGAGACGCTGCTGGTTCTCGAACGCACAGAGGAGGCGTTGCAGTGGTTCCTACACGCCGCCGAGGCCGACGTCGAGGGAGCCACCGACGCCGAGGACCGAGTGAGCGAGCTCGGCTGACGTGGGAACGCTTGCGCAGGAACATGATTGCCTTCTGCTCGACCTTGACGGAACCGTCTTCCGCGGCCATGAGTTGACCGAAGGCGCGGTCGAGGCGCTGGAGAAGACCCCGGGCCGAGCGTTATTCGTCACCAACAACGCGTCGCGCAGCGCCGGCGAAGTCGCTGCCCATCTAGAAGACCTCGGCCTGCGGGCTGCTGAGGCCGACGTCGTCACCAGCGCGCAGAGCGCGGCGCACCTGCTGGCCGACCAGCTGGCGCCGGAGTCGCGGGTCCTGGTGGTTGGCACCGAATCGCTGGCCGCCGAAGTGGTGGCCGTCGGGCTCAGGCCGGTCCGCAGCTACGACGACAAGCCCGACGCCGTGGTGCAAGGCCATTCGCCGGAGACCGCGTGGAAGAACCTGGCCGAGGCAGCGCTGGCCATCCGGGCCGGCGCGGTGTGGGTCGCCGCCAACGTCGACGCGACGCTGCCGACCGAACGCGGTCTGCTGCCCGGCAACGGGTCGATGGTAGCCGCGCTGAAGGCGGCAACCGATGCCGAGCCACAGGTCGCGGGCAAACCGGCAGCCGACGTTGATGCTGGATGCGTTGGCGCGCGGCGAGTTTCGCACACCACTGGTCGTCGGCGACCGGCTCAACACCGATATCGCCGGCGCCAACGCGGCCGAACTGCCCAGCCTGATGGTGCTCACCGGCGTCAACTCCGCGTGTGACGCGGTGTACGCCGTGCCCGAGCAACGCGCGACGTTCATCGGGCACGACCTGCGAGCGCTCCATCGAGACGCACAGGAACTCACAGTTGGCCCGCAAGATGCGTGGAAAGTCGACACCGACGCTGGCACAGTCACCGTCAGCGCCGCGCATGATGACGACGGAGACGGCCTCGCGATCGTCCGCGCCGTCGCGCACGCCGTGTGGTCGACCCAGGCCAGCACCGTCAAGGCCGGCGATGACACCGCATACGCCGCCCTGCAACGGTGGTCTTTGGCCTAAATCCCGTACCGTGGAACAGCGATGACTCGCGCCGGCGACGATGCAGAGCGAAGCGATGAGAAGGAGCGGCGCCATTTCCAACGACCCTGAAGAGATTCGCGCACGGATCGACGCCGCGCTCGCCGAGCTACCGGATCCGGCGAACCTCGAGAACCTGCCCACCGAAGCCGATCTCGAGGAGATTGCACGCAGGCTTTCCGAGGCGCATGACATGCTGGTCCAGGCGCTGGAGTCGGCGGAGAAGGCCTGAGGCCACCGTGCCGCGGCGTACCCGTGTTGATGCCGAGTTGGTCCGTCGCGGGCTAGCCCGTTCCCGCCAGCAGGCCGCGGAATTGATCGGCGCCGGCAAGGTCAGCATCGATGGGATGCCCGCGGTCAAAGCGGCTACTGCGGTCGCTCCGACTGCCTCGCTGAAAGTCACTGTCGACGCCAAACGTGGTTGGGTGTCGCGCGGCGCGCACAAGCTGATCGGCGCACTGGACGCCTTCGGTATCGACGTCGACGGGCGACGGTGCCTCGATGCGGGGGCCTCGACCGGCGGATTCACCGAAGTCCTGCTGGATCGCGGTGCCCGCGAGGTGGTCGCCGTCGACGTCGGCTACGGACAGCTGGCCTGGTCATTGCGGTCTGACGATCGTGTCGTGGTGATCGAGCGGACCAATGTTCGAGAACTCACGCCCGATGCGGTCGACGGCAAGGTCGACGTCGTCGTCGCTGACCTGTCCTTCATCTCGCTCAGCACTGTGTTGCCAGCGCTGACTGGATGCGCGTCAACCGGCGCGGATATCGTTCCCATGGTGAAGCCGCAGTTCGAGGTGGGCAAAGGTCATGTGGGAGCCGGGGGGGTCGTCCACAGTCCCGAGTTGCGGGCGAGTGCCGTCCTCAATGTGGCCGGTCGCGCTGAAGAGCTGGGATGGCACCCCGTCGGCGTCACCCCCAGCCCGCTGCCGGGCCCGTCGGGCAACGTTGAATACTTCCTGTGGTTACGCGCCGAAACCGATCGGGGATTGTCTGCTGATGAGCTGGAGTGTGCGGTCCGCGAAGCGGTCGAGGCGGGTCCGCAATGACGACTGAGCGCACCGTCCTGCTGGTGGTCCACACCGGTCGCGAAGAAGCAACCGAGACCGCTTGTCGGATCGAAAAAGTGTTGAGCGACAACAATATTGGTCTTCGTGTGCTGTCGGCCGAAGCGGTCGACCGCGGTCCGGTGCCGCTCGGTCCGGACGACGCGCGTGCGTTGGGCGTCGACATCGAGCTCGTCGACGCTGATCCCAATGCCGCCGAGGGCTGCGAGTTGGTCATCGGTTTGGGCGGGGACGGTACGTTTCTGCGGGCCGCCGAGCTTGCCCGCAACGCCAATGTGCCGGTGCTGGGTATCAACCTCGGCCGGATCGGCTTCCTCGCCGAAGCCGAGACCGAAGCCATCGACAGCGTTCTCGAGCACGTAGTCGCGCGCAGCTACCGGCTCGAGGAACGGTTGACGCTGGATATCGTGGTGCTGGCAAAGGGCGAGGTCGTCTCTCGCGGGTGGGCGCTCAACGAGGCCAGCCTGGAAAAAGGACCGCGCCTCGGGGTGCTCGGCGTCGTCCTCGAGGTGGACGGACGCCCGGTGTCGACGTTCGGGTGCGACGGCGTGCTGGTTTCCACCCCGACCGGGTCGACGGCTTACGCGTTCTCCGCTGGCGGGCCCATCCTGTGGCCCGACCTGGAAGCGCTGCTGGTCGTGCCGAACAACGCCCATGCGCTGTTCGCCCGGCCGATGGTGACCAGCCCGGATGCGCGCATCGCGATCGAAATCGAGTCCGACGGGCATGATGCGCTGGTGTTCTGCGACGGCCGCCGCGAGATGCGGGTGCCCGCCGGTGCGCGGCTGGAAGTGCGGCGCTGCGACGCATCGGTGAAATGGGCCCGGCTGGACAGCGCGCCGTTCACCGATCGTCTGGTGCGCAAATTCCGGCTACCCGTCATCGGCTGGCGCGGACGGTAGCGGTGCTTTCCGAGATTCGGATCGAGTCGCTTGGCGCCATCAGTGTCGCGACGGCCGAATTCGACCGTGGCTTGACGGTTTTGACCGGTGAGACCGGTACCGGCAAGACGATGGTGGTGACGGGGCTGCACCTGCTCGGTGGGGCGCGCGCCGACGCGAACCGGGTGCGGTCGGGGGCCGAACGCGCGGTCGTCGAAGGTCGTTTCACCACAGCGGATCTCGACGACAAGTCCGCTGCTCTCCTCGAGGAGATGCTGGACGGGTCGGGGGCCGAACGTGACGAGGACGGCAGCATCATCGCGCTGCGCTCGGTCAGCCGCGACGGGCCCTCGCGTGCTTACCTCGGCGGGCGCAGCATCCCGGCGAAATCGCTGAGCGGGTTCACCGCCGAACTGCTGACCCTGCACGGGCAGAACGACCAGCTGCGGCTGATGCGCCCCGACGAGCAACGCGGAGCACTCGACCGGTTCGCCGGCGTCGAGGCCCGCCTGGAGAGATACCGCAAAGTGCGGGATGCGTGGCAGACCGCCCGCCGCGACTTCGTCGACCGGAGTAATCGGGCACGCGAGCTGGCGCAGGAGGCCGATCGGCTGAAGTTCGCGCTGAACGAAATCGACACCGTGGATCCGGCCCCCGGCGAGGACGACCTCCTGGTAGGCGACATCCGTCGGCTCTCGGAATTGGATGCGTTGCGCGAGGCGGCGTCCGGCGCACGCGTCGCGTTGGTCGGCGCCGAAGATGACACCCGCGCCGATCCGACGGTGCAGGCGACTTCGGCGGCCGACTCGCTGGCGCGCGCCAAATCGGCACTGGGATCGACCGACGACACAACACTGCGCGGGTTGGCCGCTCAACTCGCAGAGGCGCTCACCGTGGTCGGCGATGCCTCGCGAGAGCTCGGTGCCTACCTCGCCGAATTACCCGCGGATGCCAGCACATTGGACGCGAAGCTGGCCCGGCAAGCGGAGCTGCGAACACTCACCCGTAAGTACGCCGCGGACATCGACGGTGTGTTGCTGTGGGCCCGCGAAGCGCGCGAGCGTTTGGCCCAGCTCGATGTCTCGGAGGAGGCGTTGGCCGGCCTGCAACGGCGCGTCGAGGAACTCGCGGCTGAATTAGCCAGTGCCGCAGCTGAACTCAGTAAGGCGCGCACGCAGGCCGCCAAGCGGCTCGCGAAGCAAGTCACCAGTGAACTCTCCGGTCTGGCGATGGCCGACGCCGAGTTCACCATTTCCGTGTCGACCATGCCCGCCACCGCCGACGATCCCGCGGCGCTGCCACTTGCCTCCGGCACACTGGCCCATGCCGGCGGCGACGGTGTCGACCTGGTCGAGTTCGGCTTCGCCGCGCATCGGGGGATGACGGTGCTGCCGCTGGCGAAAAGCGCGTCCGGCGGCGAATTATCGCGGGTGATGCTGGCTCTGGAGGTCGTACTGGCGGCGTCGACCACTGGCACCACGATGGTGTTCGACGAGGTCGACGCCGGCGTCGGTGGGCGGGCGGCCGTGCAGATCGGTCGACGCTTGGCGCGGTTGGCCCGCAACCGGCAGGTCATCGTGGTGACGCACCTGCCGCAGGTCGCGGCTTATGCCGATATTCACCTGATGGTCGACACGAACGGGACGAACGGTGCCAGCGGGGTGCGTCGTCTCGACGGCGACGATCGGGTCAACGAGCTCGCCAGAATGCTGGCCGGACTGGGCGATTCGGACACCGCCCGCGCCCACGCCCGTGAACTCCTCGAGGCCGCGGACTGTGACCGTATTGCGACCTGAACCGAGCAACAGACCTGTGACAGATGTGACAAGATACGACTTCTGAGGCAATTGTTACGGCGCGCCTCCCCGGTCCAGTTGGGGTTCCCCGACAGAATCGCCTCCATGAGCGTGACCACCACTTTGTCCTCATTGTTGTCCCGTAACACCTCGCGGCCGGGCGTTGTCGGCACGGCCCGAGTCGATCGCGACATCGACCGCCTGCTGCGCCGGGTCTGCCCCGGTGACATCGCGGTCCTCGACGTGCTGGACCTGGACCGGATCACCGCCGACGCACTCGTCGACGCCGAGATCGCGGCCGTGGTGAACGCTTCCCCGTCAGTGTCGGGCCGCTATCCCAATCTCGGACCCGAGGTGCTGCTGGCCAACGGCGTCACGCTCATCGACGAGACCGGCACCGACGTCTTCAAGAAGGTCAAGGACGGATCAAAGGTCCGCCTCTACAACGGCGGCGTCTACGCCGGAGACCGTCGGCTGATCCGCGGCACCGAGCGCACCGAAGAAGAGATCGCCACGTTGATGCAGGATGCCAAGAGTGGGTTGGTCGCTCACCTGGAAGCGTTCGCGGGCAACACCATTGAGTTCATTCGCAGCGAGAGCCCCCTGCTGATCGACGGGATCGGCATACCCGACGTCGACATCGAGTTGCGTCGCCGCCACGTCGTGATCGTCGCTGACGAGGAAGACGCCGCCGACGACCTCAAGCGCCTCAAGCCGTTCATCAAGGAATACCAACCGGTCCTCATCGGCGTCGGCACCGGCGCAGATGTGTTGCGTAAGGCGGGATACCGTCCCCAACTGATCGTTGGCGACCCGAGCAACTTGAGTGTCGAAGTGCTCAAGAGCGGCGCCCAGGTGGTCCTGCCGGCCGACGCGGACGGTCACGCACCGGGTCTGGAGCGCATCCAAGATCTCGGTGTGGGGGCGATGACGTTCCCGGCCGCCGGTTCTCCCGCCGACCTGGCGTTGCTGCTGGCCGACCACCACGGCGCAGCTCTGCTGGTGACCGCCGGCCACCGCGCCAACATCGAGACGTTCTTCGACCGGACCCGCCAGGACAGCAACCCCTCGACTTTCCTCACCAGGCTGCGCGTGGGCGAGAAGGTAGTGGACGCGAAAGCCGTTGCCACGCTGTACCACAACCGCATCTCCGGCGGCGCCATCGCGTTGCTGATCCTGACGATGCTGCTCTCGATCGTCGCTGCGCTCTGGGTGTCGCGCACCGACACCGTAGTCCTGCACTGGGCCGGCCTGTACTGGAATCACTTCCTGCTCTGGTTGCAGCACTGGATCCATTAGGACGGTGGCAACGTGATAACTCTTCGCCAGCATGCGATTTCGTTGGCCGCCGTATTTCTGGCCCTGGCGGTAGGAGTCATCCTGGGCTCGGGCTTTCTGTCGAACACACGCGTCTCGGCGTTACGCGACGAGACACGAAGTCTGCACAACGAGGTCAACGGTCTCAATGACCAGAAGAATCAACTAGCCGCAAAGCTCGGTTCTGCCAACGCTTTCGACACCCAGATGGCCGGACGCATGGTGCACGACGCACTCAACGGCAAGTCGTTGGTCATCTTTCGCGCGCCCGATGCGAAGGACGAGGACGTCGACGCGGTGGCCAAGATCGTCAGCCAGGCCGGGGGAGCAGTCACCGGCACGGTGACCCTTACCCAGGAATTCGTCGATGCCAACTCGGCGGAGAAGTTGCACTCGGTGGTCAACTCGTCGGTGCTGCCCGCCGGTACCCAGCTGAGCACCAAGCTGGTCGACCAAGGCTCACAGGCCGGCGATTTGCTGGGCATCGCACTGCTGATCAATCGCGATCCCGCCGCGCCGCCGGTCGACGACGCGCAACGTGACACCGTGTTGGCGGCACTGCGCGACACCGGTTTCATCGGCTACGGAAACCAGCACATCGGCGCCTCGAATGCCGCTGCTGTCATCACCGGCGGCTCGCTGAACGCTGACGCCGGCAACCAGGGTGTCAGCGTGGCCCGGTTCGCCGCGGCGCTGGCGCCGCACGGGTCGGGTGTCATGCTCGCCGGACGCGACGGCTCGTCGGACGGGCCCGCCGCGGTCGGGGTGGCCCGCGCTGACGCCGCGGTGACCCCGGTGATCAGCACCGTTGACAATCTCGACGCCGCGTCCGGACGGGTCACGGTGGTCCTGGGCGTCGCGGATCTGGTCAACGGTGGACACACCGGCCAGTACGGCACGGGGCGCCGCAGCACCGGGCTCACCGTCACGTCGTAGCCGACCCCTCGCGACGGAGAAACAGGGGTCGTGATCCCGAACTTTTCGCAGCCCTGATTTCTGTTTCGCGTCGAGAAGCGGGTCAGTAACGGTCTTACGGGCGTGTCAGCGACGAGCCCGTTGAGTCTTTGTTAGGGTGGGTTTCCGTGGGTCGGCAGGCCCAAAGCTGGAAAACAGCCCTCACCAGAGGCTAGCCCTGCGCCGTCTTCACGGAGGTCGCCACATTGCGTAAGCATCCGCAGACCGCCACCAAACATCTCTTCGTCAGCGGTGGCGTGGTGTCCTCGCTCGGTAAGGGACTGACCGCGAGCAGCCTGGGACAGCTCCTGACCGCTCGCGGCCTGCAGGTGACGATGCAGAAGCTGGATCCCTACCTCAACGTCGATCCGGGCACGATGAACCCGTTCCAGCACGGCGAGGTGTTCGTGACCGAGGATGGCGCCGAAACCGACCTCGACGTGGGCCACTACGAACGCTTCCTCGACCGCGACCTGTCCGGCTCGGCGAATGTCACCACCGGACAGGTGTATTCGACCGTCATCGCCAAGGAACGTCGCGGCGAGTACCTCGGCGACACGGTCCAGGTCATTCCGCACATCACCGACGAGATCAAGCGCCGCATCCTGGCGATGGCCGAACCCGGCCCCGACGGCCGACGGCCGGACGTCGTCATCACCGAGATCGGCGGCACCGTTGGCGATATCGAGTCTCAGCCCTTCCTCGAAGCGGCCCGCCAGGTTCGCCACGACATCGGCCGTGAGAACGTCTTCTTCCTCCACGTCTCGCTGATCCCGTACCTCGCGCCGTCCGGAGAGCTGAAGACCAAACCCACCCAGCACTCGGTCAACGCTCTGCGCAGCATCGGTATCACCCCCGACGCGCTGATCCTGCGCTGCGACCGGGATGTGCCTGAGCCACTCAAGAACAAGATCGCACTGATGTGCGACGTCGATATCGACGGCATCATCTCCACGCCCGACGCGCCGTCGATCTATGACATCCCGAAAGTTCTGCACCGCGAAGAGCTGGACGCCTACGTCGTACGGCGGCTCAACCTACCGTTCCGCGATGTCGACTGGACCGAGTGGGACGACCTGCTGCGCCGGGTGCACGACCCGCAGGAGACGGTGCGAATTGCGTTGGTAGGCAAGTATATCGATCTCTCGGACGCCTATCTTTCGGTGAGCGAGGCGCTGCGGGCGGCGGGCTTCAAACACCGCGCCAAGGTCGAGATCCGCTGGGTGGGGTCCGACGACTGTGAGACGCCGGCTGGCGCTGCCGCGGTGCTCGATGACGTGCACGGTGTGTTGATCCCCGGCGGATTCGGTATTCGGGGCATCGAGGGCAAGATCGGCGCCATCTCGCATGCCCGGGCCCGAGGGTTGCCGGTCCTGGGACTTTGTCTGGGCATGCAATGCATCGTGATCGAGGCGGCGCGCACGGTCGGTCTTTCCGGGGCTAACTCCGCGGAGTTCGACCCGGACACCACCGACCCGGTGATCTCCACGATGGCCGACCAAGAGGAGATCGTCGCGGGCGAAGCCGACCTCGGCGGGAGCATGCGATTGGGTGCGTACCCGGCGGTCCTCGAGCCGGGATCGATTGTCGCTCAGGCATATCAAGCCACCGAGGTGTCCGAGCGACACCGGCACCGCTATGAGGTCAACAACGCGTACCGCGACCGGATCGCCGAGAGCGGCCTGAAATTCTCCGGGACCTCCCCGGACGGGCACCTGGTCGAGTTTGTCGAATATCCGCCGGAGATGCACTCGTTCGTCGTCGGCACCCAGGCCCATCCCGAACTCAAAAGCCGGCCAACCCGTCCGCATCCGCTGTTCGCCGGCTTCATCGGCGCGGCGATCGAGTACAAGGCCGCCGAGCGACTGTCGCTGGAGATCCCCGAGCACCGGGCCAATGGCAACAGCGAACAACACGACGGGGCGGAGTCACCGCTGTCTGAGCCCGAACCTGTCACCCGTGGGTGAGCACGTCTTCGAGACGACGTCGTCCGAAACCCTGCACAGCGGAAAGATTTTCGCGCTGCGGATAGATCAGGTCCGGATGCCCGGCGGCCAGGTGGTGCCGCGCGAGGTCGTGGAGCACTACGGTGCTGTGGCGATCGTGGCAGTGGACGACGAGGGCCGCATTCCGCTGGTGTACCAGTACCGCCATCCCTTCGGCCGACGGTTGTGGGAGTTGCCCGCGGGACTCCTCGACGTCCACGACGAGGAGCCGCACCTGGCTGCCGCCCGCGAGCTGCGCGAGGAGGCCGGCCTGGAGGCGGAAACCTGGCAGGTGCTGGTCGACATCGACTCCGCGCCCGGTTTCAGCGACGAGTCGGTGCGGGTGTACCTGGCCACCGGCCTCACTCAGGTCGACCGACCCGAGGCGTTCGACGAGGAAGCCGACATGACGCTGGAGTGGAGTTCCATTGCCGAAGCGGTGCAACGGATCTTCAACGGCGAAATCGTGAATTCCCTTGCAGTGAGCGGGATTCTGGCTGCCGCCGCCGTCACCGAGGGCGTCGCGGAGCCACGACCGGTCGACGCCCCGTGGATCGACCGGGCCGACCGCGTTCAGCGCACGAAAGGCCGCCGAGTGACGACGCTCGCGCCGCCGCTGGAGGGCCAGCTGCAGGGGTACCTCGACCACCTGACGATCGAGCGCGGCGTCGCGGCCAACACGCTGAGCTCCTACCGTCGGGATCTACGGCGGTATTTCGACCACCTGACCACCCGCGGTGTCGACGACATGGTCAAGGTCACCGAGGACGATGTCAGCGAATTCCTGATGGCGCTGCGGCGCGGCGATCCGGAATCCGGCGTCTCGCCGTTGTCGGCGGTGTCGGCCGCGCGAACGCTGATCGCGGTGCGCGGTTTCCACCGATTCGCCGCGGCCGAGGGGTTGGCCGAATCCGATGTTGCGCAGGCGGTCAAGCCGCCCACGCCGGGTCGACGTCTACCCAAAAGCCTCAGCCTCGACCAGGTGCTGGCGCTGTTGGCCGGCGCCGGCGGCGACAGCCCATCCGACGGGCCGCTGACGCTGCGTAACCGCGCGTTGCTCGAGCTGCTCTACTCCACCGGCGCGCGCATCTCCGAGGCGGTCGGACTCGACGTCGACGACGTCGACACCCAGGCTCGGTCGGTGTTGCTGCGCGGCAAGGGCGGCAAGCAGCGGCTGGTTCCGATCGGCCGGCCCGCGGTACAGGCGTTGGACGCCTACATGGTTCGCGGACGTTCGGAGCTGGCCCGCCGCGGTCGCGGGACGCCGGCGATCTTTCTCAACGCCCGCGGCGGCCGGCTGTCGCGGCAGAGCGCATGGCAGGTGCTGCAGGACGCCGCGGAGCGCGCTGGCATCACTGCGGGCGTCTCGCCCCACACGCTGCGGCACTCGTTCGCGACCCACCTCCTCGAAGGCGGCGCCGACGTCCGCGTCGTGCAGGAGTTGCTCGGCCACGCGTCGGTCACGACGACGCAGATCTACACGATGGTCACCGTGCACGCGCTGCGCGAGGTCTGGGCCGAGGCCCACCCTCGGGCGCGTTAGCTACCCAGGTACTGCGACTCGAGCACCAGATCCGAGACCAGGCTCTGGTATTCCAGGTGGGCCTTGTGCTCGATCGTGTTCCACAGCGTGCCCTGCTGTTGACGCATGTATTCGCGATACTTGGGCGCCCCGGGAATCCGAACGTTGTCGGCCACCGCGACCGACCCCGTGCGCAGCCAACCACGGTCAAGGATGCTTTGCAGGTCAACCAGGTAGGCGTCCTTGTCATGGTCGAGGAACACGAAATCCAATGCGCCAGGGGTGAATCCGTGCTGATCAGCCAGCGCGTCGAGCGTGCGGCCGCCGTCGCCGATCGTGCCGACGACGCAGGTGACGCGATCCGCAACGCCCGCATGCGCCCAGATCCGGCGGGCGTTGGCGGCGTTGGCCTCGGCAAGCTCGACGGAGTACACCTTGGCGTCCGGCGCGGCGCGGGCAATGCGGAGCGCCCCATAACCGCAGTAGGTGCCCAGCTCGAGAGCCAGCTTCGGGTCGGCCCGCTGGACCGCCGCGTCGAGCAGCGCACCCTTCTCGTCACCGACGTTGATCAGCATCGACTTCTGATAGGCGAACCGATCGATGGTCGCGATCACGTCGTCGATATCGCCGGTACGGGCCTGGGTGAGCACGTATTCGACGGCGGCGGCTTCGCGTCCGTCGCCGATCTGGCCGGTGGTGGTGATGTTGCGGGCACCGGTCGCCATCCGCCAGAACGACCACCGCAACAGTGGAATGCGCTGCTTCAGACTCATCATCGCCACCCTAGCCCGCAGGACGATCGAAGCGGCCGCCACCAAATTCGCTGGTGACGTTGTTGCGGGTCTCCCGGCGGCAGCGCTCGTAACCGTTACACTTTCGTGCCATGCCCGCAGTTGCCCGATCGCCACGCAAAAGGCGGTCCGCGTGACGGGCGTCGGCGACGATGCGGGGCGCTGCGACGCTGAGGAGCGGCGCAGATGACGGACGAGGCCGCCGGCGGCACCGAAATCGGCCTGACCGGACGCCCGCCCCGGCCGATCCCCGAGCCCAGGCCGCGCACGTCGCACGGCCCGGCCAAGGTCATTGCGATGTGCAACCAGAAGGGTGGCGTGGGAAAGACCACGTCGACGATCAATCTGGGTGCCGCGCTCGCCGAATACGGCCGACGGGTATTGCTGGTTGACCTGGACCCGCAGGGCGCGTTGTCCGCCGGTCTGGGCGTGCCGCATTACGAGCTGGAGCACACCATCCACAACCTGCTGGTCGAGCCGCGGGTGTCGCTGGACCACGTGCTGATGCACACCCGGGTCAAGAACCTGGACCTGGTGCCAAGCAACATCGATCTGTCCGCCGCGGAGATCCAGTTGGTCAACGAGGTCGGCCGCGAGCAGACGCTGTCCCGCGCGCTGCACCCGGTATTGGACCGCTACGACTATGTCCTGATTGATTGCCAGCCGTCACTGGGCCTGCTCACGGTCAACGGCCTGGCCTGCTCCGACGGTGTCGTCATCCCGACCGAATGCGAGTTCTTCTCGCTGCGCGGTCTGGCGTTGCTGACCGACACCGTGGAGAAGGTCCGCGACCGGCTCAACCCGAAGCTGGATATCAGCGGCATCCTGATCACGCGTTACGACCCGCGGACAGTCAATTCGCGCGAGGTGATGGCCCGAGTGGTGGAGCGCTTCGGCGACCTGGTGTTCGACACCGTCATCACCCGTACGGTCCGCTTCCCGGAGACCAGCGTCGCCGGCGAACCGATCACATCGTGGGCACCGAAATCGGGCGGCGCGGCCGCCTATCGGTCGTTGGCCCGCGAGGTGATCGACCGGTTCGGCGCGTGACCGGCGGAGCGACCTGCGAGGCATCACCCCAGAACGGCTTCCAGGTCAAGCTGGCCAATTTCGAGGGTCCGTTCGACCTCCTGCTGCAGCTGATCTTCGCGCACCGCCTCGACGTGACCGAGGTGGCACTACACCAGGTCACCGACGACTTCATCGCCTACACCAAGGCCATCGGACGCGACCTGGAGCTCGACGAGACCACGGCGTTCCTCGTCATCGCGGCGACGCTGCTCGACCTCAAGGCGGCCCGGTTGCTGCCGTCCGGGCAGGTCAGTGACGAGGAAGACCTGGCGCTGCTGGAGGTGCGCGACCTGCTGTTCGCCCGGCTGCTGCAGTACCGGGCTTTCAAGCACGTCGCGATCATGTTCGGCGAGCTCGAAGCCGCGGCGCTGCGCAGCTATCCCCGCGCGGTGTCGCTCGAGGACCACTTCGCCGACCTGCTACCGGAAGTGATGTTGGGAGTCGACGCCCACACCTTCGCGCAGATCGCTGCGACCGCCTTCACCCCGCGCCCGGTGCCGACGGTCGGCACCGAGCACCTCCATCAGGTGTACGTGTCCGTCCCCGAGCAGGCCAAGCGGCTGCTGTGGTTCCTGGAGCAGCGCGGGATGGGGCAGTGGGCGTCGTTCTCCGACCTCGTCGCCGACTGCGAGCCGATTGAGATCGTCGGCCGCTTCCTGGCGCTGCTCGAGCTGTATCGCTCGCGGGCGGTAGCATTTGACCAGTCAGAACCGCTTGGTGTGCTCCAGGTTTCATGGACCGGAGAACAGCCGACCAGCGCAGAATTACGGGACGAATACCAATGACCTCCAACGACGATGCAGACGTGAGCATCGACGTACCCGAGACCGTGCCCGTTGACTCGCCCGATTCGGAGCCCGAGGCGGCGCTCGACGCCTCCGAGACGAACCTCGGTATCGACGTCGCCACGGCGCCCGAGCTGGCGGACGGCGAACTGGGTGCGGTGCTCGAGGCGCTGCTGCTGGTGGTCGACACCCCGGTAACCGTGGAGGCGCTGGCCGCGGCCACCGAACAGACCGCCTACCGGGTGGCGGCCAAACTACGGGTGATGGCCGATGACTTTACCGAACGCGACAGCGGCATCGATCTGCGCGAGGCCGGCGGCGGCTGGCGGATGTACACGCGGGCGCGCTACGCGCCCTACGTGGAGCGGCTGTTGCTCGACGGCTCCCGCTCGAAGCTCACCCGGGCAGCGCTGGAGACCTTGGCCGTGGTGGCCTACCGGCAACCGGTGACGCGAGCGCGGGTAAGCGCGGTCCGCGGCGTCAACGTCGACGCGGTGATGCGCACGCTGCTGGCGCGCGGGCTGATCACCGAGGCGGGCACCGACGCCGACACCGGCGCGGTGACGTTCGCCACCACCGAGCTGTTCCTGGAACGGCTCGGGCTGTCGTCGCTGACCGATCTGCCCGACATCGCACCGCTGCTGCCGGATGTCGACATGATCGACGACCTCAGCGAATCCTTGGACGACGAGCCGCGTTTCGTGAAGCTGTCCGGCGGTCCGGCGACCGGCGACCAGCCGCTGGCGTTCGACGTGGACCACGAATGATGGCCGCCGCCAGCGAGCCCGATGGGGTCCGCCTTCAAAAAGTGTTGTCGCAGGCTGGAATTGCGTCGCGGCGGGTCGCCGAGCGGATGATCACCGACGGCCGCGTCGAGGTCGACGGCCACGTCGTGACCGAGCTGGGCACCCGGGTCGACCCGGACGCATCGGAGATCCGCGTCGACGGCGCACGGGTGATCCTCGACGACACGATGGTGTATCTGGCGCTCAACAAGCCGCAGGGCATGCACTCGACGATGTCCGACGACCACGGCCGGCCGTGCGTCGGCGACCTGGTCGAGCACCGAGTCCGGGGCAACAAGAAGCTCTTTCACGTCGGACGGCTCGACGCCGACACCGAGGGCTCTGATCCTGCTGACCAACGACGGCGAGCTCGCGCATCGTCTGATGCACCCGTCCTACGAGATGCCCAAGACCTACCTCGCGACCGTCATCGGTTCGGTGCCCCGCGGTCTTCGGCAAGAAGCTGAAGGCCGGCATCGAATTGGACGACGGGCCCGTCGCCGTCGACGACTTCGCGGTGGTGGACGCCGTCCCCGGCAAGTCGCTGGTGAGGGTCACGCTGCACGAGGGACGCAAACGGATCGTGCGACGGATGCTGGCCGCGGTCGGCTTTCCGGTGCAGGCGCTGGTCCGCACCGACATCGGCGCGGTGACGCTGGGCGAGCAGCGGCCGGGCAGCATCCGGGCGTTGCGCCGCAACGAGATCGGCGAACTGTACAAGGCGGTGGGGATGTGAGACGGACACGAGCGCAGGAGTACGGAAGCGCGGCGAACCGTCCGGCACTGACGCATCGTCGCCGTCGACGGACCGGCAGGCACCGGAAAGTCCTCGGTATCGCGGGGTTTGGCGCGTGCGCTGCATGCGCGCTACCTCGACACCGGCGCGATGTACCGCATCGTCACGCTGGCGGTGTTGCGCGCCGGCGTCGACCTCGACGGACCACGACGCCGTCGCAGTCCGTCGCGGCCGGCGTCGACCTGTCGGTGGGCCACGACCCCGACGAGGATCACAATTCCTTGGCGGAGAAGATGTTTCGGCGGAGATCCGCGGTGATGCGGTCACCAGGGCGGTGTCCGCGGTGTCCGCCGTGCCCGCGGTCCGCGGCCGGCTCGTCGACCTGCAGCGCAGCTGGCCGACGGCCCGGGCAGCGTCGTGGTCGAAGGACGCGACATCGGCACGGTCGTATTGCCCGACGCCGACGTGAAGGTCTTCCTGACCGCGTCGGCCGAGGAACGGGCGCGTCGTCGCAACGACCAGAACGTCGCCGCCGGACTAGCCGACGACTACGACGGGCGTGCTCGCCGACGTGCGTCGCCGCGACCACCTGGACTCGACGCGTGCCGTATCGCCGCTGCGCGCCGCCGCCGGATGCGGTGGTCGTCGACACCAGCGAAATGACCGAGTCCGAAGTGATCGCCCACCTTTTGCAGCTGGTCACCAAGCGAAGCGAGGCAACCCGGTGACGCCCGCCGACGACGATAATGCCGGCGACGCCGGGATTGAGGAGCGGCGCCATGGATGAAGACGGCACCTGGGTCGACGAAAGCGACTGGGAATCCACCGATTTCATCGAGAACATCGACGATGAGTTCAGCGGCCGCCGCCGGTGGTGGCGGTGGTGGGCCGGCCGAACGTCGGCAAGTCGACGCTGGTCAACCGAATCCTGGGCCGGCGGGAAGCGGTCGTGCAGGACATTCCCGGGGTGACCCGCGACCGCGTCTCCTACGACGCGCTATGGATCGGACGCCGATTCGTCGTGCAGGACACCGGCGGATGGGAGCCCGACGCCAAGGGTCTGCAGCAACTGGTGGCCGAGCAAGCCTCGGTGGCGATGCGTACCGCTGACGCCATGATCCTGGTGGTGGACGCTGTGGTTGGCGCGACCACCGGCGACGAGGCGGCGGCGCGCATCCTGCGGCGCTCCGGCAAACCGGTGTTCTTGGCCGCCAACAAAGTCGACAGCGACAAGGGCGAAGCCGATGCAGCCGCGTTGTGGTCGTTGGGAATCGGTGAGCCGTACGCGATCAGCGCGATGCACGGCCGGGGCGTCGGCGATCTGCTCGACGCCGTCGTCGGTGCGCTGCCGGAAGTCTCGGAACTGGCCTCCAGTCAGGGCGGTCCACGGCGGGTGGCGTTGGTGGGCAAACCCAATGTCGGCAAGAGCTCGCTGCTCAACCGGTTGGCGGGCGACGAGCGGTCCGTGGTGCACGACGTCGCCGGCACCACCGTCGACCCGGTCGACTCGCTGATCGAATTGGACGGCAAGGTGTGGCGATTCGTCGACACGGCCGGTCTGCGGCGCAAGGTGGGCCAGGCCAGCGGGCACGAGTTCTACGCCTCGGTGCGTACCCACGGGGCGATCGACGCCGCTGAGGTGGTGATCGTGCTGATCGACGGTTCGGAGTCGCTGACCGAGCAGGACCTGCGGGTGCTGTCGATGGTCATCGAGGCCGGGCGGGCGCTGGTGTTGGCGTTCAACAAGTGGGACCTCGTCGACGAGGATCGCCGGTATCTGTTGGAAAAAGAGATCGACCGCGAGCTGGTGCAGATGCCGTGGGCCCAGCGGGTGAACATCTCCGCCAAGACCGGGCGCGCTGTGCAGAAGTTGGTGCCGGCGCTGGAGAATGCCTTGGCGTCATGGGATGCGCGCATCGGCACCGGTCAGCTGAACGCCTGGATCAAGGAGGTCGTGGCAGCGACTCCGCCCCCGGTGCGGGGCGGCAAGCAGCCGCGCATCCTGTTCGCCACCCAGGCCGCCTCTCGTCCACCGACCTTCGTGCTGTTCACCAGCGGCTTCCTCGAAGCCGGTTATCGCCGGTTCCTCGAACGGCGTCTGCGCGAGACCTTTGGCTTCGAAGGCAGCCCGATCCGCATCAATGTGCGAATGCGCGAAAAGCGCAAACCGAAGTCCCGCTGACTGTGACGTAGCCGCCGAAACCGGGCCAACTACCGTTGTTTCGGTGCCAGTGACTCACGCGATTCTCATCGTGCTCGCCGGCCTGGCCGCAGGCACGATCAACGCTCTGGTCGGCTCGGGCACACTGATCACCTTCCCAACCCTGGTCGCGATGGGCTATCCGCCGGTGACGTCCACGATGTCGAACGCGGTCGGACTGGTAGCGGGCAGCGCGTCCGGAACCTGGGGATATCGCCGCGAACTTCGCGGCCAGTGGGACCGGCTGCGCTGGCAGATCCCGGCATCGATCCTCGGCGCCGGGCTGGGTGCCTGGTTGTTGCTGCACCTCCCCGAGAGAGTGTTCGCCCAGATAGTGCCGGTGCTACTCGTCGCGGCACTGGCGCTGGTGGTGCTGGGACCGCGGATTCAAAACTGGGCCCGGAAGCGGGCCGAGAAAGCGGGCCGCGCCACCGATGAGGTGTCGCCTCGCCGGATGGCCGCCGTGGTGGTGAGCACCTTCGCGATCGGTGTATATGGTGGCTATTTCACTGCGGCACAAGGCATCATGCTCGTCGGTGCGATGGGTGCGTTGCTGCCCGAATCGGTCCAACGCACCAACGCGGCGAAGAACCTGCTGGCATTGCTCGTCAATGTCGTTGCAGCGCTTGCTTATATGCTCGTCGCTTTTCACCGGATCAGCTGGCCGGTCGCGGGCCTCATCGCGTTCGGGTCATTGATCGGCGGCTGGCTCGGCGCGCGCTACGGTCGGCGTCTGTCGTCGAATGCGCTGCGCGCCACGATCGTTGTCGTCGGCCTGATCGGCCTCTACCGATTGCTAGCGGTCTAGGGGCTTAGCCCTTGTGCACGACGTTGTTGAGACCGGAGGTCCCGACTTTCGGCGATCCCGTGTGATAGGTGACGTGGTTGCCCGAGCCGGAAGCTTGGATGTTGTCGGACGCGTCGACAGTGATCTGGTTCTGGATGCCAGACACACTCACGCTCGTGCAGTGCCCGGTGATCGTGACGTTGTTGGTGATTCCGCTGACGCTGACGCTGCCCCCATCGCAGGCGATGGTGCGCACTTCGTTGATCCCGGAAACCGTAATGTTCTCGCCCGCCGGCGCGGTCGTCGCTGCACTCGGCGCCGATGGCCCCACCGCCCTCGTGCTCGGCGCGAACCCGGACGGTGGCGGACTTACCGAGGAGACGCTTGGCGTCGGCAGGATCGGGGGCAGTCCGCTCCGAGACACCTGGTGCGCGCTGAACAGGAAGATGGCAATCGGCAGTGCCATCATGCCAATCACGAACAGCGACAGCAGGATCCACAGACCTCGACCCTGTCGCTGCGTACCGGTCGGTGGCGTCTGGAACGAGCCGCCATAGGGCAACGTCGTCGGTGGCGGCATAGGTGGACCGGACGGCGGTGCCCACTTGCCCGGTGGCGGATTCGCCGCGGCTTCGGATGCGCGTGCCGCGTCGGCCAGCGGCTGCTCCAGTTCTCGGATGCGGGCCTCCGCATCATCCTCGGAATTCATTTATCGATGCTCGCATACCAAGATCACCCCGAATAGGCATTCGCATTCGGTAGTTTCTGCATCGTGCCCGACTTAGTTAACCGCCAGATCCTGCTGCGCCGCCGCCCCAGTGGTCTGGTCCAGCCCGACGACACCGAGCTGGTAAGCACATCGGCGCCCGAACCCGCCGAGGGCGAAGCGCTGGTCCGCACGACCTACGTGGGACTGGACGCCGCGGTGCGGACCTGGCTCAACGACCAACCCGGCTACCTGCCGCCCGTGCAGTTGGGCGAAGTCATTCGCGCGGCCGGGATCGGTGAGGTCGTGGCGTCGCGGTGTGATGCGTACAAGGTGGGCGACGTGATCACCACGCTCACCGGTTTCCAGGAATACGTGATCATCCGCGACGATGTGTTCAGCACGCCCATCCCCGGCGAGAGCGATCAACTGGCGATCATGTCGGTGTACGGGCCGACCGGTGCGACGGCGTACATCGGGATGACCGATGTGGGCAAGCCGCAGGCCGGCGACACCGTGGTGGTGTCGGCGGCCGCGGGCGCCACCGGCTCGATCGCGGGGCAGATCGCCAAGATCGCCGGCGCCCGGGTCGTGGGCATTGCCGGCGGGCCGCAGAAGTGCCAGGCCGTGGTCGAGGACTTCGGTTTCGACGCCTGCATCGACTACAAGAACGACGATCTCGACGCGGCGCTCAAACAGCACTGCCCGCAACGAGTCAACGTGTACTTCGACAATGTCGGCGGCCCGATCCTTGATGCGGTGCTGGGCCGGCTGGCGATGAACGCACGAGTTGTGTTGTGCGGCATCATCTCCAGCTACCTGACCGGCGAACACCCCGGCCCGACCAACTACGTCAATTTGCTGTCCAAGACCGCGACGATGCAGGGATTCAATGCCCTCGATCAGTGGGGCCGTTTCGACGAGGCGTCGGCCGCGCTTCGCATGTGGGCGCATGAGGGGCGAATCAACGCCCGTCAGACCGTGTTTGAGGGCATCGAGTCCTGTGTCGATGCCCTCAACGGGTTGTTCACCGGGGCCAACATCGGCAAGATGCTGGTCCAATTGAGCGAGCCGACGACCTAGGCCACCTCTTGGATGCGGATCATGGTGCCCGCCGGATCCCGCACGGCGCAGTCGCGAATTCCGTAGGGCTGCTCGGTGGGCTCCTGGACGACCTCGGCATCGCCGGCCTGTAGCCGTTCGAAGGTGCTGTCGAGATCCTTTGTGGCCAGGACGATCATCGCGTAGGTGCCCTTGGCCATCATCTCGGCGATCATTCGACGTTCGTCATCGGTGATGCCCGGGTTGGCCGCCGGCGGGTTCAACACTATCGAGGTCCCAGGCTGATCCGGCGGGCCGACGGTGATCCAGCGCATCGCGCCCTGTGCCGACGTCGAGGCGGACCTCGAAGCCGAGGGTGTCGCGGTAGAACGCCAGCGACGCTTCCGGGTCGTCGTGCGGGAGGAAGCTGGAGTGAATGGTGATGTCCATGGCGGTCACGCTAGGTGCGGCGCGGCGGCGGGCGCTTCTCGATTCCTGACCGGTCTGGTCACCTGCTTCGCCACGCACGACGGGCAGTCCCGCGCGATGCCGGCCGCCTGCGTCGCCGGTAGGCGCTGGGCGGCACGCCGACCAGCTCGGTGAAGCGGGTGCTGAAAGTGCCCAGCGACGAGCAGCCGACGGCGAAGCAGACCTCGGTGACGCTGAGGTCGCCGCGGCGCAGCAACGCCATCGCCCGCTCGATGCGCCGGGTCATCAGGTAGGAGTACGGCGACTCGCCGTAGGCGAGCTTGAACTGGCGGCTCAGGTGCCCGGCCGACATGTTCACGCCGCGGGCGAGCGCCTCGACGTCCAGCGGCTGGGCGTACTCGCGGTCGATGCGGTCACGGACGCGGCGCAGCAGCGCGAGGTCGCGCAGGCGCTGATCGTCGGTGGATCTGCCGGCCACCCGCGCGATCGTGCCACGTCACGTTCGGGTTCGGGTCCGGCTTCGCGGTCTGCTGTAGGCTTTTCCCTGCTGCCGGTTCGGCGGCAACGGGCTGTGGCGCAGTTTGGTAGCGCACTTGACTGGGGGTCAAGTGGTCGCAGGTTCAAATCCTGTCAGCCCGACAGAGAAACCGCAGTTCAGAGGCGTTTTTACCTCGGCGAACTTCAACCGTGAACACCAATCCCGGCCCAGGTGAGCCAATTAGTGTGCCAGTCCGCCTACATGCTCAATATGACACGCAAACGGCGTTCCAACGGCGAGGGCACTCTCCACCGGCGCGACAACGGTCTCTGGGCCGGCCGCCTGTCCTGGCTCGATCCCGACACAGGGGAGCGCAAGCGAGCCGCCTTCTACGGAAAACGCAGAAGGCCGTCAAGGCCAAGATGAAGGCCGCGCAGCAGCGCATCGACGACGCCAAGCCGCCGAAGGACGCGACGACCTCCGACTCGCCGCGTGGCTCGCGCACTGGCGCACCACCACGCTGGCGGTGTCCGATCGCAAAGAATCAACCCGGTCTCTCTACGACACTCTCAGTCGCACGCATCTCGAGCCCGTGCCGTTCGGCAACACGCCGTTGGACCGGCTGAAGCCGTCCGACATCGAGAAGCTGATCCGCGACTTGCGCGCCGAAACCAAGACCCGCGGTCGCGGTGACGACGTCGAGACGGTCCGCGCCTGCTCCGATTCGACGATCAGGTCGACGTACACCGTGCTGCGTGCCGCGCTGGACACCGCCGTGCGCGATGGTCTGCTGGGTCGCAATCGGCTGCCCAGGTGAAGCGTCCTGGCGTCGAACGGGTCGAGGCCAAACATCTTGACCCGGCCGGGGTCGTCGCCCTCGCTCTCGAAGCTGCTGAGGACTCGCGATACCACACGGCGCTGGTTCTGATCGCGTCAACAGGGCTGCGCCGCGGCGAAGCGCTCGGCCTCCGCTGGTCCGACGTCGACCTCAGGGCCGGTTCGCTGAGGCTGGAAAACCATGGGGCAGGGTGGGAATTCCACAGAGCCCAAGACGGAACGCGCGCGCCGCACCATCCCGTTGTCGCCAGAGCTGGTCGCCATGCTCAAACGGCATCGCGCCCGACAGCGCGAGGAACGCATGCGCGGCCAATCAGTGGACCGACACCGGGCTGGTTTTCACGACCGCGCTCGGCACCGCCGTCGATCCACGCAACCTGTCGCGAGTGGTGGAGAAAGCTGCTGCGACAGCGGATTTAGAAGGCGTAGGCGTGCATACACTCCGGCACAGCGCCGCGTTCTCCTGGCTCGAGGGCGGTGTCCATATCAAAGCGGTCGCCGACTTGCTCGGGCATTCGTCGATCGCGATTACCGGCGACGTGTATGGCTACGTCTCCGACGACACCGCACGCGCGGCAATCCTCGGTCTGGCGAAAACCCTTGGTGTAGAAAGGTCTACAGTCTGAGAGTGACTTCGGTCACAGCACGCTGATGGTAGGTAGTCGCTAGAACCTTGCGATTGCGTGCATATGCGTACTTATACGTACTGATGCGGCCTACCGCGCTTCGCGCCAACCAACTGGTTGAATGA
>CAWIKT010000048.1:0-119780 GCA_963836555.1 uncultured Actinomycetota bacterium | reverse complement strand
CGGTCCGAATGCTCTTGCGCACAAACGGATACAGGTCGACCAGCGTCCCGCTGCGCAGCAGCTCGTCGACGTCGTCCTCGCCGACGCCGTAGCGCCCGGCCAGCCGCAGCAGCGCCGTCTTCTCGTAGGCGGCGTAGTGATAGATGTGCATGTCGGGTAGCCGCTTGCGCCGCTTGGCGCACCAGCGCGAGGAAGTCGATCAGCGCCTGGCGCTCGCTGGCGGCGGTCGTGCGCCCACAGCGGATGGAACTCGCCGCCTTGCCGCCCTCGAGCACGCCGAACAGGTACTCCAGGCCCCAGTCGACGCCGTCGACCGTCCACAGCGGATCGCCCTCGAAGTCGAAGAACAGGTCGCCCTTGTCGGGGTCGGGCAGCAGCATCAGCGGCTGCGGGTCGACCACCTCGAACGGCGGCTTGCCGGTGTCGCGTTCGGCGATCTGCAGCCTGGCCTGCGCGGTCAGCGCGGCCACCGAGCGCGCGGACAGTTCCGGCGACCGGGCCGGCGTGCTCGGCCAGATCGGCGACGGTGGTGACGCCCGCGTCGATGCAGCCGGGCGCGCTGGCTGACCCGCATGCCCGCGACGAGCAGCAGGTCGTCGGTTGCGCGCACCTGCTCTTCGCACTCCGGGCAGCGGAAGCAGGCGCGAACGCCGTCGTCCTCCCAGCGGACCGGGGCGCCCGCCGGCGTAGATGCTCGTCGAGCAGGCGCTGCAGCCGCGCGCGCTGCGCGCGGTACACCGGGATCAGCTCGTCGACCCGGTAGTCGACGCGCGGCGCCGTCGCCGAGAACCAGCTCGGCTTCGCGGCGCACCGGGACGCCGGCTGCGGCTCAAGCGTGTCGGCGTAGGCGGCGAGCTGCAGCAGCGCCTCGACCTTCACCGAGCGGGCCAGCTTGGTGTCGGAGACCTGATACCGTCGCCGTCGCGAGCACCAGGAAGTCGGCGAATCCGACGAAGCGGCCGTCGAACATCGCGGCCTGGTAGATCACCGGCGCGCCGCCGGTCGATCGCCGCGCGGGTCTGGCGCCGCGGCCGCAGTCAGCCCCGTCGACGGTGTACGGACGGGCCGGCCGATGACGGCGATGTCGCCGATTCGTCGCGCAGTTGTCGAGGTGGCGCTGCTCGTGCTCGTCGCCGAGCGTCGCGGTGCGCGCGAGCAGGTCGTCGTCGACGCGACCCGTCGGCCCCAGCCCAGCTTCGCGTCGAATGCGCGCAGCAGCGCGTACTCGCACCGCGCGGCGGCGGCGAGATCCGACGCGCTGTAGATGACCTGTCGCCGTGCCACACGGTCAAGAACACGCTGCCACTGTAGGTCGGCCGACACCGAGCAGCGCCGAGCTGCAGCCCGTGTTGCCGATCAGCTCGACGCCGTTGCCGTTCCATCGGAACCTGACGACGCTCTTGAGCCGATGCCGCCGTCGAGTACATCAGCGCGACCGTGTCACCGGTGGCTGCGATTCGTCGATGCCGTTGAAGCCGTAGGTGTCCGGCACGCCCGCGGCGGGATGACCTTGCCGAGGTGGAACAGCACCGCGCGGGTGTTGGGGTTCTCGGCGTTGGTGTTGGCCTTGATGATGACCGCCGACAGCTGCGCGCACTCGTTGTAGTTGCCGGCCAGCGGTTCGGGGTTCCACGGCTGGTGGCTGCGCGGGTCGCGCGGCAGTTCGGACACCGCCTCGGGCGATCTCGGGGGCGGCCAGGTTGACCGCACACGGATCGGCGGGCCCGGTCAGGTGCGGAGCGGCGGTCGCGGCACGGTGGCGGCGGTGCGGCCGGGTGCGGCGCGGCGCTCGGATGGGTGGTGGGCTCCGGCGTCTTGGCGACGGTCGAATCTCCTGATCCGCACCCGCTCAGTCGCCACGGCGAGCAGTGCGGCGGCGGTGACCGCACCGCTCAGCTCGCAATTCGTGTCCACACAACGCCGCACCGTACCGTGACCAGCCCTATCGACGCGGCAGGCGTGGCCGAGCGACAGCTGAAGCACTAGACTTCACTCGTGACATGGACTCCCCGACATGATGACACCGTGACCTTCGCCGACCTGCAGATTCACCCGTCGGTGCTGCAGGCCCTCGCCGACGTCGGCTATGAGTCGCCGTCGGCCATCCAGGCCGCGACCATTCCGGCCCTGATGGCGGGCTCCGACGTCGTCGGCCTGGCCCAGACCGGGACCGGCAAGACCGCGGCGTTCGCGATCCCGATCCTGTCGAGGATCGACACCTCCAGCCGCCACCCAGGCACTGGTGCTGGCGCCGACGCGGGAGCTGGCGCTGCAGGTCGCCGAGGCGTTCAGCCGGTACGGCGCACACCTGCCCGATCAACGTGCTGCCGATCTACGGCGGATCGTCGTACGGGGTCGCAGCTGGCCGGGCTGAAGCGTGGCGCGCAGGTCGTGGTCGGTACGCCGGGCCGGGTGATCGACCACCTCGAGCAGCGGGACCCTCGACCTGTCCGCACCTGACTACCTGGTGCTCGACGAGGCCGACGAGATGTTGCAGATGGGCTTCGCCGAGGACGTCGAACGGATCCTCGCCGAGACACCGGAGTACAAACAGGTCGCGCTGTTCTCGGCGACGATGCCACCGGCGATCCGCAAGACTCACCAACAAGTACCTGCACGACCCGTCCGAGGTCAAGGTCGAAGCGAAAACCGCGACCGCCGAGAACATCTCGCAGAGCTACATCCAGGTCGCCGGCCCGCGCAAGATGGACGCATTGACCCGAGTCCTCGAGGTCGAGCCGTTCGAAGCGATGATCGTCTTCGTCCGGACCAAGCAGGCCACCGAAGAGGTCGCCGAAAAGCTGCGCGCCCGAGGTTTTTCCGCGTCGGCCATCAACGGCGACATCCCGCAGGCCGTGCGCGAGCGGACCATCGCGGCCCTCAAGGAGGGCGGCGCAAAGGAATCGACATTTTGGTCGCCACCGATGTCGCGGCCCGAGGGCTGGACGTGGAGCGGATCTCGCACGTAGTCAACTACGACATCCCCCATGACAACGAGTCCTACGTGCACCGCATCGGCCGGACCGGTCGGGCGGGGCGATCGGGCAAGGCGCTGCTCTTCGTCTCGCCGCGAGAACGCCACCTGCTCAAGTCAATTGAGAAGGCGACCCGGCAGAAGCTGATCGAAGCCCAACTGCCCAGCGTCGACGACGTCAATGCACAACGGGTGGCCAAGTTCGCCGACTCGATCACCGACAGCCTCGGCTCAGCTGGAATCGACCTGTTCCGCCGTCTGGTCGCGGATTACGAACGCGATCACGATGTTCCGATGGCTGATATCGCGGCGGCGCTGGCGTTGCAGTCGCGCGACGGGGAAGCGTTTCTGCTGTCACCCGAGCCGCCGCCCGAGCGCCGGTCCCGGGAATATCAAGACCGGCCTGCCAAGTCCGGCCGCGGCGCGGGGGAGGGCCCGAAGAAGGGATTCGCCACCTACCGCATCGCGGTGGGCAAGCGGCACAAGGTCGGTCCGGGCGCAATCGTCGGCGCCATCGCCAACGAAGGTGGGCTGCATCGCAGCGATTTCGGCCATATCACGATCAAGCCGGAGTTCTCGCTGGTGGAGCTGCCGGTCAAGATGCCGCGCGAGACGCTGAAAAAGCTTGAGAAGACCCGTATTTCCGGTCAATTGATCAACCTGCAGCCGGATCGGGCGCCGGAGAAGAACCGCCAGGGCGGTCGTGGGGCACCACGGCGGGACCACAAGGGATGACCCAGGCCGATACCACGGCCCAGGGCGGACTCGAGCAGGTAGCCGGACCCGATCGGGTCGCGTCGTTGACCGGTATCCGCGCCGTCGCAGCACTTCTCGTGGTCGGCACCCATGCCGCCTACACCACCGGTAAGTACAACCAGGGCTACTACGGCCTACTGTGTTCGCGGATGGAAATGGGCGTCCCGATTTTCTTTGTGCTGTCGGGTTTCCTGTTGTTCCGACCGTGGGTGAAGTCGGCGGCGACCGGGGGCCCGGAGCCGTCGATCCGTCGCTACGCCTGGCATCGCGTGCGGCGCATCATGCCCGCGTACGTCGTGACCGTGGTGGCCGCCTACGTCATCTACCACTTCCGTCATGCCGGACCGAATTACGGGCACACCTGGGAGGGGTTGTTCCGCAATCTGACGTTGACCCAGATCTACACCTTTAATTACATGCGTGGATTTTTGCATCAGGGTCTGACGCAGATGTGGAGTCTGGCGGTGGAGGCGTCGTTCTACGTGATTCTTCCGCTGCTGGCCTACCTGCTGTTGGTCGTGCTGTGCCGACGGCAATGGCGGCCGAAGTTGTTGTTGCTCGGTATCGCTGGATTGGCGCTGATCACCCCGGCATGGTTGGTGGGAGTGCACCTCACCACGTCGATTCCCAACGGCGCGCGGCTGTGGTTGCCCACCTACCTGATCTGGTTTCTGGCGGGCATGGCGCTGACCGTGCTGCAGCGAATGGGCTTGCGCTGCTATGCGTTTGTCGCTCTCCCGCTCGCGACGATCTGCTACCTCATCGCGTCCACGCCTCTGGCCGGCGACCCGACAACCTCGCCGCTCGGGTTGTCGCAGGCGCTGTACAAGGCGGTGTTCTACGCGGTGATCTCCGCGCTGGCGGTCGCGCCGCTGGCACTGGGCAACCAGGGACTGTATGCCTGGTTGTTAGCGAGTAGGCCGATGGTGTGGCTCGGCGAGATCTCCTACGAGATCTTCTTGATCCATTTAGTCACAATGGAATTCGCCATGGTCTACATCATGCAGGATCATGTCTACACCGGGTCGATGGGTGGATTGTTCGTGGCGACGGTCGCCATCACCATTCCGCCGGCGTGGTTGTTGCACCGGTTCACCCGCGTGCGCGACTGACCTGTTCGGCGGGCACCACGACCGGAGCGACGAACTCGGTGAGCATCGCCCGCTCGTCGTCTTCGTCGCGGCCGGGGAAGATCAGCAACGACGTGATCGCCCGGACCAGCCAGCGACCTCGGCCCGCGACATTCGCCGGATGGTCGTCGCCCAGCGAGGTGACGAATGCGGCGGCCAGGCCGGTGATCACGTCAGACTGCTCGGCCATCTCGGCACCAAGTGGTCCTGAGTTGGTCGCGAACCATGCCGACAGCGCAGGGCTTTCGCGAACCAGCCGAAGTGTCGTGACGATACCGGCGACAAGACGTTCCCGTGGGTCTTCGATGTGGTCGACATCGATCGACTCGGCCAGTCGATGCGTTTCGCGAGCGACATAGGCGGCGCGTAGCGCCTCCCGGTTGTCGAAGTAGCGGTACAGGGTCGCGCGTGAACAGCCTGCGGCCTTGGCGATCTCGTTCATGCCGACCGAGCCGGGATCGTGGCGGGTGAACAATTCCTCGGCGGCGTCGAGGATCCGGTCGGCCGCGACCTCGGTGCGGCGTTCGCCGAGCCAGTCGTTGGCCGGCATCTACGTGACCCGGAACGGGACCGACAGCGGGCGACGCACATAGCTGCCGCCGGCCCAAACGATGTTGTCTTCGTCGACCTCGAAATCGGGGCAGCGGGTGAGTAGTTCGGTCAATGCGACCCGCGACTGCATGCGCGCGGCGGCCGCGCCCAGGCAGTGGTGGGCGCCGTGGCTGAAGGTCAGCAGGTTGCGCGGCTTGCGTTCGACGTCGAGTTCTTCTGCGTTGGAGCCGAATTGGCGCTCGTCGCGGTTGGCCGAGCCGTAGACCAGCAATACGCGGCGACCTTCCGGCACGGTGGTGTCGCCGATGGTGACGTCAACCGTCGTGGTTCGGGCCAACGCCTGCACTGGTGACGTCAGTCGCAAAAGCTCCTCGACGGCGCCGGGGATCTGGCCCGGGTTGTCGGCGAGCAGCCGGCGCTGGTCGGGTCGCTGATGCAGCAGTGGCATCGACCCGCCGAGCATGCCGGTGGTGGTGTCGTTGCCGCCGGTGATCATCGTGAAGACGAACGCGAGCACCGATAGCGTGCCGGCGATGTCGCCGTCGGCGCCGACGCCTGCTGCGACCAGATGCGAGATGGTGTCGTCCTCGGGCGCCACGCGACGGCGTTCGATCATCTCGGTGAAGTAGGCCATCATCGACCCGACCGCCTCGCCGACGGTGTGCAGCGCTGAGGCGATGCCGCCCTCGGTGGTGTTGGCCGCGACGATGGCGTCGGTCCAGCCGTCGAACTGGCCGCGGTCTTCCTCGGGAACGCCGAGATAATGCGCAACGACCATCGACGGCAACGGCTTGAACAATTCGGTGACGATGTCGCCGCCGCCGTTGGCGAGCAGTCGCTCGAGGCGCTCGACGACGAATTCGCGGACCTTGGGCTCGACGGCCTCGACCTGTCGCGGGGTGAACCCGCGCGCCACCAGCTTGCGAAATTCGGTGTGGGCCGGCGGATCCTGCATCACCATCGGCGGATTGTCCGCCAGCCCAATCATTTCCAGCTCGCCGTAGTTGACGGTCAGGCCCTGGGCTGAGGAGAAGGTCTCGTGGTCCTTCGCCGCGGCCCAGATGTCCGCGTGCCGGGTCAGCACGTAGTAGTCGTCCTCGGGCTTGCTCGGCGGCACGACGTGGTGGACGGGGTCGTGATCGCGCAGCGCCCGGTACATCGGCCACGGGTTGGCCCAGGTCTGCGCGGTGGCCAGCTGAAACCGAGGCGAGTGAGACAAAGTCGTCGTCATGTCTTATTGCTACGACAACGTGACGGATATGTCAATGCTGAAGGTGTGCCCACCTGTGATCGGCGGGCGAGAGTGTAGGTTCCGGTTGTAGGTGGCGGAGTTCCGATTTTCGTGACGCTGAGATGGCGGATCCGCCAGCAAGATCGGAAACTTCCGAGCGATCGAGGTCGGCCGCGGTGGAGCGGGTGTAGCGGTCGACCACTTCGCGGGTCTTCCACCCGCGACCGCCATCCGCCCCCGGCTGTCTCAGTCGGCCGCCGGTGGCGTTATCGCCAGCCATTCCGCGGCCGGCTGCCGTAGCCGGTTCAGCACCACTTCTTCAGAAACCGCTGTGTACCGCGCGAGAGCGCACAGATAGGTGCGTGTCGCCAACGCCGCATAGACAGTCGACTGCGCCATGACCCCCAGGGTTATGGACCTTGCGGTCGTCCTCACGCCTCCTACTGAAGGGCTCCCGGTGGGCACGTACGTGACGAGCCCGGCTTGGCGGAAGCGCCCATGCGTAGCAGCTGACAACAGCGAATAAGGGAAACCCGCCAGCTGGTCTGTCTGCAGGCCTGCCGCCTGGTAGAGATCTCTCATCAGCTGCTTTTCTGATTGCGGCGCCACCGCCCGGTAGAGCTCCTCGACAGGCTGTGCCGGTTCTGATGGCGTCGTCGCAGCCTGGTCTGGGCGGGCGAAGAACGGGGGCTCCCATGGCCGTGGTTTCTTGCGGTAAACCGGTGTCAGATCTGCTGTGGCACCGACTGCCAGATAGTCGGTTGTGCGATCGTCGCGGAACTTGACCGCTTCTGCGACGACATCGTCATCGTTTTCCTCTTCGTCCTCGGCGTAGGGCAACGGTGAGTCGTAGAGCGCCGCCAACTGTTCGTTCAGGTAGCGCCGCAGTCGCTCTTGCCGGGAGTCCGCCGTGAGGACGTACCAGGCCTTCGCTGCGATGACGGCCGAGGTGCGCGCCAACGGGAACGGCGCCAACGTGACCCGGTCAGCGCGAGCCGCGGCGGCGATGCCACGGAGAAGATCGCACTGATCGTGGCCGACATCGACCTGCTGCGTCGCAAGAGTCAGCAGGGTCTGCTTGGACAGCGTGCCCTCATGCTCCAAGCGTGCCGCGCAGTCTCTCAGCGCCGCGCTTCCAATGTTGAACTGGTGCGACATCTCCTCTTGGAGAAGGCTTTCAGTGGCGTCGACAAATCGCATCACCACGTCGGCGAAATAATCGAACTCTGGCGGCGTCCTTCGGCTGTTGGCCGGCGGCGGGGTCCTCACCGCACCAGCGTGCCATCGTCACGTCACCCAACCTGAGGTGACAACTCCAATCTGAGGTGTCACTCCGAGGTGACAGATCATTCCGTGGACACACCGTGGCCTCATTTTGTGTGGTCCAAGCGGGCTTGCACTCATGGCGGGGCGTCCGGTGACGGCTGCGGCAAAGTGGGGGTTCAAACCGTAAAGGCCGGTGCGATTGGGGCCGGTACGTCATCGTTGAACCCGGGCGACGACGGGGAACCGTTGACGGTGGGCGACCGATTGGTCGGCCTGGTGTTTAAGGGCGGGGCGGACATGTCACGGCGCCCGGATCCGCACGGTGCTTGGTTCCGGAAGCATTCAAATGTCAACTCTTCCGGAGAATCAGGCGTCACCGGACGACTGTCAGGTCTTCGCGGATTACTGCAAACATGTTCCGGATCGAAAACCATGCGAAAGCCACTGCAGCACCGCTCTTTTCGCGATATTCGAGGAAGATTCATGCATAATCAAAATTATCCATGAATTCTCCTTCTCACCAATCTTCTTTTCTGCGAATAGTTTCCCGCGAAGTCTTGTAATTTGTCTCGAACTGCTCGAAGATGGTCGTACAGCGCTGACATGCATTGTCAAGTCCGACTCGGCAATGCGCGGCGTTTGGAGTCGCTGCGTGGAGCAACAGTGTCGTTAGCGGTTGATGTTGACCTAAGCTCCGCGGTCGTTTCGTATAGGCCCGCGGCGGGTGTAAAGCGGGCAGTATCTGCTGAGACCGTGTCACCGGTGGCGCTATTGCAAGCCGCTCCGTGGCGGACGTTTCGGTGGTATTTCGGTCAGCGCCACTATCCGGGCGCGTACTGGTCGGCTACGCAACGTGATCATGTGATCTACGAGTCGCGGCTCGAGTTAGCGAACCTGCTGTTGGCGGACTTTGATCCTGCGGTACGCCAAATTGTCGCTCAGCCGTTCCTATTAACCGCTGAGGTGAATGGGCAGTTGTTCATACATATTCCGGACTATTTGTTGGGTACCGACCGCGAACCCGTGGTGGTTGACGTCGTTCGAGGCGAGCGAATGGTTAAGCCAGAGATCATGTTTTTGTGTGCGTGGACACGCCAGATCGTGGAGTCGTTGGGATGGTCCTATGTGGTGGAGAATGAACCGCCTCGGATCCGTTTGGCCAACGTGCGCTTCCTCGCGGGCTACCGCCGCGACTGGCTGATCAACACACCCATCTTGAATGAGATGCGTTCCTGTAGTGCGCAGTTCGCAGGTATGTCGATTGCCGATGCCGAACAAGCGGTTCGACCGTACCCTCAGCAGGTGGTCCGTCCGGCGTTGATGCATCTGTTGTGGTGCCACGAATATTGCGTGGAACTCGATGACCCCCTTCGTTCCTCGACAGTGTTGGAGGCGCCGCGATGATACGTGCGGGCGTACGAGTCGGCGTGGGAACACGATTCTCCTACGACGGAGAAGCCGTCGAAGTCGTTGAGATGCATTCGGTTCGCGGGATGCCGCAAGTGGTAACGCGAGACGTTCGCACAGAGACCGTTCGCCGGTTCGCCCTTGATGAGCTGATGTTCTCCGAGCGGGCGCGTCTGCTCGGTGAAGATCTCGTCATTGAGGTCGACGAGACTGGGGGTGCCACCGCCTCGGTGACGTGGTCTGCTGTGCCGGAGTCCGTGCGAACTCAGGCTCGCGAGCGCGCTGGGCACGTGCGTGAGGTTCTCACTGGTTACCGATCTGGTTGCGCGCAAATCGCTTTGGCCGGCGAGCCGCGGCCCAGTTACAGAAGGGCGCTGCCCAAACAAGCTCGTATGAAGGCCAAGGCGCGAGAACTTGGTATTGGTTTGCGAACCGTTGAACGCTGGGTCAGCCGCTACGAGGGAGAAGGCGAAGTCGGCTTGATTTCGGCTAAAGCCTTGCAACCCGTGGAGGGCAGCAGGACCTTCCAGTTGTTCAAACAAACCGCGCTGGACGTCATGCGTGAGTACGCCGACATGTCTAGACCTACCCGCCAGCTCGTGATTCGCCATACGGAGGCCCGCCTAATCGCCACCTCACGGAGCCGACGTGGCGCGATTACCGTCAAAGACCACGGCGTATGAGATCCTCGACGAACTTGATCGTCTGTATCCGCTGTTCTCGAACAGCACGAAGCGCAACCGCGATATCGCCGCGCGTCCGGTTCTGCCCTACGGCAAGATGCATCCCGAGCGGCCTGGTGAGTACCTGTTGATGGATACCACTTATCTGGACGTGTACGCGATGGATCCGCACACGTTGCGTTGGGTCGGTGTGGATCTCACCGTCGGAATGGATTGGTACTCCCGATGCATCACCGGCCTGCGGCTAACACCGATGTCGACCAAGGCGATTGACGCGGCTTCGGTGCTGTATCAGTGTTTCCGGCCGATGCCGGCGGGCCGGGACTGGCCTGCTGAGGCGGTGTGGCCGCCACACGGGGTACCACGTTCGGTTTTCGTCGAACACGAGGTCTTGGCGCCTGGCAGCGTTTTTGCGGCGACGCCGGCGATCGTTCCCGAGACTCTGGTGGTCGATCACGGCAAAATCTATGTCGGCGAGCATCAGACCAGCGCCTGCCGACAGCTGGGCATCTCGATTCAACCAGCGCGGCTGCGTGAAGGACACGACAAAGGCCCCATTGAACGGTTTTTCAGGACGATCCGAGATGGCTTTCTGCAGGAACTGCCGGCATACAAGGGCCCGGATGTGTACTCGCGCGGCGTGGCGCCCGAGCAAGACGCCTTCTTTTTTATCGATGAACTGGAAGCGCTGCTGCGGGAGTGGGTAGCCGCGGTGTATCACCTTCGACCCCATGACGGCATCGGCGAGCCAGGCCTGTGGGCGTTGGGGATGTCGCCGGCCCAGATGTTCGAGCACGGGATCGCGCGCGCCGGTTACATCGAAGCCCCGCGTGACCCGTCGCCTGGCCTACCATTTCCTTCGGGTCGAGTGGCGCACCATCCAGCACTATGGGATCGAGATCGATCACCGCATTTACCGCGGTCCCGGGCTTGCTGGATACAAGGCCCGTGAGAAGAGCCCGTACAAGGAACGCAAGGGGCGGTGGCCCTTCCATGTCGATCCCGACGATGTGCGCCAGGTGTACTTCTTCAACCGGAAGACCGACCCCCCTGGATGGCACGCTCTGCGATGGACCGAAGCAGACGCATGCGATGGCCCGATGAACGAGGACGGGCTGACGTTCGCACGTAAGCTCGCTAAATCCAAATATCGCCACTTCGACGACAAGCTAGCGCTCGCCGAACTTTTGGACCGACGCAAGCTCAGCCAAGGCCACACCATGGCCGAACGCCGCGCAGCACTGCGTCTCTCGCGGCAGCAGTCCACCCTCGGGCTTGACATCCAGACGGCGGCCAGTGTCCCTGACCTGCCAACGCCCGGCGGGGTCCGCAACACACCCGACTCGCCCGACGGCATCGACGACGACCATGCCTTCGTGGACGTACTTGATGAGGACGTCCCTGTCGACGACGACCACATCTATGACGACGTTCTGGAGGACGTGTGAGCACCGCCACCGCCAAGCGTCCGGCCAACTCCGTCAATCTGGACAATCTGACGCTGTCTCGCAAGGAAGGCTGGCGCGCCTATGTGAACGCGCCCAAACGAACCAAGCCAGAGGCGTTGTCGCGAGCCCAGATTCGCCGTCTCAACGACTCCGCAGCTGATATCTATAACCAACGGCGCGCCGACTGGCACAACAACATTGGACCGCTGCGGACGCCGCAGCTAGCGACACTGCACGAGGACCTCTGGGTCATCATGGACAGCAGCACTCAGGATGGGAACCACGCCAAAGGCGCTGTCGCCCTTGACGGCTATCCGGGTTTAGGCAAGACCGTGGCGGTGGAGGCTTTCGCCAAAGAGTTCCACCTCCAACAGCTACGCCGCCATGGCGAGTTCACTGACGCCGGGCACGAGCGTTGGCCGGTGTGCCGCATCGGGATGCGCGGCAACACCAGCATGAAAGACTTCAACACAGCGTTGTGCGACTTTTACGCCCATCCGGGCACTAGCCGCGGCACCGCCGAACAACTCGGCAGGCGAGCGCTGGACTGCGTTTTAAGTTGCGAGACACGGCTCCTGATCATTGATGACCTACATTTCCTGCATTGGCAGCGCAGCGGGGGAGTGGAGATCAGCAATCACTTCAAATACATCGCCAACGAATTTCCAGTTGACCCTCCTTTACATCGGCATCGGTTTGGGAGATCGCGGTCTGCTGATGGAAGACCTGTGCTGCAACCTGAGTAACGCCGGCTATCAGGACATCGTCTTAGAACAAACCACCCGCCGCACTACCACACTCCAAATGCTTCCCTACCAAATCGAGACCGAGCGGGAACGCCGCCAGTGGCGCACACTGTTGGCGACCATCGAGGAGCGTCTTGTTCTGGGTTCAAAACGACCTGGCATGCTCGCCGATGACCTGTCGGACTACCTGTTCATGCGCAGCACCGGACACATCGGTTCGCTGATGGAACTGATCCGACGCGGCTGCGTCAAAGCGATCCGCACTGGCGCAGAAACGTTGAACGGCAAATTGTTCGACTCCATCAAGATCGATGGCGCCGCCGAGAAAGCCCGAAAAGAACTGGCGGCAGCGTTTCGTACCCGGCGGCTGACCACCCAGCCCACGCGGCAGGCCCACGCGGTCTAGCGGCCCAACGACGCGCAGCCGATGGGACCACGAACACTGCCGCTCAGGGTGGCACCGGTGCCCGGAGAAGCCCTGGACTCTTGGCTGGGAGCACTCGCCCAGCGGCTCGGTACGTCGTGGGGAGATCTGCTTGCCGCGATCTTGCCTCCAACGAACCGCGCGAGCGTGCAGTACGCCAATTTGACGGCGTATCTACACACCGCTGAGTTGTCAGCGATTGGCGCTGCCACCGGCATATGGCCGGCCACGGTTGAAGGCCTCACGCTGAGCCGCTACGAGGGGCATTTGGTCACCGTCGACCGGTCCGCTCGACGACTGCACTCATTGCCGTGGCCTCCCATCCGGTCCCGATTCTGTCCTATGTGCCTGCTCCGATCGGACGGTCGTTGGCAGTTGGCGTGGCGCCTGCCGTGGGTATTTGTCTGCCAGGAGCACTCGCGCATCCTCGCGGACACCTGCCCGACCTGTGGGCAATTCCAACGCATGGGTCCCCGGTGGCCGCCGATCCACGGCGCGCCCGAACTAACACGCTGCGGCGCGACCGTCGAACTGGATGGCCAGCGCCGCGTGTGCAGAGGCAATCTGCTGCAGGCCAAGACGATTGCGCTGACACCCGATCACCCGCTGGCCCTGACCCAGGCCCTTCTCTCCCAAGTCCTGTCAACGACATCGACCTCGTTCGGGATCTACGAAGCGATGCCCACCTCAAGTCTGCAGGTTCTTCGAGACCTGCGAGTGCTCGCCGCGCGCATCTTCTCATTGGCGAACGCTGAAACTATCGCCAATTTATTGGGCCAAAACGTGACCTGTTCAATCAACGCACAATTTCCAGATGTCGCTTCCCGCATGCGCCGCTTTGCCGCTCCGAAACCTTTTGCGACAACTGCACCGGCATCGATGACCGGACTGGGAATTACGCTGGCGCTGAGCATCCTCGGTTGCTCGACCATCGAGGATGCCGCTGCCCGACTCCGTCCAATTATCCTTGGCGCCAGGGCATCCGGGCGAACGGTAACCCCCTACTCGTTAGAATGGCGGGGCTCGAGTGCGCCGTTGACCGCCGTGCACCTGAAAGCCTGCGCCGACCGGTTCGGTCCCCAAGACCCGTTGCGATACCGCAGCGGGACAACGTTACCGCGCTACCCCGTCGAGCTGTCCGACGCTGCGATGCGCAGCACCCCTACGTGCTTGTGGCGCGAGTGGTCCTTTCGATTCGCCGTCGAACAATTTCACCTTGACACCATGCGTCCGGTGCTGTCATTGATGCTACTTCGCGCCGGAAGTCGAATCTCTGAGCTCAGCGCGGCACGGCAACTGGGGTGGCCGACGAATCAGCAAAAAATCTCCTATATCTTGAAAGGTCTGTACAGTCATCCACTTTGGCCGAACATGTGTAGTGCGATGATACGGCTCGCGGACCATCTTGCTGAACATCCCAGTCCAATCGACTACGAGCGACGACGCCAACTCGACTATCGAGATCTGCTCCCTGATGAAGAGTGGCACCCGATCTATGACCAAGGAAATTTTGGGCTGCATCAACGCGATCGGGTAGGGGAAATTGTGCGGTCATGGCTGTTCGAACGAATCAGTATGCAGCCCGCCCGCCTGTCTCCCTTTGCGGAAAGCTCGCGTAACCAAGCGCGGCGGCGAGCGGAGCTGGTAGCAATGCTTACGCCTCAGATTGTTCGCGATCTCGACGGGGTGGCTCGGCGGTTTCTCGAGCAGCACAGCGTGATTGGTGAACCTGTTACGTGGTCGCCGCCTCTATCGATCGTTTCCGATCTTGAACTCCCCGGGCCAGATCCGGCAGTAGTATCCGTCGTTGACCTCCACCAGGCGGTCGCGGATCAGGCGGTGCCAATGTCCAGGGTGGCCCGTGAGTTCGGGGTGTCCACTGCAATGGTCTGTTATCTGCTGGAGTGTTCACCACTGGACCGTCCGGTTGACCGAAAGCAAACGCAATTGGTCTATGCGGCAAGCCGATTAACCAAGTCGGAGTTCGTACGCCTCTACCAGCACGATCGGCTGTCGATCACGGCTATGGCGGCCCGCATCGGCGTCGGGCATGAAGTCATGTTTGCTCTGGCCCGAAAGTATGACATCGAGGTACACAGTAGGCGAAAAGTGAGACAAGCCATCGACCCCTGACTGGGTATACCCAGAGTTGTCCCGCTTCCCGCGACAGCCTCGTGGCTACCGACAGCATCGAAAGCCGGTTAGCGGCAGCTGTCTCACCTGGAACCCGCACGGCGCTGAGATCTGGCCCATCTCCGGGGCAATGGTCGAGTCGTCGAATATCAGTGCAAACTGCGCGACGAAAGCACCGTCCGCCGAAGAGCGTCAAGTGCACGGCTGTGCCCGACGCTCCAACAATTCCGGCTATCCGTCGGTGAGAACCCACGCCGGCGCATCGACGAGGTCAACCACTGCAAGCGCTGAGCGGCGATGTCGGTGTCGTCAGCCCGAAGCACGGGCATCGCCAGGCACGTGATTGCTGCATCGATCGCGGCGCTCGAGCACGTCACCCGCGCACCGCCATCCGTAATTAATGGTTGCGCAAACCTCCTCCGCGTTCGGTTTTCGCACTGTTCCCAGAGCAGGTCCGAGATCCGAGCGGCGACATCATATGCCTGCGCGTAACGCAACATCCAGGTCCCCAACGTGCGTAGATCGTGCATGAATATCGTCGAGGGCACCGGCGACGACCCGTAAATGCCACCCGACGTATAGCCCGCGCGAAGCATGCAGAGAAGATCACGCTGGGTCACCACCGCCGTACCCATGTCAAGACATGTGGCGGGAGCACTCGACAACGGCTCATTACACCGTGCCCTCTCACCGGATCGGGTCACGCCCCGAGTGCACGACCCCAGCTTCGGTACCTCATTGAAGCGAGGCGGTGCCGTGCGCTGCAAGCCGCCGCACACGCGGCACGCGTCGGCGAGCAAGCATCCATGCATCGGGCATACGAATCCGCACCGCAACCGCCACCACACCCGCCACCTGCCACTGCGCTCTTCCAGACACTTCGGACAGAACCGCGAACCGCTGACGCGCAGTGAGGCCACCGAAGGACGTTGCCAGCTGGTGTCTTTGATCCACGGTTGCAGAGTCATCGCCTGAAGCCGACGAGCTTCGACACCCGTGCAGTAGCTGATGGTGTCCTCCTGCCCCGGTGTCAACGACACGTTCGCCCGCGCCGCCCAGTACGAGGCCGCATTGCCTTGCATCCCGAAAATGCCTACTGCGCGCAAGATTTGACCCCAGGTCGCATCGGTGCGGGCCGCCAGCGCCTCCAGCCACGAGTCGAGGCTTTCTTCTGATAAGGGTTTCACCCGGACCGGCAGAGTGCGCACTGCACGCCGAGGCTCGGCGCTGCCGCGAGAGACGGCACCACGTTGGGACACCTCGACAACCACGTCTCCCACAATGCACTACTAGTAGTGCATTGTGGGAGACGCGCCTATGCAGTGCTGCGCCTTCGTCGTCGGTAGTCCGCGCGCCGGCGTCTCACGTGTGCGGAGTCAAGCCTCGCCGCCGATCCGAACACACTCCTGTGTTGAGGCAGTGAACGCGTCGAATGCGCTGAATCCGGGGGATTGGGGTCCGTGAGCGCTCGTAAAACAAATTTAGCCCTACTAGTAGGGCAGACTTTTCGGTAATTTGCGACAGTACTGGTATGCGTGCCGACGCGCCCCAGCCAAAATGACCCGAAACGGGTCGCTGCGTGGGAGAAGCGGCGCCGGCAGGTGGGCACGCGAATACAGACCCTGCGCATCGACCGCGGCTACACCCAAGAGGAGCTCGCGTTGAGATCTGGTGTCTCACGCAACGTGTTGATCGACCTCGAGCACGGACGCCGCGGCATCCTGCACGAACGACTATTCGACATCGCAAAGGCTCTCGGCGTTTCCGCTTCAGAGCTGCTGGAAGGTATCAAATGATGCGTGCCGGAGCGGTCGACTCAACTCGGTCCGAGATCTGTCCTCAACGGATTGCCTCGAGCCGAGGGGCTCGCGAGATCGTGCGCCATGTCTGGCGCCAGGCTGGTTGCGCTCCGCTAGTTGCGTAACGCAGCTTTGCGCGAATCCCGTGCACTGGGACAGCGAGATCGAAGCGGTCCCCATGCGCAGCGCCACGGCTTGTTCGTATACGCGATGAGCAGCCGGCAAACCTCTCCGCTCGCCCTACTAGTGATACAATAGACGTTTGTGGGTCCGGTCAGCTGGCTTGTCTGAAGAGCCGAACATTGGGGTGATGATCCGGCCGCGCAAGAGGCGACACAACGCCGGCAGACGCCCCCGAGTGCCGCTGCCGGGCCCACCCGACGAAGCCAGTTAAGGATTCCGTACTGCAACTATCAACCAGTTCAGCATTTCCACCCTTGTCACCGGGGCTCGCGAGCTCCTCTACAACACCTAGCGAACATCGAAGGATGAACAGCCACCGTGGACCACGAATCCGGGGTTTAGGTCATCGACTTCTCGGATGACCAGGGTGCGGTCAACTACCGGGAGCGCATCGAGCGCGCCCGCCGCGAGGCACGTCGGCGCTACCGAGACCACTTGGCAGAGTTGTTCGTCCGCCACGATGTCGCCGATCCCGGCGGGTTGGCTGATGTCACGCTGGAAGCTCTCACCGTGTGGCGATATGTCGACAGCGGCGAGCAATGCAGGTGTTCATGTCACCCTCGGCTGCCCGACAGCGACTTGCACGACTATGGGTTCGACTGCGTCTGCGCCCGTGCGCCTAAGGAACGCCGCCGCGCGTTCCGGCAGTGGCTCGACGACATTGATGCGTTCTGGCAATCCCCGGACGGCCAGCAGATCAAAGCCGCCGAGCAGGCCGAGGAAGCCGAGCTTCAAGCGTGGCTCGCGAACCAGCAGGGGGTCGTCGTGCACAGCCACGACGGCCCGTGTCCTGAGCAGTGGAGCGGGGAGGTCGACGGCCATAGTTTTTACTTCCGCGAGCGTGGCGAGTGGCGCATCGAAGTTGATGTTCGGCCCAGCGGCCGCTTCAGCCGCACAGTCGCCGGCACCGACAACAACGGCGTGACCTTCTACGAGGAGCGCGAGTTGGACCAAGGTGACGTCATCGCCTGCGGCACAACCGACATCGAGGGCTACGGCGCTACGCTCCTCGAGCGGGCGCAGTTCATCATCGACACCATCCGCATCCACCTAGCCCGCCAGGCCTGCACGCACCACCACGACGATCTGACATCGATCCAAGCCCTGCTTGGCACACCGGCCCGCTGGTGCCCGGCCTGCGGAACCCGCCTGCCTGCACGGTAAATAGGATCGAACCAGACCTCGCATCGATTATCGGCGCGCGGTGGCTCGGCACCCTTCCAACCGAGACCGCGATCGTGACTCACCGACTGCTAGTTGCCGACGACATCGACCTGCCGCGAATGATTCGACAGTCCGCCAGCCGTGTCATCCGTCCTCGCCGACCCAGCTAATCGTTGAGCCGACACGGTGGGACATTCGCGGTGCGGGAAAACCAGTATGTGGTAGCAGAATTCGTGGTTTGCAAAGTGGTGCGGGCAGTTCGCGGCTCACGCCGGCATGGGCACGAACGATCGAATCTGCATCGTGATCACTGCGTGGGTTTCAACGGCCGCAGCTTGTTCGTCGAACATCCGGTTCCGGTCGGTGGGTGTCGGAGCGGGCATGGTGTGCTGATCAGCGGCGTAGTGGGGTCATAAGTTGTGTAGGTTCGTTGCGGCCACGCAGAATTGTTGTTTGGTAGGTTGTCCATCGTTTTCTCTCGACGACGTCGGCGTTATCGATTGCTGAGCTTGAACACAGGATGCGGGCATCAGTGGCTTTGGCGAGGTCGGCGATTCGAGCGGCCTGGTTAACGGCGTCTCCGATCACCGTGTACTCGTAGCGGCTTTCTGCTCCGATGTTGCCGCCGAATACGTCTCCGGCTGAAACGCCCACACCGAAATCCACCGATGACAGATTGTGCAGCCGTGTACTCAGCTCGCGCGCGGCGCTTAAGGCCGCAGACGCAGCGGCGCCCAAATCCAGTGGGGCGCCGAACACTGCCAACGCGGCGTCTCCCTGGAATTTGTTGACCTGGCCGCCGGATTGATCGACGACATCGACGACGATGCGGAAAAACGAGTTGAGCAGTTCTGCGACGTGCTGTGGGGGTCGGGTGGCCGCCAGCTGCGTTGAGCCGACGAGGTCGATGAAGAGCACAGCGGCGTGACGAACCTCGCCGGGCAACTCCGCGCCGCCATCAAGAGCCTGGCGGGCAACATCGACTCCGACGTGGCGTCCGAACAGTTCACGTACGCGGTCACGCTCAAGGAGGCCCTCCACCATCGCGTTAAAGCCTTCTTGGAGAGCACCGATTTCGGATCGCTCATAGACGTCGACTCTGGTGTTCATGTTGCCGTCTTTGACGTCAGCCATCGCTGCGGCGACTTCACGCATCGGGTCCGAGATCGATCGAGCGACAAGGATCATTGCCAGCACGCCGAGAAGCAGCGTGCCGGTCGTAAGGAGCAGGACTGGGACGTCCACCACGGTCTCGGTTCGGGTGCCGTTCAGCTTTGGCTCGATTAAGACCAGCACGGCGATCGCAGTGTTAGGAATGGCGCTGCAGACCGCCCACATCGCGACCAACCGCGTTAGCACGCTGGGCGTGGTGAACTGGTCGTGACTCTGCCCGAGGGCGGCGGTCAGGATAGGACGGTATGCCCGTTGGGTGAGCGCTACGCCGGTGCCCACTGATGCGGTGGCGGCAAACACAACACCCAAGCCGACCGGAATGGCGAGCCCAAGACCGGCCCCGAGATTCAGGCACATGAACGCCGCACCGACAGCGACCCAGGCGGCGGCCAGGATGCCCGATTGACGGTTGAGTATTCTCGTGGCGGCTTTGCGCTGGTGGCTGTTGGGTCGCCGTCCCTGACGAAACCATCGCAGGGTGGGCGCAAGGTTGATGACCGCAGCAACTGCGACTGCGAATCCGCCGCCGATGACCAAGCCAGTCGCTAATACTGTGTTGGATTCGGTGAAAGGTGTGCGGCTGAGAGAGCTGACCTGCCCGCGCACTGCGAGGGCTATGAGCAGAACTTCGGCGACGGCAACTAGGTAGGCACACACCACCTTGGCGCAGTACGTGACTAACATGGGATACCGTTTCGAGCCCCATCCATTCCCTCGCCACGACGACCACATATCGAGAATCAGCGTCAGTGGCGGCAGCCCGGTCGTAAATGCTCGGCCGAGCCTCAAGGCGTTTTCGGGCCCAAGCACGGAATCATCCTCAAGAGGGCGTCGATTATGACAAGTGCTGGCATGTCACGCCCCTTCCGATCGGCGGCTCCGAACCCGCTGATCGCCGGTACGTAGGCGCAGTCGCCTAGGCGGCGGTTGCCCGTACCGCGATGCTGCCTGGCCGATGACAGAGTTCATTGTTTGGCCGGTGCGCAGCGATCACTGACGGAGCCGAGTGTCACCGTGGGACGCCCGTGCGGTTGGGCCATTTCCCAATTCGACCAAATACCTACCGAATATGGGCCTTGCGCACCGTTCTGTTCGTAAAACCCCTGCGGGTCATAGACTTTCGCTTCGGGATAGGGCCACGGGCATGCCACGGAGGTCGAGATCCTGGTCCACTTGAATGAGGCAAAAGCGAGCCCGTAAAACAGATAGAACACATTGACGATGATGAGCATGACCATGAACGACCCGAGCGCGGGTCGGCCTGCTGAAGATGCGGGCCCGCTGGGCCAGTTTCTCCGACACCGTGCGACCGGTGTCGTCCCGGTAGACGAGCACTCCCGCGGGAATCATGACGAGGGTGACCAGCGAGGATTCCCAGAGCAGCGGAAACTGATGTGGCGTGCCCACGAAGATCGAACCGAAGGGGATTACCTGGGAGTACATGTAGAGCCCGGTGTGGATCATCGAGACCTCAAGGATCATGTCGATGACAAAACCGATGAGGAAGATCAGCACACCGAGGCTGATCAACGGGTGGCGCCACACGAATGAGTCGTGCGGCTGGCGGGCTTGAATCTTGCGTAGCGCCCAGGCCGCCGGGAAGTACGGGCCGAACTGGAACATCACGTAACCGAAGACGACGAACGGTTCGACGGTGGGTGCGAGCGAGACCAAGGGCCATGACTCGGGCCAATGCCATAGCCGCGGGTCGTAGACCGCGTAGGGCGCCCAGTTCATGATCGGGTCCTGCCAGACGATGATCGTGGTGACGAGACCCATCAGGATGTAGGGGTGCGGCCCGAAGCGACGCCATCCCCAGACGGCCGCCGCGATGAGCCCGATCACCGCGATCAGGGTGAAGATTTGTAGGACGGGGATCCAGTGCTGGTAGCCCAGCAGCGGCCGGTAGGGCCGCGGTGTGCCTGGTACCGCCGGGTTGCCGATTCGCGCGTCGGGGAAGTCCCGGACGTTCCACCAGACAGCCACGACCGCGAGGACGCCCAGCGCGGTCCACACCCATTTCCAGCTACTCCCGCTGCCGGTCGGCGCGCGGGGTGGTTGGGCGTGCGATGAGTCAGCCGGCTTGGCGCTGGGTTGTGCGGTCATTGGCTCTCCTGCCTGATACACGCAGCCGACCTGCACCGTTGCAGAGCGACCGGTTTAGTCTGTCCCCGCCACTTCTGGTGTCGGTCGGCACCAGAAGTAATTCTGGAGTCAGGGTGCACCAAAATCGCCGCTCGGTCAAGGCTGCCGGAGGGGAAATCGAGTGACCGCGCCGCCGGCGACGAAGGACCGCATCACCGAGGCGTCCGGCTGTGTTGGGCCCGCCGGATCACCTGCTGTGAGAACATCTGCGTCAGGAATCGGTGGGGGTGTGCAACCCAGTTGACACGTCGGCAGTGGCGAGCAGCAGCCCCGCGATCAGGTCTGCGACGTGCTCGCGGTTGGTGTCGAATTCGCCCCGAAGCCAGCCGGCCACGATTTCCATTGCCCCGCTGACGAGAGCGAACGCGGCCATGTCGGTGTCGAGCTTGCTGGCCGCGGCCGGGCCCAGCAGTTCGCGGATCATCGTGGACATGGCATCTGCGATCACGCGGGCACTTTCACCGCGTGCGCGCTGCAGGACGCCTGAGGTGTGGGTGGAAAGTAGCAGTTGACCTCGGCGCGGGTCTGCCACGAGGTAGTCGAGGGCGGCGTCGGCGGTGGCGTGCACCTGAGCGCGTAGGTCAGGCCCGACGCTTTGGGCTGCCGCACCTACCGCCTCCAGGCCGCCGGCGGTGAGGTCTCGCACGATCGCTTCAAGTAGTGCGTCGGAGTCGGTGAAATGCTCATAGAAGTAGCGGTCGTTGAGCTTCGCGCGGGCGCATACGGCCCGCTTGGACACCGCTTGTGCACCACCGTCCCCAAATAGATCGAGCGCGGCCTCGATGAGGGCGGCGCGACGAGTGGCCCGCCGTCGGTCGACGCTTACGCCGCGGTAGGTGCGGCTCGCGGTTGCCATAGGACTCAGTGTCCCTGATTTGCTCTTGACCCGGGACAGCTTTCTGGTGCAGTCTGGCACCACACTAGTTCTGGTGCAACCATGCACCAGAAAGATAATGCGAGGGAGAAGCCGTGTCCGTCGAGTCTGTGGACGCCTCGGTGACCGTTGGGGCGCTGACCCCTTCGGCCGCCACTGTGTGCCCGGCGCACGACCAGTCCGCGGATGCCGTGGGGTCCGCTGTCGGCGACCGCTTCGAAGAAGTCGCCGGGTCCAAATTCGTGGCCATGTTCGCCCCGGCGCTGTTCGACGAGATGATGCACCCGGCAGTGTCGGCGTCGCTGGTCGATACAGCCCGGATCCGCGACAATCCGCTCGGTCGCGCGCGACGCACTGCGGCGTCGGATCAGCTCGCTTTTTTCGCCCGCAGCGCGGATCGGGCCGAGGAGATGCAGCGCCTGGTCGAGCTGCATCGCGATGTCAAAGGGATTCAGCCCGACGGCGTCCGGTACAGCGCTATGAGCCCAGAACCGTGGAATTGGAATCTTTACAGCATTTTTTTCATGCACCGCGGCGTCTTCATCACGGTCACCGGGCAGAAGCTCACCCCGGCGCAGAACCAGGAGATCTGGGACCGCTATCGAACAATGACAGCTGGCCTCCAGATGCCAGGGCGGGCACGGCAGCTGATCGAAAACTACGACGAGATGTGCGCCTACTACGAACGCATCGTGGCTGACGTGCTCACCCACACCGAGGCCCTGGACATCGTCATGGACGCCACCTTGCACCCGAAGCGCCCTGCGCACTGGTCACGGGCGTGGGGGCCGGTCATCTCGCTGGTGGGACCACTCGCGGGGCGCCTGGTTACGGTCCTGGGTTTCGGGATCATGCACCCGCAGGTCAGAGCACTGGTGCCGATGCGATGGACCCGTCGACACGACCTGGCGTTTTCGGTGTTGTCGCGGGTGGTGCGGGTGGCGTACCGACGTCTGCCCCGGCGTTTGACCGACACACCGCTGACTCGCAACCGTCGCGAGTACATGCGAATCGTTGCGCGGTACAACAGCATCGGGCTGCCGTCATTCGTGCCGGGGGCCGTCTCGCCTTGCGGCCGCTGAACGTTTGCGCCCGGTGGAGGCTGCAGGTAACCCAGTGCTGACCGTCGCAACGGGGGACGCGGGGATCAACGACGTCGAAGTCGGGTCTGCCGGAGCTGATCGCGAGCACCATCCGCGATCGGAATTACGTGGCGGCGTCGTGCACACCTGGATCCGCCGCATCGCCGATCCCGGAGTGGTGTCGCGGCGAGCGGGCCGGCGCGGGGAGTGCTCACGTGACTGAGACACCGCAACCAACGGGGCTTGAGCGACTGCAGCTGTTCGCGTCGGCACTGGCTGGGCGGCCGGTCGCCGTCGAGCCCGCCAGTGCGGAGCAATGCGCGTGGACCGATGGCCAGACGATCTTCGTCGATCCCGGTGATAGCCCGCGTCAGCGCCTGGCGGCTTTGACCGGCCAAGCCTGTCTGATCGCCGCGGGAAGCCTTGAGCCGGACATCATGCGCACGCTCGCGCGGCGCCCCAAGCTCGCGCGGCGATACCTGGCCGTCGAAATCCCGCGGGCATTGATTGTCAATGAGGCGCTCATACCTGTCCACGTGGCTGCACTGTTCCGAGGCAGCACCGTCGACACCGCGGAGACCTCGTCAGCGGATGCCTCGTTGGCGTTCGCGCGAAGTAACGCCTCCATCGCTGACCCGCCCGTGGTTTTCGGCAGCCTTGCACCCCGAAAGGTGCTGGCGAAACTCCTGGCCGCCCAGAAGAAGTCCGCGTCGTCGACACACATCCCGCGCAGCGAGAACAAGAAACAGCCGCTGGCCGAACTCGCCGATGATGCCGCAGCCGACAACGAGGACCTCGAAGATCCTTTTTCAAGCCCCGTCGGCGGCGGCGGTGCCATCGGCAAGCTCCTGGGACGCATGCTGAGTATGGTCCGCAAGCTCGCCGGCGGCGGCCAACCCGGAGCCGATTCTCCCACCCACCGGCTTAATAAGGGTGCACATGGCAGCAATGCTGTTCTCTCACAGGCCCGCCCACCGACTGACGACAGCCAGGCCGATGAACGCCGCGGAACCACCTACCCGGAATGGGACCTGTACCACCGCCGCTACCGGCCGGGCTGGTGCACGGTGCATGAGATCGAGCCACCGCTGCGCCCGGACGCCCATCTAGCGCCGAGTGATGCAGGTCTACGGCGCCCGCTGGCCCGAATCGGGGTGGGTCTGCAGCACTACCGTCGTCAGGCCGACGGTGACGACATCGACATCGACGCCGCCATCGAGGCGCGCATCGAAACGCTAGCCGGCGCGGCACCTGATGAACGCGTGTATCTCGACACGCTGCGCCGCCGACGGGACCTGAGCGTGCTGGTCTTGCTCGACGTGTCTGGCTCGGTGGCCGAACCGGGCACGGCCGGCAAGACGGTGCACGAGCAGCAACGGACTGGCTCGGCCATGCTGACGGTCGCATTGCACGCCCTTGGCGACCGGGTCGCTTTGTACGCGTTCTCCTCTCAGGGCCGGTCCGCAATCAACGTGACACCGGTCAAGCGATTTCACGAACCTATGGACGCGGCAGCCATGCGCCGGTTGTACGGCCTGGTGCCCGGCGCCTACTCACGACTGGGTGCCGCGATACGCCACAGCGCGGCGATCCTCGAGGAGCACGCCGGAACACCGCGCCGACTGCTGGTCGTGATCTCCGACGGCCTTGCCTACGACCCCGGATACGAGCGCGATTACGGTGCGGCCGACTCGCGGCGCGCGCTCGCCGAAGCGCGCCAACGCGGTACCGGATGCTTGTGCCTCACGATCGGCGCCAGCACCGATGTCGCCGAACTGCGCAAAGTCTTCGGCTCCGCCGCGCACGCAGCCATCGCCCATCCCGATGATCTGGCTCGCATCATCGGGCCCCTGTTCCGCTCCGCATTGCGATCCGCCGAGGCACGGCGCCGCATCGGCCAGCGACCACGCCCAGCCGCCAATGTCACCGGTGAATCCGACCGGCAGCCGCCCGAAGGACACCTGAAGTCGGTGAGCTGATACCGCGATACGTACGGGCAGCCTGCGCGACCGTCGAATCGGCTGTTATGCAACCAGGAAAGGAATAGCACGTGGATAGCTATGAGACCATCAACGGTCCAACCACACACGGCAGGTCGACACGGCCGTATTACGTTGCGGTCGGAGACGAAGAAGCTACGTTCAAAGCCGCTTTCCGCCAGGGCCTTTCAATTCTCTTAAAAGGACCCACCGGGTGCGGCAAGACCAGATTCGTCGAGGCGATGGCCCACGACCTCGGTCGACCACTGATCACCGTCGCTTGCCACGACGACCTCACCACCGCTGACCTGGTAGGCCGTTTCCTGTTACGTGGTGGTGAAACCGAATGGGTCGACGGGCCCCTGACCCGAGCAGTGCGCGACGGGGCCATCTGCTACCTCGACGAAGTGGTGGAAGCCCGCCAGGACACCACCGTGGTGCTACATCCTTTGGCCGACTACCGCCGCCAATTACCGATCGAACGTACCGGCGAAACACTGGATGCCGCACCAGGGTTCGGACTGGTCGTGTCATACAACCCCGGCTACCAAAGTGTTCTCAAGGACCTCAAAGATTCCACGCGTCAACGGATGGTCGCTATCGAATTCGGTTTCCCGCACGGCGATGTCGAAGAAAAGGTCATTGCCTGCGAAGCCGGTGTCAGCCAAGTCCAAGCTGCCGAACTTGTCACACTCGGCCAAGCTATCCGCCGCCTGGAGACAGCTGGTCTGCGCGAAGTTGCCTCGACCCGCGTGCTCATCGCCGCCGGTCGGCTGATCGCCGACGGACTCCCTCCGCGCGCAGCGGCACGCGCTGCGGTCGCAGGACCACTCAGTGACGACGCAACAGTGACTAACGGGCTGATTGAGATGATCGACGTCTACCTTGGCGACGAGACCGCATGAAAGGTGTTGAAGTCTAGGCAAACGCGCGAAACCCGAGGCAGGGCACGTGTCCTATGACAGGACCGCTGAGCCGATCAAGGCCCGCCCGGACGCGAAAGTATGTGACCCTCAGGGATTTTCGGAACAGAACGGTCAGAAAGGACCTTACTCCGTGAGTATCATGTCGATATTTATGAACGGCCAACCCGCTGGCCGTCCGCGCGTGCAAGCCCCCCCGCCCGGCCAGGGCCGATGCGCAGCGGGGGCATCGTTATGACCGAACCGCGCAGCGTCGTCATCACCGGCGCATCCCGGGGACTCGGGCTGGCTTCGGCCACCCACCTCTACAACCGCGGGTGGCGCGTCGTCGGCGCCATGCGTAATCCCGACCTGGGACTGGACCGCATGCGGGAATCCTGCGGGGCGTCCTCAAGCGATGCCCGATTGCTCGGCGTGCAGTTGGATCTGACGAACACCGAATCCATCGCGTCTGGGGCCAAAGCGATCGAGCAAGCTGTCGGCGCGCCATATGCGTTGGTGCACAACGCCGGTATCACAGCGGTGGGCTGTGTCGAGGAGGTCGGCATCGACGTCTGGCACGACCTGTTTGCGACCAATCTCTTCGGGCCGGTGATGCTGACCCAAGCCCTGCTGCCCTCGATGCGAGCAGCGGGCAAGGGTCGCATCGTGATCATCTCCAGTGCCGGCGGGGTGCGAGGTATGCCGGCGATCGCGGCCTACTCGGCGGTCAAGGGTGCATCCGAGCGGTGGGGCGAATCGATGGCGAACGAGTTGGCGCCCTTCGGTATCGGCGTCTCAGTGATTGTCACGGGAACCTTCGACACCGAGATCATCACTGACGAGGGCGCACCGGACTATCGAGGATTCGACGGCGCCTACGCCCCGATCAACAACAACATCGAGAAGCGTGGCCGGTTCGCGATTCGCTTCGCGCAAAAGCCCAGCAGTTACGCGCGCGGTCTGGAGAAGGCGGTCAACGATAATTCGTCTTTCTCGCGCCGCGCGGTGGGAGTCGACGCGCACCTGATCTCCATCGCAAGCCGTCTGCTGCCGTCAAAAGTACTGCACCACAGCACACGGCTCGCGATGGGTCTGCCTGGCCGCGGATCCGTAGCCGGCGGACAACCCTGAACGGGGTCAAGTCGCGAACCATCACAACACCTGATGAGACGAAGACAAGAACCGGCTTGACGGGCGGGGGGTTATCCTTCGAGCCGGGCGCTGACGAATGAGCTGACCGGTGCGACGTCGGCAAGATCGGGAGGGATGGGGCGTCCCAAGCGGGCCATCGCGTCGCGGCTGTCCAGGGCGGTGACGACCCATCCGTGCTGGCTGAGCCACGTCGCGGTGTCGGTGGCGTCGTCGTGCTTGATGTACGCGGTGACATCAACGCCGACGCCGGTCGTCTGCTCCAACTCAGCAGCGCCGTCGCGCCAGGCGTTCATTCGGGTATCGCCGAAATGCTCTGCGGCATCGGGGTATACCTCTGCGGCAAGCCGGCTGCCTGCGACGCTCAGTGAGGTGATGGTCGTAAACAGCCGGTCATGATCGGCCGACGACAGATACGGGAGCAACCCCTCGGCCAGCCACGCAATAGGGGCCGACGTGTCGAGTCCGGCGGCTTGCGCCGCGGCGGGCCATTTGTCGTCGCGCAGATCAATCGGAACCGGGCGCATTGTGGCCAGCGGCACGGCGTGATGCGAGGCGAAGACGGATTCTTTGAACGCCAGGACATCTGGCTGATCGATCTCGAAGACACGCACGCCGGTTAAGGAGTGCAGCCGGTAGGAGCGAGCATCGAGGCCCGCGGCGAGGATCACGACCTGACTGAGTCCCGCGTCGACGGCTGCCGCGCAGTAATCGTCGAAGAAGACCGATCGCGTCGCGACATAGTTGCGCCCGTTTTCTGCGGCGCGTCGCCCCATGTCGTCGGGAGGACCCATCCAGGACAGGTCACCTTGTGCCATCGTCTGCCATCCGGGTTCACCGACGGCAGCGACCAGCAGCGCAGCGAACTCATCGCGGATCAGCGGCTCGTCTTGGGCGGTTTCCGCGGCGCGCTGCGCGGCAACAGCGACCGCGGTGGAGCCCAGATTGCTTGCCACTCCCCATGTTTCGTTCTCAGTCATCGGGCATCGACGGTGGACAGGACCGCATCGGCAACGATGTTCGGTGCGTCCAGCATGACGTAGGTCGAGCTGCCGGGCACCTCGACGAGGTCTGAGTTGGGAAAGTCGCCGGCCAGGCGGCGCGCGTGGTCGAGCGGAAAGAGTGCGTCATCGGTGCCCCACACCATCGTCACCCGTCCTTGGAACTGTTTGATCGCCGGTGCGGCGGCCAGGGTGAGGGCCGGGTCCAGCGAGGCGGTGAGGGTGACCGCCTGGCGGCGGCTGGCGCTGTTGGTCAGAAACTCCCCGAAGACTGCCGATCGTTCGGGCGGATCAAGTCGCCTGCGGCACACCGCTTTCAGGAAGACTGCCTGGCCCAGTTTGGTGGTCAAGCCTTTCAGCAGCGCTCGCCCCAGCGCGGGACTGATGCGGCACAGCTGGGCGACGTAGCGGAACTGGCCCGGTGGGAAGTGTTCGTAGCTATCGCAATTGGTGAACACAAGCCGAGTGACGCGGCCCAATTCCAGCGAGGGATCTCCCAGCGCGCTGAGCACCAAACCACCGCCCGTGTCGTTGGCCACCAACGTGACGTCGCGCAGGTCCAGCACTTCGAGAAGGCGCACTACACGTCGCGCCGCTGCGGCCGCACCCAGATCGATGCCGTCAGGCACCGGGTGATGTGCACCCAATGGCCAGGTGGGAGCGATGGATCGGACGCGATCGCCGAGCTCGGCGATCACGTGGTCCCAGATCGCGCCGGTGACGTAGACGCCGTGGACGAACACCACCACCGCACCGGATCCGGTGTCGGTGTAGTTGATGACAGCTCCATCGACTGTGCATTGGTTGCTCATCGCATCCTTCCCGCCGGCGACCTACAGGCTGTAGGCGACAGTGGCATACAACGTGTATGTCAGTCAATCGGTGTCAGCGACGGGATCCTTGCAGTCCGGCGATCAGCGCGTCGAGGGTCTGCACCGCCTCATCGCGGGCGCGCTGCTGGTCGGCAGAGTTCGCGATGAACAGCGCGGCCTCATCGGCGGCGGCCAGCAGAACGTGCGCCATCAACTCCACCGGCTGGTCGGCGGGCAGATCACCCTCTTCGACCGCGCGCTGCAACATCGCCTGGATCGCCCCGAGGCCGTAGAGACCTTCCAGCTCGCGCCATCTCCGCCAGCCCAGAACTGCGGGCCCGTCCAGGAGCAGGATTTGCTGGACATGCGTGGTCAGCGAGGCATCGAGGAATCCGATCAGGCCGTGGCGCAAGATGCCGAGGGCCGATCCGTCCTCGAGGGTGGCAGAGGCTGGCGGCGGCGGTAGCGACCAGTTCCTCCTCCACGCCGATGAAGACCGCCTCGAACAGTGCCTGTTTATCCGCGAAGTGGTGATACAGCGCACCGCGGGTGATCGCGGCGGCGGCCACGATCTCTTCGGTCCCGGTCTGGTGGTAGCCCTTCGCCACGAAGAGCTCACGCGCAGCGGCGATCAGCGCGGCGCGCGTCGCCGCGGCTTGGGCGGCGCGGCGTTCCTTCGTGCTCAAGACTTCGTCGGCCTGGGCCATAGCTGAACAGCCTATTGCATACAAGCTATATGTGGCATACAGTCTGCATGCGACGAGCACGTTCGACCAATTCTTGGGAGGCACTGCCATGGCCGACTCGCGCCGCAACGAAGATGTCGTGCGACAGTTCTGCGCCTTGATGGAAAAGCGCGACGCTGAAGCGCTACGACCGTTTTTCACCGCCGACGCCGTGTATCAAAACGTCGGCATGCCGGCCTCTGCGGGTATCGACGCCATCGTCGAAAACATGGCGGCCCAGTTTGCGATGTTTCCAGAGTCCTACGCGTTTGAGATCGTCAACCTCGCCTCGACCGGGCACGCGGTGCTGACCGAACGCATCGACTACATCAACGCGCTCGACGGAACCGTCGCCGGCGTACCGGTCATGGGGATATTCGTCTTCGACGACGACGCAAAGATCACCCGCTGGACCGACTACTTCGACGTCGGCCTCCCGGTGAAAATCCTTCAGGGCGAAGACATCAGCGCACTGCTGCCCGCGACCTAAACGATCGGCTGGGCGCTCGCGCGCCCCCGATGGCCTCGACGTGGCTAGCGCAATCCTTGGTGAGAGGTCACGACGGTGCCAGCTCGGCGATTACTTGATCGGCGATAACGGCCGGCAAATAGTGCCCCGTGGATGCGACGATTCGCAATGTGCTGTTGTTCAAGGCGTTGTGCAGCCGCTCGGCGTGACTGAGTGGCGCTAGCGTGTCTTGCCGCCCGTGCCAGATTGTGACGTGTTGGTTGATGGTGTCCAGGTCCAATCCCCATGGGCCGCCGAAGCGTCGGTAGTCATCGACCGTTCCGTACACGCCCGCCTTCGTCGCTTCGCGAACGGCGATCACCAGGTCACTGACGCGGTCCTGAAGCGCCTCTCGGTCCCGGGTTCCGGCGCTGCGCAAGACCTCCCACCTGAAGAATCGGTCAGGCAGCATTCGGGCTAGTCGAAGCAGTGCACTGGCGAGGCGCGGTTGTCGGCTGGCTGCCGGAATGAGCACAACGTCCGCCCACAGCCCTAATCGCGCGACGTCGCGAAAACCGTCCAGCGGCGCCATACCGGCCAGGGTGGCGGCCTGGCGGACCCGTTCGGGCATTGCGGCCGCACATGCCAGCGCATAGGGGCCGCCGGCGGACCATCCGGCAACGGCGAACTCGTCGAGGTGAAGTCCGTCGGCGACCTGGCCCACGACGCTCGACCAGCTCGCCACAGTGGCCACGTGCTTCGGGCTGCTGCGTCCAATCCCGGGGCGATCTATGGCGATAACGTCGGCGCCGTGCCGGCGTGCCGCTGCATCCAGCAGTGCCGCGTCCGCGCCGCAGCTCAGACCACCATGACACCAGATCAGTGGCCAACCCCCTCGATGGCCGAACCGCCATAGGCCGATCGATGACTGCCCACATGTTCTCGACCCGGATGTCACGGCGCCATCATCCGGCTCTGCAATAGAGACAGCCCGGGTCCGTCGAGGAGATGCAACAGTGCCGGGCGACCACTGACGGCAAGCATCAAAGGCTTCGCCGGCCACGGATCTCAACGCCGCCTCCCCGGCACCGGTCAATATCCGTGCTGCGCAGGAAAATTCCCCGACCGCGACCGAGCGGAACGAAACCGAACGGCCACCGAACGGGCATGAAATCCATTGTTAGCGACACCATTTCCGGGTCAGGCCCGCACATCCTGCGTCATCGTCAACCCGACTGGGCCAGTTGGTCCGTGGGCTATGCGGGCTCCATCGCGTTATTGATCATCGAGAGCTTGGCATCGAGTCCGGCTGCGCGACGGATCTCGACGAACGCCCGACTCATCGCATCGGTCACCTCGTGGGTGTCGCCGAATGTGATGTCGTCGGACAGGACCGAAATGTTGATCTGTTCAACGTAACTCCACACCGTGATGTTGACCGCACACCCGGCGATCAAGGGACCCACGGAATAGATTTCATTGACGGGGGCGCCGGCGATGTGGCCCCGGGACCGGGGACCGGGAACGTTGGAGACCGAGACGTTCATCGTTCGGGTTGGATCACGTTTGTACGCTTGTCGGCGAAAGACCGCCGAGGCCAGGGGAGGGGGCATGTAGGCCATCATGCGTCCGGGGAGCTCGGGACCAAGCAACCGGTAGTGCTCCTTGGCGATCGCGGTGGAGGCAGAGATCAGGCGCACGCGTTGCATCGGATCTGCCACGTGGACCGGCAACGAGACCAACAGTCCGCTGAGCTGGTTGCCCGACACGCGCGCGCTGGAGCCATCGATGCTCACCGGCACGGCGGCCACCAGCGGTTCCCCGGCTCGACCGTCGTAACGCAGCGCAAGGTCTCGCAAAGCACCCGCGGTCATCGCGAGGATGACGTCGTTCAAGGTGACGCCGAGGCATTTGCTGGTGTGCTTGACGTCGGTGAGCGCCAGTGTCGCGGTGGCGAACGTCCGTCCCGGTGCGAGAATGTGGTTGAGGAACGTGTCAGGGACAGCGAAAATCGATGCAAGGTCGGGATTGTCGCCGCGTTCGTTGGACCGCCGTCGCACGCGGCTAAAGCCGCGCACGGCATCCGTGATTACACCAGGAAGCCTGGCGATGTGATGCAGGTGGTCTCGTCCGGCTGCCAGCAGAAGCTCAGCGGCGGTCGGGCGCGAATCGCTGGGGTGGAGATCCCGTTCGTTCTGCGGCTGTCCCTGCAGATCCAGCAGCCGCCCCAGCAAGTTCGCCGAGGCCACGCCGTCGGCCAGCGCGTGATGGACCTTGACGATGACGGCGACGCGGTCCCCGGCCAACTGCTCGGCATAGTAGAGCTCCCACAGCGGGCGGCTTCGGTCCAACGGTGCGCTGGCGATCTCGCCGACGACCTGATTGAGATCCCGTCGCCCGCCGGGGCGCGGGATGGCCAGTCGGCGCACGTGATAGTCGAAGTCGACGGGGCAATTCTCCTGCCACATCGGATGGTGCATGCTCAACGGAATGTCGACCAACTGGTAACGCAGCGGATCCAGGAGGTGCATGCGACGCTGCAATGCGCGACAAAACACCTCGAAGGTGAACAGACCGTCGAACTCGGCGGCATCGATGATCGCCACCTTCAAGGTGTGCATGTGCACGTTGGGCGTTTCGGTGTACAACAGCATGGCGTCCATGCCACTTAGACGCTTCAACTCGCCCGGCCCCTCCCGTCGGTGCTGTCTAGCGTCTAGACCGCGGCGGTGGTCGCGAGCTGGCGCGCCTCGTGAATGTCGTTGAGCAACAGGCGAATCGCGGCGGCAGCCGTGGCAGTAGGACTGCCGTCGAGCATGTCAAAGCCGTGCCCCGTACCGGGTAATTCCCAATAGCCGACCGGCAAGGAGCGGGCATGGCCAGCACGGATCAAATCTTTGGTTAGCATGTCGGGAGCGTACGCCGACGTCATGAGTTCTCGCGAGCGAATCAGCACGGGTGCGTGCCGCTTTGGAAGCCCGGTCGCTCGCCGACGACCGGATCGTGCCGACCTTGGAAGAACCAGCGGGTACCGGTTTGGCGACCACTGCGGTTCTCGTGCATCGGCGCCCCCTCGTTGCGGTGGCCTAGCAAGCAGCGCAAACACGTGCGGGCAGGACTTCAGCCGATTATCGGCCAGCGACGCTGGCGTTCCAGGTCGCGCAGCGCGGTCTGCATCATGTCGCGCACGTGTGCGTCGACTTCGTGGACGTCGGGATCGTCACCGAACTGTTCGACCACGTTGATCGGTGCCAGCACCTGAGTGACGATTTTGGTGGGGAGCGGCATGTTGACCGGCAGGATCGCGCTCAATCCAAACGGGAAGCCGAAGGTGATCGGCAGGATGTCGGAACGGAACCGGGTGAGTCCCAGCCGTTTGGCCAGCCACGTGCCGCGGGTGAGAAAGAGTTGGCTCTGCTGGCCTCCCGTGGAGACCACTGGCACGATCGGAACCCGGCTCTCCACCGCGGTGCGCACGTAGCCGGTGCGTCCGTTGAAGTCGACGACGTCAGCGCGCGCGGTGGGACGGTAGGCGTCGTAGATCCCGCCGGGAAACACCAGGACGACTGCCCCGGAACGCAGTGCATTGTTGGCGACGGACCGCTCCGCGTGGATGAGTCCTATTCTGCTCAGCCACCTGCCCTGAGGGCCTTGGAACAGCATCGTATGACCGAGGGTGAGGACTGGTCGGTGGTAGCCAAAACGGTCGTACAGGGCGGTCGCCAGAATCAGGGTGTCCGCAGTGAAGATGCCTCCGGAGTGATTGGACACCACCAAAGCGCCACCGCCCGTGGGAAAGGATTCCAGTCCGTCGACTCGCCAGCGAAACCACCGCTTACCGATCGGTTTCGCGGCGGTGATGGCCCGACGCGTGAAGCTCGGATCCCAGCCGCCAAAGTCCGACACGTCCATACCCTGCATACCCTCCGTATGCATAGCCTGCTCCTTCGGATCGGTCCGTAGCGATGTCACACCCAGGGTGCGAAGTATCTGATTGTCGCCCTTGGGCGTTCGACGACGGGCAGTCCCCTAGGTCGCGAGTTTTGAGGCCAGGTCAAGGACACTGACGGTGTCGGATCCGGTCTTCTTCAGTCGGTCCGACGAGCGGAAGCCGAGGTCCACGTCGGTGGCCTGAGCTCGCAGCGCGCCCACCGTGAGTTGTTCCTTCGGAAGGTGGGTGAACAAGTCAAACGAGTACAGCCGGGTGGCGTTCAGGTAGGTGATCCGGTCGATGTCCGTGTCTGGGAGGCCGTCGAGGTAGATGTCGAGGGTTTCGGGGGCCAGCGGCCAGGTGGAGTCCGAGTGCGGGTAGTCGCACTCCCACATGACTTTGTCGGGGTTGAGCTTGTCGCGGTTGGCGATGCCGAATTCGTCGTCGATGAAGCAGAGCGCGACGCGGTCGAGGAATACTTCGCTGGGCAGTTTGTCGCCGAAGTCCTGATGTGTCCAGGCGCGGTGCATCTTGTACACCCGGTCCACGCGTTCCAGGAAGTACGGCACCCAGCCGATGCCGCCCTCGGACAGGGCGAAAGTAAGGTCGGGGTACTTGCGCAGCATCGGTGACCAGATCAAGTCGGCGGCGGCTTGCACGATGCTCATGGGCTGCAGCGTGATCATCGTGTCTACCGGTGCGTCAATCGAGGTGATCACCACGCTCGACGACGATCCGATGTGCAGGTTGACCACGGTCTGGGTGTCGCTGCAGGCCTGCCAGAACGGATCCCAGTGCGCATCGTGCAGCGACGGGTAGTCCAGTTTGGTGGGGTTCTCCGAGAAGCTCACGGCGTGGCAGCCCTTCTCAGACACTCGGCGAACCTCCTCGGCCATCAGTTGGGGATCCCAGATCGGGGGCAGCGACTGCGGGATCATCCGGCCCGGGTAGGTGCCGCACCACTCGTCGATGTGCCAGTCGTTGTAGGCGCGCAGCACCGCCAGGCCGAGATCCTTGTCCTGGGCGCGGGCGAAGTACTGGCCGCAGAACTGTGGGAAGGACGGGAAGTTCATCGCGGCGGCCACGCCGTTGGCGTTCATGTCGCGGATGCGTTCGTGAATGTTGTAGCAGCCCTCGCGGATCTCGGAGAGTTTGGTGGGCTCGGCGCCGTACTCGTCGGGCGGCCGGCCGGCGACGGCGTTGAGACCGACATTGGTAGCAGCTTGGCCCTCGAACACCCAGGCGTCGGTGCCGTCGTCGCGCTGGATCAACTTAGGGACGTCGTCGGCGTACTTGGCCGGGATGTGACCGTCGAACAGGTCTGGCGGCTCGACGAGGTGATCGTCGACCGACACCAAGACCATGTCGTTCATCTCCATGGACCTTGCTCCTCAATTCTTCGCGACTTCAGATGCGATCTGTGCGTGGGTGATTTCAAAATCATTGCGCTGGTTGCGCCCGACTTACATCCGGGAGTGAGTCGCACGCTGCCACATCTCAGGTGCGCGTCGGGGTCCCGCCGCGCAACGTGAAACATCTTGCCTCGCAGTGAATTGACGCTGATAGCGGTTATGTGGCCCGAGACTCCGACGCCGAATCCTTGCGGAAAACGTTCTGTGCCTTGTGAATACTGAAATCGGCGATGTCCGGAGAACTTCGTTCGATTGGCCCTGACGTCTCACGACACTACGACGGAACAGATATTTGGTCAACCGGGTTGTCGCTGATCGAGCGATGATCCTCGGAGCAAGATTCTGTTCCGGTATGCGCTGCACTGAATCGGCCGGACGCCCGGGGACAGGCACGAGCCACCGCTTGGCGGTGGGTTCTCTATTAGACGGCTGATGGCACATACGCCGTAGCGCGGATGCCGCACCCCGGTGACGGCCCGTTCAATGATGTTGTGCTGGAGGTCAGGACGGCAGGCCGCCAGCCCATTTCAACAGCGCCCCAGCGTCGACGCGGATTTGTTGACCGGTGATGTATCGTGCGTCATTCGACGCGAGGAACACAGCGAGATTGGCGACGTCCGAAGGCTCGATGTAGGGGATCGGAATCGCATGAAAAATCGAAAAGGTCAACTCAGCATCTTCCCGGGCCGGGTTCTCGAGGTCCGGCCGGAACACCTTGTACATCTCCTTGTTGTGCAGCAGGTCAGTGTTGCAATTGGTGGGATGTAGGCAGTTGACCGTGATGAAGCGCGGGGCGAGATGCAGCGCCATCTGCTCGGTGTACTGCTGGAGCAACTGTTTGGACCATTGGTAGCCGGCGCCACCAGGCCCGAAGGACGGATGCGCCGTCGCTCCGGTAATCATCCCGGCCGTCGACCCGGTGAGGATGATCGACCCGTGGTCGCTCATCTTGCCGTGCGAGACGGCGACCGTGTTCATCACGCCGATGAGGTCCACGTCGGTCGCGTCGATGAAGTCCTGTGCGTCTGCAGGAGCAGGCCGCATCGGCATGATGCCGGCGTTCGCGACGACGATGTCGAGCCGACCAAGTTGGGCGAGCGCGGACTCGAGGACTTCGCGCAGCTCAGCCCGCTCGCGCACGTCGGCCTGCTGTGCGACAACTCGGCGCCCAAGCTCCTTGACCTGTCGTTCTGTCTCCGACAAATCGTCGGGAGACGCCAAGGGATAGCGATTCGATTCGATGTCGTGACAGATGTCGACGGCGATGATGTCGGCACCTTCTTCGGCCATCTGAACAGCGTGTGCGCGTCCTTGGCCCCTAGCGGCCCCGGTTATGAATGCTACTTTTCCGTCAAGCCGACCACCCATCACGTGCACCTTTCATGCTGGACCAAATAATTGTTCAGGAAGTCTAGCGGCGGAACTTGGGCAGGTCTGAACGGGGTCACGGCGCGGCGTTTTGGACTTGCCGTCGAGGCAGAAGGACCGAGGCCGATCGAAGGCCCGGGCGGCCAGGCTGCACGATGCTTCTCGGTCGACCTAGCCGGAGCGATCCAACGGGCCGGTCACCACTTTTGTCCGATCCGCTTACGGCCAGGTCGACGACATGGATCAAGTTTTAAACCGTTGCGGGACAGGCGTGAATCTTGTCGTAATCCCGAAATTCGGCGCGCAAATGTTTGCGCGGACGCGCTTCCACGCAAACCGTTCGTTTAGTCAAAAGCGGGGTGGACTGGTCGCAGCTAGCCACCAGAAATCCACCGCCGCGCCCCATTGTCTCGTCAATCCTGTCGATGCAGGAATCCGTGCAGTATCGCTTGGACGAGTTCGTCGATGATGGCGCCTCTCGAGGGCTGCTTGGACCCGAAATACGTCGAACGCAATGCGGCCATCCCGGCGATCATGGCGACGGTCGAGTGGGCAGGTAAGTCCGGGTTACTGGTGCGCATGCCCCGGATGCGCATGCCCTCGGCGCCGATCTGGCTGAGCAGGGTGAGCGCTCGTCTGATGTCGGCGATGCCGGTCTCGGCGAGTTCGTCCTCGCTGAGTGTTTGGGCTCCCATGAGTGTCAAGAGCAGGCCTTGGTGCTCGACGAAGAGGTCATAGAGCTGTCCCACGAAGCGCCGAGTCAGCTCCTGTTCATCGGCCTCCTCGTGGACGACCGCATCCCACGTGCGCCCGAAATCGTCGACGAATTCAGTGAACGGTAGGACGAGGGCTTCGCGGAACAGGCCCGCTTTTGAGCCGAAGTTACGGAACAGCAGATGCTCGGTAACGCCTGCGGCCTCAGCGATTTCACGCGTCGTCGTGCTGCGGTAGTCCTGGCGGGCGAACAGGTCGCGGGCAGTGGCGAGCAACAGCTTCCGCGGCGCACCCCGCGGCCGGCGCGACCCCGGGGCCGCGGTCTCCGCGTCGGAGTGTTTTGCGGTGGTCGGTCGCTGGGACACGGTTGCACATTACTCAAAACCGTTTTCGATGGTTGACTGTTTATAGAATAGTCGCCACTATCTAAAAGGTTGGTTCCTCAAGGGAGAGGTTTGGGCGTGGGTGCTGTCATCATGCTGGGCACGTTGTTCGGACTGATCGCGCTGGCGTTCGGGCTTGTTCTGCGCTTCGACCCGCAAGCGCGGCGCACTCCGGGCAACGACGGCCGCCCGTGAACGCGAAGATGACGCCCCTGCTGGAAGGGCAAATGTACTTCGCCTACGTCTCCGGGATCGCGTTCATTTTCATCGGCATCTATCTGAGCTATCGCCGGCGACGCGTGCACCCACTTCTTCTGCTGAGCATCTCGGCGCTGTCGTTCTCCTGGATCGAGTCACCCTACGACTGGGCGATGTACGCCCAATTCCCGCCCGGTCTGCCCCGGATGCCGTCCTGGTGGCCCCTGAACGTGACGTGGGGCGGCCTGCCATCGGCGGTACCCATCGGCTACGTGTCCTACTTCGTGCTTCCCGCCCTGATTGGAGCCGCCCTAGGGCGATGGCTGAGCGCAAAGCTCCACTGGCGCAGGCCAATTACTCTCCTGACAGTCGGCCTCGCCGTCGGATTCAGCTGGGCCTTCGTGTTCAACGCCATCACCGGTGCCCATTTCGGCAACTTCTACTACGGCTACGTGATTCCGGGGCTCGCGATATTCGAGGGGACCAAACACCAGTACCCGCTGTATGACTCCCTGGCCATGGGGATCGAGATGATGGTCTTCACCTACCTGCTCGGCCGCACCGACGCCGAGGGTCGCAACGTGATCGAAATGTGGGCCGACAGCAAGGCGAAAACCCGCGTGCAGTCGTCGGTCCTCTCCGTCGTCGCCGTCGTCGTCGTCGGACACCTCGTCTACGGCTCGGTCTTCGCGCCGCATCTGATTACAAAACTCGGTGGTTGGGTGACCGCAGGCCCGACCGACCAGCTCTTCCCGGGCACACCCAACCAACCCCGCTAGCAGAAGGCACATCTTGAGCAACTCAACAGACGAGCTGTATTACGACCCGTTCGACCACGCCATCGACGACAACCCCTATCCGGTATGGAAGCGGATGCGCGCCGAGGCCCCGCTCTACTACAACGACAAGCACAACTTCTACGCGCTCAGTCGCTACGACGATGTCTCGCCCGCACTGCACGATTGGCAGACCTACCGCTCCGGGCACGGCACCACCGCCGACGTCTTATTCAGCGGCATCGACATACCGCCCGGAATCTTACTGTGGGAAGACCCGCCGCTACACGACTTGCACCGCCGCCTGTTGTCGCGGGTGTTCACCCCTCGGCGCATGTTGGCGGTCGAAGGGCTGGTGCGCGACCTCTGTTCGCGCGCACTGGATCCGCTTCGCGACGTGGACGGCTTCGACTTCGTCGACGATCTCGGCGCGATCATGCCCATGCGGACAATCGGCTACCTGCTCGGCATACCCGAAGAGGGGCAACAACAGATCCGCGAGCGCAACGACAAAAGCATCACCGTCGAATCCGGAGGCAGCCTGCTCAGCGCGACGACCCTCGAGGAGTCGATCGCCCAGTTCGCCGATTACATCGAATGGAGATCGACCCATCCCTCCGATGACCTGATGACAGAACTGCTCAACGCGCAGGTCGAGGAACCCGACGGAACCATGCGCCCCCTCGAGCGCGGTGAGGTGATCGCCTATACCGCGATGATCGCCGGCGCGGGCGGCGAGACGACCGCTCGGCTGATCGGATTCATGGGCGAGCTTCTCGGTGAACACCCCGACCAGAGAAGAGAACTGGCCGCTGATCCGGCGTTGATCCCGTCGGCGGTCGAGGAGACATTGCGGTACGAGCCGCCGTCCCCGGTGCAGGGCCGTTACGTCGCCCAGGACGTAGAGCTCTACGGGCAGACCGTGACCGAAGGGTCGTACATGCTCTTGCTGAACGCGTCAGCCAATCGCGACGAGACGCACTTTGTTGAACCCGACCGGTTCGATATCCATCGCCAGGCAGGCCATTTGAGCTTTGGTCAAGGTCTGCACTTCTGCCTCGGCTCGTCGCTGGCGCGGCTGGAAGCGCGGGTCGCATTCGAGGAGGTCTTCAAACGGTGGACCGACTGGGACGTCGACTACGAGAATGCCAGTAGGGCAAGGACTTCCAGCGTTCGCGGCTGGGCCCGGCTGCCAGTGAAGACCCGATAGAGGAGAAGAAGGTGACTGCAGGCACGTACCGCGTAGTGGTATGGGCGACCGGAGGAATCGGATCGATCGCCATCCGCACCATCACGAACCGCCCCGATCTGGAGCTTGTCGGGGTCTGGGTCCATTCCGACGACAAGGTGGGAAAGGATGCCGGGGAGCTCGCCAACGGCGACCCGATCGGCGTCGCCGCGACCAACGACGCCGATGCCCTGATCGAATTGAAACCCGACTGCGTGATCTATGCGGCCAGCGGACCTGAACGCGACGCGCTGGCGATCCCCGACTACGTGAAGCTGCTCGAAGCGGGGATCAACGTCGTCACCACCAGCACGACCCGCCTGGTGAACCCGCACGCTTATGAGCCCGCCGAGTGGCGCGAACAACTCGCCGCCGCAGCCAAACAAGGGCAGGTGTCGCTCTACGCCTCAGGCATCGAACCCGGCTTCGCCGCCGACTACCTGCCGCTCGTGCTGTCCACCCAATCGTCGTCGATCGAGACGATCCACTCCTATGAGATCGGCTTGTACGACGACTACGGCGTTCCCGACATCATGATCAACGGACTGGGATTCGGTCAGCCGCTCGACTACCAGCCCTGGATCTCGTTCCCCGGAGCCATCGCCGGCGAATGGGCCGGCCAACTCAGATTGATCGGCGACGCCTTCGGTGTCGAAGTCGAAGAAGTCCGCGAAGAATACGACCGGGCCGTGACCAACGAAACGCTAGAAGTCGCCATGGGAACCGTCGAGGCGGGAACGTGCGGCGCGATCCGAATGAAGGCCATCGGCGTCGTCGACGGGCGCGAGGCCATCATCGTCGAACATGTCACGCGACTGGCGCACCACGTTGCTCCGGAGTGGCCGAGGGGAATCGGCGACCTGTCATACCGCGTGGTGATCACCGGCGACCCCGACATCGACTGCACCCTGGCAGCAACCCTGCGCGACCCTGGACGAGCCGGCATCGGCTCGATGACCTCGGGTGCCGGTGCGATGGTGGCCACCGCGATGCGTGTCGTCAACGCCGTCCCTTATGTCGTCGCCGCGCCATCTGGGCTCCTGAGCGCCGTCGACCTGCCATTGACCATCCCCAAGAACGTCTTTGCCACCCAACAATGTGAGCAGATGGATCGATCTTGGCTCTCGATGCCGACGTGGTGCTGCATCGGCAAGCAAGGCTTACGGTTTCGACGCCAACACCGACGACATCGTGGCGCTTCTCGAATCGGGCAAGAGCGTTGTCACGGTGACGCCATACGCGCACTTGCCGACGCTCGGGACCGATGTCGATGAACGTATCCGCAAAGCTCGCGACGCGGGAGGTTCGCGATTCTGCCCGGCCGGCGAGCATCCGGGATTCATGCTGGAGAAACTGGCTGTCAGCCTGACCGCCATGTGTCAACGGGTAGACACCATCACCGTCCAACAGTTCGTCGACTGCTCGCAGGTGCCGGAAGAGCGGATGCTTGTCGACCTAATGGGAATGGGCAAGCGGCCTGAGGAAATCTCCATTGAATCGCCCGCATTCCGTTCGGTGTCAACCCAATCCGAACAGGCCATCAACGCAGCCGCGGACGCCCTCGGCGTCCGCATCGATCACATCGACCACGTCATTGTGCAGAAAGGATGTTCGCGATCGTGCTGACGCTGCGCTTCGACATGAGGGTTCCTGATTGGGTCGGGCCGGCGGCCGCGCACTATTCCGCGATGCTCGATATGTGTGAGTGGGCCGAGACACGCGGCGCAGCGTTGGCGGTGTTGTCCGAGCACCACGGTGCCAGCGATGGGCACCTGCCGACCCCGCTGATCCTCGCGTCGGCAGTCGCGGCGAGAACCCAGGAGATGGCGATCTTGCTGGCGGCGGTGCCGTTGCCGTTGCGGGACCCGGTCCGGCTCGCCGAGGAGATCAGCGTGCTGGACCTGATCAGCGGTGGCAGGGTTTCCTACGCGTTCGGCGTGGGCCACCGCGAGGAGGAGTACAACCATTTCGGTGTCGAGATGGCAACCCGTGGCAGGCTCGCCGACGAATACCTAGGTGTCTTGATTCGGCTGGTTCGCGGCGAATCAGTCGATTTCCGGGGTCGGCAGGTCCGCGTCACACCACGATGCACATCACCCAACGGGCCTCCGATGATGATCGCGGGCGGCAGTAAGGCCGCGGTGCGCAGGGCCGCCGCGCACGGCCTGGGCTTCATTTCTCAGATCGACCGACCCGAGCTGAGATCGTATTACGAGGATCAGTGCCGCAGGCTGGGTACGGTCCCGGGCTTCGTCCAGTTCCCCGTACCAGACTCCCCGACAGCCGTTTTCGTCGGCGACGATGTCGATCAGGCGTGGGAGCAGCTGGGTCCACACCTGCTACACGACGCCGCGATGGCGGCGGCCTACCGGCACGGTGACGACTCAGTGGCCAGCATCACCCGGGCACAGACGGTGGCTGAGCTGCGCTTAGCAGGCGGACCGTATCGCATCCTGACGCCCGCTGCGGCAACGGAATTCGTGCGCGCAGGCAAGTCCCTACCGTTGCACCCGATGTGCGGCGGCATCGACCCCGAGCTGGCGTGGCGATACCTGCAGACAGCGGTGGCGGCACATCAGCAAGCCCAGATGGTCCACGGATGAGCAAGGAAAACCCGATGGCAGATCCCCTTCGCGTGGTCGTGTGGTCGACGGGCGGGGTTGGTTCGGTCGCCATCGATGCGATCCGGCGTCGACCGGATTTGGAACTTGTTGGGGTGTGGGTTCATTCACTCGACAAAGTGGGTAGCGACGCCGGCGAGCTCGGCGGTGGTGATCCGATGGGGCTGGCTGCCACCAACGATGCCGACGCGCTCATCGCTCTGCAGCCGGAGTGCGTTGTGTATGCCGCCAGTGGTCCGCAACGTGACGCGGGGGCGATCCCGGACTATCTCATGTTGCTCGGTGCCGGCATCAACGTCGTGTCGACGTCGACCACCAGCCTGATTTATCCCCCGTCGTATTACGCCACCGAGTGGCGTGACCAACTCGCGGCCGCCGCCCATACCGGAGGCGCGTCGTTCTATGCGTCGGGTATATTCCCGGGATTCGCGTCCGATCAGCTCGCGCTGTTGATGAGCACCCAGTCCAAGAAGATCCGCACGTTGACGGTCACCGAGATCGCCCTGAATGACCACTATCCGGTGGCCGACGTCATGGTCAACGGCATGGGCTTCGCTCGCTCTCTGGACTTCGAGCCGATGCTGAAGACACCAGGTTTCATCGAGATCGCCTGGAAGGCACCGATTCATCTCATTGCCGCCGGGCTCGGCGTCGAGGTCGAGGAAATTCGCGGGACCCTGGACCGTGAACTGACCGACAGGGACATCGAGGTGGCGTTCGGCACGATTCCGGCCGGCACCTGCGGCGCGGTCCGGACCCGGGCAGCCGCGGTGGTCGAAGGCCGCGAGGCGATCGTGGTGGAGCACATCATCCGGATGTCGCGCGACGTCGCCCCGCACTGGCCGAATTCGGATTCCGACGCCACCTACCGGGTCGACATTGATGGCGAGCCCGACATTCACTGCGCGATGACGATGGGCGCGGCGGAAGGACACCGGGCGGGCCACGCGGCGATGGCCGCAACCGCGATGCGAGTCGTGAACGCGGTGCCCTACGTGGTGGACGCACCACCCGGGCTGCTCAGCTCTCTGGATATTCCGAACACCCTGCCGCGTCACGCGTTTCAATGAGGTATGCGTGCCGGGCCCTTCGTTGTCGGTAAGGCTCACCTGGAGTCGGTCCTACCAGCAAGGCCATGCCGGCCAGGTAAATATCGTTGGCGCAGAGGCAGCGCAGGAAGTAGTCGGCTGTGGCCAGGAATTCGTACAGGAACCCATAGGCCGAACTTCTTCGGCCGCTCCTGGAATAGGTAGACCCGCCCACCGCGACAGTAGTAGATACGTTCGACATGTTGGTTGGTGCTCCGCCCGCGACGTCATCGTCAACTCGCGACACTAACAGGGGACCACAGCAGCGCCGACTGGTTGCCTTGGGCGACCGACCTGGGATTATGCAGCAAAGATTGACAAACTGCCAGAGCGTTTAAACAAGCCCGTCTCGGTTTGCGGCCCGTCCGTCCGGCAACATCTAGGCTCCTCAAAAAGGAGTACTGCCGGTCAGAGTTGCGCCGCTGGCGGGAGAAGCCATTTACTTGTGGTTGGAAGCCACTGCTCGCGCCATGAGACTCTCAATGAAGCAGACGTTGAGGCTGCTCGGATGCACTGAGAGGAGTTCGGTGTGCGCGTGTCGCGTCGAGTCGCGAACTTTAACAAGCGACTCACCAATCCTGCCGCCCTTCGAGTGGTCGACCGAATGCCTGGTCTGGGAATCCTTTACCACGTCGGGCGCCGATCCGGAGCTCGTTACCGTACACCGTTGCTGGTGTTCGACACGACCGACGGCTTTGCATTGCTCGTCGGCTACGGACCCCAAACACACTGGGTGCGAAACGTTCTCGCGGGCGGCGACACCGCCATCTGCAAGCACCGCAAGACTGTCGCGGTCGGCCATCCCGTCCTCCTCGCCAAAAGCGAGGTGGCCCCCCAGATGAGTCCGGCCTCGCGGTGGCTGTACCGGCTCTTTCCGTACAACGAATCGGTGCTGGTGCTCAAGCGCCTCTAAGTCAGCGCGCTAACGCAGCGGTGGGTTGGCTTCGCGCCACTCTGGCGCCGACATGACGTGTCGATTCGTCGCTGGAACCTCATGGCTGAGACTCGTGACACAGGCGGATTCAACTCTGGCGCAATAGGTTCGACGCCTCAAAACATCGCGCCGATATCGGTATGGATGGTAGGGCCCTCGATCTACTTCTTGCGACGTCGGTGGCGAAGCGATCGCCCTGGGGAGAAACCGGACTTGACGGCTTGCGATGCGGCGGCGGCGAGTGCAGGCAGCCCGGCATAGGTACGCCGATCGAGCAGCGCCGGCCATGTGTGCCAACTACTGGGCCGGTCGTTCTTGGCGAGCCGTTCACCAAGCCACCACAGACTCATCGGAACCGCGAAGGGATACAACATCAAGTGCTCTGCAAGGGGGTCGCGGTGGTAGCTGACGGCGCCTCCGCCGTCGGTGTAGGTCTGGGCCAGCCTGTCCACATCGGCGACGTCGACGATCTTGTCGTGGACGCCCTGAATAAGAAGCACAGGCATGCTCGGCGTCTTCTGCCCCAACCGCGTCACCTCGAAGACGTGCCGCAGGTCGGGCAGCGCGAACAATTCCTCGAAGCTCACGTCGACGTAATCGGCGATGTCGACGTTACGGAAGCGCCGGATTGCCCCTCCGGTCGACATCCCTTCGATTTGCGCGAGGAGAGCCTTGCCGTCCTCGGTCGCGTGTTCGTCGACGACCTTTTTCGCCTCGGGGAACACATGCACCAGGGACGCGATCATCAAGGCCGCAAGACCCGCCCACGGCGACGCATTCAGCCGGCGCGCAACGCTTTCCGGATCCACCACCGGTGAACCCAGCACTGCCCCGACGATGTTGAGCTCGGGTGCGTAGGTGGCGGCGGCTTCGGCGGCCCATCCGCTGGCCAGGCCACCGCCGGAATACCCCCACACCGCCATCGAGGCCTTCGATGAAAGGCCCAACTCCGGGTAGTTGACAGCGGCACGCAGACCGTCGAGAACACGAAAGCCCGCCTCGTACGGCGCGCCCCACATGCCGTTGAGGCCCTCGTGATCCGGGATACTGACCGCCCACCCGCGAGATAGGGCCGCGGTGATGAAAAGGAACTCCGCCTGAACCGAGGCCCCGACCAGCTCGGCGCCGTGCCGCAGCGCATAGGACGGGAAGCACCGCGCCGCCACGGCGTCGATGGCGCACTGGTATGACAGCACCGGGCACCGCTCCGGGTTCTTGCCACGCGGAACTATCACCGTGGTCACCGCGGCCTCGGGGCGATCGTGGGCGTCGGTGCTGCGGTACATCAGCTGCACTGCCATGCCCTGCCGGAGGCGACCGAAGAACGACACCGGCACCACCCGCGACCGCAACACTGTCCCGGGTGCGAGCCCACCCAGACCGGCGGGGCTGGCATAGAAAGGATCGCGATCAGGTGTAGGGAAGCCACGGCGTGTCCAGGAGGACGAGTTCTTCATGGTGGGTTGCTTTCCAGGCTGTTGATGGATCCGACACGTCCGTACCCAAAGCCGTTGCCGCGCCAGCGAGAGTCGGGTTAACCAAACATTTGTTCTCCGCGTAGACTATCGGGGATTCGACCGAGGCCATAGTCCCTGTCCGTCGAGGAGGCGCGATGAGCGATTTCGAGAAGATCGATTACTTCTTTGACCCATCGCTAGTGCCTGACCCATATCCCTACTTCGACTACCTGCGGTCTCAGTGTCCGGTCCATCCGGCGACGCCACACGGTGTGGTCGCGGTCACCGGTCATTCCGAGGCGCTGGCTGCCTACAAGGATTCGGCTTTCTCATCGTGCGTTGCCGTGGCGGGCCCGTTCCCGCCTTTGCCGTTTACCCCCGACGGTGACGACATCGGCGACCTGATCGACGCCCACCGGTCCAAAATTCCCATGTCCGAACACGTCGTGACGATGGATTCGGTCAATCACACCAAGACCCGGGGGTTATTGGCCAGGCTGATTACACCCAAACGGCTTAGCGAAAATGAAGACTTCATGTGGCGCTTGGCCGATCACCAATTCGACACCTTCATCGACAAGGGCCGATGCGAGTTCATGGGCGATTACGCCAAACCCTTCGCGATGTTGGTGATCGCGGACCTACTGGGCGTTCCTCTAGAAGATCACGATCAGTTCCGCGCCGTTCTTGGCAACGAGGTCGTGGGCAACATCGAAATGAGTGACACCGTCGCTCACAATCCTCTGGTCTGGCTGGACGATAAGTTCCGGGAGTACATCACCGACCGTCGTCGCGACCCCCGCGACGACGTCCTTACCGAACTCGCCGCGGCGACCTATCCAGACGGTTCGACGCCCGAGGTGGAGGAGGTGGTCAAGCTCTCGACGTTTCTCTTCGCTGCCGGCATGGAGACTACGACGAAGCTTCTCAGCACCGCGATGCGGGTGATTGCCGAACGCCCCGACATTCAACAAGTCCTGCGCGATGACCGTGCACAGATCCCGGTGTTCCTCGAGGAGGCATTACGGATGGAGAGTCCAGTCAAGAGTCACTTCCGGTTGGCGCGTACCACCACGAACATCGGCGACGTGGAGATCCCAGCGGGCACAATCATCATGCTGCTGCCAGGCGCCAGCAATCGCGATCCACGAAAGTTTGACCATCCCCACGAATTCCAGCACGACCGCCGCAACGTGCGCGAGCACGTTGCCTTTGGTCGCGGCGCCCACTCGTGCCCGGGCGCGCCGCTCGCTCGCGCCGAAGGCCGGATCTCGATGAATCGCATGCTGGATCGCATGGCGCGAATCAGGATCGCCGAGGCGTCGCACGGTCCGGCGGAGAACCGCCGATACGAGTACGAACCGACGTTCATCATGCGAGGTCTCACAGCGCTACATATCGAGTTCGACCAAACCAACTCGACCCCGTGACACGCCGACGGCATATTTGGCCCGAATTCCGAAGGTCTCGACGTTATTTCGCGCGCCTGTCGCTGTCCCTGGGACCACCGACATGACGCGGCCGTCGTTGCGTCGGTGGTTGGCGGCACCGGCTGTACCTGCCCGGCGCCGCGGCCAGCCCGTTCCCAAAAGAGGAAGCCACGAACGCGTGCTCTCTGACCTCGAATGACACAAGGAGCAGCTATGGCCCCTACGACGCTTAGGAGCCCGTCACTCTCGGTGGTCAACGCAGCCCTTCGTATCGGTGTGCAAGTCGTGCCGCGGATTCCGCCTTGGCTGAAGCGCCTTCTCGTCGGCGGCAAAAGGGTCACCATTGACGGCAACACCCTTGACAGCACGGTTCAACTGGTACTTGCCGCCCAACGAACCACACGTACCGGCGGCCTGTCGGCTGCTAACGATCCTGAAGTCGCCCGCACTCTGATGCGCAGCTCGCATTCGGTGATGGGCGCCCACGTCGCCGTCCCCACCACCGACCTCACAATTCCGGGTCCCGACAGCCCGCTGCGGGCACGGCACTACCTGCCCAGTAAGCCGGCGCCGGCCCCGTTACTGGTGTTCTTCCACGGGGGTGGTTTCGTCGTGGGCGACATCGAATCTCATGACGGGCTATGCCGCACGATCTGCAGGGACGCGGGGATCCATGTGTTATCGGTGGACTACCGGCTCGCGCCGGAACACAAGGCCCCGGCCGCGGTCGACGATTGCGTCGCGGCCTATCGATGGGCACTTGAACATGCCGCCGAACTAGACGCCGACCCGAACCACATTGGCGTCGGCGGGGACAGCGCCGGTGGAAACCTGGCGGCGCTGGTCGCGCTGCGCAGCCGCGACGAGGGCATTCGACAGCCAGCGCTGCAGGCGCTGCTCTATCCGGGCCTCGACCTGTCCGCGAAGACCCGGTCGCGCACGTTGTTCTCTGACGGATTCTTGCTGTCCAAGCAGGACATGGATTGGTTCACGAAGCTGTACTTGGAAGGAGCTGGCATTGCAGCCGATGATCCGCGGGTCTCGCCGCTGAAGGCCGCCGATCTGTCCGGTCTGGCGCCGGCCCTGGTGCTGACCGCGGGATTCGATCCGCTACGCGACGAGGGGAACGCATACGCCGCGGCGCTGCGCTCGGCGGGTGTCAGCGTGGACCACCGCCAGTTCGATGCACTCCCGCACGGCTTTGCCAGTCTGGCGCCGTTCGGCGGCGGCAGCGCCGATGCGGTCGCGGCGACCATCTCGGCCATTCAAGCCCACCTCAGCCGCGGCTAAGGCTGCACCCTGTGCGTCGCACCTTCGTAGCGCATTCGACCATCTGCCCTAAAGTGCGGTCACCGGTAGGCGGCCGCGTAGCGCGCGACGACACTGGACATGTAAAACGTTGTGGGCCAATCTCTTTATCAACACGGAGTGCCCGCGACACACCCTTCAAATGTCGGCGCAAGAAACAGCGCGTGTGTTGCTTGGCCAAACAAGGTCTTTAGAGTCACGGTGACGAATGGTTCGGCGTAAGACTGGGCGCCCACTTCAAGTCGAGGGCAACGCGAGACGAGGCGGCTGAGAGGCCACGAAAAATGGACACGGTAGTGAGACAAATCGGTGTGGACACGAAGTGAGACAACCTGCATCGCCGCAGCTAAGGTCGCCGCGAGTGGACACGGAGTTTGAAAAGGTCGCGGGACAGCACAAGGTGATTATCCACCAAACATGTTGCAGCACAGTCGGTTCAGTTGTTCTGCACCATCGCAGGGGGCGGGTTCTCCGGGTCCGATGGCCCCGGGGAGCCGCTCACGCGACGCTTTGAAATCGGGGTGCGGGACGAGGTGCATTTCTCAAATAAGCTCACGCGCGGCCGAACTGCACGACCGTACGGTTCTAGGATTCGCCACAAAGATGAGAAAAACGCGCCCGCCATCTTGGTGAGAAATTTTGCTGAGCCGGAGGTAGCGGCGTCGCGAACCCGTCACGGAGAATGGAAACCTACAGCGAGAGGAGTGCCGGTTCTCAAACTTGATGTCGCATTTCTCATGGGGATGTCGGATGGATGGCGAATCTGACACGCAAATGAGAAACTGGTTAGCCGACCTAGGGGATCTTGCCGGTTCGTCACAGGTCAATTCGAGCCAAAGCGGACCGAAAGTGCCCGTCTGTTGTGTGTGTGGTACTGCCGCGTCGTGAGCGTTGTTGCGGCGTCTGTCAACTCGACCTCTCCCGCCGAAGGCGTATCGACCCGCGCCGCGCTACGCCGCCCGCCGCACCACCGGGAGTGCCTGTCTCACCGTCTAGCTCCGCGGGGATATTAGACAGCGCGTGTGAGGCAGGAATGAGACGACCCCGGCCAGGACAAACAAGCAAAAACTGGCCACGAGACGGGTGTCTCTTTTCGCTAGAACCGAGAGAGCTCGCTCGTTGAGGCGCCAAGGCGATGGTCGCTGCGGCCAGACCAGCACCAGCCAAACCAGCCGCCGGCGCGCCGCGCGCCATAGCGCGCAGACGATTTCCAGCAACGCGGTCAGCGGACCAGAACCACGATGAAATGGACGCACAACACGCGGGCCGCCAAGCCACTGATGACGGTCATGGACGCTCCCGAATGACGGCTGCCGGAAACGATAGGCCACGAGGCCCCGCGAACCCCCCAGCGATTCGCAGCCTTTAGTTGGCACGCACGCTATCCGCGCGGCGAAATCGAGGGGAGAGTTCTTCGCGCTTGTGCAATACTAAGCGTTACATTACTTAGGAATAGCTGTCCTTCTTTTTGTTTGAGAAATCCCGGCAGTGAATCCATTTAATGTAGCCTTGCTTTACTTAGGAAAACCTGATCTTAATAAGTATTACCTTCGTTGCGAGGGCCTCTGAGCTGCGATAACGTGCTCGACATGACCGATCACGCCATCCCGGAAACACAGTTCCACACGCTGCTGCAAGCGCAAATCCGAAACGAATTCACCGCAACGCAGCAATACACCTCAATCGCGGTGCATTTCGCCAATGACGACTTGCCGCAACTGGCGAAATACTTTTACCGGCAGGCCGGCGAGGAACGCGAGCACGCGATGAAGATGGTGCAATACTTCATCGACCGCGATTTCGGGGTTCAGATCCCGGGAGCCGACGAGGTGCGCAATCAGTTCGACACCCCGCGCGACGCGATCGCGCTGGCGCTCGACTTGGAGCGCAACGTCACCAAGCAAGTCAGCGCTCTGGCGGCTGCCGCCCGCGATGAAGGCGACTACCTCGGCCAGCAGTTCATGTGGTGGTTCCTCGAAGAACAGCTCGAAGAAGAGGCCGTGATGATCACACTGCTGCGAGTCGCCGAGCGCGCCGGGGACAACCTATTCGACCTCGAGGAATTCGTCGCCCGGGAAATCAACTCGTAATCCAACTAGTCCGGCGCGCCGCATCCGCACGCACCTGGAACCTGAGCCTGCCCGACATCTCCGCCTGGCCCAGTCATTGCCGGTCCCTGCCGATGTCAGCCTGCCGACGCCGGCCACCGGCAAGGGGGCCCTGGGCATGGCTGAGCAAGTTCTCGTGGCCGGGGGGTGTATTCCATCCCACCGTCCATCTTGAGGAAGAGGATGACATGACTACTCCGCACCACCGATTGATCACAACACTCGTCAGCGGTGCTCTCGCGCTCGGCTGCTGTACCAGTTTAGCGGCACCGGCCAGCGCTGACCCGAATCCGTTCGGCGCCAACAGCTGTAATTGCCCCGAGACATCTCCACCCGGCGACCCGGCTGTGAGGGAAGACATCGAGCGGGGAATCCGGGCGGGTCTCGCTGCAGTGTCGCCCGGACTACCGCCCCGGGAGCAGACCACGCAACCGCAGCCGTCGTTAAGGTGCGGCCGCCAAGTTCATTTTATGCCATGCCTGCTCGCTTTCCGATGAAGCCGAGCGGCTGATATGTAGGCAGTTTTGTCAAGAGGTAGGTGAACGCCGCCCGGTTCGATAGCCGGGGCGCGGTTCGTTTGACTGGCCGGCGATGATGATGACGGTCGTCGCTCACGACGGTGGTGTCAGGCTGATGTGCGCGGGTTGGATACCGCAGGACGATGGTTCGGATGTGAACGTTACTGCTGTCTACCGTCGAGCGTCACTGTTGATCGCTATTCGAATCGTATTGTGGCGCATAGGTTCTCTGCAGGTTGGTCCACGCACCGCGCCAACGGATGATCAGCCCTGGTCAGTTAAGTCTGTTGTCGGCGCTAGTGCTGGTGGCTAACGACCAGCACCAGCCGGCCAGTTCGCGGGCGATGGCGACGTTGGCCACGAGCGGATTTTTGCCCCGTTCGGTGAATGTCTGCCACCGCTTGTTCAGGCGGCGGTTGCCGGCATGCCCGCGGGCTCGCAGTGCGGGATCGACTTTGGCCCAGCGGGTACTGCTATCGCGTATTACCCTCGCGGTTTGCCGCGGTCTGTGCCCATTGCCCATCGTGGCAATATCGCAGCGGCACACGTCGCCGCTTGCCTGTTGCGCTCACTGGTCAACTTTGAGCGGCGCAGCCACAAGATGGCACCGCCCTAGGATTAGTTAAACAAGTGAACAATAACGGGCGTTCCGGCGTATGGTGTCGATCGATGTGATCTGGCGGAAGGAGCCGACCATGCGAGTTCCCGTCGGCGTTGGCGCTTTCGCTGTCGTGCTCGCGAGCTCAATACCGGTGGTGCCGGTAGCTCCGGTAACGGAGTCGCACACGATGGCGGTGCGGCTTGTTGACGTCACCAGTGCCGATGCGCCACTCGGAGATGGCACGGCATTGCTGATGGGCGGCACCAGCATTCCGCAACCAAGCCAGCTGTACTTGGATGCGGCCAACACGCTGTATCTGCAACCGCGTGGTTTCACCGGCACGCTGCAATCGCTGTTCACCCCGGAAAGCGCAAGCCCAACGTCAGAGGCGCGCGGCGAGCAGATTCTCGACTCCACGATCCTGCAAGAGTTCAACCACGGCGACCTGAGCGCCGAACACCCGGCTGTCGTCTTCGGCTACTCCCAGAGCGCCGCAATCTCGTCCGAGGTGATGCGGGAGCTTGCCGGTCAGGGCGTGCCGAGCAGCGATGTGCACTTCGTGCTGATCGGTGATCCGGACAATCCTGTGGGAGGTGCGGAGCTCGCGATGAGCAACCTGTCACCGCAATACCTGATGGACAACGTCGCAACACCGAACGAGCTCTATCCGACCGACGTCTATACCGCCGAATACGACGGCGTCGCCGATTTCCCGAAATATCCGCTCAACCTGCTTTCGGACCTCAACGCCGCGCTGGGCTTAATCTACGACCACGGCACGTATCTGAGCCTCACGCCCGAGCAGGTCAGCAATGCTATTCAGCTGCCGACGTCGGTCGCTGACACGATGGTCAACTACTACATCATTCCCGCCGACAGCCTGCCGTTGCTGGATCCGCTGCGGTTGATCCCGATCGTCGGACAACCGATATATGACCTGCTGGAACCCGATACCAGAATCTTGGTTGACCTCGGCTACGGCAGCATCGACCAAGGGTGGGCACCCGGCGATGCCGACCTCGTCACCTCTTCGGGAATGTTTCCGACCGGCATCGATCCGAACGAACTACTCACTGCGTTGGGTAACGGCCTGCAGACCGGAGTGAGCAACTTCTTCGCCGATCTCGCCGATCCAGCCACTTACCAGATCACGTCTTTCGTGGATAATCCGTCGCTATCGGCGGTCGCGGAAGCGGGATACCTCTACGGCTTTCTCGATTCACCACACCCGACGGTGACCGAAGCCCTGCAGGGCATCACGGAACTGATTCAGGCGTTCACAGCAATGACATGAACCCGACCAGTTGCTAGCTGCCTGCGTTCTGCAGCTCGCAGATCACCACTGGGATGTCGCGAGTGGTGCGGCGCTGATAACCGGCGTAACCCTTATACGCCGCAACGACTTTCGGCCATAGCTCGGCTTTCTCCGCCGGGTCGGCCGTCCGCGCGTGAACCTTCCGCCGCTCGCCGTCGATCACGATCTCGGCGTCCGGACAGGCCTGCAGATTCTGGTACCAGTCGGGGTTGCGGTCGTCGCCGCCTTTGGATGCGACGAGGACCACGCGGTGGTCGTCGTGGATCGGTGCGGTCAGAAAGCAGGACCGGGGGAGTCCGGATTTGCGTCCGGTGGTGTGAAGTTCCACCAGCGGCATTCCGAACGGCTTGGCCAGCACCCGGTTTCCGGTAGTCGCGAGGATTACTCGGTGCGCCAGGTTCATCAGCTTGGCACCGTTGTCCTTGATGGTGTTGCGATTCATTGCAGCTCCTCTGCGAGCATGACGATGATTCCACTGGGACCGCGCACATAGGTGAGCTTGTACGCATCTTGATAGGTAGCCACGCCGCGAAGCGGGTAGCAACCGTGCCGTGCGGCTATCTCGAGGGCTTTGTCGAGGTCGTCGACGGAAAAGGCGACGCGGTGCATGCCAATCTCGTTGGGGGAGACAGGCTTCGACTCGATCGCCTCCGGGTGGATGTACTCGAAGAGCTCCAAACGACCGTGACCATCCGGCGTCTCGAGCATCGCGATGCGGGCATGGTTACCGTCGAGGCCGACGGCGATTTCGGTCCACTTTCCGCTGACCGTGTCGCGGCCGACGACCGTGAGACCGAGGTCGGTGAAGAAGGCGATCGTCGCTTCGAGATCCGAAACGGCGATCCCGACGTTCTCGAGTTTGATGGCCATTGGTCGCATGCTACCGAGCGAGGACCGCTGAATTCGGGGCGAGATGGAGGTCTATCCGGACATGAGAAAACTGATCTACGAGTTCACCGTGTCTTTGGACGGCTACGTCAACGACCGTGACGGAAGCATTGACTGGGCTGAACCGGACGAGGAACTGCATCAATTCCACAACGACCGGTACCGCAACGTCGAGATCTCGTTACACGGCCGTCGGCTCTACCAGCTCATGGCGGATTACTGGCCGCACGTGCCTAAGGACGCGCCGAGCATTCAGCGTGACTTCGCCCGGCTGTGGACGGACAAGCCCAAGGTGGTGTTCTCCCGGACCCTTACCGAGGTGCAATGGAACAGCACGCTGGTCAGTGAGAACGCCGTCGAGGAGGTGCGCCGGCTCAAGGCCGGGGGTGACGGTGTCATGGAAGTCGGGGGCGCGCGCCTCGCGGCCTCACTGATGCCACACGAGCTGATCGACGAGTATCAGCTGTTCGTCGCACCGGTGGTGCTCGGCGGCGGCACGCCGCTCTTCCCGCCACTGGACAAACGGCTGCGGCTCCGATTGGTGGAGACGAAGCACTTCAATACCGTGGTGATGTTCCGCTATGTCGTCGACAAGTAGTCAGACGCCCGCGCCCGGGTTGAGGATTCCCTGCGGGTCGAGGGCGTCCTTGATGCGACGGTTCAACGCCATGGCCTCGGGGCCGAGGTAGCCCTCCAGCCACGGCCGCTTCAGCCGGCCGACGCCGTGCTCGCCGGTGATCGTCCCTCCCAGATCCAGTGCGAGGTCCATGATCTCGCCGTAGGCCAACTGCGCCCGCTCGGTCATCGCCACGTCGTCGGGGTTGTAGACGATCAGCGGGTGGGTGTTGCCGTCACCGGCATGCGCGATCACCGCAATCATCAGGTCGCGCTGCTCGGCGATCCGCGCGATCCCGCCTACCAGACTCGCGAGCGCGGGCACCGGCACGCCGACGTCTTCGAGCAGCAACGGGCCCTTCTCCTCGACCGCCGGGATCGCGAACCGGCGGGCCGCGACAAAGGCCTCGCCTTCGTCGGGGTCGTCGGTCGAAAAGACTTCAGTCGCACCGAATTCGGCGAACGTCGCGGCCATCAGCTCGGCATCCTCGCTGCCCGCCCGGCCGCGCTCGTCGGACGCGGCCACCAGCATCGCGGCCGAGCCGCGGTCCAGGCCCATCCGCAGCTTGTCCTCGACGGCGTTGATGGTCGCGCCGTCCATGAATTCCAGCATCGACGGCCGCAACCGCGAGGTCACGCCGAGCACCGCCTCGGCGGCGGACTCCACCGTCGCAAAGTTGGCCACAACCGTGCTCAGCGGCTGCTGAGCCGGCACCAGGCGCAAAGTCACCTCGGTGATGACGCCCAGCGCCCCCTCGCTGCCGACGAACAGCTTGGTCAAGCTCAGCCCCGCGACGTCCTTCAACCGCGCCCCGCCGAGTCGCACCGCGGTGCCGTCGGCCAGCACAACCTGCACACCGAGCACATAGTCGGTGGTCACGCCGTACTTGACACAGCACAGCCCGCCCGCGTTCGTCGCAATGTTGCCGCCGATGCTGCATATCTCCCACGACGACGGGTCCGGCGGATACCAGAGGCCGTATTCGGCGACGGTCTTCTTCACCTCGGCGTTGAGCAGGCCGGGCTGGCAGACGGCGGTGCGGGTCACCGGGTCGACGACGATGTCGCGCATCTTCTCCGTGGTCAAGACTATTCCGCCGTCGATAGCGGTGGCGCCGCCCGACAGGCCGGTGCCCATCCCGCGGGTCACCACCGGAATCTGGTGGGCCGTGGCCCACCGCAACACGGCCTGCACCTCTTCGGTCCGCCGCGGCCGCACCACGGCCATGGGTTTTCCGGCGGACGGGTCCAGGGCACGGTCCTGCCGGTACCCCTCGGTGATAGCGGGGTCGGTGACGACCATTCCCTCGGGTAGCTCGGCGATCAGGCCGGCCAGCGCATCAGCGGCCATAGGAGGGATTTTACGGATGCGAGGGCTACTTCACGCCAGGCAGTCGTCGCAACAGCCGAAGGCCGTTGGTCATCGCCTTGGCGTAGATGTCGCCGCGCACACCGTGCGGCGCCCCGACCGGCAGCCCGCGTTCGGTCGCGACGGTCTGCGATTCGGTGTATTTGAGGATGCCGTGCTCGCCGTGCCGGCGTCCCAGACCGGAGTCCTTCATGCCGCCCATCGGGGCGTCGACGGATGCCCATGTCGCCGCGTAAGCTCCGTTGACGTTGACCGTTCCGGCGTGCAGTTGGGTGGCCACCCGGCGGCCCCGCGCCGGGTCGCTGGTCCACACCGCGAAGTTCAACCCATACGAGCTGTCGTTGGCCTTCTCGATGGCCTCCTGCTCGCTGTCAACTGGATACAGCGACACCACCGGGCCAAACGTCTCGTCGGCGTACAGCGTCATGCCTTCCCGCACGTCGGTGAGGATCGTCGGCTCGTAGAAATACGGCCCGATATCGGGTCGCGCCCGGCCGCCGGCCAGCACGGTCGCGCCTTTGGCCGTGGCGTCGTCGACGTGTTCGGTGACCGTCCGCAACTGCTTCTCGCTGATCAACGAGCCCATGTCGGCGGAGTAGTCCAGCGCGGCCGACAGTTTCAGCGCCGTGGTGGCCTTGACGAACTCGGCGACGAACTTGTCCCACAGCGGCTTGACGACATACATCCGCTCGATCGAGATGCACAACTGGCCAGAGTTGGAGAAGGCCGCCCGCACGGCGCCGGAAACCGCTTTCCCGACGTCCGCGTCGTCGAGTACAAGCAACGCGTTCTTGCCGCCCAACTCCATCGAGCAGTCGATCAGCCGCTCGGCCGCCTGCTGGGCGACCTTGCGTCCGGTGCCGGTCGAACCGGTGAACATCAAATAGTCGGACTCCTCGATGATCGGGGTGCCCAGTTCGGACCCCGGTCCGGTCACTACTTGCACCAAACCGGGCGGCAGGCCGGCCTCTTCGAGCAGCTGCACCGCCCAGAGCGCCGAAAAGGGTGTGCTGTCATCGGGTTTCGTCAAGACAGCGTTGCCCGCGACCAGAGCGGGGATCGCGTCGCTGATGCCCAGCGTCAGGGGGTAATTCCACGGCGAGATGATGCCCACCAGTCCTTTGGGGTGGTGGTACTCCCATACTTCGGTCAGCGCCAACTGCACACCCTGGCGGCGCTTGGGACGCAGGTACTTCTCGGCGGTGTTCGCGTAGTAGCGGGCCGTGATGGCGGCGTCGAGGATCTCTTCGAACGCGTGCCGCCGCGCTTTTCCGTTCTCCAGCTGAATGAGGTCGAGCACCTCGTCCTGTCGCTGCAGCACCAGGTCGTGGTATCGCAACAGCACCGCGGCCCGCTCAGCGACGGGTCGCGCCGCCCACTGTTTCTGAACGGCGCGCGCGCGACGGGCGGCCGTGCGCACGTCGACGGGCGTGCAACGCGGCACGTGCCCGAGCAGCCCGCCGGTCATGGCGTTGGTGATGTCACGCTGCTGCCCGGGGTCGGCGGCCTGGACGTGACCGGCCAGGGTTTTGAGCAGATGGTCGATGTCGCGGGTGGTGCTGGCTGTTGACGGCATCGTCGATGACTAGCCCCGACCCGGTTTCGGCAAACACCGTTCGGCACAGTGGAGGCGTGACGCTCGCCCACCCGCGCACCGGTGCGCTCTTCGACTCTCCAGTGCCGCCCGGCACCGGGTGGCCCGGTGATCCCGCGACCGCCCGCACGGCCGTCGCATCCGATGCCGGGCAGGTTGAGGCGATGGCCGGGGCCGCCAAGACGCTCGAGCAACTCGACGCCGAGATATCGGTGTGCCGGGCCTGCCCGCGGCTGGTGCAGTGGCGCGAAGACTCGGCGCTGACCAAGCGCCGGTCGTTCGCCGACCAGCCGTACTGGGGCCGGCCGGTTCCGGGATGGGGCGACCCCCGGCCGCGGATCATGGTCGTCGGCTTGGCTCCGGCCGCCAATGGCGCCAACCGGACCGGCCGGGTTTTCACCGGCGACCGGTCTGGTGACTTCTTGTATGCCGCGATGCACCGGGCGGGTCTGGCCAACTCGCCGATCGCAGTCGACGCCGCAGACGGCTTGGCGCTCAACGACATTCGGGTGGCCGCAGCCGTGCGGTGCGCCCCGCCGGCGAATGCGCCGACGACGGCCGAGCGGTCGACCTGTGCGCCGTGGCTGACCGCCGAGTGGCGACTGGTCGGCGGCGACACCCGAGTGATCGTCGCGCTCGGAGGATTCGGGTGGCGCTCGGCGCTCGACATGATCCGCGCGACCGGCGGCCAAGTGCCGCGCCCGCAGCCGAAATTCGGCCACGGGGCTACCGCGACGGTACGCACCCACCACGGCGGGGTGACGCTGCTGGGCTGCTACCACCCCAGCCAGCAGAACACCTTCACCGGAAAGCTGACGCCCGGCATGCTCGACGACATCTTCGTTCAGGCGAAGAAGATCGGCGACGTTCGATGACGAGGGAACGTTCAGCAGTCAGGAGGCGTTGACCACCTCATGCGGCTTTCTGTTCTCGATCTCGTCCCCGTCCGCACCGACCAGACCACCGCGGATGCGCTGGGAGCCACCGTGGGCCTCGCGCAGACCGCCGACCGGCTGGGCTTCACCCGCTATTGGGTCGCGGAACACCACAACATGCCCTCGGTCGGCGCCACCAGCCCGCCGGTGCTGATCGCCTACCTCGCGGCGCAGACCACCCAGCTGCGGCTCGGCTCTGGCGGCGTGATGCTGCCCAACCACGCGCCGCTGGCCGTGGCCGAGCAGTTCGCCCTGCTGGAAGCCGCGGCGCCAGGCCGCATCGACCTCGGCATCGGCCGCGCCCCCGGGTCGGACCCGGTGACCTCAGTGCTGCTGCGCGGCGCCGCCGGTCGCGACGACCGCGACATCGACCAGTTCCCGAATTACCTCGACCACGTGCGGGCAATGATGAGCGCCAAGGGTGTGCAGGTGCAGCTACGCGACGGCGACTACATCCTGAAGGCCACTCCGGCCGCGGCCAGCGAGCCGAGGCTGTGGCTGCTCGGGTCTTCGATGTACTCCGCGCAACTGGCCGCCGCCAAGGGTCTGCCGTACGTGTTCGCCCATCACTTCTCCGGCCAGGGCACCGAAGAGGCACTGGACCTGTACCGCTCACAGTTCAGGCCCAGCGAGTTGACCGCCGAGCCGGTGACGTTCCTGACCGTCAACGCAGCGGTCGCCGAAACCCGCGACGAGGCAATGGCTTTGATTCGGCCGAACCTGCACATGATGGCTCGGCTGCGGACCGGCCAGCCGCTGGGGCCGGTCGAGCTCGTCGAAGACATCGACGACGCCAGGCTGACGCCGCAGATGAGGCACGTCGTCGAGAGCGGTCTGGAGCGAGCGGTCGTCGGGACGCCCGCCGAGGCCGCCGAACAGGTGCGTGCGTTGGCCGATCGGTTCGGCGTCGACGAAGTGATGATCCATCCCGTGGCGTCGGCGCACCGCGGCACCGATCCGCGAAGCGCTCCCGCCCGCGAGAAGACGCTGGAGCTACTGGCCAAAGAGCTGTTCTAGGTTGCCACCGAGCGACGATGCGGCCGGGAACCGACCGAGTAGGAGTCGGATCAGGCGGGCTTGAGCCGGACGACCGGAATCGGTCGCGACGTCTTCTCCTGGTACGCCTCGTAGCGGTTGCTGTTGTTCTTGTTGACGATCTGCCACAGCCGCGGGTAGTCCGCGTCGTCGGGCAGCACCGGATGGGCCGTCACGCGCAAACCGCTTTGGCCCGACGTTGATTTCAACGCTCGGGTTGGCTTTGAGGTTGTGGTACCAGCCCGGCGCTTTCGGGTCGCCGCCCTTCGACGCGACGATCAGATAGTCGTCGCCGTCGCGGGCGTAGGTCAGCGACGCGCTCCGCGCTTTGCCGGTCTTGGCACCGACGGTGTGTAGCAGCAGGCTCGGGATCCCGAGCAGGCGATGCCCGATCCAGCCGTTGGTCTTCTGATAGACGGCATCGTGTACCCGGATCACCTGGGGCAGCAGGGTCTTTTCAAAAGGAAGGGCCATACGCCCAGTATCAGCCCGCGGCGTCGATCTCCGCCAGCGCGTCGCGCAGGATCCGGCCGGTCGACTCGCGATCCGGGTCGCGGCGCAGTAGGAGACCCTTGGCGACCGACAGCTTGTCGCCGTTGCGCCGCGGCAGCACATGCAGATGGATGTGGAAAACCGTCTGAAATGCGGCCTGACCGTCGTTGACCCCGATGTTGGTGGCGTCGGCCAGCTCGGTCGCACGCGCCGCCTTGGCGATGCGTTGCCCGATCACCGCCATGCCGGCCAGCGTCTCTGCCGAGGTGTCGGTGAGGTCCACCGAGTGCTGCTTGGGCACCACCAGGGTATGGCCGCGGGTGAAGGGACGGATGTCGAGAAAGGCCAGATAGTCGTCGTCTTCGTAGATCCGGATGGCCGGGGTCTGGCCGGCGACGATCGCGCAGAACACACAGGACATGACGCCACGGTAGCGGTCCGCCGCGCCGGTCGAGTGAGTAGTCTGCCTCGACGTGGACGTAGTTGACGTGGCCTTTGCCGGAGCGGCCGAGCAGGCGCGAATGCTGGCCGCGACGAGCATCACCGCACCCGCGCTGCTCGAGATCTACCTGGACCGCATCGCGCGACTCGATCCGCAGCTACGCAGCTACCGGGTGGTCCTGGCCGATACCGCGCGCCAGGAGGCGCTGGCCGCGCAGCGGCGCCTCGACGCCGGCGATCGGCTGCCGCTGCTCGGGGTTCCGGTAGCGATCAAAGACGATAACGACGTCGCCGGTGAACTCACCGCGTGCGGCAGCAGCGCTGTCTCGACCCCCGCCGCCGACGACGCCGAAGTCGTCCGGCGACTCCGCGAGGCGGGCGCGGTGATCATCGGGAAAACCGCTGTGCCGGAACTGATGATCTTCCCGTTCACCGAAACGGTGACGTTCGGGGCGACCCGCAACCCGTGGAACACCGCGCTGACGCCGGGCGGTAGCAGCGGGGGCAGCGGAGCCGCGGTGGCAGCGGGGCTGGCGCCGCTGGCGCTCGGCTCCGACGGCGGCGGCTCGATCCGCATCCCGTCGGGTTGGTGCGGCCTGTTCGGGATCAAGCCGCAGCGTGACCGCGTCTCGCTGGCGCCGCACCACGATGCCTGGTGCGGGTTGAGCGTGAACGGTCCGCTCGCGCGCACGGTGGAAGACGCCGCGCTGTTCTTAGACGTCACGACCACGACGTCCGCTCCCGCGGGAGGCTTCGTCGGCGCCGCCGCAAAGAGCCCCGGTCGACTGCGAATTGCGTTGAGCACCAAGGTCCCACCGCCGTTGATCGCAAAGATCGGCAAGGAACAACGCGCCGCGGTCGATGCGGCCGGCGCGCTGCTGCGCGACCTCGGCCACGACGTGGTCGTGCGCGACCCGGATTATCCGGTGTCGGCGGTCTCCGCGAATTTCCTGCCGCGCTTTTTCCGCGGCATCTACAACGACGTCCGAGTGATGCCGCATCAAGACCGGCTCGAAAAGCGGACCCGCAGCATGGCGCGGATCGGGTCGCTGATTCCCGAGGGGCGGATGGCCAAGGTCCGCGCCGCGGAATCCGCTATATCGCAACGTATTCAGTCGATCTTCGACGACGTCGACGTCGTCCTCACCCCGGGCAACGTCGCCCCGCCGTCGCGGATCGGTGCCTACCAACGCCTCGGCGGCGTCGCGACCCTGCTGGCGGTGTCGCAGCGGGTGCCGTTCTTCGAGATCTGGAATCTGACCGGTCAGCCCGCCGCCTCGGTCCCGTGGGGACTGGACGCCAACGGCGTTCCGCTGTCGATCCAGTTGGTCGGTCGCCCGAACGATGAGGCGACGCTGGTGTCGCTGGGCGCGCAGATCGAAGCCGCCCGGCCGTGGGCGCACCGCCGTCCACCGGTGTCATGACGGCGCGATAACCCGCCAGGCTTGCAGTTTTCGGCCCCCCGGCATCGCGCGCGCGGGACTGCTCGACGGCAACAGCAGGTAGTCGACCGACGCGTCGACGGCGACCAGCCGCGTGAACAGTTTCTGCGCGGCGCTGCCGTTGAAGCACACCCGCGCGATCGACGGATGGTCAGCGAATAGCTGACTAAACTCGTTGGCCACCAGACTCTTCGGCTCGATCTTGGCGTCGGCACTGCCGCTGCGGCGGCACTGGTGCAGCACATCCCAGAGTGCCACCCCGGCTGATTGCAATGCGGCCAAACGGGTTTCGTAGGGTGCCGACGGGTCGAAGCCGAAGAGCTCACCGGTGATCGGCCAGAACGCATTTCGCGGGTTGCCGTAATACTGCCCGGACTCCAGCGACAGGACGCTCGGGAAGGAGCCCAGGATCAGCAGCCTGGCGGCATCGTCGATGACGGGCGGGAACCCCTGGAGCAGCTGCGTGACCATCGGATAACTTGACCACGTGGATGACGCAAAAATCGAGAAGCTGCTCGACGGTCTGGAAGGCGACGCGCGCGCCGAGCGTGCCGAGCTGATCGAGTGGCTTGTCGAGCAGGGCATCACCGCCGAGGAGATCCGCTCGGCGCCGGTCCCCATGTTGGTGGCGTCCCGCCGCCTGATGGGTGACGACGGCGATTACGTGTCGACACGAGAAATCGCCGACGAGTACGGAATCGATCTTGACCTGCTTCAGCGGGTGCAGCGCGCCATCGGTTTGGTGCGTGTCGAGGATCCCGACGCGGCTGTGCATCTGCGCGCCGACGGGGCCGCCGCCGCTCACGCGAAGGAGTTCCTTGACCTCGGTATTGCCCCTGATCAGGTGGTGCAGGTCGTTCGCATTCTCGCCGAAGGACTTTCGCACGCCGCCGAGGTGATGCGGCACACCGCGTTGTCCACCATCCTGCAGCCTGGGGCCCGTGAACTGGAGACCGCCAAGGCATCCCAGGAGCTGGTGACCCGAATCGCGCCGCTGCTTGGGCCGATGATCGAGGACATGCTGTTCATGCAGTTGCGGCACATGATGGAGACCGAGGCCGTCAACGCCAGCGAGCGGGCAGTGGGGGCGCCGTTGCCCGGGGCGCGGCACATCACCGCGGCGTTCGCCGACCTGGTCGGGTTCACTCGCCTGGGCGAGGAGGTGCCCCCCGAGGAGCTTGGGCAGCTCGCCAACCGGCTCGCCGACATGGCCCGCGACGTGGCAGTTCCGCCGGTGCGGTTCATCAAGACGATCGGCGATGCGGTGATGTTCATCTGTACCGAGCCGGCGCCGCTGCTGGATGCGGTGCTCAAGCTCGTCGACATGACCGACAGCGACAACGACTTTCCCCGACTGCGGGCCGGTATCGCGTCGGGTTCGGCGGTCAGTCGAGCGGGGGACTGGTTCGGCAGCCCGGTGAACACCGCGAGCCGGGTGACGGCGGCGGCCCGGCCGGGGACGGTGCTGGCCGCCGAGTCGGTGCGTGACGAACTCGGCGACGAGTCGGGGTTCAGCTGGTCGTTCGCCGGCCCGCGGCGCCTGAAAGGCATCAAAGGCGAGGTCAAGCTGTTTCGCGCCCGTCGCGGCGACGGTTGACCGCGCACTGCGGGTGTTCGCGGGGAGTGAACAGGCTTTGACGTGGGCTGTAACGCTGTAATCATGTAAGCATGAAGCAACATCATGGACATGGACGGCGGCACGGCCGTCCCGGTGGCTGGCAGCAAGCCGGCCAACCCGAAGCCGGCGACGCCGCGGAGTGGTTCGCCGGACGCCTACCGGACGCCTGGTTCGACGGCGACCCGACCGTCGTCGTCGACCGCGAAGAAATCACCGTCATCGGAAAACTGCCCGAATCCGACAAGGACGAAAGCGACGCACACGCGGAGGGCCGAGCCGCGCGGTTCCGGGAAGAAACCCGTTCGGAGCGCATGCACATCGCCGACGAGGCGCAGAGCCGGTACGGCCGCAAGGTGTCCTGGGGCGTCGAGGTGGCCGGCGAGCAGGTGCTGTTCACCCACATCGCGGTACCGGTGATGACCCGGTTGAAGCAACCCGAGCGCCAGGTGCTCGACACCCTTGTCGACGCGGGAGTGGCGCGGTCGCGCTCCGACGCGCTGGCCTGGTCGGTCAAATTGGTCGGCGAGCACACCGAGGAGTGGCTGGCGAAGCTGCGTGACGCCATGACCGCGGTCGACGACGTGCGGGCCGAGGGGCCGGAGCTCTAACCCAACGGCCTCAGCATTCTCACCCGTCGCTGGCTGCAGGGTGGCCCTCTCTTTTCCATTTGTGAGCACGGGCGATATCACTTAAGGCGGTGATATCGCATACGGTTACGTTTCCGAAATCGGGTCATGGTCGAGAGCCGGTGCTGGTGTGACTGGTGAGGTCAGGGTCAAGCCTGGGTCATCCGGTAGTAGGCGCCGCCGCGGGCCAGCAGCTCGCCGTGGTTGCCCTGCTCGACGATCTTGCCCGACTCCATCACCAGGATGACGTCCGCGTCGCGGATCGTCGAAAGACGATGGGCAACAATGAAACTCGTGCGGTCGCGGCGCAGCTCATGAGTGGCCTTGGCGATCAGCAACTCGGTGCGGGTGTCCACCGAACTGGTCGCCTCATCGAGCACCAACAACTGCGGGCGGGCCAGAAAAGCCCGCGCGATCGTGATCAGCTGCCGCTCGCCCACGCTGATATTGCTTCCACCGTCGTTCACCGCGGTGTCGTAGCCGTGCGGCAGCGTATGCACGAACCGGTCGACGTAGGCCGCCTTCGCCGCCGCGACGATCTCCTCCTCAGAGGCGCCGGGCCGTCCGTAGGCGATGTTCTGCGCGATGGTCCCGCTGAACAACCAGGCGTCCTGCAGCACCATCCCGACGCGTGAGCGCAGCGACTGCCGACTCAGCGACGTGATGTCCACGCCGTCGATCAGGATCCGTCCGGAATCGACGTCGTAGAACCGCATCAGCAGGTTCACCAACGTCGTCTTGCCGACCCCGGTCGGTCCGACGATCGCGATGGTGCTGCCCGGTTCGGCGGCGAACGACAGGTCGCTGATTACCGCGACGCCCGGTTGATAGCCGAAATCGACGTGCTCGAATTCGACTCGGCCTGCCGCACTTTCGGGTAAGGATCCGGGCGCGTCGACGGGCTCTTCAGGTTCGTCGAGCAACTCGAAGACCCGCTCGGCACTGGCGATCCCGGACTGCAGCGTGTTGTACATCGACGCAACCTGATTCAGCGGTGCGTTGAACTGGCGCACGTACTGGATGAAGGCCTGGATGTTGCCGACGGTGATCTGCCCGGTGGCCACCTGGATGCCGCCGACCACCGCGACCGCGACGTAGCTGAGGTTGCTGATGAACGTGGTCGCCGGCCCCACCATGCCCGATACCAGCTGAGCGCCAAAGCTTGCCTCGTACAAGTCGTCGTTGAGCCGGCGGAACTCGTCCTCGATCCGCGCCCGCTGGCCGTAGGTCCGTATCAGGGTGAAGCCGCTGTAGCTCTCCTCGATGTGCGCGTTGAGCCGTCCGGTGTTGGTCCATTGCGCGACGAAGAGTCGCTGCGAGCGTCGCGCGATCGCCCGCGTCACAACGATGGACAGCGGGACCGTCAGCAGTGTGAGGCCGGTCAACAGCGGTGAGATGCTCAGCATCATCACCAACACGGTCGCGACGGTCAGCACCGCGCTGAGCAGTTGGGTGATCGTCATCGACAACGAGGTCTGCAGGTTATCGATGTCGTTGGTGACACGACTGAGAATCTCGCCCCGTCGCCGGGTGTCGAAATAGGACAGTGGCAGCCGATGCAGCTTGTCCTCGATGTCAGACCGCAGCGCCTGCAGCGACCGTCGAACCGTCACGTTGAGCAGCCGAGCCTGCGCGTAAATCATCACCGCGGCAACCACATACATGCCCAGCGCCAGCGCGAGCGTGCGGGCGACCGCGGCGAAGTCGACGCCGTGACCGGGAATCACGTGCATGCCGGACAGCAGGTCGGCGAAGGAGTTGTCGCCGTGGGCCCGTGCCGCGGCGACCGCCTGATCCTTGGTCATGCCCGCGGGCAGCCGACGGCCGATCACACCGTTGAACAGCAGGTCGGTGGCATGGCCGAGGATGCGCGGGACGATGACGCCCACGACGGTGCCCAGGATGCTCAACGCCATCACTGCGACGGCCGTGTGTTGTTGCGGTGCAAGCAATTTGACCAGCCGGACTGTCGATCCACGGAAATCCCGCGCCCGCATGGCTGGGGGAGCGGCAGCCGTCGTCATCGCGGACCCCCCACTTGCGCGTCCACCGACTGCGATTCGGCGAACTCGCGGTAGGTCGGCGACTCCGCCAACAGCGACTCGTGCGTGCCCGTGTCGACGATCCGGCCGTCCTCGATGACGATTATCTGGTCGGCATCGACTATCGTCGAAATTCGTTGCGCTACAACGATCACCGTCGCTTGCCCGGCGGCCGAGGCCAGCCGTGCGCGCACCAGTGCATCGGTGTGCACGTCCAGCGCGGAGAACGCGTCGTCGAACACATAGATCGCTGGGCGCCGGATTACCGCCCGCGCGATCGCGATTCGCTGCCGTTGTCCGCCGGAGAAGTTGACGCCGCCCTGCGCGACGCGCATCCGCAAGCCATCCGGGTGCGCGCGGACGAAATCATCGGCCGCCGCGACCCGCAACGCCTCCCACATCTCGTCGTCGGTGGCTGTCCTTCCCTCGGCTGCACCGAACTGCAGGTTGTCCGCGACGGTGCCGGAGAACAGGTAGCCACGCTGCGGCACCAGCCCGATCGTCGACCACAGTTCGTCGATGTCGCGGTCACGCACGTCGACGCCGCCGACCAGGACGGTGCCGGTGGTGGCGTCGTACAACCGGCAGAGCAGCGCCACCAGCGTCGACTTACCTGAACCGGTGCTGCCGATGACCGCGGTAGTGGTGCCGGGGTGCGCGGTCAACGAGACATTGTGCAGCACAGCACGATCCGCGCCAGGATAACGGAACGACGCGCCGTCGAGCTGCACCGACCCCAGCGCCGCGACAGGTCGCACAGGATTCGACGAATTGGCGACCGCGGGAACGGTCGAGAGCACTTCGGTGATCCGCTCGGCGCACACCGCGGCGCGCGGCAGCACCATCACCGTCATCGTCGCCGTCACCACGGCCATCAGAATCTGGGTGAAGTACACCAGGAACGCGATCAGCGACCCGACTTGCATCTGGCCGTGGTCGATTCGCAAGCCGCCGAACCAGATCAACGCCACGCTGGAGCAGTTGATGGTCAGCGTCGTCACCGGCAGCATCAACGCCTGCCAGTTACCGGCACTCTGCGTGGTGGTGGACAGCGCGATGTTCGCGTCGTCGAATCGCCGGCGCTCGAAGGGCTCACGCGCGAAGGCGCGTATCACCCGCACACCGGACAACTGCTCGCGCAGCACCCGATTGATGCTGTCGATCAGCCGTTGCATGCTGCGAAACAGCGGCAGCGTCCGCGAGATGATCCCGTAGTTCGCCACCACCAGCACCGGAACGGCGACCAGCAACAGCCACGACAGCCCGGCGTCCTGATGAATCGCCATCGCGATGCCGCCGACGCACATGATCGGGGCGGCGACCAGCACGGTGAAGCCCATCTGCACCAGGAACTGAATCTGGCGGACGTCGTTGGTGGTTCGGGTGAGCAGGGTCGGCGCGCCGAATCGGGCGGTCTCGTGCTCCGAGAACGAGGTGACTTGATGGAACATCGCCGAGCGTAGATCGCGGCCGATGCCCATCCCGGCGCGGGAGCCGAAGTAGACAGCGCCGACGGCGCACAGCACCTGCAGCGCCGTCACACCGAACATCAGGCCGCCCAGGCGGACGATCGCGGCGGTGTCGCCCTTGGCGATGCCGTCGTCGATGATCGTCGCATTTACCGTGGGCAGGTACAGCGCGGCCAGGGTGCTGATCAACTGCAGCATCATCACCGCCGCGACCGGCCACCGGTACGGCTGCACGAACCGGCGCAGCAGTGCCACGAGCATCTGGTAACTGTTGCACACAAGAAAGCACAGCTCACCGCGTGTGCAATGGTTGGCATCAGGCAGTGCCGCTACAGTGCAACCTGTGATCACCAGAAGGTGCGGGTAGCGGTGCGACGTAACGTAAGGGCGCTTGCGTGCGCGGCGGCGCTGTTGGTTCCGATGGCGGCCGGGTGCTCCGATTCCGGCTCCAACCAGTCCCAGTCGCCCGGGTCGAACGCGCCGTCGTCCAGCAACGGCAGCCATGGTCCGTCGTTCCCGCAATGCGGCGGGGTGACCGACGAGACGGTGAACAAGCTGACGCAGATCAGCGGACTGGTCAACACTGCCAAGAACTCGGTGGGCTGCCAGTGGTTGGCCGGCGGGGGCATCCTCGGGCCGCACTTCTCGTTCTCCTGGTACCGCGGAAGTCCGATCGGGCGCGAACGCAAAACCGAGGAGCTGTCGCGGACCAGCGTCGAAGACATCAACATCAGCGGCCACGGCGGCTTCATCGCCGTCGGTGCCGACCCGCAGTTGGGTGACTCGCTGTGCGAGGTCGGAATCGCGTTCAACGACGACTTCTTCGAGTGGTCGGTGAACTTCAACCAAAAGCCATTTCCCGACGCGTGCAACATCGCCAAAGAGCTGGCGCGTCAAACGATTGCGAATGGCAAATGAGCGCCCGCGTGCGTCACCGGATTCTGGTGAGCGTGGCGATTGTGACCACCGCGCTGGCACTGGCGACCGGCTGCACCAGGTCGGTCGGCGGTACCGCGCAGAAGGCGGGTGCCGGTGACACGCCTCGCAACAACACCTCCGAGCAGCAGTACCCCAACCTGCAGAAGGAATGTGAGGTACTGACCACCGACGTGCTGGCCAAGACGGTCGGTGCCGATCCGCAGGACATTCAGAGCACGTTCGTCGGTGCGATCTGCCGCTGGCAGGCGGCGAATCCGGGTGGTCTGATCGACATCACCCGGTTCTGGTTCGAGCAGGGCAGCCTGGACAACGAGCGTAAGGTCGCCGAATTCCTGAAGTATCAGATCGAGAACCGGGCAATTGCGGGCGTGCCGTCGATCGTGATGAGGCCGAATGACCCCAACGGCTCGTGCGGTGTCGCCAGCGACGCGGCCGGCGTGGTCGGCTGGTGGGTCAACCCGCAGGTGCCGGGAATCGACGCCTGCGCGCAGGCCCTGAAGCTCATGGAGCTCACGCTCTCGACCAATTCCTGACAACAAAGGCTGAACACCGAGTGCGCTGGTTGAACATGCCGGCGCACCGGTTTTTGTATCTGAAATGCGAATTTCGGCACCAAAGGGATTGAGCGTGTTTATTTTTATTGACCCTTGAAACGGTTACGTGCCAATGATTGCGGTGTATACGATCGACCAATGTCTGAGACACCTTCACACGAGCCATCGTCCGCATCCGAGGACGTCACCGAATCCGTCGCCGCGCCAACGACCGCGCCGGCCACCACCTCGACGACCACCTCGCACGCCGCACGCCCGTCGAAGCTGCCCCTCTGGCTGGCTATCGCGGCGTTGGTGCTGGCGATCCTCGGCGTCGCGGGCGCCGCGTACGGATACTTCTACCCGAACGAGGGCGCCGCGGCCTCGGGCAAATACAGCGATTCACAGCGTAATGACGCCAAGAAGCACATCTGCGAGGTCTTCAAGATCGTCGACCGCGCCGTGGTGCGGAACTCGCACCTGAAGAACCCGGACAACGGCGGCCCGATCGGCGCGCTGTCGGTCGCGACCGCCCAGCGGTTTGCGTTCTACGACGGTGGCGCCTTCCTACGTGACCGGGTGGCCGCGGAGCCGGCAACGCCGAAAGACCTGGCGGACAACGCGAACACGCTCGGTACCCAACTCGAGGAACTCAGCATCGGCTACCTCGCCGGTGCGCAGGACTTCGCACAGGACGAACTGCGTCAAAACCTGGACGACAAGATCAAGAAGATCGTCGACATCTGCAAATAATTTCCGCTGGCCGCGGCTAACGCGGCACGTGGAAGTCGACCAGCTGGGCGGACCCGAGTTCGAGGTCCGCCCAGCTGCCGTCGAGGTGCAGGACCGCGATCGCAGATGTCGGGAATTTGACCGAGATCCGTTCGGCGGCAGTGTTGTTGGCGGTGTGCCGGTCCGCCAGTCGCAGGGCCAGCTCGCTGGTCGTGGGCTCGTGCCCGACGACCAAGAGCGTCGAGACCTCGTCGGCGACGGCGTTGATCTGCTCGATGACGATGCCGCACGTCGCGTCGTACAGCCGCTCGACATAGTGCACGGGTGCATCAATTCCGGTGCACGCCAACGTCTCGCGGGTGCGCGTCGCTGTCGAGCACAGCGCCAGGTCGATCGTCGCCAGCTGGCTGCGCAGCCAGTCACCCGCCAGACCGGCTTCCCGCTGACCGCGCGGTGCCAACGGTCGGTCGTGATCGACGACGCCGTCGGGGTAAGCCGACTTTGCGTGACGCATCAGCACCAGGGTGCGGTCTTGGTTGTCCACCCGGTCGAGGCTACCCCGCGGCTTTCGGCGGCTCCTGTGGCTGGTGTGGCACCTGCGCATCAATGAGGTTGCGAGCTATCGATGCGCGTCGGACCTGCCGATTGAGGTCCCCGGACTTGTCGGCAGGCGGTCCTAAACTCTCGTTGCCTGGTCGCGTTGGGCCGGCAGCGCGTAGAAGGGACGGGATAGCAATGCGATTCGTGCACACCGCCGACTGGCAACTCGGCATGACCCGTCACTTCCTCGCGGGCGAAGCCCAGCCGCGCTATTCGGCGGCGCGGCGTGACGCAGTGGCCGGAATCGGCGCGCTGGCAGCCGACGCCGCTGCCGAATTCGTCGTGGTCTCCGGCGACGTGTTCGAGCACAATCAACTGGCGCCCGCTGTGATCAGTCAATCACTGGAAGCCATGCGCGCCATTGGAATTCCCATCTACCTGTTGCCCGGCAACCACGATCCGCTGGACGCGTCGTCGGTCTACACCAGCGCGCTGTTCACCGCCGAGCGCCCGGCCAACGTGCACGTGCTCGACCGGGCCGGTGTTCACGACGTGCGGCCCGGGTTGCAGATCGTCGCGGCGCCGTGGCGGTCCAAGGCACCGACCACCGATCTGGTCGCCGAGGTGCTCGAGGATCTACCGGCCGACGGGGTCACCCGGGTGCTCGTCGCCCACGGCGGCGTCGATGTGCTCGACCCCGACCCCACCAAGCCTTCGTTGATCCGGTTGGCCGGTGTCGAAGATGCGTTGGCGCGCGGCGCAATCCACTACGTGGCGCTCGGCGACAAGCATTCGCTGACCGACGTGGGAAGCACCGGTCGCGTGTGGTACTCGGGCTCGCCCGAGGTCACCAACTACGACGACGTCGAGGCCGATCCCGGCCACGTGCTGATCGTCGACCTCGACGAGGCGGATTCCGGGCGGCCGGTGACCGTTGATGCCCCGCGTGTCGGACGCTGGCGGTTCAGCACCCTGACCAGGGACGTGAACAACAGCCGCGACATCGCCGACCTCGACATGAACCTTGATCTGATGCCGGACAAGGACCGAACAGTGTTGCGGTTAGCCCTGATTGGGTCGCTGACCGTCACCGATCGCGCCGGGCTGGACGCCTGCCTGGACAAGTATTCGCGGCTGTTCGCGTCGCTGCGGGTGTGGGAAAGCCACAGTGATTTGGCGGTGATACCGGCCGATGGTGAGTTCAGCGACCTGGGCATCGGCGGGTTCGCCGCCGAAGCGGTCGAGGAGTTGATGACGGCCGCACGCGCGGACGACGAGACTGCGGGCGACGCGCTGGCGTTGTTGTTGCGACTGACCGACCACGGTCAGCAGGGCCGAGGTGCGGCATGAAATTGCATCGGTTGGTCTTGACGAACTACCGCGGAATCGCCCACCGCGAGATCGACTTTCCCGACCATGGGGTAGTCGTGGTGTCGGGGGCCAACGAGATCGGCAAGTCCTCGATGGTCGAGGCGCTGGATCTGCTGCTGGAATCCAAGGACCGCTCGACGAAGAAGGAAGTCAAGCAGGTGAAGCCGACGCACGCCGACGTCGGATCCGAGATCACCGCCGAGATCAGCGCGGGCCCTTACCGTTTCATCTATCACAAGCGCTTCCACAAGAAGCCCCAGACGCAGCTGACGGTCCTGGAGCCGCGCCGCGAACAATGCAGCGGCGACGAGGCGCACGACCGCGTACAGGGCATGCTTGCCGAGACGGTCGACACCGAATTGTGGCATGCGCAACGGGTTTTGCAGGCCACATCGACGGAGGCGGTGAAGTTGTCGGGCTGCGACGCGCTGACCCGCGCGCTGGATGTCGCAGCGGGCGACACGGCAGCGCTGTCGGGAACCGAGCCGCTGCTCATCGAGCGGATCGACAAAGAGTACGGCCGCTACTTCACCGGGACCGGCCGCCCCACCGGCGAATGGGCGAACGCTATCAAGGCTTTGGAGGCGGCCAACCAGGACGTCGAGCGCTGTGCCGCCGCGGTTGCGGAGGTCGACGACCGGGTGCAGCGGCATGCCGCGCTGACGGTCGAGTTGGCCGAGCTGGCGACGCGGCGGCACGCCGCCGCGTTGAGGCAGGGCGCCGCTCAAGCCGCGGCCGACGAGATTTCCCGGCTCGCGGAGCAGGTGCGGGAGGCCGAGCTGGTCGCGACCGCCGCGACAGCCACCTGCACGGCCTCGACGGCGGCCCTCGCCGAGCGTATTCGCCTGCGCAGCGAAAATGATTCGCGCACAGCCGCGGTCGCAGAGTTGGAAGCGCAGGCCCGCGAGGCCGGCGAGGCGCAGGCGCTGGCCCGGGACGTCACCGTCGAGGCTGACGCCGTCGTGCAGCAGTCCGACCAGATCCTCGTCGCTGCCCGGGCGCGGGCCGAGACCGCCCGCCAGCTGGTCGAAGACCTGGCCCGCCGCGAAGAGACGCAGCGGCTTGCCACCCGGCTCGCGAAAATCGATGCGGCGCTGAGTGCGCGCGACGAGGTGGCAGAAGAGCTGTCCACCATCACCGTGACCGACGATCTGCTGCGGCAGATCGAACAGGCTGCCGCCGCGGTCGACCGCACCGAAGGCCAGCTCGCATTGGTCTCGGCGACAGTCGAATTCGTCGCCACCGCCGACATCGAGCTGGTGCTCGGCGATCAGCGGGTGTCGCTGCCGGCCGGCGAGACCTGGACGACGGTGGCCAATACCGCGACCGAGGTCGAGATTGCCGGTGTCGTGACCGCCCGCGTCACACCCGGCACGTCGGTACTGGAGGTTCAGCAGAAACACGCTGCGGCGCGCGCGAAACTGGTCGCGGCGCTGGCTGTCGCGAAGGTCGCCGACCCGGCCGCGGCGCGGCAGGCCGACGAGCGGCGCCGGGAATTACAGGGCACCCGCGATCAGCTCACCGCGACGTTGGCCGGGCTCTCCGGTGACGAGGACATCGGCCAGCTGCGCGTTCGGCTGGCCGAATTAGAGCAATTGCGAGCAATTTCCGACGATGTCGACGCCGGCGCCGCCCGCGCAGAACTCCTCGACGCGGTCGCGGCGCGCGCCCAGGCCGAGGTCGACTGCGACACCCACCGCAAGGTGGCGGTGTTGGCGGCAAAGAAGCTCGACGAGATCACCGCTCAGGTCACGCGTGTCCACGACAAGCTGGTCGCGCAGCGGGCCGAGCTTGTTGCCGTCTCCGACCGGCTCGCCGAACAGCGGGCCGCGGTTCCCGACGAAAAGCTGACTCTGGACGTCGACACCCACACGGTTGCGGCGCACACCGCGGCCGGGCGCGTCGCTGAACTATCCGAGCGACTGGCCGCCAAGGCACCCGAAGACGTCGCCGCTGAGTTGGCCGAGGCACTCGACGCCTCGGCCACGCTTGCGCAGCGGCACGATGGCGTTGCGCGTGAGCTGCATGAGATCGCCGCGCAGCTCCGGGTTTTCGGGACCGAGGGGCGCCGGGGCAAGCTGGACGCCGCGGAGATCGACCGCGAGCACGCCCGCGACGAGCACGACCGGGTCGGCCGTCGGGCCCGCGCCGTGCAGATGCTGCGCGAGGTCATCACGCGGCACCGCGACACCACCCGCTTGCGCTACGTCGAGCCGTACCGCGCCGAACTGCAGCGGCTCGGCCGGCCAGTCTTCGGCCCAAGCTTCGAGGTCGACGTCGACAGCGACCTGTGCATCCAGAACCGGACGATCGACGGTCGGACCGTGCCGTACGAATCGCTGTCGGGTGGGGCCAAGGAGCAGCTCGGCATCCTGGCCCGGCTGGCCGGTGCGGCGCTGGTCGCCAAGGAGGACTCCGTCCCGATCCTGATCGACGATGCGCTCGGCTTCACCGATCCCGAGCGGCTGGTCAAGATGGCCGCGGTGTTCGACACCCTCGGCGAGCGTGGGCAGGTGATCGTATTGACCTGCACGCCAGCGAGATACGACGGCATCAAGGACGCGCAGCGGATCGAGTTGTGCGCCTGAGTCACACCGTCGCGCAGCGGCGCGAGCCGGGATCGGCCCTGGGGCGGCGGTGGTGGCCGGGAGTTGGCCTACGACCGCCCGACGATGGCCTCAGCGCATGAACCCGATCGCGGTGTAGTCCAGGTCAGCCAGCCCGGCCGCGCCGAAGTTGGCCAGTGAGCTGTTGACCGCGACGTTGCCCGGCGACTGGACCAGCGGCAGGCTGAATCCCTCGGCCCAGATGAGCTTGTCGACGTCGTTGGCCAGCACCCGCGCCTTGGCTGGGTCCAGCTCTTCGAGCGTCCGCTCGATCTTCGCGTCGATCTCGGGACTGCCGATCTTGCCGAAGTTGCTCTCTCCGGCGGACGCGTAGATCTGGGTGAGCGCCGACAGCGGGAAAGCGTCGCCCATCCAACCGAATTGGGCGATGTCGAAGGAGCCGACGTTGATGTAGTTGGTGAAGAACCCGCTGCCGGCCTTGGCCATTAGTTCGAGTTTCACCCCGATCTGGGCGAGGCTGTGCTGCGCGATCAGACCGAACTGTCGGCTGGTCTGCGCGTCGTAGAAAAGATCGCGAATGACCAGCTGCTTGCCGTCCTTCTCGCGGATTTGCCCGTTGAGTTTCCAGCCGAGCGCATCGAGGTCGCGCTTGGCCTTCTCCGGGTTGTAGGCGACCACGCCGCTGTTGTCTTGATAGCCCTGTTGGCCCTCGACATAGATGTGGTTGTTCAGCGCGGCCGGGCGGCTGTTGAGCCCGTGCTGGGTGACTGCGGCGATGCTCTGCCGGTCGATGCCTTCGGCGACCGCGCGCCGCAATCCAGGGTCGGCGAGTATCGAGCCGTTGGCGCCGTTGAAGGTGAAGTGATACCAGCTCGGGGTGGGCGCCCGGCGGATCGAAATACCTTTGGTGCGACGGGCGATCGTCATCTGGTCCAATCCCGCCAGGCCGGTCGCGTCGATGGCCTTGTTCTGCAGCGCCGGTAGTCGAGCGGCGTCGTCGAGCACCAGGAACGTGATCCGGTCCAGCCGCGGCCGCTCGCCCCACCATTTCGGATTGCGCGTCAACACAATTCGTTGCTTGGTTCGATCCAGCGAGGAGACGACGAACGGGCCGGCCGACGGGCCCGGACCGGACCGCTGCGCGGTGTTGAACGCGTCGGCTGTGGCGGTCATCTTCTTCGGCAGCAGCATGGTGTTGCCCGCGAACATGCCGCGCCATTCCGCGTAGGGCTTGGCGAAGGTGATGACGGCCTGCTGGTCGCTGACGCCGCGGGTCACTGACTTGACGCGCTCGCTGCCGTTCGTGCCGGCGATCGCAAAGTTCTTGTCGGCCCCACTGGTGGCGTGGATTTGGCTGGCGATGTCCTCCCAGCTGAGCGGGGTGCCGTCGGACCAGGTCGCTTTAGGGTTGATGGTGTAGGTGACGACTTGCGGGTTGGTGCCGGTGAGTTCGACGCTGCTGAAGTAGTCGGTGTCCACGGTGGTGGAGCCGTCCGGCCCGATCACGAACGCCCGCGGCATGGTGGCCTTCAGCATCCCGCCGACGTCGGCGGAGTTGCCGTCGATGTGCAACGTGTTGAAGTTGGAGGGGAATTCGGTGAGCGCGAGCCGCAAATCGCCGCCATCGCGCAGCGACGCCGGGTTCTGCGGGTTGATGTCGCTGGTCGCGCCGACCGCGGTAGCGGGGTCGGAGGGCGCAAAGTCGGCGCCCGACGAGCAGCCGGCCAGCAGGCCGACCGCGAAAACCAATGCCAGTAGCCGCTTAACCACGCGCTGAATCCGGTTGTGGCACAGCGGCCAGCAGTTGTCGGGTGTACTCGTGTTGCGGCCGGTTGAAGATTTCGTCGCTGTCACCCTGCTCCACGATCGCGCCGCGCAGCATCACCACGACGTCGTGCGCCACATGCTTGACCACCGAAAGGTTATGCGACACAAATAGATACGACAGGCCGAGCTCCTGCTGCAGATCCAGCAGCAAATTCAGGATGCCGGCCTGAATCGACACGTCCAGCGCGGAGACCGGCTCGTCGAGGGCCAGGATCTTGGGCCGCAGCGCCAACGCCCGAGCGATCCCGATCCGCTGCTTTTGTCCACCGGAGAACTCGGCCGGGTATCGGGTGGCGTCGGTATGCCGAAGCCCGACGGTGTCGAGTAACTCGGCAACCCGAGAGTGCGTGTCGGCCTTGCTGAATCCGTTGGCGTGCAACGGCTCGGCCAGCAGCTCGAACACCGGCAGTCGCGGATCCAATGCCGCCGCCGGGTCCTGGAAGATCACCTGGATGTCGCGCCGCACCGCGCGGCGGCCCACCGAGTTCAACGCGGCGACGTCCTTGCCCAGCACCTCGATCGAACCTGACTGCGGCGCAACCAACTCGAGGATCTCGTGCAGTGTCGTCGACTTGCCCGACCCCGACTCGCCAACGATGGCCAATGTGTGCCCCTCGCGCAGGTCGAAGCTGACACCGTCGACCGCGCGGACCTCACCGACCTGACGGCGGAACAGGACACCTTTGGTCAACGGATAGGTCTTGACCAGATCGCGGACCCGCACGACGACGGCTCGTTCGCCCTGAGCTACCGGCTCGGCGTCGGTGCTGACGCCGTATACGTCTGCGGCACTGCGTCCGACGACGTGTTCGGTTCGGATGCAGGCCGCGTCGTGGTCGGGCGCAACCGGTAACAAAGGTGGCTCGGCGCGACGGCATTCCTCGACGACGAGCGGGCAGCGCGGCGCGAACGGGCAGCCCGGCTCCAGCGCCGTTAGCGATGGGGGAGCACCCGCAATGGGCACCAGCCTGGTGCCCTGCGGGGCATCTAAGCGCGGAACCGACCCCAAAAGTCCTACGGTGTATGGCATCCGGCGATCGCGATAAACGTCGTTGACGGCGGCCGACTCGACGATCCGGCCGGCGTACATCACCAGCGCCCGGTCGGCGAATTCGCCCACCACGCCAAGGTCGTGGGTGATCAGCAGCACCGCGGCACCAGTCAGGTCGCGGGCGGTCTCGAGCACCTCGAGGATCTGCGCCTGCACGGTGACGTCCAGCGCGGTGGTCGGCTCGTCGCAGATCAACAGGTCCGGATCGTTGGCGATCGCGATCGCGATGACGACGCGCTGCCGCTCGCCGCCGGACAATTCGTGGGGGAAGGCGCGCGCTCGCTGCTCGGATTGTTTGATGCCGACCAGTTCCAGCAATTCGACAGCGCGGTGGCGGGCGGCCCGTTGTCCGGTGCGCGGCTGGTGTATCTGGATGGCCTCGGCGATCTGATCGCCGACCGTGTAGACCGGCGTCAGTGCCGACATCGGGTCCTGGAAGACCATGCCGATCGTGTTGCCCCGATACCGCGACATCGCCCGGTCGGGCAGGCCAATCAGCTCGTTGCCCTGCAACCGCACCGATCCGCGGACGTCGGCGTAGTCGGGGAGCAGTGACACCACCGCCATTGCCGCCGTCGACTTGCCGGACCCGGATTCGCCGACGATCGCCACCACCTCGCCGGCGTCGACGTGAAAGTCGATGCCGCGCACCGCCTTCAGCGGCGGACCCTCGGTGGGAAAGCTGACCGCCAGGTTGCGGACGTCGAGTAGCCGGCTCACGGGCGTCCACCCCGGGAAGCCGGATCGAGCGCGTCGCGTAGCCCGTCGCCGGTCACGTTGGCGCACACCAGAATCGACACCAGCACGCCGGCGGGGAACAGGAACACCCATGGGAACGTGGTCGCCGACTGGGTGCCGTCAGCGATCAACGTGCCCAGCGACACGTCCGGTGGCTGGATGCCGAAGCCGAGGAAGCTCAGCCCCGTTTCGGCAAGGATGGCCACCGCGACGTTCAGCGCGGTGTCGATGATCAGGATCGACGCCACGTTCGGCACCACATGGTGGGTGATGATCCGCCGGCTGGGCACGCCCATATACCGAGCCGCGCGGATGAATTCACGCTCGCGCAGGCTCATGGTCATCCCGCGGACCATCCGTGAGCTGACCATCCAGCCGAATCCCGACAGCAACAGCACCAGCACCAGCACGTTGCCGGAGCTCTTGGTGCGCGGCGTCAGGATCATGATCAACAGGAACGCCGGCACCACCAGCATGAGATCGACGAACCACATCAGCGCCCTGTCGCGCCAGCCGCCGAAGTAGCCGGAGATCGATCCCACGGTCGCGGCGATGCAGGTGGAGATGACCGCCACGCAGACCGCGATCAGCATCGATTTCTGCATGCCCCGCAACGTCTGGGCCAGCAAGTCTTGGCCAAGGGCATTGGTGCCCAACCAGTGTCGAGCGTTCGGCGGCTGCAGCAGCGCGTTGAAGTCGAGGTCGGTGTAGGAGTAGGGGAGTAACGACGGCACCGTGTAACAGCCGACGAACAACACCAGCAGCACCAGCAGCGCCGCCACCGCCGAGCGGCGACGCAGGAAGCGGCGCAGCACCAGCGTCCGTCGGGACGCGAACTCGGGCGCCTCCAAAGTGGTCGTCACGACACTCGCACCCTGGGATCGAGTGCGGCGTAGATGAAGTCAGACAGCAGACCCGCCAACAACACCACCGCGCCGGCGAACACAGTGATCGCCGCGACGATGTTGGCGTCCTGGGTGGCCACCCCCTGCACCATCCATTCGCCCATGCCGTGCCAGCCGAAAATCTTCTCGACGAACACCGCGCCGGTCACCAAACCGGCCACGCCATAGGCGAACAACGTCGCCAGCGGGATCAGCGCCGTGCGCAGGCCGTGCTTGATCAGCGCGCGGCGCCGGCTCAGGCCCTTGGCCCGGGCGGTGCGGATGAAGTCCTGACCGAGTACGTCGAGCATCGCGTTGCGCTGATACCGGCTGAACCCGGCCGCGGTGCCCAGCATCAGCGTGAGCGTCGGTAAAGCCAAGTGCTGCAAGCGATCCACCAGCCGCGCCGCCGTGCCGTCGATCAAGGCCGGTGATGTCTCGCCGGTGTACTGGAACAGCTGCCAGCCCAACGACCAGTTGACCCGCAGCGCCCCGAGGATCAGCAGGTTGGCGATCACGAAGGTCGGGGCGGACAGGACCAGCAGCGACAGCATTGTGATGACGCGGTCGCTGATGCGGTATTGCCGGATCGCACCCCATGCGCCGAGCACCACCCCGATGATCGTGCCGCCCACCGACCCGATCAACAGCAGACGAAGGCTGACCCCGATGCGCCGCCACAGTTCGCCCGATACCGGTTGGCCGGTGATCGTCGAGCCGAAGTCGCCGCGCACCGCGTGCGACACCCAGTTCGCGTACCGCAGTCGGGATGGGCTCGTTCAGGCCGAGTTGCGCGGCTTTGGCGTCGATCACGGCCTGCGGCGGACGCGGACTGCGCTGCATCAAGCTTTCCAGCGGCGAGAACGCCACCGACGTCAGGCAGAACGTCAAAAACGAGGCCAGCGCCAGCAGCACCACGTAGTTCGCCACGCGGCGCGCCAGAAACCGGGTCATGCGTGCCGGCCTCCCCCCTGTCGCATCCGCCCAGACTAAAAGATTGCGATCCGATTGATCCGGACCGGTGACCCGACGGCCCTGGCGTCGTAGCGTGCAGGCGGTGACGGTCACCGACAGCTATCTCGCCAACAACGCCGAATACGCGAAGTCGTTCCACGGCCCGCTGCCACTACCGCCGAGCAAGCACATCGCCATCTTGGCCTGCATGGACGCCCGGATCGACGTCTACCGCGTGCTCGGCATCAACGAGGGCGAAGCGCACGTCATCCGCAATGCCGGCGGCGTAGTCACCGACGACGCGATCCGATCGCTTGCCATCAGCCAGCGGCTGCTGGGGACCAGCGAAATCATCCTGATTCACCACACCGACTGCGGGATGCTGACGTTCACCGACGACGACTTCAAGCGGGCCATCCAGGACGAGACCGGCATCAAGCCGCCGTGGTCGGCCGAGGCCTTTCCCGATATCGCCGAGGATGTCCGCCAGTCGTTGCATCGCATCGACAACAGCCCCTTCGTCACCAAGCACACGTCGGTGCGCGGGTTCATCTTCGACGTCGCGACCGGAAAACTCGACGAGGTCACGGGCTAGCGTTCTGCGCCGAGTGTGAAACCTCTGCGAAAGACGGGCTCGGTTTTCGCAGCCGTTTCACACTCGCCGGGTTGTCGGTCATGCCCGCGACACTCGTCCGCATGAGCGCACCCTTCATCGGCAGTGAGGCCATTGCCGCAGGAGCCCTGACGCCCTATCAGCTACGTACGCGGTGCACGGCGGTGTATCGCGACGTCTACCTCGCACGGGGTGTCGAGTTGTCGGCCGCCGCGCGAGCCCATGCCGCCTGGCTGTGGTCGCAACGTCGCGCCGTCGCAGCCGGTCACTCGGCGGCGGCGCTGCACGGCGCTCGTTGGGTGAATGCCGGTCGGCCCGCGGAATTGATTCACGACAACCGACACGCGCCGCCGTTGATCCGTACCTGGTCGGACCGGATCGAAGACGACGAGACGATCGTGCTCGGCGGTGTGCACGTGACCAATGCGGCACGCACAGCTCTCGACCTTGCCTGTCGATACCCCAACGGTGCAGCCGTTGCAGCGATCGATGCGCTCGCTCGTGCGACGGATCTCAAAATCCCGGACGTCGAACGCCTGGCCGACCGCTACCAGGGCCGCCGAGGAATTCGCCGCGCACGTGTTGCCTTGACCTTGGTCGACGCCGGCGCGGAGTCGCCTCGCGAGACCTGGTTGCGTCTGGTCCTGCTTCGCGCGGGATTCCCGGTGCCGCAGACCCAGATCCCCGTCCACGACGAGTACGGCCAACTCGTCGCTGAGCTCGATATGGGCTGGGAGGAGGTCAAGCTCGCCGTCGAGTACGACGGCGACCACCACTGGACCGATCGCCGGCAGTTCCGACGAGACATCACCCGGTCTGAAGTCCTGTGTCATCTCGGCTGGATCGTCATTCGGGTGACGGCAGAGGACACCGAAGGTGGCGTGATCGCCCGCGTTTCCGCAGCCTGGCCACCTCGATTGTGAAATCACTGCAAAAAAGTGCCCAGAACTTCGCAGTGGTCTCACGTTCGGCGGACGCAGTCGGCGGACGCGGCAGGCGGGCGAGGGAGTTCGGCGGCGGGCAGGCGGCCGGGCTGACGTGCTGGCGTTCTGCGAATACGTTGACAGCGGCCTTACCGGCTGGTTTCATACTCGGTAATGTCTACAATCTTGACCAAATCAACCGACTTTACCGAGAATCGGGGAGGCTGATGACCAGCCAAGAAGCTCCCGCCGCCGGTCAATACGAGCTCAGCCACCTGCGCTCGTTGGAGGCCGAAGCGATCCACATCATCCGCGAGGTGGCGGCCGAGTTCGAGCGGCCGGTGCTGCTGTTCTCCGGCGGCAAGGACTCGATCGTGATGTTGCATCTGGCGCTGAAGGCGTTCCGGCCCGGCCGGCTGCCGTTCCCGGTCATGCACGTCGACACCGGCCACAACTTCGACGAGGTGATCGCCACTTCCGAGACGAACTCGTCGCCGAGACCGGTGTCCGTTTGGTGATCGCCAAGGTCCAGGACGACATCGACGCGGGCCGGGTGGTCGAGACCATCCCGTCGCGCAACCCGCTGCAGACGGTGACGCTGCTGCGCGCGATCCGGGAGAACAGGTTCGACGCCGCGTTCGGCGGTGCCCGCCGCGATGAGGAAAAGGCCCGCGCGAAGGAGCGGGTGTTCAGCTTCCGCGACGAGTTCGGCCAGTGGGACCCCAAGGCGCAGCGGCCCGAGCTGTGGAACATCTACAACGGCCGCCACCACAAGGGCGAGCACATCCGCGTCTTCCCGCTGTCGAACTGGACCGAGTTCGACATCTGGTCCTACATCGGCGCCGAGAAGATCAAGCTGCCGTCGATCTACTACGCCCACCACACGAAAGGTCTTCCTGCGCGACGGAATGCTGCTGGCCGTCGACCGTCACCTGCAGCCACGCGCCGACGAGAAGGTGATCGAAAAGACCGTCCGCTTCCGCACGGTCGGCGACGTGACCTGCACCGGCTGCGTGGAATCGACCGCCGCCACGGTCGCCGAAGTGGTCGCCGAGACGGCGGTCTCGCGGCTCACCGAGCGCGGCGCCACCCGGGCCGACGACCGGATCTCCGAAGCCGGAATGGAAGACCGCAAGAGGCGAGGGGTACTTCTGATGGCGACAGTTGCTGCGCATCGCAACTGCGGGCTCGGTCGACGACGGCAAGTCGACGCTGATCGGCCGGCTGCTGTACGACTCCAAGGCCGTCTTCGACGACCAGTGGGCCTCGGTGGAACGCACTCCAAGGACCGCGGCCACGAGTACACCGACCTGTCGCTGGTCACCGACGGCCTGCGCGCCGAGCGGGAGCAGGGCATCACGATCGATGTGGCGTACCGCTACTTCGCCACCCCCAAGCGCAAATTCATCATCGCCGACACCCCGGGTCATATGCAGTACACCCGCAACATGGTGACCGGCGCTCTACCGCGCAGTTGGCGATTGTGCTGGTCGACGCCCGGCACGGACTCCTCGAGCAGTCTCGTCGGCACACGTTCCTGGCGTCGCTGCTGGGCATCGAGCACATCGTGCTCGCCGTCAACAAGATGGACCTGGTCGGTTGGGACAAAGCGGTTTCGAGGCGATCCGCGACGAGTTCTACGCCTTCGCCACCCGCCTCGACGTCAAAGATGTGCCCACCATCCCGATGTCGGCGCTGCACGGCGACAACGTCGTCAGCAAGTCCGAGCACACCCCGTGGTACGACGGGCCGGCGCTGCTATCGCATCTCGAAGAGGTTTATGTCGCGGCAGATCGCAACCTCGTCGACGTCCGATTTCCGGTGCAGTACGTCATCCGCCCGCAGACCAAAGAGCACCAGGACCACCGTAGCTACGCGGGCACGGTGGCCAGTGGCGTGATGCGCCCGGGTGACGAGGTGGTGGTGCTGCCGACTGGGAAGCCCAGCCGCATCACAGCGATCGAAGGCCCGAACGGCCCAGTCGCAGAAGCATTTCCACCGATGGCTGTTTCGGTGAGTCTCGCTGACGACATCGACATCTCACGCGGCGACATGATTGCCCGGCCCGCCAACGCGCCGCGGGTCACCCAGGATTTCAACGCGACGGTGTGCTGGATGGCCGACGCGGCGGCCCTGGAGCCGGGACGCGACTATCTGATCAAGCACACCACCCAGACCACCCGGGTCCGGGTCACCGCGCTGGACTACCGTCTCGACGTCAACACACTGCGCCGCGACAAGGATGCAACGGCGTTGCAGCTCAACGAGCTTGGCCGAGTCTCGCTGCGATCCCAAGTGCCGCTGCTGCTCGACGAATACACCCGCAACGCCAACACCGGGTCGTTCATCCTGATCGACCCGCACACCAATGGGACCGTGGCCGCGGGCATGGTGTTGCGCGAGACGACGGCGCTGTCGGCGAGCCCCACACCGTCCGGCATGCGTCCCTGGTCACGGCGAAAGACCGGCTCACCCGCGGCCGCACGCTCTGGTTCACCGGGCTGTCCGCGTCGGGCAAGTCGTCGGTGGCCATGCTGGTCGAACGCAAGCTGCTCGAAAGAGGTGTTCCTGCTTTCGTTCTCGACGGTGACAACCTGCGCCACGGGCTCAACGCCGATCTGGGCTTCAGCATGGCCGACCGCGCCGAGAACCTGCGTCGGCTGGCGCACGTGGCGGCGCTGATCGCCGATTCCGGACAGGTCGTGCTGGTGCCGGCGATCAGCCCTCTGGAGGAGCATCGGGCTTTGGCCCGCGGCGTGCACGCCGACGCCGGCTTGGACTTCATCGAGATCTTCTGCGACACGCCGCTCGAGGACTGTGAGCGGCGAGACCCCAAGGGCCTCTACGCTAAAGCGCGGGCGGGTGAGGTCACGCACTTCACCGGGATCGACAGCCCGTACCAGCGACCGAAGAATCCGGACCTGCGACTTGTGCCCGACCGCAGTGTCGACGAACTGGCGCAGCAAGTCATCGAGTTGATCGAGGGGCGGAATTGAGCGATCACAGCGACCACGAGGTGGCCGCGCGACTGGCGACCGAAGCGGGCCACCTGCTGCTGGCGGTCCGCGAGGAACTCGCCGACGCCACCGAGGCCGAACGAAAAGCTGCGGGCGACAAGCGGTCTCACGATTTTCTGATGGACGCGCTGGCGCGTGAACGCCCCGACGACGCAGTGCTCTCCGAAGAGGGCGTGGATGACCCGGTTCGGCTGAGCGCGCAGCGGGTGTGGATCGTCGACCCGCTGGACGGCACGCGAGAATTCTCCGAGCTCGGCCGCGAAGACTGGGCCGTGCACGTCGCACTGTGGCAGTCCGGTGAGCTGGTGGCCGGCGCCGTGGCGCTCCCGGCTCAAGGCGTCACCCTGGCCACTCCGAAACCCACACCGCCACCGGCACATTCCGGTGGCCCGCGGATTGTGGTCTCGCGCACCCGGCCACCGGCCATCGCGCTGCAGGTCCGCGAGCAGCTGAACGGCACGTTGGTCGAGATGGGCTCGGCGGGGGCGAAGGTCGCTGCGGTCATCCAGGGCCTGGCCGATGTCTACGTCCACGCCGGCGGCCAGTACGAGTGGGATTCGGCAGCCCCGGTCGCGGTGGCCCGCGCTGCGGGTCTGCATACGTCCCGCATCGACGGATCGCCGCTGGAGTACAACCGGGCCGATCCGAAGCTGCCCGACCTGGTGGTCTGCCGACCCGCATATGCCGACGCGGTCCTCGCGGTTACCAGCTAAGACAGCTCCGGTGGGAGAATCGCATTCCATGCGGATGTCGGCGAAGGCGGAGTACGCGGTGCGGGCGATGGTCGAGCTGGCCACCGTCGACGACGGCGTTCTGGCCACCACCGACGAACTTGCCAACGCGCAGGGAATCCCGCCGCAGTTTCTCGTCGACATCTTGTCCGCTCTGCGCTCGGATCATCTGGTGCGCAGCCACCGCGGGCGTGACGGCGGCTACGAATTATCCCGTCCCGGAACCGAAATCAGCATCGCCGACGTGCTGCGCTGCATCGACGGCCCGCTGGCCAGCGTCCGCGACATCGGGCTCGGCGACCTGCCCTACTCGGGCGCGACCGCGGCGCTCACCGACGTCTGGCGGGCGTTGAGGGCCAGCATGCGCTCGGTGCTCGAGCAGACCAGCCTGGCCGACGTCGCGACCGGTGCGCTGCCCGACCACGTCAGCCGGCTGGCGACCGACTACCGCGACCAAGAAACCCGGCGCCGCGGTCCGCGCAGCGCGGGCTAGCTGCCCGAGCCGTAGGGCCGGGTCAGGATCTCCAGAAAGTGGCCAGCCGGGTCGCGGAAATATACGCCGCGCCCGCCGTCATTGGTGTTGAACTCGCTGGGCCGGCGACCGGCCGGGTCCGCCCAGTGCTGGAGCCCGCGCGAGGTGATTTTGCCGTAGATCGCATCGAAATCGTCCTCGGAGACCAGGAACGCGTAATGCTGCGGACGAATCTCTTCGCCGTCGGCCACATCGGCGAAGTCCAGGCTCGCGCCGTGCTCCAAGGTGACGACCAAGAAATGGCCGAACGGCTGTGGACTCGGCAGGCCGAACAACTCGCAGACGAACTCAGCGGATTCCCGCTTGTCATGAGCCGCGACGATGGTGTGATTGAACTCAATGGGCATCGTGGTCGCCAGTCTACTTGGACGCGGTCAATTCCAACGCGATGTTGTCCGGGTCGCGGAACTCCAGAATGTAGGCCGGTCCGATGTCCTTGATCGGCTGGTGGGCTATGCCGATATCGTCGAGATAGGCTGCCGCGGAATCTAATTCGTCCTTGTCGGCGACCCTGAAGGCCAGGTGGTCAAGGCCGGCGCGGTCTTCGTGAAAGCGGTCGTCGGCGACCGGCCGCAGGCCGATCAGCGCGCTACCCAGGTCGTAGATGACGCCGCCGAACAGAAACCCGAGTTGCTCACGGGTGGCGTTGTCGGCGTTGTCGGGGACCTCCAGCAAGACCGGCCATCCGAACACGGTTTCGTAGAACTGCCGGGACCGCTCGATGTCGGTGACCGTGAGCCGCAGATGGGCGATCGAGTTGGCGGTGATGACCATCTGGTGATGCTGCCACGTCGATAGCGGCCGGAACAGAGCGGTCCGCATGCCAGAATCGCGGTCGTGCAGATAGCGATGACCATGCCGGTCATGGAGCCGGATTTGGACGCCGGCGTACTGCGGGACTGGGCGCGCATCGTCGACGACGGCCCGTTCTCGTCGTTGTGCTGGGGCGAGCGGATGGCTTTCGACAATCCCGAGACATGCACGTTGATGGGTGCGCTCGCCGCCTGGACCGACCGGGTGCGGTTGGTAACGACCGTGATCGTGCCGCAGTTGCACGATCCGGTGATGCTGGCCAAGGCGTTGGCCACCGGCGACATGATCAGCGGCGGACGGCTGACGGTCGGTCTTGGTGTCGGCGGGCGCGTCGAGGACTATGTGGCCGTGGGCGCGGACCCGGCAACGCAGACCATTCGCGGGATGGCCGAGCGGATCGCGATCATGAAGCGGGTGTGGGCCGGCGAGAAGATCACCGATTCGATGCTGCCGGTCGGGCCCCTGCCGGCGCAGCCGGGGGGACCGCCGCTGCTGGTCGGCACCATCGGGCCCAAGACGCTGCGCAACGCCGCGGCGTGGGCCGACGGGATGGCCGGGACGACGCTTGACCTCGACGTCGCCAAGCAGAACGAGTTGTTCGACGTCGCGCGTCACGCCTGGTCCGAGGCGGGCAAGCCCAAACCCCACCTGGTCACGTCGTTCTGGTTCGCGCTAGGAGACGTCGACGACGCCCGCGCGCAGGTACACCGGCATCTGCGGCGTTACATGAACTGGATACCGGCCGAGTACGTCGACGCAATGGCGCCGACCACCGGATTCGCCGGCACCGAAGACGACCTGGTCGCGGTGTTTCGCCAGTTCCAGGCCGTCGGGACCGACGAGATTCAGCTCATTCCAACCAGTTCCGATCTTGATCAACTCCGGCGAGCTGCCGACCTGGTGGAGGCGATCGATGTCTGAGCGCAACGTGCTGGGTACCCCGCTTGAGCCGTGCGGCAGCGAGCCGCTCACTGGCTTCTATCGCGACGGCTGCTGTTCGAGCGGGCCGGAGGATGTTGGCGTGCACACTATTTGCGCGGTCGTCACCGCCGAGTTCCTCGAGCATCAGCGCGCCATCGGCAACAATCTCTCAACGCCGATGCCGCAGTTCAGGTTTCCCGGCCTGGTACCGGGTGATCGCTGGTGTGTGACGGCGAACAACTGGCTGCGCGCTTATCAGGACGGTTGCGCCGCGCCGGTGGTGTTGGCGTCCACGCATGAGCGCACTCTGGACCTCGTGCCGCTCGACGCCCTGCAGGAGCACGCCGTTGACGTGCCCGACGATCTGGGCGGCTTGTAAAGCGGCACTCCCGCCTACCTGCAAAACGGTCGCAGTAATTTGTGCGAACCGTTAGCAAGAAGCACTCACGCTGCTAGCGTCGGAGGAACGTGCCTCATCTCTGATCAGAGGTAGGTGATCATGAGCGCACCGATCTGGATGGCCGCTCCGCCTGAGGTGCATTCAGCGCTCCTGAGCAGCGGGCCGGGGCCCGGCTCGATGATTGCGGCGGCGTCGGCGTGGAAGTCGCTCGCCGCTGAATTCGTCTCGGCGGCAGAGGAACTGAGCGGACTACTGCACGCGGTGCAGGCTGGCGCATGGGAAGGCCCCACCGCCGAACAGTATGTGACTGCGCACAGTCCCTATCTGGCGTGGCTGCTGCAAACCGGCCAGAACGGTACTGCGACGGCTGCCCGACTCGAGGGCGCTGCCGCGTCCTACGCCGCGGCGGTGGCCGCCATGCCGACATTGGCTGAAATCGCGGCCAACCACGCCACCCACGCCGTCTTGTTGGCAACGAATTTCTTCGGCATCAACACCATTCCCATCGCGCTGAACGAGGCTGATTACGTGCGGATGTGGATTCAGGCGGCCACCACGATGAGCATCTATCAGGCTGTTTCAAGTGCGGCGGTGGCCATGGCCCCGCACAGCACACCAGCGCCCCAGATCGTCAAATCTGCTGCTGCAGAGCCGAACTCGGACCCCAACGACCCGTTCGGTCTGGCGGCACTGTTGCAGCAATTAGAACAGTTCGAGGGAGGCGACAGTCTGCTGAACCTCATCTGGCCGGGTAACCCCTTCACGTCGTACCCCCCCGGGACGGACCCGGGTACGGCGCTCGCGGGAATCTGGCAAAGCTTTACCGACGGGTTGTTCGTCTACGATCCCCAGACTTTGGCGTTTGCGCACAACCCCGTCCAGCTGATCGCCGTCCTCGCCCTCGCCGCTACTCAACTGATCACTCACCGGATCTTCGACTTGCTCCAGCTGGTGTACAACTTCCCGCAGCTGCTCGTCGCCGTGGTGCCGCTGGTGGTCGCCAATGCCGGAGCAGTGGGCGGCTTGTCGGGACTGGCCGCACTGGCCGGTCAGGCTCAACCGGTACCCGCGCTCGACCCAGGACCGCTGCCAGATGGAACTCAGTTGCAGCCGGCTGGGGGACTCGTCCCCGTCTCGGCTCCGGCACCGGCCCCGGTGCCGACGCCGGTGAGCGCTGTACCGGCACCCGCCGCGCCCGCTGCGACTCCTCCGCCATTGCCACCGGCCACCGGCGCGGAGGTTGCCGCCTATCCCTACCTGGTCGGTGGCGGCCCCGGGGCGGGGTTTGGGTCAGGAATGAGCGCTCGGGTCAGCGCCAAATCCAAGACGCCCACCTCCGAGGCCAGCGCTGCCGCGGCGGTCGGCACGACGCGGAGCGCGGCGCGGGCCCGCCGCCGCCGTCGGGCAAGAGTGCACGAGCCGGCCCGCGGTTATGAGTACATGGACGTGGACTCCAACGCCGATGATGAGGTGAGCGCTTCACGAGATGATCAGTCATCGTGGGCGACCTCAGATCACTCCACTCGACCGCTCGGATTCGCCGGAGCCATTCGCAAGAATGTTGCCCCCGAGGCCGCCGCAGGCTTGCGCACGCTGTCCGAAGACGAGTTCGGCGGTGGCCCCCGGATGCCGCTGATCCCCGAGACGTGGGAGCAGCAACACCGACGCGACAACAGCTGATGGTTCGATCTGAAGGCTCGGAACCGACTTATATGTTCGGTGATCCAAAGGCTTTTACGGCGAAAAGCCGCCGGTTCCGCCAACGATCCGCCGCAACAGCTTTCGCACAAACGCGGTCATGCTCGGTGCTCTCACGGAGTAACCTTCGGCCATGCTGCGCGTCGCGATTGTCGGCGGGGGAGCCGCGGGAGTGCTCACCGCGGTGCACCTGCGCCGCAGCAAGCCGGACGCCCAAATCACGGTGATCGATGCGTCGGGGCATCCCGGCACCGGTGCGGCCTACGGCACCAACGATCCGACACACCTGCTCAACGTTCCCGCGCCGCGAATGTCGGCCTGGCCCGAGGATCCCGATCACTTCACCCGTTGGCTCGACAAGCGCGCCGTGACGCCGGCCGAAAGTTTCGCGCCGCGACTCGCGTACGGCCGTTACCTGCAAGACCAACTCGCCGCGGCCGACGTGCGCATCGAGACCGCCGAGGTCGTCGACGTGATACCCGGCGCTCCGGTTCGGTTGGCGCTCAACGACGGTCGCGAATCATTCGCTGACGCAGTGGTACTCGCCTCTGGCCGTCCACAACACGGCATGCCCGACTCCTTGGAACGTGCCTTCGCCCCGGTGCTGTCCAACGGCGCCGACGGCAGGATAGTCGTGGACCCCTGGGCACCGGGGGCTTTGAACGCGCTGGGTTCACGCCGGCCCGAGAGTGTCTTGGTAATCGGATCAGGTCTCACCGGAGTCGACGTCGCGCTGCATCTCACGGCGCGCGGCGCCACCGTCACGCTGTTGTCGCGGCATGGCGCACTCCCGCGCCGATTCCGCGTGACCGGTACCCCGGCGGAGTTGCCGAATCTCGACGCTCTCGCCGACGGTGTGTCGCTGGAGCAGTTGCGCGGAGCTCTGGCAGCGGATCTCGCGCACGCCCGAAAGTCAGGCGCCGACTGGCGACAGGTGATCGACGCGATCCGTCCGCGGACCGCGCGACTATGGCAGTCATTGGGGTGGGAGGACCAACGCCGCTTCCTGCGTGAAGACCTGCGGCAGTGGGAGGTTTTGCGGCACCGGATGCCACCGACCATCGCCGACGCGATCTACGCCGCGATCGACAGCGGTCAACTCGTCGTCGAGTCGGGCGAGGTCGCCGATGTGTCGTTGCGCCGCAAAGGTGTTGAGTTGGTGGTGACCACCAGCGACGGGTCTGTCCGCCGTCGCGGTGACGCGGTCGTCGTCGCGGCGGGCGCGGCCTGGGACCGGCGGTCGCTCCAAGGCTCACCGCTGTGGTCGAATCTGCTTGCGGCAGAGATCGCTTCGCTGCACCCGTGCGGAGTGGGGGTGCGGCTCACGCCGGAGGGCTATCTGATCGACGCCGCCGGAAGCACGATTCCCAACATCGTTTGCATCGGCTCCATTCGACAGGGCGAGGAATGGGAAACCACGGCGATTCCCGAAATCCGTTCCCAGGCAGCGGCCATCGCGGCGTTACTCGCCGACGACAGCCGTGACCAGCCGGCACCGCGGGCGCCCAGCCTGGTCACCACCAAGCCGGAATTGAGCGGTGCCGCGGCGTCCTATGCCGAAGGAGTGCGCCGGCTGCTCGCCGTCCAAGACGGCGCCTCCACCGCCTTTGCGGCTGCGGTCGCCGAAGATCCGAACCACGCCCGCGCGCATGTCGCGCTGGCGATGATCGCGACCGAACGGCCCGACCGCGCCGGCGGTCCCGACGCCGTCACCGGTCACCTTGCCCGCGCCCGCGCCGCGGTGGTGCACGGCAGCGACGACGACCGAAGCCACGTCGAAGCCATCGCGACGTGGTGCGAAAAGGGCAACGAGGCGGGCACCGACGCGCTCATCGACCACCTCGACCAGATCCCGGACGACGCCGTCGCACTGCTGGTGCTGGCACCGTCCATTGCGTTCGCGGGCGCCGGCGACGCGCTGCCGGATGCGTGGCAATACGTCGAGAAGTTCACTGGTGTACACGGCGAAGCGCCCTGGTATCTGGGTTTGCGCGCCTACGGCCGAACCGAGCAAGGCTTGTGGTACGACGCGGCCGACTTGGCCGATGCCGCAATGGAGCTCGACCCGGGTAACGGCAATGCCGCGCACGCGCTGGCACACGTGCACTACGAGACCGATGCGCACGGGGCCGGCCTGAAATGGTTGACCGACTGGATACCCGGCGACGGCAGCACCCAGCGCTACGTGCCTCACTTTCAATGGCACGCCGCGCTGCACGAGTTGGCGATGGGTGACGCGGCCGCTGCCGCACGGCGCTACAACACGTCCCTCGCGCCACCGCATTCGAACGGTGTGCGCTGCCTCGTCGACGCCGGCTCACTGGCATGGCGGGCCCGTTTGCACCCGGACTGGGTCACGCCGCCCGACCCGATGAAGGTGCTCAACGAGGCTGGCTCGCTTGCCTATTCGCCACAAACGGCCTTCATCGCGTTTCACGCGCTGCTGGTGCTGGCCGCGGCCGACGATCCGGCCGCGATTCGTGCGATCAACGTCCCGGGCGCCACCGATGAGCAGCAGACCACGCTGCGGCTCATCGGTGAGGGCCTGGTCGCGCTGATGGCGAAAGAGCCGCGTGCCGCCCTCGACTACCTCCTGGAATCGCTGAGCGGTCTGCCCTCCATCGGCGGCAGTCGCGTGCAGCAGGAGGTGGTTCTCGAGACGGCGCTGGCCGCGATGCTCCAGCTCGGCGCTCCGGGCCAGGCCGCGCGGTTGCTGTCCCGGCACCGCGCGTCACCCGGACCGCAGGTAACCCGCGGCGCGGTGAACTGACGACCGAGACCTTCGACACAGAATCTGTTTTCGCTGTCCAAAAGCTCGCGGAAAGCATGCCCAAGGCAGCAAGATCTCGGGCATGAAGCACGCGATGACTCTCGCGCTGATCGCTACCGCAACGCTGACCGCGCCGTCCGGCCACGCTGCGCCCCCGCCTGACCCGCACAAGCCCGATCTCGGGGCCCATTACTGCCCGGGTGGCGGAACCGTCGACATGATGTCGCCGGCCGAGCCGTCGTGCGACGGCGTGCCCTACGACGACGGCTCCTACTGGCGGGCCATCAACCGGGGTGCTCCGGGGACGGCCGCTCTGGTCATCGTGCAGTGCGTCAAGCCGCCGCCGCCGCCAGGGTTGTTCGTCCCGCCGCAGCAGGGCCCGGTGCCGGCGCCGCCCGGCAGCTGCCAGTGATGCCGGTTGCGAATCTTCAACGGATGACGGGGGAGTCGCCTCCTCCAGCGCATGCCGATGCGACGCGTTGATTCGTCGACCCTGCGAAACGACCTGTTCTCGGAGGTCACAGATGGTGCCCCCGGCCCCCTACGCGCGTTCGGGTTTGAATCGCACACTTGGGTCACGGAGACGCTTGCCCAATCGCAAACCGTGAAAGTGCCCGAGATCAACACGTAGAGTTTGCTGTGTCTCAGCATGAATAGCCGTAGTGCGAGCGGTTGCCAGGTGGGTTTCGCGATGCCTCTTGCACGGCGCTAGTGGAGGCCGCCATGGCAATGCCCGCATTGGTTCTCGTGCACGGAGGCGGGTTCGCCGCTGATTGTTGGGAGCCCACCGTCGACGCGATCCGCCGCGCGGACCCGGAGCTAAAGGTGCTGACCGTTGATTTGCCAGGTCGGCGAGGGAAGCCCGGTGACCTGATCACGGCGTGTATCGACGAATGGGTTGACTCGGTCGTGTCGGACATCGAGAATGCTGCGCTCGACGACCTCGTGATCGTCGGCCATTCGCTGGCGGGGCTGATCGTCCCCGGTGTTGTCACCAAGCTCGGCTCGGCGCGGGTACGGGAGATGATCTTGGCCGCCGCGCAAGTACCAGCCAACGGCAGCGCCCTGGTGGACACGCTTCCCGGGGCACTGAGCTGGTTCGCACGTCGCACTGCGAAACGCAATGTGCAGAAAGGCCGTTCGGGAGGTTTGCCTACTGCATTGGCGAGGTTTGCATTTTGCAACGGAATGACTCGCGCACAGCGCAGGTTCACGCTGGCTCGGTCCTGTCAGGAATCAACCTCCGTCACGATAGAAAAAGTTGACCGCAGCGGTATGCCCGACGATGTGCCACGCACGTGGATACTCACTCAGCGTGATCGAAGCGCCGTCTCGATGAAGATTCAACACGAATGCATCGCTGCGCTCGGCGGAGTGCAGACGCTCATCGAGATTGACACGTGCCACATGCTGATGGTCAGCGAGCCGGGAAGGCTGGCCGAAATCCTCATCGAGCGGTGTGGGCTCTACGAGTAGGCCGCGCTTAGATACGAACACGAACCTCTTCGATGCTCCCTGGGCAGCGGCTGGTGCGGGACTCTCTTGCATCGGCGGGCGTGCGGGCCTCTCCGGTGCAGCGTGCTCGGCGCTTCTGCTGACAGTGCCGTGACCTGTACGTTTGGTGCTGGTTATTGCACGTAGCTTGCACGGATTTGGGAAATGCCTGCTCAGAAAGTGCCCCCGGCAGGATTCGAACCTGCGGCCTTCTGCTCCGGAGGCAGACGCTCTATCCCCTGAGCTACGGGGGCGCAGGCGAAGAAATGCTGCGCCTAAGGGCCACGACAGACTAACGCATCACAGCGGCCGGCTGAGCATCGGAATGGATTCGAAGCCGGAGGACCTCAGCCCATAGGATGGCCTGCGTGAATCCCGCCGACCTCGCCGAGCTGCTGAAGGTCACCGCGACCGCGGTGTTGACCCAGCATGGGCTCGACACGGCCGCGCTGAGGCCGGCGGTCACCGTCGAGCGGCCACGTAATCCCGAGCACGGCGACTACGCGAGCAACCTGGCGCTGCAACTGGCCAAGAAGGTTGGCGTCAACCCCCGTGAGCTGGCCGGATGGCTGGCCGACGCCTTAGCGCAGGCCGACGGCATCGCCTCGGCGGAGATCGCCGGCCCCGGGTTCATCAACCTGCGGCTGGATGCGTCCGCGCAGGGCCTGATCGTCAGCAACGTCATCGATACCGGCGCCACCTACGGCAACTCCGACGCCGAGGCCGGCCACACGATCAACCTCGAGTTCGTCTCCGCCAACCCCACCGGCCCGATTCACATCGGCGGCACCCGCTGGGCAGCGGTCGGCGACGCGCTGGGCCGGCTGCTCACCACGCAGGGTGCCGACGTGGTCCGCGAGTACTACTTCAACGACCACGGCGCGCAGATCGACCGGTTCGCCAATTCGCTGATTGCCTCGGCCAAGGGCGAACCCACGCCCGAGGACGGCTACGCCGGCGACTACATCGCTGACATCGCCGCGCAGATCGTGGCGCAGGTGCCCGACGCGCTGAGTCAGCCCGACGCCGAGCAGCACGAGACGTTTCGGCGCATCGGTGTCGATTTGATGTTCAACCACATCAAGAGGTCGTTGCACGAATTCGGCACCGACTTCGACGTGTTCACCCACGAAGAGTCGATGCACACCAGCGGCCGCGTCGAGCAGGCCATCGCGCGGCTGCGCGAGAACGGCAACATCTACGAGAAGGACGGCGCAACCTGGTTGCGCACCAGCGCATTTGGCGACGATAAAGACCGCGTCGTGATCAAGAGCGACGGCAAGCACGCCTACATCGCCGGCGATCTCGCGTACTACCTGGACAAGCGCAGCCGCGGATTCGACCTGTGCATCTACATGCTTGGTGCCGACCATCATGGCTACATCTCGCGATTGAAGGCCGCCGCCGAGGCATTCGGCGACGACCCGGGCACCGTTGAAGTTCTCATCGGCCAGATGGTCAACCTGGTCCGCGACGGGCAGCCGGTGAAGATGAGCAAGCGGGCCGGCACCGTGATCACCCTCGACGACTTGGTCGATGCGATCGGTGTCGACGCCGCGCGCTACAGCCTGACCCGCTCGTCGGTGGACACCCCGATCGACATCGATCTCGCGCTGTGGTCCTCGGCGTCCAACGAAAACCCGGTCTACTACGTGCAATACGCCCACGCCCGGCTCTCGGCGCTGGCCCGTAACGCCGCCGAGCTCGGGCTGATCGCGGGCACCGGTCACCTCGAGTTGCTCACCCACGAGAAAGAGGGCGCGCTGATCCGCAGCCTCGGCGAGTTCCCCCGGGTGCTGAAAACCGCTGCATCGCTGCGCGAGCCGCACCGGGTCTGCCGCTACCTCGAGGACCTGGCCGGCGACTATCACCGGTTCTACGACGCCTGCCGGGTATTGCCGCAAGGCGACGAGCAGCCGAACGAACTACACACCGCGCGCCTGGCGCTCTGCCAGGCGACCCGCCAGGTGATCGCCAACGGATTAGCCATCCTCGGCGTCAGCGCTCCGGAGCGGATGTGAACGCACACCCGGCCGGGCCCCGGCACGCCGAGGAGATCCACCACGGCGGCGTCCCACCCTGCCCGCATGCGGGACAGGAACTACTGGAGTTGGCGCCGAATGTCTGGCCGCGCAACGCGGTTCGCGGCGCCGACGGTGCAGTATGCATCGCCGGGGTGCCATTGCAGTCGTTAGCGCAGGAGTACGGCACACCGCTGTTCGTGATCGATGAGGATGACTTCCGGTCGCGCTGCCGCGAGATCGCAGCCGCCTTCGGCGGTGGAACCAATGTGCATTATGCCGCGAAGGCATTCCTGTCCAGCGAGATCGCCCGCTGGATCGACGAGGAGGGCCTTTCGTTAGACGTCTGCTCCGGCGGCGAACTTGCGGTCGCACTGCACGCCGGCTTCCCGCCAGAGCGAATCGCGTTGCACGGCAACAACAAATCGGTCGCCGAACTGACTGCTGCCGTCAAGACCGGCATCGCCCACGTCGTGGTGGACTCGATGATCGAGATCGAACGACTCGACGTGATCGCGCGGGAGGCGGGCGTCGTCCAAGACGTTCTGGTCCGCGTCACCGTCGGTGTCGAGGCGCACACCCACGAGTACATCTCCACCGCCCACGAAGACCAGAAGTTCGGGTTGTCGCTGGCCAACGGTGCTGCGATGGACGCGATTCGGCGAATCTTCGCCAGCGACAACCTTCGACTGGTCGGCCTGCACAGTCACATCGGCTCGCAGATCTTCGACGTCGGCGGGTTCGAGATCGCCGCACACCGGGTAATCGGTCTGCTGCGCGGCGTGGTCGCCGAATTCGGGGTCGACAAGACCGCGCAGATTTCCACCGTCGATCTTGGTGGCGGCCTTGGCATCTCGTATCTGCCTAACGACGACCCCCCGCCGGTGGGTGAACTCGCCGACAAACTCAGCGACATCTTGCGACACGAGTCCGCGGCGGTCGGTCTGCCGGTACCGCGACTGGTCGTCGAGCCCGGACGCGCGATCGCCGGACCCGGAACGGTCACACTGTACGAGGTCGGCACCGTCAAGGACGTCGGCGTCAGCGCGACGGCGCACCGTCGCTACGTCAGCGTGGACGGCGGGATGAGCGACAACATCCGCACGTCGCTCTACGGCGCCGACTATGACGTGCGACTGGTTTCCCGCAGCACCGATGCGGAGCCGACCCTGGCGCGTGTCGTCGGAAAACATTGCGAGAGCGGCGACATCGTGGTTCGCGACACCTGGGTGCCGGATGACATCGTGCCCGGCGACCTGGTCGCGGTCGCGGCGACCGGCGCCTACTGCTACTCGCTGTCGAGTCGTTACAACTTGATCGGCCGACCCGCGGTGGTGGCCGTGCGTGACGGAAAGTCTCGTCTGATCCTGCGCAGGGAGACGGTCGACGATCTGCTGAGTCTGGAAGTGAGGTGAGTCGGTCGTGACGAGTGACGAAAAGCCGGTCGGTGTAGCGGTATTGGGCCTCGGCAATGTGGGCAGTGAGGTCGTTCGCCTCATCGAGGCGAGCGCCGATGATCTCGCCGCCCGCGTCGGTGCGCCGCTGGTGCTGCGCGGCATCGGTGTGCGCCGGGTAGCCGGCGACCGCGGCGTGCCGGCCGATCTGCTCACCGATGACATCGACGCGCTGGTATCTCGCGACGACGTCGACATCGTCGTCGAGGTGATGGGCCCGGTAGAACCGTCCCGCAAGGCGATCCTGTCCGCGCTGGAGCACGGCAAGTCCGTGGTGACGGCCAACAAGGCACTGCTGTCGGTGGCCACCGGCGAACTGGCGCAGGCTGCCGAAAACGCCCGCGTGGACTTGTATTTCGAGGCAGCGGTGGCCGGTGCCATCCCAGTGATCCGGCCGCTGACCCAGTCGCTGGCCGGTGACACCGTGCAGCGGGTGGCCGGCATCGTCAACGGCACCACCAACTACATACTGTCCGAAATGGACAGCACCGGAGCCGACTACGAAAAGGCACTGGCGGATGCGAGTGCGCTCGGCTACGCCGAAGCCGACCCGACCGCGGACGTGGAGGGCTATGACGCCGCCGCGAAGGCCGCCATCCTGGCATCCATCGCGTTCCACACCCGGGTGACCGCCGACGACGTCTACCGCGAGGGCATCACAAAGATCAGCCCGGACGACTTCGCCTCTGCGCGCGCTCTGGGCTGCACGATCAAGCTGCTGTCCATCTGCGAGCGCATCGCAGGAGACGATGGGCAGCAACGTGTTTCGGCCCGGGTGTATCCGGCGTTGGTGCCGCGGGAACACCCGCTCGCCACCGTCAGCGGGGCGTTCAATGCGGTCGTCGTCGAGGCGGAGGCCGCCGGCCGGCTGATGTTCTACGGGCAGGGTGCCGGCGGTAAGCCGACCGCCTCCGCCGTCGCCGGCGACCTGGTGATGGCGGCCCGCAACCGGGTGCTGGGCAGCCGGGCGCCCAAGGAGTCGAAGTACGCACAGTTGTCAATCGCGCCGATGGGCCTGATCCCCACCCGCTACTACGTCAGCATGGACGTCGCCGACAAGCCCGGTGTGTTGGCAACGGTCGCAGCCGAATTCGCCAAGCGTGAAGTCAGCATCGCCGAGGTTCGCCAAGAGGGCGTGGTCGGTGAGGGTGGGCGGCGCGTCGGCGCCCGCGTCGTCGTGGTCACCCACACCGCGACCGACGCAGCGCTGTCCGAAACCGTCGACGCGTTGGCCGAGCTGGATGTGGTGCAGGGCGTGGCCAGCGTCCTGCGGCTGGAAGGAACCAACGCATGAGTGCGTCCAAGGCGGCCGTGCATCGACAGTGGCCGGGGCTGATCGAGGCGTATCGCGATCGGCTGCCCGTGGGTGACAACTGGAAGCCGGTCACGCTGTTGGAGGGTGGCACCCCGCTGATTTCAGCAACGCGGTTGTCCGAGCAGATCGGGTGCAGGGTTCACCTGAAGGTCGAGGGGCTGAACCCCACCGGCTCGTTCAAGGACCGCGGCATGACGATGGCCGTCACCGACGCGGTGGCCCGCGGCCAGCAGGCGGTGCTGTGCGCGTCGACGGGCAACACGTCCGCGTCGGCCGCGGCGTATGCCGCCCGCGCCGGCATCACCTGCGCGGTGCTGATCCCGCAGGGCAAGATCGCGATGGGCAAGCTGGCGCAAGCTGTCATGCACGGCGCCAAGATCATTCAGGTCGACGGCAACTTCGACGACTGCCTGGAGGTGGCCCGCAAGATCGTCGCGGACTTCCCGACGATCGCCTTGGTCAACTCGGTCAACCCGGTTCGCATCGAAGGTCAGAAGACCGCGGCGTTCGAAATCGTCGACGTGCTGGGTCATGCGCCGGACATTCACGCGCTGCCGGTCGGTAACGCGGGCAACATCACCGCCTACTGGAGGGGCTACAGCGAGTACTACGAGGACGGTGTGACAGACACGCGTCCTCGCATGCTCGGCACCCAGGCCGCCGGCGCGGCTCCGCTGGTGTCCGGCGAGCCGGTGAAGAACCCCGAGACCATCGCGACCGCGATCCGGATCGGGTCGCCGGCGTCATGGGGACCGGCCGTAGCGGCGCAGGAGGAATCCAACGGACGGTTCCTGGCTGCCACCGACGACGAGATTCTGGCGGCGTATCACCTGGTCGCGGCCACCGAAGGGGTCTTCGTCGAGCCCGCCTCGGCGGCCAGCATCGCTGGTCTACTCAAATCCGTCGAGGACGGCTGGGTGGAGCCGGGCTCGACCGTCGTGTGCACGGTGACCGGTAACGGCCTCAAAGACCCCGACACGGCGCTGCGTGACATGCCGACCGTCGAGCCGGTTCCGGTCGACCCCGTGGCGGTCGTCGCCAAATTGGGGCTGGCCTAGTGCTGGCTTCCGGGCTGCTGGGCACCTCGGTCGTCCCTGCCTCGAGCGCGAATCTCGGGCCCGGCTTTGACAGCCTCGGACTGGCGTTGAGCCTGTACGACGAAATCTTTGTCGAGACAACCGATTCCGGTCTGGTCGTCGAGGTCGAGGGGGAGGGTGCCGGGGAACTGGCGCTCGACGCCGGCCATCTGGTGGTCCGCGCCGTCCAGCACGGATTGCAGGCCGCCGGCGTCGGTGCTTCCGGGCTGAAAGTGCGCTGCCGCAACGCGATTCCGCATTCGCGTGGCCTCGGTTCGTCGGCCGCGGCCGTGGTCGGCGGCTTGGCGGCGGTCAACGGCCTTCTCGCGCAAGCGGGTTTGACGCCGTTGCGCCACGCTCAACTGATTCAGTTGGCTTCGGAGTTTGAAGGGCATCCCGACAACGCGGCCGCGGCGGTGCTTGGTGGTGCCATCGTGTCGTGGACCGACGTCGGCGCGGGTCCGCCGGCCTATGCGGCGGCGCAGTTGCGCCTGCACCCCGACATCCGCTTGTTTCCGGCTATTCCCACGCAGCGTTCCTCAACGGTCGAGGCCCGGGTGCTGCTGCCCACGGAGGTCAGCCACGAAGACGCTCGCTTCAACGTCAGTCGCGCGGCGCTGCTGGTGGTGGCCCTCACCGAGCGGCCTGACCTGCTGATGGCGGCCACCGAGGATGTGCTTCACCAGCCGCACCGCGCGCAAGCGATGCCGGCATCGGCGGAATATCTGCAGCTCTTGCGCCGTTGTGGGATGGCAGCTGTGCTTTCTGGCGCCGGACCGGCGGTTATCGCGCTGAGCACGGCTCCCCAACTGCCCACCGAGGTGCTGGACTACGCCGCCGCAAACGGTTTTGAGGTCAGCGAGATGACGGCCGGTGAGGGCGTACGCTGGAGTTCTGGGGTAGCAGTCCCCAGCTAGCGTAGCCAGACTTCGAAGAGGGGCTTCTTGCTTCCGGAATGGAAGCAGGTTATCCTCGGAGCCGTCCAGCAATCGCAGCATCTGCATCTGCGTCAACACTAGGACGAACACCAAATTCTTCTCGTGGACGATGGTTCGCCATTTAATCGCCAATCCTGGCAATCACCGTTGCAGAGTCGATCTTTGGCAGCACTCGGCGACTTAGCTGAATGCAACGAACCCCTGGCTTGATTCGATCGGCGAGGGAGAGAAAGGAAATCCGTGACCGATACGGACCTCGTTACGGCTGGCGACAGCACTGAAAATGCCAAGCTGTCCAACCCCGTGACCCCCGAAATTTCCAGCGACAACGACGCCCGAACGAGCGCGTCGGACGGTTCGCTGGCCACCATGGTGCTTCCCGAATTACGCGCGCTGGCCAACCGGTCCGGCGTCAAGGGCACCTCAGGTATGCGCAAAAGCGAACTGATAGCCGCGATCCGGGAAAGTCGCCAGGGCGGCCAGTCCAACGGCGCGCCAACCAACAGCGGCGCCGGCGGCGAATCGGCCAACCACGACACCAAGACTGCCGACAACCACGCCGAGGCGCCCGCGAACAACGCCGCGAGCAACTCCGGTGCTGATGAAAAGCCTTCCTCCGACAAGCACGCGGAGGAGCAGAACAACGACCGGGCCGAAAAAGCCGACAAGAGGCCCCCGAACGAAAACAGGGCCCGCCGCGATCGGCAGGACACCAAGTCCGAAGACCGCGACTCGGAGAAGGATTCCGAGAAGGGTGGCGACCAGCAGAATTCGGGTGGCCAGCAGAGCTCGGGTGGCCAGCAGAACTCGGGTGGCCAGCAGAACCGCGGCAACGGCAACAACAACGGCGGCAACGCGAACCAGAACCAAGACGACGACGGCGACGGACGCGGCGGACGCCGTGGACGCCGGTTCCGCGAACGCAGGCGCCGCGGCGACCGTCCCGACGGCGGTGGCGGCGGTGGCAACGACACCGAACTGCGCGACGACGACGTCGTCCAGCCGGTCGCCGGCATTCTTGACGTGCTGGACAATTACGCGTTCGTCCGCACGTCGGGCTACCTGGCCGGCCCGCACGACGTCTACGTCTCGATGAACATGGTGCGCAAGAACGGTTTACGCCGCGGCGACGCCGTGACCGGCGCGGTGCGGGTGCCCAAGGACGGCGAACAGCCCAACCAGCGGCAGAAGTTCAACCCGCTGGTTCGCCTGGACACCGTCAATGGTGGACCGGTCGAAGACGCCAAGAACCGTCCCGACTTCTCCAAGCTGACGCCGTTGTATCCCAACCAGCGTCTGCGCCTGGAGACCTCGTCCGAATTGCTAACCACGCGAGTGATCGACCTGATCATGCCGATCGGTAAGGGTCAACGCGCGCTGATCGTCTCGCCGCCCAAGGCGGGTAAGACGATGATCTTGCAGTCCATCGCGAACGCGATCACCAAGAACAACCCCGAATGTCACCTGATGGTGGTGCTCGTCGACGAGCGACCTGAAGAGGTCACCGACATGGCGCGCTCGGTCAAGGGCGAGGTCATCGCCTCGACGTTCGACCGGCCGCCGACCGACCACACTGCGGTCGCCGAGTTGGCGATCGAGCGGGCCAAGCGACTCGTCGAGCAGGACAAGGACGTTGTCGTGCTGCTGGACTCGATCACCCGGCTCGGCCGCGCGTACAACAACGCGTCGCCGGCATCGGGCCGCATCCTGTCCGGTGGTGTCGACTCCACCGCGCTCTACCCGCCGAAGCGTTTCCTCGGCGCGGCCCGCAACATCGAGGGCGGCGGGTCGTTGACGATCATCGCCACTGCGATGGTCGAGACCGGCTCCACCGGTGACACGGTCATCTTCGAAGAGTTCAAGGGCACGGGTAACGCTGAGCTCAAGCTCGACCGCAAGATCTCCGAGCGACGGGTGTTCCCCGCCGTCGACGTGAACCCCTCGGGTACTCGTAAGGACGAATTGCTGCTCTCGCCAGACGAGTTCAGCGTCGTGCACAAGTTGCGCCGCGTGTTGTCAGGGCTGGATTCACACCAGGCCATCGATCTGCTGATGTCGCAGCTGCGAAAGACCAAGAACAACTACGAGTTCCTGGTTCAGGTGTCCAAGACGACCCCGGGCATGGACAACGACTGATCTGGTGACGATGCGGGCCGTGCGGCCCGCTGAGGAGCCGGGCACATTGGCTCCAGCCGGTTAGCACACCGCTACCAACCGCCGACGAAGGCGGTCCTGCACCGCTACTGTTGCCGCGACGGTAACGTGCGCCCTGTCGACGATCGACGGGAAAGTGGTGAGTCGTGGCGGACACTATTCAGCAGCTGCTTCGCGAGCGCAGTGACGACTCCACGCCTGCGGTCAAATACGAAGACCGGGTGTGGACCTGGCGTGAACATCTCGCCGACGCTTCGGCCACCGCCGCCGCGCTGATCGGCATCGCCGACCGCGAACGTCCGCTGCATGTGGGCGCGCTGCTGGGTAACACCCCCGAGATGCTCACCGCGATGGCCGCGGCCGCCCTCGGCGGCTTTGTCCTGTGCGGCATCAACGACACCCGTCGCGGCGAGGCGCTGGCCAAAGACATAGTGCGCGCGGACTGCCAGATCCTGCTCACCGATCCCGCCCATCGTGAATTGCTCGACGGCCTGGATCTGCCGGGAGTCACGGGTCATCGACGTCAGCACCGACGAGTGGTCGGAGTTGATCGCGTCGGCCGGGCCGCTGGTGCCGCATCGCGAGGTGGAACCCACCGACACGCTGATGATGATCTTCACCTCGGGAACCAGCGGTGAGCCCAAAGCCGTTCAGATCACCCACTTGACCGTGATCTTCGCCGGCGCCAACCTGATTGGCCGCTTCCAGGTCGACTCGACGGGTGTCTGCTATCTGTCGATGCCGCTGTTCCACTCGAACGCGCTGCTCGCCGGCTGGAGCGTCGCCGTCGGCTCGGGTTCGGCGATGGTGCCGGCCACCTTCTCGGCGTCGCGTCTGCTGTCCGACCTGCGCCGCTACGGCGCGACCTACATGAACTACGTCGGCAAGCCGCTGGCTTACGTGCTGGCCACCCCCGAGCAGCCCGACGACGCGGACAACCCGTTGCGGGTCGCCTTCGGCAACGAGGCCAGCGACCGCGACATCGCCGAATTCAGTCGGCGTTTCGACTGCACGGTGTGGGACGGCTTCGGCTCCAGCGAAGGCGCGATCATCATCACCCGCGAAGACGGTTGCCCGCCCGGCTCGCTGGGACAAGGCTTTCCGGGTGTCGGCATCTACAACCCCGACACGCTCGCCGAATGCGCGGTGGCCCGATTCGACGAAGACGGCGCGTTGGTCAACCCCGACGACGCAATCGGGGAACTGGTCAACACCACCGGCGCCGGGCTGTTCGCGGGCTACTACAACGACAAGGACGCCACCGACGCGCGGTTGCGCAACGGGATGTTCTGGTCTGGCGATCTGGCCTACCGCGACGCCGACGGCTGGATCTACTTCGCCGGGCGCAGCGGCGACTGGCTGCGGGTCGACGGCGAGAACATGACCACCGCGCCGATCGAGCGGATCCTGCAGCGGCTGTCCGCGATCAGCCAGGTCGCGGTTTACGCGGTGCCCGACCAGCAGGTCGGCGACCAGGTCATGGCGGCGCTGGTCCTGGTCGACGGCGCAACGTTGGCGCCGGGAGAATTCAGCGAGTTTCTGGCCGCCCAGCCGGATCTGTCGCCGAAAGCGTGGCCGCGACACGTCTGGATCACCGACAAGCTGCCCACCACCGCCACCAACAAGGTCCTTAAACGACAGCTCAGCGCGTACGGCAGTAACCCGCCCGGCGGCCTGTTGTGGAGCCGAACCGGGCGCGACACCAGCTACACAGTCGCCGACCGCGCCGCTAAAGCCGGCTCAGCGCGGGTTGAGGCCGCCGGCGCCTCGGGAATGGCGGGGCGCGGTCGCGCGTTTATGGGCATAGCGGCTGAACTGGCATAATGGTCAGCCGAAGTCCGGTTCCGGTTCACGTCAGATTTATCATCACGATTCTGGCGACCCGGCGGCCCACGAATGAAGAGGACACCATGAAGGCTGACATCCACCCCGCGTACGGCGAGACCACCGTGGTCTGCGGCTGCGGTAATACCTTCCAGACCCGTAGCACCAAAGAGAGCGGCCACATCGTGGTCGAGGTCTGCTCGCAGTGCCACCCGTTCTACACCGGTAAGCAGAAGATTCTGGACAGCGGTGGCCGCGTCGCCCGCTTCGAGAAGCGCTACGGCAAGCGCACGCCCGGCGCCGACAAGGAAGCTTCAGCCGACAAGTAGCACGATCGACGCCCGGACTGTCGCGATAACCGCGCAGGACGGGCGTCGTTTCATTGTGTGGGAGAGTCCAGCGAGGAGGTGAGCATGACGCAAGTCGGACCAGCCATTGATGCGCTGGTGGCCGAGCATGCCGACCTCGAGGCCAAGCTGTCCGACCCGGAGCTGCACAGCGATGCCGCCAACGCCCGCAAGGTCGGCCGCCGGTTCGCGCGGCTGGCTCCGATCGTGGCGACCCACCGTCAGCTCACCTCGGCGCGCGACGATCTCGAGACCGCGCGTGAATTCGCGGTCGACGACTCGTCATTCGCCGACGAGGTCACCGAGCTCGAAACGCGGGTCGACGACTGGAGACCAAGCTCAGCGACATGCTCGCGCCGCGCGACCCGCACGACGCCGACGATGTCGTGCTCGAGGTCAAATCCGGTGAGGGCGGCGAAGAGTCCGCCCTGTTCGCCGCGGACCTGGCCCGGATGTACATCCGCTACGCGGAGAGGCACGGCTGGACCGTGACCGTGCTCGACGAAACCTACTCCGACTTGGGCGGATACAAGGACGCGACGCTGACCATCGCCAGCAAGGGCGACTCCGTCGACGGCGTGTGGTCGCGCCTGAAATTCGAGGGCGGCGTGCACCGCGTGCAACGGGTTCCGGTCACCGAATCCCAAGGCCGCGTGCATACCTCGGCCGCGGGCGTGCTGGTCTATCCCGAGCCCGAAGAGGTGGGCGAGGTGCAGATCGACGATTCGGATCTGCGGATCGACGTCTACCGGTCATCCGGTAAGGGCGGTCAGGGCGTCAACACGACCGATTCCGCGGTACGAATCACCCACCTGCCCACCGGAATTGTGGTCACCTGCCAGAACGAGCGGTCGCAACTGCAGAACAAGGCCCGCGCCATGCTGGTGCTCGCGGCCCGTCTGCAGGCACTGGCCGAGGAGCAGGCGCAGGCCGACGCATCGGCCGACCGGGCCAGCCAGATCCGCACCGTAGACCGCAGTGAGCGCATCCGCACCTATAACTTCCCGGAGAACCGGATCGCCGACCATCGGATCAATTTCAAGGCACACAACCTCGACCAGGTTCTGGACGGCGACCTGGATGCACTCTTCGACGCCCTGGGCGCCGCCGACAAGCAAGCCCGGTTACAGCAGGCATGACAACCCGACTGCGCTGCGCAATCGACTCGGCGACAACGCTGCTCGCAGAAGCCGGCATCGACTCCGCCCGCAATGACGCCGAAGAACTGGCGGCGCATCTGGCCGGCACCCAGCGCGGGCGGCTGGCTCTGCTCGCTCCGCCTGATGACACTTTCTTCGACCGCTACCGTGCCACGATCGCCGATCGGTCGCGCCGCGTTCCACTGCAACACCTGACCGGGACTGCCGCTTTCGGTCCCCTGACCTTGACAGTCGGGCCGGGTGTCTTCATCCCTCGCCCCGAAACCGAGTCGATTCTGGAATGGGCTGTTGGACAACGCCTACCGCACGCGCCAGTGATCGTCGACCTGTGCACCGGTTCGGGTGCGCTGGCGCTCGGCGTCGCCCGGCATTGGCCCCACGCCCGGGTCATTGGCGTCGACGACTCCGAGGTGGCTCTTGAGTATGCCCGCAGCAACGCGACCGGCACCGCCGTCGAGTTGCTGCACGCCGATGTGACGGGGCCCGGCGTGCTGAGCGAACTCGACGGGGGAGTGGACCTGCTGGTGTCCAACCCGCCCTACGTTCCCGACGGCGCCGAGCTCGAACCCGAGGTCATCGACCATGATCCGTCGCATGCCGTCTTCGGCGGGCCGGACGGGATGGCGGTGATCGGCCCGATCGTCAAGCTGGCCGAACGACTGCTCCGTCCCGGCGGTCTGTTCGCCATCGAACACGACGACACCACATCCTCGGCGACCGTCGAATTGCTTAGCGAGACAGCGTCATTCGACGCCATTGTCTCGCATGACGATCTCACCGGGCGGCCGCGATTCGTCACGGCCCGCCGAAGCGGCAGTGGCTCATGAGCGATACCTTCGACTGCACTGATCACGAACAGCGCTCGCGCGCAATCACTTCGGCGGCCGCTGCGGTGAAAAACGGCGGCCTGGTCGTTCTGCCGACCGATACGGTCTACGGGTTGGGCGCCGATGCGTTCAACAGCACCGCGGTGGCTGCACTGCTGGCCGCCAAGGGCCGCGGCCGCGACATGCCGGTGCCGGTGCTCGTCGGCTCCTGGCACACCATCGACGGCCTGGCCATGACGGTGTCCCCGTCGATGCGCAACCTGGTCCGCGCATTCTGGCCAGGTGCACTGAGCCTGGTGGTCCGGCAGGCGCCGTCGGTGCAATGGGATCTGGGTGACGCCCGCGGCACCGTCATGCTGCGGATGCCGCTGCACCCGGTCGCGATCGAACTGCTGCGCGAGGTCGGGCCGATGGCCGTCTCCAGCGCCAACATTTCGGGACGTCCGCCCGCGGTAAACGCCGGCGATGCGCGCCAACAGCTCGGTGACCTCGTCGACGTCTACCTCGATGGCGGGCCCGCAGCCGAGCAGTCGGCTTCGACGATCCTGGATCTGACCGCCCCGGAACCGCGCATCCTGCGAGCCGGTCCGGTCAGCGCCGAGCGCATCGCCGAAGTACTCGGCGTCGACGCCGGCACTCTGGCGGGTTGACCGGCTCAGATCGATCTCAGGGCGGTGCAGTACGGTTTTTCGGATGCTCAGCGGTGCCGACAACCTCGCCGGTGGTTTGCTCGCCCTGGCTGATCGCGGCGCCGGTGTTCCCTTGCGTGAACTCGCACTCGTCGGCCTGACCGCTGCGATCATCACCTACTTCGCCACCGGCCCCGTGCGCACGCTGGCAACCCGGTTCGGCGCCGTCGCATATCCACGCGAACGCGATGTGCACGTCACGCCGACGCCGCGAATGGGCGGGCTGGCCATGTACATCGGCGTAGTCGCCGCGGTGTTTTTGGCATCGCAACTTCCCGCGCTCACCCGCGGGTTCGTCTACTCGACGGGCATGCCCGCGGTTGTGCTGGCGGGCGGCCTGATCATGGGCATCGGCCTGATCGACGATCGGTGGGGCCTCGACGCGCTGACGAAATTCGCCGGTCAGATCACCGCGGCCAGCGTGCTTGTCACGATGGGCGTGGCCTGGAGCGTCCTCTATATCCCGCTGGGCGGCGTGGGCACGATCGTGCTCGACCAGGTGTCGTCAATTCTGCTCACGCTGGCTCTGACCGTGTCGATCGTCAACGCGATGAACTTCGTCGACGGACTCGACGGTCTGGCCGCGGGGCTGGGATTGATCACGGCGCTGGCAATCTGCATGTTCTCCGTCGGGCTTCTTCGCGACCACGGCGGCGACGTGTTGTTCTATCCGCCCGCGGTCATCTCGGTTGTGCTGGCCGGCGCCTGTCTGGGTTTCCTGCCGCACAACTTCCATCCGGCCAAGATCTTCATGGGCGATTCCGGTTCGATGCTGATCGGACTCATGCTGGCCGCGGCCTCGACGACGGCCGCGGGGCCCATTTCGCAAAACGCCTACGGCGCCCGCGATGTGTTTGCTCTGCTGTCGCCGTTCCTATTGGTCGTCGCGGTCATGTTTGTGCCGATGCTCGACTTGTTGCTGGCGATCGTGCGCCGCACCCGGGCCGGGCGCAGCGCGTTCAGTCCGGACAAGATGCACCTACATCACCGACTGCTGCAGATCGGCCATTCGCATCGACGGGTGGTGCTGATCATTTATCTCTGGGTGGGCATTGTCGCTTTCGGCACGGCAAGCACCATCTTCTTCAACCCCAGGGACACCGCCGCGGTCATGCTCGGTGCGATCGCGATCGCTATCTTCGCGACGTTGATACCGCTACTCCGGCGCCGTGACGATGTCTACGACGAGGAGTAGTAGAGTCCTCGTGGAATATGGTACGGTGCTGGTAGAACCCGAAATAACCTCGCGGGTTGCCGGCCATCGGCAGTCGGAGCCAGCTCCGATCCTGTCGACCAACGACCGACAATGGGGAGTGGTCCCTTGGGTGATGCGAGTGCGGTGAAAGCGCTCCGATACGCTCAACGGGCCACGTAATGAGCAACACACAACTCCCCCCGAACGAGGACTGAGGTGCTGCAGTGACTACACCAGCGCAGGACGCGCCGTTGGTGTTCCCGTCCATTGCGTTCCGGCCCATTCGACTCCTCGCCATCTCGGTCGCGCTGACCGCCGTCGCGGTCGCCATCGCAGCCGCCGTGGGCAATCCGATGGTCGGCGTTTTCTTCGGTGTCGGGCTGTTGCTGGGTTTGCTCAACGCGCTCGGCGTGCAGCGTTCGGTGGCGGCGATCACCGCCGAAGAGCACCCGCTGAAGAAGAAGATGGCGGCGAACTCCGCGACGCGACTGCTGGTGATCACGACTATCGGGTTGGCGATCGCGTTCGTGTTTCGGCCGGCCGGGCTGGGCGTGCTGTTTGGACTTGCTCTCTTCCAGGTACTGCTGGTGCTGACGACCTCGCTGCCCGTATGGAAGAAGATGCGTAGCGGGGCGGCCGATGGTAGCGAAGGGACGGAATACAGCAATGACTGAGACGCTGCTTGCGGAGGGCGCCATCGAGGTCGGTCATCATGAGACCGTCAAATTGCTCGGCCTGACCATCAACCTCGACACGGTTGCGTCGTCGGCGCTCGCGGCCGTCATCGTGCTCGCGCTGGCATTCTTCTTGCGCGCCAAGGTCACCTCCAGCGGCGTCCCCGGCGGAGTGCAGCTGTTCTTCGAGGCGATCACGATCCAGATGCGCAACCAGATCGAAAGCGCGATCGGAATGCGCATCGCTCCCTTCGTATTGCCTTTGGCAGTAACGCTTTTCGTGTACATCCTGATCTCGAACTGGTTGTCGGTGCTGCCGGTCCAGTACACCAGCGGACCCGGCGGGTCGCCGAAGGAGTTGTTCGCTCCGCCGGCGTCGGACATCAACTACGTGTTGGCCCTCGCGCTGTTCGTCTTCATCTGCTACCACCTGGCCGGCATCTGGCGAGCGGGACCCGTCGGGTATCCGGCCAAGGTGCTCAAGGGCCACGTCTGGGGCTCGCTGCCCAAGGTGGTCGGAATCATCTTCATGCCGATCAACGTGGTCGAAGAGCTGGCCAAGCCGATCTCGTTGTCGCTCCGACTTTTTGGCAACATCTTCGCCGGTGGCATCCTGGTCGCGCTGATCGCGCTGTTCCCGCCGTATGTGCTGTGGGCGCCGAACGCGATCTGGAAGGCATTCGACCTCTTCGTCGGCGCGATTCAGGCGTTCATCTTCGCGCTGCTGACGATCCTGTACTTCAGCCAGTCGATGGAACTGGAGGGAGACGACCATTAAGACGTCCTGTCTCGACCACCACAGACTTGGTAGACCGCTACCAAATATCAAGGAGGATAAGCAATGAACCCACAAATCGCGGAGGGCGCCCTCATCGGCGGTGGACTGATCATGGCCGGTGGCGCGATTGGTGCCGGTATCGGTGACGGTGTCGCCGGTAACGCTCTGATCGCCGGGATCGCCCGGCAGCCCGAGGCGCAGGGACGGTTGTTCGTACCGTTCTTCATCACGGTTGGTCTGGTCGAGGCGGCCTACTTCATCAACCTGGCCTTCATGGCGCTGTTCGTCTTCGCCACGCCAGTCAAGTAAACAGTCGATATGGGTGACATGAGCGCTGTGGTTCTGGCGGCTGCCAACCAGGCCGAAGGTAACTTTCTTCTGCCCAACGGCACCTTCTTCGTCGTGCTGATCATCTTCTTGATCGTGCTCGGCGTGATTGCCACCTTCGTGGTCCCGCCGATCGCGAAGGTGCTCAACGAGCGCGACAACATGGTCACCAAGACGGCTGCAGACAACAAGAAATCAGCCGAGCAATTCGCCGCTGCCCACGAGGACTACGAGAAGGCGCTGTCCGCCGCTCGAGTCACTGCATCGGCGGCTCGCGACGAGGCTCGAACAGAGGGCCGCAAGGTCGTCGACGAAAAGCGGGGAAAGGCCGAGGAAGAAGTTTCCTCAACGCTGCAAGACGCCGCCGAGCAACTCAAGCGGGAGGGTGACGCCGTGGCTGCGGACCTTCGCACGCGGGTGGAGAACATCTCCACCACGCTCGCGAGCCGCATCCTCGGCGTCGAGATCAGCACCTCGGTCTCGGCCACAGGTTCGGAGCGGTAAGCACGAAATGTCAACATTCATCGGGCAGCTCGTAGGGTTTGTCGCAATCATTCTGCTGGTCTGGCGCTACGTCGTCCCGCCGGTGCGCAAGATGATGGCAGACCGGCAAGACACTGTGCGCCAGCAGTTGGCGGACTCCTCGGCCGCCGCCGACCGGTTGGCCGAGGCCAGCCGTGCTCACGCCAAGGCGAAGGAAGACGCCAACGCGGAGGCGCAGCGGTTGACCGAAGACGCGCAGGCCGACGCACAACGCATCGGCGAGCAACTGCGCGCACAGGCCGACAGCGACGCCGAGCGGATCAAGCAGCAGGGCATCAAGCAGGCCGAGTTGATGCGTGCGCAGTTGATCCGTCAACTGCGTCAGGACATTGGTGCCGAATCAGTGCACCGGGCAAGCGCATTGGTGCGCGGTTACGTCGCCGACCCGGCTCAGCAGTCGGCGACTGTGGACCGTTTCCTCGACGATCTCGACGAGATGGCGTCCTCGACGGCCGAGATTCAATACCCCGTCGCCACCAAGATGCGCTCGGCCAGCCGGCAGGGACTGACCGAACTGCTGGACAAGTTCGGTGAGATCGCCGACGGCCTCGACGACCAAGGGTTGTCGTCGCTTGCCGATGATCTGATATCCATTGCGGTGCTGCTGAATCAAGAGGCCGTGGTCACCCGTTACCTCACCCAACCCGCCGAGGACGCGACGCCGCGAGTCCGACTGCTCGAACGCCTGGTGTCGGGCAAGGTGGGTGAGCCCGCGCTGGAAGTCGCGAAGACGGCGGTCTCCCAACGTTGGTCGGCCGACGGCGACCTGATCGACGCCATCGAGATGGCGGGGCGGCAGGCGCAGCTGATTCGCGCCGATCAAGCCGGCCAACTCGACGAGGTGGAAGACCAGCTGTTCCGGTTCGCCCGTGTCCTCGACGCCCAGCCGCGGCTGGCCATCTTGCTGGGTGACTACGACACGCCGGCGGATGCCCGAGTTCAATTGCTGCGCAACGTTCTTGGCAATGCGGGTGCTGGGGTCAACGAGATCACGACCGATCTCTTGGCCAAGACGGTCGAGTTGCTTCGTGGACGGCCGGCCGAAGATGCCGTGCAAGAGCTGGCCAAGGTCGCGGTGGCTCGACGTGGCGAGATCGTCGCGCAGGTGAGAGCGGCGGCCGAACTCAGCGAGGCCCAGCAGACGCGCCTCACCGAGGTGCTGAGCCGGATCTACGGCCACCCGGTCACGGCGCAGATCTCCATCGACCCAGAGCTGCTCGGCGGGCTCGCCATTTCCGTCGGCGACGAGATCATCGACGGCACGCTGTCGTCGCGTCTCGCCGCGGCCCAGACCCAGTTGCCCGACTGACCCCCTACCGACGTAACACATCGACAAGCAGGAAGAACGAAAAGCCATGGCAGAGTTGACTATCTCGGCTGACGACATTCAGGGTGCGATCGAGGAGTACGTAAGCTCCTTCACCTCCGACACCACCAAAGAAGAGGTGGGCACCGTCGTGGACGCCGGTGACGGCATCGCACACGTCGAGGGCCTGCCGTCGGTGATGACCCAGGAGCTCCTCGAGTTCTCCGGTGGCGTCCTCGGTGTCGCGCTGAACCTCGACGAGCACAGCGTCGGTGCCGTGATCCTTGGTGACTTCGAAAAGCTCGAAGAAGGTCAGCAGGTCAAGCGCACCGGTGAGGTCCTCTCGGTTCCGGTCGGCGACGAGTTCCTCGGTCGCGTGATCAACCCGCTGGGTGAGCCGATCGACGGTCAGGGCGACATCAAGGCAGAAACCCGCCGCGCGTTGGAGATTCAGGCTCCGTCGGTGGTGCAGCGGCAGAGTGTGTCCGAGCCGCTGCAGACCGGCATCAAGGCCATCGACGCGATGACGCCGATCGGTCGCGGCCAGCGTCAGCTGATCATCGGAGACCGCAAGACCGGTAAGACCGCCGTGTGCGTCGACACCATCCTGAACCAGCGCGAGAACTGGGAGAGCGGCGACGAGAAGAAGCAGGTTCGCTGCGTCTATGTCGCCATCGGCCAGAAGGGCACCACGATCGCGTCGGTGCGGCGCGCGCTCGACGAGGGCGGCGCGATGGACTACACCACCATCGTCGCGGCGCCGGCCTCCGACTCCGCCGGGTTCAAATGGCTTGCGCCCTACACCGGTTCGGCGATCGCCCAGCACTGGATGTACAACGGCAAACACGTGCTGATCGTCTTCGACGACCTGAGCAAGCAGGCCGAGGCGTACCGCGCCATCTCGTTGCTGCTGCGTCGTCCGCCGGGGCGTGAGGCATACCCGGGTGACGTCTTCTACCTGCACTCGCGGCTGCTCGAGCGTTGCGCGAAGCTCTCCGACGAGCTCGGCGGCGGTTCGCTGACCGGCCTTCCGGTGATCGAAACCAAGGCCAACGACATCTCCGCCTACATTCCGACCAACGTCATCTCGATCACCGACGGCCAGGTCTTCTTGGAGTCCGACCTGTTCAATCAGGGTGTGCGCCCGGCGATCAACGTCGGTGTCTCGGTGTCGCGTGTCGGTGGTGCTGCGCAGATCAAGGCCATGAAAGAGGTGGCCGGCTCGCTGCGACTGGACCTGTCGCAGTACCGAGAGCTGGAGTCGTTCGCGGCGTTCGCGTCGGACCTGGACGCCACGTCCAAGGCGCAGCTCGATCGCGGCGAGCGGCTGGTCGAGTTGCTCAAGCAGCCGCAGTACCAGCCGGCGCCGGTTGAGGAGCAGGTGGTGTCTATTTTCCTGGGCACCGGCGGCCACCTCGACTCGGTGCCTGCCGAAGACGTGCACCGCTTCGAGGGCGAGTTCATCGACCACCTCCGGGGCGGCAAGGACGGCATCCTGTCCGACATCAAGGAGTCGCAGAAGCTCAGCGAAGAGACCGAGAAGAAGCTAGAAGACGCGATCAAGGACTTCAAGAAGGGGTTCGCGGCGACCGGCGGCGGCTCGGTGGTGCCGGACGAGCACGTCGAGCCTCTCGACGAAGAAGAGGTGGAGAAAGAAGCGGTGCAGGTACACAAGCCCGCACCGCCGGAGCAGAAGAAGTAATCGAATGGCTGCCACACTTCGCGAACTGCGGGGTCGCATTCGTTCCGCCGGGGCGATCAAGAAGATCACCAAGGCCCAGGAGATGATTGCGACTTCGCGCATCGGCAAGGCTCAGGCGCGTTTGAAAGAGGCCCGGCCCTACACCGACGAGATCACCCGCGTGCTCACCACGCTGGCCTCGGAAGCGGCTCTCGATCACCCGCTGCTGGTCGAGAAGTCCTCACCGAAACGGGTAGCCGTGCTGGTGGTCTCGTCTGACCGCGGCCTGTGCGGCGCGTATAACTCCAGCGCCTTCCGCAAGGCCGAGGAGCTCTTCTCGCGCCTGCGGCAAGATGGCAAGACCCCGGTGATCTACACCGTCGGACGCAAGGCGCAGGGCTACTTCAAGTTCCGTAATTGGGACATCAGCGACTCGTGGACCGGGTTTTCGGAGCGACCCAGCTACGAAAATGCGTTAGAGATCGCCGAGACGCTGGTGAGCGCATTCATGGCCGGCGCGGGCGACAACGACGAGTCCAATGAAGAGTCCGCGGTCGACGAATTGCACATCGTCTATACCGAATTCAAATCGATGATGTCGCAATCGGTCGGAGCGCACCGGATGGCTCCGATGGTGGTGGAGTACGTCGAGGACAACAACGAGCCGAAGACGTTGTACTCGTTTGAGCCGGACGCGACGACACTGTTCGACGCGCTGCTCCCGCGTTACATCGCGACCCGCGTCTTTTCGGCGCTGCTCGAGTCCGCTGCGTCAGAACTGGCCTCGCGGCAACGGGCGATGAAGTCGGCCAGCGACAACGCCGACGACCTGATCAAGTCGCTCACGCTAGAGGCCAACCGTGAGCGGCAGGCCCAGATCACTCAGGAAATCAGCGAAATCGTCGGTGGCGCCAACGCGCTCGCCGACGCCAAATAAGCCCCATCAGGAAGCGAAGAGGATATGGCTGCTACCAACCAAAAGGCTGAGAAGTCGACGAAATCCAACGGCAGCGACACCCACGGCCGCGTCGTGCGGATCACCGGACCCGTTGTCGACGTCGAATTCCCGCGTGGCTCGGTACCCCAACTGTTCAACGCCCTGCACGCCGAGATCACCTACAAGGAGTTGGCGAAGACCCTGACGCTGGAGGTCGCGCAGCACCTCGGCGACAATCTGGTTCGTGCGATCTCGATGCAGCCGACCGACGGTCTGGTCCGCGGTGTCGAGGTAACCGACACCGGTAACGCGATCTCGGTTCCGGTCGGCGACGGCGTCAAGGGTCACGTGTTCAACGCGCTGGGCGACTGCCTGGACGACCCGGGCTACGGAGAAGACTTCGATCACTGGGAGATTCACCGCAAGCCCCCGCCGTTCGACGAGCTCGAGCCGCGCACCGAAATGCTCGAGACCGGCCTGAAGGTCGTCGACCTGCTGACGCCCTACGTGCGTGGTGGAAAGATCGCCCTGTTCGGTGGGGCCGGTGTGGGTAAGACGGTTCTGATCCAGGAGATGATCAACCGTATCGCCCGAAACTTCGGTGGTACTTCGGTTTTCGCCGGCGTCGGGGAGCGCACCCGTGAGGGCAACGACCTCTGGGTCGAGCTCGCGGACGCCGATGTGCTCAAGGACACCGCGCTGGTGTTCGGTCAGATGGACGAGCCGCCCGGCACTCGTATGCGAGTTGCGTTGTCGGCGTTGACGATGGCCGAGTACTTCCGTGACGAGCAGGGCCAGGACGTGCTGCTGTTCATCGACAACATCTTCCGGTTCACCCAGGCCGGCTCCGAGGTGTCGACGCTGCTCGGCCGCATGCCGTCCGCAGTGGGCTACCAGCCCACGCTGGCGGACGAGATGGGTGAGCTGCAGGAGCGGATCACCTCAACCCGAGGCAAGTCCATCACCTCCATGCAGGCGGTATACGTGCCCGCCGACGACTACACCGACCCGGCGCCGGCGACGACGTTCGCTCACCTGGACGCGACGACCGAGCTATCGCGAAACGTGTTCTCCAAGGGCATCTTCCCGGCGGTGGACCCGCTGGCCTCCAGTTCGACCATCCTGGACCCGGCGATCGTCGGCGAAGAGCACTACCGGGTAGCGCAGGAAGTCATCCGAATCCTGCAGCGCTACAAGGACCTTCAGGACATCATCGCGATTCTGGGTATTGACGAGCTGTCCGAGGAAGACAAGCAGCAGGTCAACCGGGCACGCCGAATCGAGCGGTTCTTGTCGCAGAACATGATGGCGGCCGAGCAGTTCACCGGCCAGCCTGGCTCCACAGTTCCGCTGAAGGAAACCATCGAAGCGTTCGACAAGCTGGCCAAGGGCGACTTCGACCACATCCCCGAGCAGGCGTTCTTCCTCATCGGTGGCCTGGACGACCTGGCCAAGAAGGCCGAAAGCTTCGGCGCCAAGCTGTGATGCGTCGGTGCCATCGGCCAGGGTTGAGCGTGGAAGGGCAGGTGTGAGATGGCCGTGCTGAACGTGGAGATCGTTGCCGTCGACCGGAAGATCTGGTCGGGCGAGGCGACGTTCCTCTTCACGCGCACCACGGTGGGGGAGATCGGGATCATGCCCAGTCACATCCCGCTGGTTGCGCAACTGGTCGACGACGCCATGGTTCGTGTCGAGCGTGAGGGCGAGGACGACCTTCGGGTCGCGGTCGAAGGCGGTTTCCTGTCGATCACCGAGGAGAGCGTCAGCATCCTCGCCGAGTCCGCGCAATTCGAGTCGGAGATCGACGAGTCTGCGGCCAAAGAGGATTCGGAGTCAGACGACCCTCGCATTGCTGCCCGGGGACGCGGCAGACTGCGCGCCGTCGGCGCGCTCGACTGACGGACCGCGGCTATGAGCACGCTCATGATCGTCATGGTCGTGCTTGTCGCTGTGCTGGGACTCGCGGTCGTCGCCCTGAGCTACCGGCTGTGGAAGCTGCGCCAAGGTGGGACCGCGGCGATCATGCGGGACATCCCGGCGGTGGGCGGCCACGGTTGGCGTCACGGCGTAATCCGTTATCGCGGAGCGGATGCCGCCTTTTATCGACTCTCGAGTGTGCGGTTGTGGCCGGACCGTCAGCTCAACAGGCGCGGTGTCGAGGTCGTATCGCGGCGGTCACCGCGCGGCGACGAGTTCGACATCATGGCCGAAGAGATCATCGTGCTGGAATTGCGTGATACCTCCCAGGATCGCAAGGCAGATTACGAAATAGCCTTGGATCGAGGCGCCTTGACCGCTTTTCAGTCGTGGCTGGAGTCACGGCCGTCGCCGCGGGCACGTCGACGCAGCACCTGACGCAGCTGTTAGCCGGAGCGCCCGCCGCCGGGTTGCCAGAGCACATCGCCGTCGGGGTTGACGACTCGGCACAAGATGAACAACAAGTCGGACAAGCGATTCAGATACTTTGCCGGCAGCGTGCTGACTTCCGACGGGTGCTCCTCGATGGCATCCCAGGCCGAACGTTCGGCGCGGCGCGCCACGGTTCGGGCGACGTGCAGCAGCGCCGACAGAGCCGAACCGCCCGGCAGCACAAAGGAAGTGAGCGGCGGCAGGGCTTCGTTGAAGTCGTCACACCAGCGCTCGAGTCGGTCGATGTATTCCTGCGTGATCCGCAACGGTGGATGCTCTGGGTTCTCGACAACCGGTGTCGAGAGGTCCGCGCCGGCGTCGAACAGGTCGTTCTGGATCTGTCGCAGCACGTCTGCGATGCGCTTCTCTGGGGCGCCCAAGGCAATGGCAGTGCCGATAGCCGCATTGGCTTCGTCGCAGTCCGCGTATGCCACCAATCGCGTGTCGTTCTTGGAGACCCGCGAGAAGTCGCTCAACCCCGTCGTCCCGTCGTCGCCGGTCCGGGTGTAGATGCGAGTCAGATGCACGGCCATGACCACGAACGTACCTAGCTGACTGACAGGGCGATACCGCTTCACTAAACTAACGCGCGTGACCGAGCGTTTCGTGGTGACCGGTGGGAGTCGGTTGTCGGGTCAAGTCGCTGTTGGGGGAGCCAAGAACAGCGTTCTGAAGCTGATGGCGGCGGCGCTGCTGGCCGAAGGAACCAGCACCATCACCAATTGCCCCGACATCCTTGACGTGCCGCTGATGGCCGAGGTGTTGCGAGGCCTGGGCGCCAACGTCGAGCTGGACGGCGCGACGGTACGCATCACCTCGCCCGACGAACTCAAATACGACGCCGACTTCGCCGCGGTACGCCAGTTCCGGGCGTCGGTCTGCGTGCTCGGCCCGCTGGTGGGTCGGTGCAAGCGTGCCAAGGTCGCTCTACCCGGCGGCGACGCCATTGGATCGCGTCCGCTGGACATGCACCAAGCCGGTCTGCGGCAGCTCGGCGCCGTCTGCAACATCGAGCACGGTTGTGTGGTAGCGCACGCGGACACGTTGCACGGCGCGGAGATTCAGCTCGAATTCCCCTCGGTGGGAGCGACCGAGAACATCTTGATGGCCGCGGTTCTGGCCGACGGTGTCACGACGATCCACAATGCGGCCCGCGAACCGGACGTGGTTGACCTGTGCACGATGCTGAACCAGATGGGCGCGAACGTCGAAGGTGCGGGCTTGCCGACGATGACGATCACCGGGGTGCCGCGGCTGTATCCCACGGAACATCGCGTGATCGGCGACCGAATTGTGGCCGCCACGTGGGGAATCGCCGCTGCAATGACCCACGGGGATGTCACGGTGACCGGCATCGACCCGGCACATCTGCAGGTTGTGCTGCACAAGCTGCACGATGCCGGCGCGACCGTGACCCAGACAGACGACAGCTTCCGGATCACCCAGTACGAGCGGCCCAAAGCCATCAACGTCGCGACCCTGCCGTTTCCCGGCTTCCCCACTGATCTTCAGCCGATGGCGATTGCGCTGGCATCGATCGCCGACGGCACGTCGATGATCACCGAAAACGTCTTCGAAGCGCGGTTCCGGTTCGTCGAGGAGATGATCCGGCTGGGTGCTGACGCGCGCACCGACGGGCACCATGCGGTCGTGCGAGGTCTGCCGCAGTTGTCGAGTGCACCGGTGTGGTCGTCTGACATCCGAGCCGGCGCTGGCCTGGTGCTTGCGGGCCTGGTCGCGGACGGGGACACCGAGGTCCACGATGTCTTTCACATCGATCGCGGCTACCCATTGTTCGTAGAGAACCTGGCGAGTCTCGGCGCAGAAATCGAGCGGGTACAGTAGGCGGCTAGGTACGGCGCACACCTGCTCTCGGGCAGTGAAACGTGCAGTTTGACGGCACTTTTGCGATGGAGTACAGTAGCAGGGTTG